>JAWKSZ010000158.1:0-1514 GCA_041402045.1 Planctomycetota bacterium | reverse complement strand
CGGCGGCGGCGCCCCCCGCAGCGCCGGCCGCGGCGCGCCTCGTGGACGGGGCGGCCCGCCGCCCCGCCGCGCCCCGCGTCAGGGGGTGAGCCATATCGGCGGACGCCTGGTCTACACCACCCACTGCGCGGGCTGCGGCGCCGAGACCGAGGTCCCGACCCCGGTCAACGCGGGGCGCTCGGCCTTCTGTCCGCCTTGCTTCGCCGTGCGCGGCAAGGCCTGGCTCGAGGACGAGGCGTAGCGTGGGCGACCCCTACCAGCCCCCCGGGGCGCCAGGTGAGGGGCGGCCCAACGCCGGGCGCTACGCGCCCTGCCCCTCGTGCAAGGTCAGCGACGCGGAGCCCATGAGCTTCACCTGGTGGGGCGGCGTGATCGGCCCCAAGCTCCTGACCCACGTCAAGTGCCAGGGCTGCGGCACCGCCTACAACGGGGCCACCGGCCACCTGAACACGGTGGGGATCGTCGTCTACTCGCTGGTGGCGCTGGGGTTGGTCCTGGGGATCTGCCTCGTCGGCGGCGTCGGCGCCTTCTTCTTCTCCTACCGGGGCTAGCGTGCAGACCCTCGAGCTGAACGGGCTCACGGTGCGGATCACCGGGGGCGAGGACGAGCGGGGCGGCGGCGACGGGCCGCTGGTGGTCCTGCTCCACGGCTACGGCGCGCCGGGGGACGACCTCGTGCCCCTGGGTCGCTACCTGACCTCGCGCCTGGGGGCCCACGTGCGCTGCGCGTTCTTCCAGGCGCCCGGCGAGCTCGCCGGCGGGTTCATGCCCATGCGCATGTGGTGGCCGATCGACGGCGCGGCGCTCGAGCAGGCGATCGCCGCGGGGACCCACCGCGACCGCTCGCAGCACGTGCCTCCGGAGCTGCCTCATGTGCGCGCGCAGTTCCGCGCCGCGCTGGAGGAGCTCCAGGAGCGCCTGGGCGCCACCGCGCCGCGCACGATCCTGGGCGGATTCTCTCAGGGGTCCATGGTCAGCTGCGACGCCTTCGCCAGCGGCGCGCCGATCGGCGGGCTGGTCGTGCTCTCGGGCACCCTGCTCGCGCTCCAGGACTGGGTCCCCGGGTTCGCCGCGCAGCAGCCCACGCCGGTGTTCCAGAGCCACGGCACCCAGGACCCGCTGTTGAGCTTCGCCCAGGCGGAGACCCTGCGCGACCTGTTGATCGAGGCCGGCCACGACGTGACCTGGGTCCCCTTCCGCGGCCAGCACGAGATCCCGCCGCCGGTGCTGGCGGGGCTGTGCGAGTTCGTGGGCGGGTTCTGAGCGGGGCACCCCTGCCCCTGCCCCTGCCCCTGCCCCTGCCCCTGCCCCTGCCCCTGCCCTCCAGGTCCGAGCGTACGCGGCGAGTACGGTTCTACCGCCAAGGACGCCAAGGTCGCCAAGGCTCCGCGTCCGCGTCCTCGTCCCCTGAGGTCGGGAGAAGGGGAGTGAGGCTCCGCGTCAGCGTCCTCGCGCCGCGAGCTCGGCAAGACGAAGCCTTCACCCTCGGCGCGGTGTGAACCAGCGGAGCCTTG
>JAWKSZ010000157.1:0-1540 GCA_041402045.1 Planctomycetota bacterium | reverse complement strand
GTCGAGAACACCTCGTGAAACACCCCTGGGCCGTCGAGTTCGTTCCAGGTCGGGCGCGTTCGTGCTTCCCGTTCCCCGTGCGGGGGGCTGAAGTCCTACGCTCGGCCTTGGTTACGCTCGTCCAACGTCCTCAGTCCCAGGGTTCGCGGGCGTCGGTGGTGCGCCGCCAGAGCTCCCAGCCCACGAAGGACACCGCGGTGGCGGCGAGGCCGAGGGTCATGGCCCCGAGCACCGCGCCGCGGAGGAACCCGCCGGGGTCGGCGGGGCCGCCGCCGCCGAGGAGCGCGCCCAGGAGCGCGCCGAGGAGCGCCGTCGGGCCCCACACCCAGCGCAGGAGCCAGCCGTCGCGGGCCTCGAGCTGCTCGTGGTAGCGGGTGGCCCGGGCGCCGGTGGGCAGGGGTCCCGCGCAGCCCAGCGTCGGGCAGCGGGGGAGGTCCTCCACGCACTGGGCGTGGGCCTGGGTGTTGCACGCGGCGCAGGCCCAGCGCGGCTCGGGGGTCGCAGTCAGCGCGTCGTGGCACACCGCGCAGCGCGGGGCGGGGGGAGGCGCCTCGCGGGCGGCCTCGCGGCTCACCCGCAGACGACCCAGTCGATCCGCTCGACCCCGGCCGGGGCGGCGACGTGGTGGCGCTTGCCCACGCGCCCGGGCTCGAGGGCCGCGGGCACGTAGGCCTCGAGGGTCTGCAGCCGGGCGTCGGTGAAGTCGTAGGGGTCGTCGATCTCGAGCGGGTGCTTGAGGTCGGCGCGCCAGTAGCGGGTCTCGTCCAGGTCCTCGTCGCCGCTGCCGTCGTAGTCGAGGCGCTCGTGGAGGTGGCCGTCGCGGAAGTGGCGGAAGACCAGCGTCCCCGCCTCGTCGCTGCTGGCCACGTAGAGCGCCTCGCCGGCGACCGCGGTCGAGAGCGCGGCGGCGTCGTCCTCGCCCAGCGCCGCGCGGCCCGGGTCGCTCTCGTGCTGGATCACGGTCCAGGGCACGCCGTCGAAGGCGGTCAGGCGCAGGCAGCCCGCGGGGAGCTCGCGAGAGTGGCCGGTGACCTTGGGGTGGTGCTGGCCGCCGCGGTGGGCGGCCAGGGCCTGGGCCACGTCGCCCACCGGCGCGCGCACGAGCACCGCCCGCCCCTCGCCGAAGTAGTCCTCGAGCCCGCGCAGCCGGCGCCGCGCGGCGTCGGTCTCGGGGGTCGGCGCCGGGCGCGGGGCGCCCTTGATCCCCAGCTCGGCGAACAGGGCCAGGACCGCCGGTTGTTCGCCGAGCTCGGCGTGCTCCCGGGCGCCGCGGCCCTCGCGGTCGAGCAGCCGCGGGTCGGCGCCGGCCTCGAGCAGGGTCTCGATCAGCCCCAGCCGCCCGTGGTGCGCGGCGAGCATGAGCGCGGTCTGCTCCTCGCCGTCCCGCGCGTCGACGCTGGCCCCGGCCTGGAGCAGGCACTCGGCCAGGGCGCTGTGCTCGCCCAGCGCGCAGAGCATGAGCGCGCTCAGCCCGCCGGCGGCGGTGGCGTCGGGGCTCGCGCCGGACTCGAGCAGCAGGTTCAGCACGTCGAGGTGGCCC
>JAWKSZ010000156.1:0-1541 GCA_041402045.1 Planctomycetota bacterium | reverse complement strand
GGCGGGTTATCCCCCATAGGGCGACCTGCGACTCGACCCAGAGGGCGGGCTATCCCCCATAGGGCGACCTGCAGGTCGAGTCGCAGAAGTCCTTATTCCCCAAGGCCAGCAGGCCGCGGCTGCGCGGGGCGCGCCTGGAGAGACCCCTTGTCAGCCGTGCACGGCTCGCGAACCGTGGGGGTGTGGACGAGGACGCGCCGATCACCCTGGGGATCTACGTTGGCGGAGAGGCCGTGGAGGCGGTCAGCTCCAACGGCCACGAGACCGTGATCCGCACCGCGAACACCCAGGACCCGGGGGCGTGGCTCGAGCTCACGGTCTACGGCGTGGACGTCGAGCCTGGGGGCGAGCTGCGGGCGGCGGTGACCTTCGTGCGGGGCACGACCCGGGAGCAGGAGTTCACCCTGCGGCGGGAGGCCCGGCGCGCGGGGTTCCACCGGGTGCTCGTGGTCCCGGCCCTGGACGCGGCGCGGCGCGGGTTGCGCGGCGGGGTCGGGCGCAACGTGCCCTTGATCCTGCTCGACACCGAGCGCAGCCAGCTCGGGGTCGGGAGCCAGCACGACTGGGTGCGGCCGATCCCCGGGCGCGAGGCGCGGGAGCTCGCGGTCTCGCTGCGCTGCATGCTCAAGCCGCTCCCGCCGCGGGAGCGACGGGAGCGCCTGGAGCGGGTGGTGGTCGCCGCGCCGGAGCCGGTCCTCGAGCGCTTCGGCCGGCGCGGGATCGAGGAGGAGCTGGAGGCGATCGGCGCGGAGCGGGTCGAGTTCCACGAGGAGACCCTGGCCCTCGCCCGCGGCGCCCTGATCTCGGCTGCCCGCGCACCCGAAGCGCGCTGGAGGCGGGTCTCCCGGCGTTAGCCACTGCCACGCAGTCGCTTACGCGGCAGCGGGGGGGGCCTGGGACCGCCGCCGGGCCGCGGGCACCGCATTCGAACCCCCTGCAGCCCAAGGGATTAAAGGAAATTTCCGCGGGAAGTCTCGGTTCGGGGTTTCGAGGAATGTTTGATAGGCTGGCCGCCCCGCCCCGCGTGAACCAAGGCGGAGCAACCGGTTGTGAGGCGACCGGGGTGTCGGGCAGGCCCGGCCGAGGAGGTTCGAAATGCGGCAAGACAACGAACGCGGCTCGATGCTCGTGGTGGCGCTGGGGATCCTCACGCTCCTGAGCGTGCTGGCGATCACCTTCGTCTCCCTCATGCGCCTCGAGCGCCAGGCGTCGAAGAACTACGTCGACACGGTGCGCGCGCGGCTGATCGCCGAGGGCGGGCTCGAGACGGGCATGGCGCTCATGAAGCGCCTGGCCGGGACCGAGTCCTACTCGGACCCGAACTCCCCGCACATTTACGCCGACGGCAACTACGCCCTGCCCCTCGAGGAGTCCCTGGCCGCGCGGCCCGGCGACCCCAACTACGACCCCGCGCGGCGCGCGAGCTTCGCGGGCGGGCTCGAGATCCTCGGCCAGACCTACACCAACGGCGAGGACCGCTACAAGATCAAGGTCATTGACGCCCAGACGCAGTTCAACCTGAACAGCGTCTACGACGTGGT
>JAWKSZ010000155.1:0-1550 GCA_041402045.1 Planctomycetota bacterium | reverse complement strand
GACCCTGGGGGACGGCATCCTCATGAACCTCGCGCCGGCGGACGTGCGCAAGACGGGCCGCTGCCTGGACCTCGCCCTCGCCATGGCCTACGCCGCGGTGGTCCTGGGTCTCGAGGACGCGAGCGAGGGCGGCCTGGTCTTCTTCGGCGAGCTCCTGCTCTCCGGGGAGGTCCGCGCCGTGCCGGGAAGCCTGGGGGTGGCGCTCGCGACGGCGCGGCGCCGGGCGGGGCTCGTGCTGCCGCGGGAGAATCTGGCCGAGGCGGCCCTCGCCACGGAGCCGCCGCTGTTTCCGGTGACCCATGTGGGAGAGGCCCTCGAGGCCCTCAGGGGGCGCGGCGCGGCCTACCGCGGCGCGCGGGGCGTCCCGGCGGCCGGGGAGCCCACCGGTCCGGATCTGTCCGAGGTCCAGGGTCAGTTCCAGGCGCGGCGGGCCCTCGAGGTGGCGGCTGCCGGGCAGCACAACCTCCTGATGGAGGGGCCGCCGGGGGCGGGGAAGACCATGCTCGCCCGCCGCCTCCCCACGATCCTGCCGCCGCTGGACGACGGTGCGCTCCTCGAGACCGCGCGGATCGCGAGCGTCGCCGGCCGTCCCGACCCCGCCGCCTGCCGTGTGCCGCCGTTTCGGAGCCCGCACCACACCGCGACCCCCGCGGGCCTCGCCGGGGGCGGGACCCCGATCCGCCCCGGCGAGTTCACCCTGGCGCACCGAGGCGTCCTGTTCCTGGACGAGTTCCCCGAGTTCGACCGCCGCGCCCTCGAGGTGCTCCGCGAGCCGCTGGAGGAGGGGGTGGTGCACCTGACCCGCGCCGGGAGCGTGCGGAAGTTCCCGTCGCGCTTCCTGTGCGTCGCCGCCATGAACCCCTGCCCGTGCGGCTACTTCGGCCTCGGCGACGGGCGGTGCCGGTGCACCCCGCGGCAGGTGGCGGCGTACCGGGGGCGCCTCTCGGGGCCGCTCCTGGACCGCTTCGACATGAGGGTCTTCCTGCACCCGGTGAAGCCCCACCTGCTCTTCGACCAGGCCGATGGCGAGAGCAGCGCCGCCGTCCGCGCTCGGGTGCTCTCCGCGCGAGACCGCCAGGGAGCCCGCTGGGGAATGGCGCTCACCAACGCGACGGTGAGCGGGCGCGAGCTCCGCCGCCTCACGCGCTACGGGA
Organism: Planctomycetota bacterium; assembly: GCA_041402045.1. Taxonomy (GTDB): domain Bacteria; phylum Planctomycetota; class J058; order J058; family J058; genus JAGQRJ01. Next base: position 396 of record JAWKSZ010000155.1, on the reverse strand, counting down.
CCAAGGAGCGCGACCTGCTGGTGGATCTGGTCTCGCGCCATGGTCTGAGCGCCCGCGCGACCCGCCGGCTGGAGCGGGTGGCGTGGACCCTGGCCGATCTCGCCGGCGACCCGGCGGTCGGGGCGCCGCACCTCCTGGAGGCCGCCTCGTTCCGGCTCATGTCCGCCCCGGCCGCCGCCGGGCCGCCGTGAGCGCCTGGGTTCCGCTCGGTACGATCCGCCATGAGCGAGCCCGAGGGATTCAGTCACGTGGACGCCGAGGGGCGGCCGCGCATGGTGGACGTGTCGCAGAAGGGGGAGACGCGGCGGCGCGCGCTGGCCCGCGCGGAGCTCCGGTTCTCCCCGGGGGTGCTGGCACGGGTCCTGAGCGGTGACCTGCCGAAGGGCGCGGTGCTGG
>JAWKSZ010000154.1:0-1566 GCA_041402045.1 Planctomycetota bacterium | reverse complement strand
CCGATCGACCCGCGCGCGGGAGGCGGCGAACTCGGCGCCCTGCGCCGGCGCGAGGGCGGCGAGCGCCAGGAGGGCCGTGCGCTCGTGGGCGTAAGACTGCAGCCGGTTCTTGGTGGCCTTGGCGTGGGCGCGGACGAACGCGGCGCGCGCCTGGGGCGCGCCGGTGCGCACCAGCTGCAGCGGCACGGCGAAGGGGTCGGTGGCCGCGCGGCGTCCCGTGTAGACCTCGGCGAAGTGCTCCTGGGTGTCGTCGAGGTAGGTGCTCGCGAGCTGGTCGAGCTCGCGGTCGAAGCGGGCCGCGGCCTCGTCGGCCTGGCGCTGCGCGAAGCGGACCAGCGGCAGCTCCGGGTGCCCCGCCGCGCGGCGCAGCGCAGCCTGCACGCGGTCGTCGACGAGCTTGGCGTCCTCGGCCAGGCGCTCCAGGCGCCCGAGGAACACCGCCTGGTCGTGGAGCAGCGGGCCGTAGAGCACGTTGCGGTAGGTCGTCCAGGCGGCCTCGTAGGCGACGAGGGCGTCGCGCGCAGCCTCGGGGGTCGCGGCGCCGGCGCAGGCGTCGTAGGCGGCGGCCCCCGCGGTCTGGAGCGCCTCCAGCGCGTCGCGCCGCGCCTGGATCCCGTAGTAGGCCTCCTCGACCAGGCGGCCCACGAAGAACACCACGGCCAGCTCCGCGGTCTGGTAGACGAAGCCGCCCGCGCGCAGCAGGCGCCCGGCCTGGGGCGCGCGGATCGCGGTCTTGAAGCGGTGCAACGCGGGGATCCTCGTGGCCGCCGCCTCGACCAGCGCCGAGGACAGACCCAGGCTGCCCATGGAGATCGCGAAGGCCTTGCCGTTGAAGGTTCCGTTGGCGAGCTCGGCCAGGGCGATCCCGGTCGCGAGGGCGAGGTTGCTGCGCAGGACCCCGCTCACGAAGCGCGGCTTGAGGTAGCGGTGCAGGTAGCGGCGGTAGGCCATGTCGTAGCCCAGCTCGACCGCCGTCGAGGAGACCGCGAACACGCCGTAGGTGCGATAGAAGTCCGTCGCGATCACGCCGTCGAAGAACTCTTCGGTGCGGGCCCGGTCCCCGGACTGGATCACGTGGGCGAGCTCGCGGGCGAAGGACTCCAGGCTGAAGTTGCGCAGCCGGGGGCCGGGCTCGCCCTCGCGGGCCATGAGCTCGCCCCAGCGCAGGGTCCCGTCGCTGCGCCGCACGTCGGCGAAGGGGTCGAGCTCGACGGCGGGGGCCGTCCCCTGCGCCTGGACCGCCCCGGCGGCGCCGAGGAGGGACAGGACCAGGAGCAGCGCGCGGCACGCGTTCATTTCACGACCTTTGCAATCGCTCGTTGCAAACCCCTTGCCACCCGCTGGACACTCGAACTCACGTCAGCGCGCGGGTTAGGAGGCCCTTGAGGTTCGCGAACGGGTCGTGAGACGGACCGCTGGGGCGGATGGCGGAATGTGGGCGGCTCAGGGCTCCGAGAACACGGAGCGATACGCGAACAGCCCGGGCACGCCGCCGGTGTGCAGGAAGACCACGGTCGCCCCCTGGCGGAGCTCGCCCCGGGCGACCAGGTCGAGGAGCGCGGCGAA
>JAWKSZ010000153.1:0-1593 GCA_041402045.1 Planctomycetota bacterium | reverse complement strand
GACCGACGAGCAACAACGCCAGGGACGACGAGGGCAAGCGAGCGCCGCTGGAATCGGCCCTGACGGGCCACTAATGCCGGATCGGCTCGACCCCGAGCACCGGGGTCAGGGCGTCGCCCTCGCGCTCGAGGGCGCCCTCGCCCGCGAGCCAGTCCACGGCGCGGGTCACGTCGGCGGCGCTGACCTGCTTGGAGAGGACCTCCTGCAGCCGGGCGAGCTCGACCGGGCCGTTGTCGGCCTGGCGGCTGAGGTGCTTGAGCGCGCGCAGGGTGGGCACCGCCAGGGCCTTGCAGCGGTCGAGGTTCAGGCCGCCCTCGCGCAGGCTGGGCAGGTCCTGGACCACGTGGCCGCGCTCGGCCTCGTCCAACTGGGGCAGGGTGCGGATCCTGTCCAGGATCAGCATGGCCAGGGCCGACTGCCCCTCGACGGTGAGGTGGATCCCGTCGCGCTGGAACAGGCTGGTGGGGTCGGGTTGGTAGGGCTTCCCGGCGAGCTCGATCGGCTGGCCGCCCTTGAACGCGACCAGGATCTCGTCGAGGGGCAGCACGCTGATCTGTTCGTGCTCGGCGGCCCAGTCGGTGATCGCCTGGTTCAGCCGCGCGAGCTCTTCGACGCTGGGCTGGTTCTGGGGGGGAATGTGCTGGGCCTCGAGCTTGGGCACGGTGCCCACGAGCAGCGGGCAGTCGAGCTCGCTCAGGGCGGCGAGCCCCTGGCGGAGCTGCTCCTCGCGCTCGGCCTGGCTGGGGTAGCGGTAGGCGTACCAGAAGAACACGTCGGCGGCGACGACCAGGGTCGCCCCGCCCTCGCGCACCTGCTCCACCGCGCGCTGGGTCGTGGCCAGGGGCGCCGCGGCGAAGTGGCTGTTGGCGCGGTCGATCACGATCGCCGGGCGGTCGACCCCCGCGCGCAGGAGCGAGGACAGCGAGGGCACCCCGGGGCCCACGCCGTCGCTCACGCTGGCGCCGATCACACCCACGCGGCTGAGGGGGCTGAGGGTCGGGGAGTCGGCCAGGGCGGGCAGCGCGAGCCCCAGGGCCAAGAGGGTCGAGATCCACGGGCGACGCATGGGGAACCTTCCTATCGCTTCTGCTCTCCGGCGGGCGAGCCTAGCAAGCGCCCGCAGCCAGGGCGCCTCAATCTTCGGGAAGGGACTGTGTCCAACAGGCGACGAATCGGGTGCAGATCGGGTTCGCGGTGCCCGGAGGTGACACGGTTTCGGCCCTGATTCACTGCCAGGCAACGACTTAAACCTCTCAGTATCGCGGCACGCCGCGTGTTGTCATGCTGGCCGAGAAGGAGAGAGGGGGATCCGGCCTACCGACGTATCGAGTCACGCGCTCCTGCCCTCCGGGGCGGTCGAGCCGAGCCTCCGCGGTGTCGCCGTGTGCCTCCTCCCAGCGAGGACGGGTCTTGAAGAACGCGATCCTGGTGTGGGTGCTGACTGCCGCTGCGGCGTTCGGCGCCGCGAGCGACGTGAACCCGCTGAGCGGGGGGCTCGAGGCCGCGCGCGAGGACCTGGTCCTGGGTGCGGGCAACGCCCGCTTCACCCTGCGCCGCACCCACCGCCCCGAGCTCGGCCGGCCCTGGCACTGG
>JAWKSZ010000152.1:0-1645 GCA_041402045.1 Planctomycetota bacterium | reverse complement strand
CTGACCTCCGAGGTGTGCTGGTCGACGGGCACCGGGTGGTCGACCCGCGCCAGCGCGACGCGATCGTGGCAGGGGTAGATCCGCCCGTTGAACACGTCGAACAGCCGCACCCGGGGGTCGTCGAGGAAGCAGTGCGCCACGCCGTTGCCCAGGTGCGCGTCGAGGTCGAGGTGCACCACCGTCGCGTCGGGCGAGAGCTGGCCCGCGGCGCGGGCGGCGTGGATCGCGAGCGCCACGTCCGCGTAGACGCAGAAGCCCTCGCCGCCGTCGGGCGTGGCGTGGTGGAAGCCGCCGCCCAGGTTCACGGCGAAGCCGCGCTCCAGGGCGCAGGCCACGGCGAGCACGGTGCCTCGCGTCGCCCAGCGCATGGGCCGCAGCAGCGCGCGCTCGAGCAGCCAGCGCGGCAACAGCGCGGCGACCCCCAGCTCCAGCACCTGCGCCACCACTCGCGGCTGCCGTAGGCGCTCGAGGTAGCCCAGGGTGTGCACCGCGAGCAGCTCGTCGGTGGACACCGGCCGGTCCGGCCGGATCCACGCCTCCGCCGGGACCTGGCCGCGCAGCAGCTTCCAGGCGCGCCCGTACTTCCGCGCGTCGAACGGGTGCAGGCGCTCGAGCCCCAAGAGCCCCATGTCGTAGCGGGGGCTGAACACGACGTGATCCATGGCGCGCCTCCAGGCTTACGGCGTAAGGCTAGCGCCGCGCTGCCCCCGCGTCAAGGCGTCTGCCCTGGCTCAGACGAGTCCGCAGGCGATCCAGCGCCGCGGGGGCGATCGAGCGACGCCAGAGCTCGGCGGGGACCGGCAGCGCGTCGAGGGTGCGCGTCGAGAGCGGGCTCATGGGGCGAGCTCCGCCAGGGAGTCTCGCTCCTGGACCGCGGAAGCCGGGGCGCGAGGGGCTGCTATCCTCGCCGCATGAGCTACGACCTCTGGTTCCGTGCCCCTGGCTCGCCGCCCACCCTCGACGAGCTCGTGGCCTACTTCAGCGCGCAGCCCCACGTGGAGGTGCGCGAGAACCAGGCCTTCTACCGCCACCCCGACACCGGGGTCTACGGCTCCTTCGACCTCGACGACCGGGGCGACGACCGGGTCTGCGCCTTCAACCTGAACTACTTCCGGCCCCACGTGTTCGGGCTCGAGCTCGAGCCGCTGCTGACGGCCTTCGTCGGGCACTTCGCCCTGGGGGTCGAGGACCCCCAGGGCGACGGCATGGGCTCCGGCCCCTACAGCCCCGAGGGCTTCCTCCGCGGCTGGAACGCAGGCAACGCCTTCGCCCACGAGGCGATCCTCGCGCACCAGGCGCCCGACGCGCTGTTCAGCCAGCCGCGGGCGCGGCTCGAGGCGGTGTGGAACTGGAACCTGCGCCGCGAGCAGCTCCAGGCCTCGTTCGAGGTCCTCCTCGAGCCCGGCTTCGTGCCCACGCTGATGTACCTCGTGCTGCCCGAGTGCCCCGACCGGGTCACGGTGTGCGCGGTGTGGGGCGACGCCATGCCCCTCGCGCTCCCCGACGTGGCCGACCAGGTGATCCTCCTGGGCGAGGGGATCGACGTGCCCCGCCACGTGGCCGTGGACGCCGTGCGCCCGCTGCTCCAGGACTACCCCCGGATCGCGCCCGGCTCGAGCCACCCCACGGGGCTGAGCCTGCTCTC
>JAWKSZ010000151.1:0-1715 GCA_041402045.1 Planctomycetota bacterium | reverse complement strand
CGACCGCCGCCGCGCCCCTGGCGGACCCCCGGGCGCGGCTCGGCGTGGCGCTCTGGTTCCATGCTCAGAACGGGCTCGCCCCCGAGGCGGTGCGCCCGGCCCCCGGGGTCGAGGCGTTCCCGGGCGCGGTGGCCGCGGACGCGCCCCGGGTCACGCGCCGGCTGACCGTCGCGGCCGGCCCGGGCTGGCGCTCGACCGGGCTCTACGTGCCCGCAGGGGAGGTCGTGCGCCTGGTCCGCGTGGGCGCGGGCGCGCCCTGGACGGTGCGCGTGGGCTGCCACACCGACCGGCTGTGGGCGCAGCCGCGCTGGTCGCGCTGGCCCGAGGTCGCCGGGCGCTGGACCCTCGACGCGGACGAGCTGCGGGTGGCGAGCCCGTTCGGGGGCTTGCTCTACCTCGAGCCCGGCCGCGGCAGCGGCGCGCTGACCGTCGAGGTCACGGGCGCGGTCGAGGCGCCGACGGTCGACCTCACCGACCCCGAGAGCATTGCCGCCTGGCGCGCGCGGCGCCTGGCGCCCGGGCCCTGGGCCGAGCTCCACGCGCGGCACCTGAGCCTGACCGTGCCCTCGGCCTCGATCCGCGCGCTCGACGACCCGGCGCCGATCCTGCGCTTCTGGGACCGGGTGCTCGCCTGCTACGCCGAGCTCGGGCAGCGCCCGCTGCCCGCGCGCGCCGAGCGCTTCGTGGCCGACGTGCAGCTCTCCGGCGGCTACATGCACTCGGGCTACCCGATCGTGACCCACCTCGACGTGGCCACGCCCCAGGGCGGCCGCCCGCCGCTGGTGCTCGACCTCGAGCGGCTCGAGCGCGAGGGTTCGTGGGGCCACTTCCACGAGCTGGGGCACAACCATCAGCAGCGCGCCTGGACCTTCGCCGGGACGACCGAGGTCACCTGCAACCTGTTCACGCTCTACGTCATGGACACGGTGGTCGGGATCGAGCCCTGGGAGCACCCTTGGCTCGCGAGCGGGCGCACGAAGGTCGCCGACTACCTCGCCCAGGGCGCGCCCTACCCGCGCTGGACCCGCGAGCCCGACCTCGCGCTCGCGTTCTACGCCGAGGTCCAGCGCGCCTTCGGCTGGGCCCCGTTCCAGGCCGCGTTCCGCGCCTACCGCGAGCAGGGGCTCGACCCGGCGACCGACGCGGAGAAGCGCGACCGCTGGCTGCTCGAGCTCTCCCGCGCCGTCGGCCGCGACCTCGGCCCGCACTTCGAACGCTGGGGGATCCCCACCTCCGCCGAGGCCCGCGCCCAGCTCGGCGACCTCCCCCCCTGGCAACCGGAGTAGCTCCGGCGTTTCGCGGTGTGCACGCGCAGGGGTAGGGGCTGGGCGCGTCCCGATCGTGTTCGGCACGGTCGTCTCGGCGTGAGGGTCGCCTTGCTGGGTGCGCTTTGTATGAGGTAGGGGCGGGGCTCGTCCCAGCAGTGTTCGGCACGCAGCATGCGCCAAGTCGACGCGCCTCGATCGTGCGGGCTCTCCTGCGAAGGCGTTGCTCTCACACAACGTAGGGGCGGGGCTTGTCCCAATGCCAGGCGACGAGCCACGGAAGTCGCTGAGCGGATGAGAGTTGCGGTCCGGAAGGAGGACGGTCCGACCCCTTAGGCAATCTGGAGTCACCACAACAACCAAAGAACGCCTGAGGTATCGGACCGCGAGAAGTTTAGCGCTCGTGTCTGTCAGGCAGGAGCGCTCGTGGCTGCCCAGATCCTTTGCCTA
>JAWKSZ010000150.1:0-1719 GCA_041402045.1 Planctomycetota bacterium | reverse complement strand
CGAGACCGCTTCGGCATGCCCCCGAGCGGGCGGTTCTACGACTACTGCGCCTCGGGCCTGTCGTTGACCCACCGCTACCCCGACCGCAACGCCCGGGCGGTGTTCGTGTGCCTGGTCGCCGCCGCCAAGCGCGACGACGACGTGGTGCGCGAATACAACGCCCTGGACAAGGCCAGCCTGCACCCCGACGTCGCGCGCCTGATCGACGAGGTCGCGCGCTACACCCGCCCGGCGCAGGTGCGCTCGTCCGGCCCCAGCACCTTCCGGGCGGACATGCTCCAGAGCCAGGCCGAGCACGGGCGGGCCATGGACGCGATCAACGCCCAGATCCAACGCGAGAACGACGCCCGCGCGTTCAACACCCAAATGCGCGCGCACGAAGACTTCATGCGCGAGTTCAACAAGAACTACTGAGCTAGAGCGAGCACGCTCACGGCGAGCGCGGGGGATCCCTCCTGCCTCGAGGGCGCCGAAGGCGGCGACCCTCGCCCTGCCACGGCGCGGGGGGACGCCTTGCACCTGACCCAGCCGCCCCGAGTCCTCTCTGGCGGTGCCCAGGCCAACGAGCCCTCGTCCGGTCGCGCCTCGCCGGCGCATAGGCAGAGCGAAATCCGAGGAGCGTTGCCCTCGTGGCACGAGGAGACTGAGACGCGCCGGGCGCAGCGACGTCCGCCTCCGTTGGCGGCTCAGGCGCCGCGTGGGCCACAGCCCGCTCCTCGTGCTCGCGCTCCCCGCGGCGACGGCGGCGGTGCGCGATCCCCAGCGCGCGGTTCTGCTCCGCCACGACGTGCCGCGCGCGGGTGAGCGCCTGGGCCTCGGCGCTCCCGGGCTCCGACAGCGCACCCAGGCCCACGACCAGAGCAACCACGGCGCAGAAGCGCTCGTGCAGCGCCTCGCGCGCCTGCTGGACCTCCGCGAAGGGGAGCGGCGGCGGGCGCCGCAGCGCCTGGACGTAGCGCGCGTGGACCTCGCGCAGGCGCTCGAGCAGCGGGGCCACGCCGAGCTCGCCCAAGGACTTCGCCAGCTCGGGGTCCTGGTCGACCTGGGCCAGGAGGCGCCGCACCTGCTCCGCGGCCTCGACGTAGGGCAGGCGGATCACGTGGGCCACCCCATGGGGGAACAGGCACTCGCGGGCGTCGACGGCGGCGTCGCCCCGGGGAGAGCCCGGCCCGAAGGCGCGCAGCGTGAGCTGGAGGCTCGCGTCCAGGGCGCCGAGCACGCGGTCGAGCTCGGCGTCCAGGCGCCGCGCCTCGGGGCCGTAGATCACGTCCCCCCGGGGACCCTTCCAGCGCGCCTCGAGGGCCTGCGCCTCCCGGGCCAGCGCCTGGGTCCGGCGCAGGTGGTCGCGCAGCGCGTCCAGGCCGAGGCCCTCCTCGGCGAGCGCGCGCTGCATGCCCTCCAGCGTGAACGCCGCGCGGCTGGGGGTGAAGCGGTAGAGCTTGGTGAACGCGCTCGGGGTAGGCATGGCCCCTCTCCTCAAGGCTTTGACGGGCGCCGCCGCCGGAAGGTTCCCAGGAGTTCGCGGCGAACGCCTATTCACACTTCGTCGCGGGACGTAGCCGACGGTGCACCCGGAGGTTGGACGCGGAGCGGAAGGAAAAGAAATCTTCGCGAGGACGGACGCAGGGCCGGGTCAGCGGCGCGTGCGGAGACCCCGCTGCCCGCCCCGGCGCGAGCGAATGGCGCGTCGCAGGTCCTGGGGACGGGTCAGTCCGAGGT
>JAWKSZ010000149.1:0-1734 GCA_041402045.1 Planctomycetota bacterium | reverse complement strand
TAGCTCTGCGTTCCTCCGCGCCTCTGCGCCTCTGCGTTGAACGGGCCACGCGGCACGTCCACGGTCCAGCGGAGCCTTGGCGTCCTTGGCGTCCTTGGCGGTTCAATCCTCCAACGCTGTCCGCTCACGCCTCGGACGGCAGGGCCCGCCCGCGCTCAGTGCGCGTCGAGCCAGGTGCGCCCAGCGCCGACGTCGACCTTGAGCGGGACCGCGAGGGGGAACGCGCCCTGCATTTCCTCGCGCACGAGCGCCACGAGGGCGTCCTGCTGGCTGGCCGGGCACTCGAACACGAGCTCGTCGTGGACCTGGAGCAGCATGTGGGCGTCGAGGTCGCTCGCGGCGAGGCGGCGGTCGATCGCGACCATGGCGATCTTTATGATGTCCGCGGCGCTGCCCTGGATCGGGGTGTTGATCGCCATGCGCTCGGCGTTGCTGCGGGCCAGGCGACGGGTGGCGCGAATGTCCGGGAGCGGACGCCGGCGGCCGAGGAGCGTCTCGACGTAGCCGAAGCGCCGAGCGTAGGCGACCTGGGCCTCGAGGTAGCCCTTGATCCCGGGGAACTCGGCGAAGTAGCTGTCAATGAACGAGCGCGCGTCGTCGAGGCTCAGCCCGGTGTCCCGGGCGAGGCGCTGGGCGCCCATGCCGTAGGCGATCCCGAAGTTGATCGCCTTGGCCCGCCCGCGGAGCTCGGGGCCCACGTCGTCGAAGGGCACGCCGAACACCGTGGACGCGGTCGCCTTGTGCACGTCCTTGTCGGCGCGGAAGGCCTCGAGCAGGGCCTCGTCCTGGGAGTAGTGGGCCAGGATCCTGAGCTCGACCTGCGAGTAGTCGGCGGCCACGAGCACCCAGTCCTCGGCGCCGGCCACGAAGGCGGCGCGGATCCGGCGGCCCTCGGCGGTGCGCACGGGAATGTTCTGCAGGTTCGGGTCCGAGCTCGAGAGCCGGCCGGTGGCGGTCACCGCCTGGTTGAAGCTCGTGTGCACGCGGCCGGTGCGCTTGCCGATCAGCCCGGGGAGCGCGTCGACGTAGGTCCCGAGCAGCTTCTCCAGCCCGCGGTGTTCGAGCAGCTTCCCGACCACCGGGTGCTGTTCGCGCAGGCCCTCGAGGGTCTCGGCGTCGGTGGCGTAGGCGCCGGTCGCCGTGCGCTTGGCCTTGTGCCCGGCGGCCTCCTGGAGCTTCAGGCGCTCGAACAGGAGCTCGCCGACCTGGCGCGGGCTGTTCAGGTTCAGCGCCTCGCCGGCCAGGGCGTAGACCTCCTTGGCCAGCTCGGCGATCCGCCCGCGGAGCTCGTCGCCGAGGGACTTCAAGGCGTCGGTGTCGACCCGGATCCCCCGGCGCTCCATGCGCTCGAGGACCCGCGAGAGCGGGAGCTCGACGTCGCGGTAGAGCTCGAGCAGGCGCGGCTGCTCGGCGAGCCGGCGCTGGAACTGCTGGTGCAGGCGGAGGGTAATGTCCGCGTCCTCCGACGCGTAGGGCAGGATCTCCTCGTCGCGGAGCTTGTCCATGCTGCGCTTGCCGCGCCCCGTGCCCATGACCTCTCGGGTGGCGATCTTCTTGTAGCCCAGGTAGCGCAGCGCCAGGTCGTCGAGGCCGTGGGTCCGCGCCGCGGGGTCGAGCAGGTAGCTCTCGAGCAGGGTGTCGAAGGCGATCCCCTTGACCGAGACGCCCTGGTGGCTGAGGACCAGGGCGTCGTATTTCACGTTCTGCCCGCCTTTCTCCACGGCGGGGTCCTCC
>JAWKSZ010000148.1:0-1751 GCA_041402045.1 Planctomycetota bacterium | reverse complement strand
TCGCGCGGCGCATACCCTTCGTCGCCGTCGACCACCTCGAGGCCCACGTCCACGCCTGCCTGCTCCCGCCGCCGGGGGAGGCCCCGGACCCCGACGCCGTGGAGCTGCCCCTGGTCGCGCTCCTCGCCAGCGGCGGGCACACCGCGATCTACCGCTACGACGGCCCCGGCCGGATCCGGCGCCTGGGGCGCACCGTCGACGACGCCGCGGGGGAGGCCTTCGACAAGGTCGCCGTGCTCCTGGGGCTCCCCTACCCCGGCGGCCCCGCCGTCGAGCGCGCGGCCCAGGGCGGCGACCGGCGGGCCTTCGACTTCCCTCGAGCCAAGGTCAAGGGCGGGGCCTACGACTTCTCCTTCTCCGGGCTCAAGACCGCCGTGCTCTACGCGACCCGGGGCAAGAACCAGAGCCGCGACGCCCCGCTGCTCCCCGGGCTCTCGGTGCCCGACGTGAGCGCGTCCTTCCAGGAGGCGGTGTGCGACGTGCTCGCCGAGCGGGTCGTGCGCGCCGCGCTGAGCGAGGGCGTGGCGACCCTGGCCCTGGGCGGCGGCGTGGCCTGCAACGGCCGGCTGCGCGAGCTCGTGCGCGAGCGCGGCGAGGCCCAGGCGCTGGACGTGGTGCTCTCGCACCCCAAGTACTGCACCGACAACGGCGCCATGATCGCCGCCTGGGCCGAGGCCGCGCTCAGCCAGGGCGTCGCCCCCCGCGGCGACGACCTCGGCCGCGGCGCGCTGCCCCGCTCGGAGGTGGCGTGAATCCGGACGCGCTGCGCGCGCTCCTGGGCGAGGTCGCGGCGGGCGACCTGCCCCCCGAGCGCGCCATGGAGCGCCTGCGCTCCCTGCCCTTCACCGACCTGCCCTTCGCCCGGATCGACCACCACCGCGCGCTGCGCTGCGGCGTGCCCGAGGTGATCTTCGGCGAGGGCAAGACCCCCGAGCAGATCGCCGCGATCGCGCAGGAGATCACCGCCCGCGAGCAGAGCCTGCTCGTGACCCGGGCCAGCCAGGTCGCGGCGGAGGCGGTGCGCGCCCGGGTCCCCGACGCGGTCTACGAGCCCCTGGGGCGCACGATCGTGGCCCGCCGGGGCGCGCCCCCGCCCACACCGCCGCGCCCGGTGCTGGTCGTGTGCGCGGGGACCTCGGACCTCCCGGTCGCGGAGGAGGCGCGGGTCACCGCCGAGACCCTCGGCTGCCGCGTCGAGTCCCTGCGCGACGTGGGCGTCGCCGGGATCCACCGGATCCTCTCCGAGGGCGAGCGCCTGCAGCAGGCGGGGGTCGTGATCGTGGTCGCGGGCATGGAGGGCGCGCTGCCCTCGGTGGTCGGCGGCCTGGTGAGCTGCCCCTGTATCGCCGTCCCCACCTCCGTCGGCTACGGCGCCGCCTTCGGCGGCCTGGCCGCGCTCCTGGGCATGCTCAACAGCTGCGCCCCGGGGGTGACCGTGGTCAATATCGACAACGGCTTCGGCGCGGGCTACGCCGCCGCGCAGATCGCGCGGCTCCAGCTCCCGCGCGAGTAGTCGGCGAGCCGGAAGAGTGCTGAACCGCCAAGGACGCCAAGGACGCCAAGGCTCCGCTCGCGCGCAGTCGTGACGCCCTCCGCTGGCAAGACACGCCGGAGACCGAGCTCCGCCCACACGTGACCGGCCCGGCGAACGAGGTGTGAGTGCATGGAGAGGGGCTCCGGCGGCGAGGTCCCGCGCCGGTGGAGCGGGTATCCGAGCGCGAGCGATCGGGCGGAGCTCGGTGGCTCAATCC
>JAWKSZ010000147.1:0-1796 GCA_041402045.1 Planctomycetota bacterium | reverse complement strand
CCCCGCCGTGACGGCGGCCCACACGCCGACACCGATCGGCATGCACCCGGCGTGGGTCAGCAGGAAGCACGCGAACAGGACCCGCTTCATGCCGCTCAGGGTGACAGCAGGCCGCTCACGCTGCCAGCGCGCGGCTCAGCCGCAGGCCCAGCCGAAGGCCAGCACGTCGAGGTGCGTCGGGCACTGGGTCACGTGGCCGGTGCCGTCGGCGGCGAAGAGCATGCGCAGCGGGCCGTCGTCGGCGCCCACCTGGGCCACGAGCACCATGCGCGCCTCGCACTGCGGGCAGCTCGGCCACTCCGCGCCCTGGGCCCAGGCGGGCCAGCCCAGCAGCCGGGTCTCGTGGCTGGGGCTGGCGTAGGGGACGTCCGCGGCGTCCGCCGAGCCCTCGCGCACGAGGTCCCCGAGCTGCTCGCGGGCGATCTGGAGCTCGTCGGAGAGGTCGCGGACGTCCTCGGAGTGCGGCGTCATGACCCGCTCGTCCCAGCCCACGAGATCCGCGGGCTCGGGCGGCTCAGGGCACTCGGGGACCTCGCTCGCCGGGACCGACTCCCTGAGGAAGCGCAGCACGCGGTTGGTGCCGAAGGGCTCCCAGGCGTCGTCGGCGCCGCAGTCGCTCGACGAGCAGTAGAAGAGCTGGAGGTGGCGCGCCCCGGCGGGGAAGCGCGCCTGGACCGGCTCGGGGCACGTCTCCCGCGCGAGCTGCAACGCGAGGGGCAGGGGCGCGGCGCAGTTGGGGCAGGTGGGCCAGGCCTCGCCCGGGGCCAGGAGCGCCAGCCCGCCGACCTTGGAGCAGCCCGCGTCGCCCGTGGGCGCGGCGACGCGCGGGACGTAGCTCGGCCGCAGGCGACCCTCGAGGGCCGCGCGCAGCTGCTGCAGGAGCTGGGGCTCGAGCGGCGGGGTGGGCTCGCGCACCGGCGGCGGCGCTGGCGGCTCCTGACCGGTGAGCGCCTCGCGCTCGGGGATCGGCTGGCCCCGCCCCCACACTGCCTCCCCGCTCACCGCGTCCAGCACCTGCGCCACCCCTTCGGCGTCGCAGACCAGGGTCCGCGACAGCGGCGAGGCGAAGGCTGGGGGGTAGGCCGCGAGGAGCGCCCCCAGCGCCTCGCGGATCGGGCTCGCGTCGGCGCACCCGGTGACCCGCACGATCACGCCGTGCCCGGTGGACGCGGCGGTCACCGTGAGCTCGACCAGGTCGACGTCGAGCTCCCCCCGCTCGACCTCGAACACGAGCACGTCGGGGTCCATGCGCAGCGCGGAGCGCCCGGCCTGCCTCGGGGTCAGCTCGTCGCCGAGCTCCAGCCGGGTGAAGCGGACCTCGTCGGGCCAAGCCTGTGGCTCGCGCGAAGCCACGATCACGTGGCAGTTCTCTGCGGCGACGGCCAGCCCTCGCGCGACGGCCTGCCCGCCGGCGTCGCCGACCACGAAGTACGAGGGGAGCCTGCCGCTGGCGAAGGTCTCCTGGAGCGCGTCGTCGATCTCAGCCATGCGGGGTCGCTTTCCCCTCGCTGCGAGGGATCGCGGGTCGGAGCCTGCCTCCAGCGGGTCAGGGCTGCCGCGCACTCTACCCGCGGAGCCGCGAGAGGGTGGGTCGGAGCACGGCGCGCCCAGCCGCCCCTGCGTTCCAGTGGTCCGTCAGGGTTGATTCCAGCGGTGATCGCGCCGCAATCGTCGTTCCTGGCGAGGCGCGAGGAGCGAGCAACGCGGGCCATTGTGACCGACCGCAACAACGCCAGGGGCGACGAGGGCAAGCGAGCGCCGCTGGAATCAGCCCTGACGGGCCGCCTCGGCCACCA
>JAWKSZ010000146.1:0-1823 GCA_041402045.1 Planctomycetota bacterium | reverse complement strand
CTCGGGGCAGGCGTCGGGGAGCTCGGCGCCCAGCGGGACCTTGGGCGGCGGGGGCGCGCCCTCGGCCACGCGGTCGAGGGCGGCCTGGACCTCTCGCGCGCCGCCGATCCCGCCCAGGGTCAGGATCTCGATCGCCTCGTTGGGGACTACGGGGACCAGGGATCGCGGCCCCGGCGGCTCGCCCTGCGCGTCCCGGAGCTGGGCCGCGGCGTTGGCGCGCTCGACCCGCAGCAGCAGGAGCGCGACCCCGACCGCGGCCAACGCCCCGCCGATCCACTGGACCAGGACCCGGTGCTCGGGGGGGGAGAGGTGCCCGGCGACCCACACCGCGACGGGCACGAAGTAGGCGAAGGCCAGGGTCCACCCGACGACCCGCGCCGGGGTCAGCGCCAGGCGCGCCCGCGGCGGGCCCTCGCAGCCGTAGGTCGCGCAGCCAGCCTTCAAGCACGCGGCGTGGTGGGGCGTCCCGCAGCGCGCGCAGTCCGCGCGGGGCAGGTCGCCGATCGCGTCGTGGCAGTAGGGGCAGCGCGCCTGGCCCGCGCGCGCGTCGCCGACCTGAACCCGCGGCGGGGCGGGCTCCTCCCGGGGCGACGCCAGCTCAGTCCTCGCGCGCGGGCTCGCGCAGGGCCGCGTGCACGGCGGCCTTGAACGCCTTGGCCTCGCGGTCCGGGTTCCCGCGCCAGCGCACGCGCCCGGCGCGGTCGACGACCACCGCGTGGGGGATCTTGCCCACCTCGTAGCGCGCGATCGTCTCGCCCGTGGCCAGGAGCGCGACCGGGAAGGGCACGTGCTCGGCGACGTAGCGCCGGGCGGCCTCCGCCGACTGCTTGGCGTCGGTGGCGGTGATCCCCAGCACGAGCAGGTCGTCCGGGTGCTGCTCGTGGAGCTTCGCCAGGACCGGGCGGGTGCGCGCGCAGCCGGGGCACCAGGACATCCAGAACTCGAGCACCACGACCTTGCCCCGCAGCGCCTCGAAGTCGACGGCCCCGTCCTTGGCCCAGGCCGGCGGCGCCTCGGGCTCCTCGCCGGCCACGAACCAGGTCCCGACCCCGGTCACCGGCGGCGGAGCCTGGGGCTCGTCGGCCCGCGCCAGGGCCAGGACCAGGAGCAGCGCCAGCGCCGCGCGGCTCACGTGCCCACCTGCTTGAACTCGCCGCAGGTCGTCGCGTTGGGGCGGTCGGGCTGCGAACAGTAGCGCGGGTCGTTGTACTTGCAGCGGTCGCAGAGCCAGCCGTCGCCCGCGGCTGCGCGCGCGCCCGCGCGGGTCGCGAGGTAGATCGCGCCCACGAACACGAGCACCCCCAGCCCCAACCCCAGCCCCGCGTAGATCGACATGCCCCCGTGATAGCCCGCCGGGCTCGCGCGCGCTCGTGGGCGCGGGGTAGGCTCTCGGCTGAAGGAGCCCTCATGCGCGTCCCGCTGCCCGCCACCGGCCGCCTGCTGATCGGCGTCGTCCACCTCCCGCCCCTGCCCGGGAGCCCGCGCTGGAGCCAGCTCGGACGAGCCGGGTTCGAGGAGCTCCTGGACTGGGCCCGCGCCGACGCCCAGGGCTTCGCCGTGGCCGGGTTCGACGCACTGTTCGTGGAGAACTACGGCGACGTCCCGTTCTTCAAGCAGGTCGCCCCGGAGACCGTGGCCCTCATGAGCCGCTGCGCCCTGGCGGTGCGCGAAGCCAGCGGGCTGCCGGTGGGGGTCAACGTGCTGCGCAACGACGCCCGCGCCGCGCTGGGCTGCGCGCTGGCCGCGGGCGGCAGCTTCGTGCGGGTCAACGTCCACGCCGGGGTCGCCGCCGCAGACCAGGGCCTGCTCGAGGGCCGCGCCGC
>JAWKSZ010000145.1:0-1865 GCA_041402045.1 Planctomycetota bacterium | reverse complement strand
GGACGACGATTGCTGCGCGACCTGTAGCGAAACTTCTGACGCACAGCACTAGTCCTCCACGGGCCGGCACACGCGCCAGCCGCGGATCTGGCTGTGGGTCGGCTTGTCGGGGTTGACCCGCTCGCGCGCCGCCGCGCGGGCGCCCACCGGGAAGTGCCGCCAGCTCCCGCCGCGGACGTAGAGCTCGCTCGGGTCGCGGCCGTCCTCGGCGAGCACGAACTCTTCCACGTTGCCGCTCATGTTCAACGCGCCGTAGGGGCTGGCCCCGGCCGGGAACGCGTCGATCGGCGAGACCGTGCGGTAGCCGTCGCGCTCCCCCTGGACGTTGGCGCGGTCAGGGTCCCAGTCGCCCCAGGGGTAGTCGCGGCGGAGCTCGCCGCGGGCGGCGAGCTCCCACTCGTAGTCCGTGGGCAGCCGCCCGCCGGCGTAGGCGCAGTAGCGCTGGACGACGTCGGGGGGCACGTCGAAGGCGGGGTCGTTGCGCTGCGCGGTGTAGGGCTCCTCGAGGACGCGCACGTTGCCCTCCTCCACGTTGCCCACGTTGGTGATCCGCGGGGCAGGCGGCTCGCGTGGTCGCTCCTCGCTCAGCCAGTAGCGGGCCAGCTGTTGCCAGCTCACCTCGTATTTGCCAATGAAGAACGGCGCCACGTCGACGGTGCGCCGGGAGAGCGGGTGGAACAGGGTGTCCCCGCTGAGCGCGTCGGCGTCGACGCCGAACTGCACCTGACGTGCGCCGGGGACGAACACGAGGGTCGAGCCGTCGGCGGCGTTCAGGTAGTCGCCCTCGGCGGTCGCGGGCGTGATCCCTTGCGGGAGCGGGATCGGCGGCCGGGCCGCGGGCGCGAGCCGGGTGAACCACTCGGGGTAGTCGTCCAGGCGCTCGACGGTGAAGCCCTGACGCGCGCCCTCCCCGTGGAGCGGCGCGGCCTCGACCTCGATCGCGTTGAGCCCGGGGGCCAGGGGCAGGCGCGTGCGGAAGCTGCCGTCGGGGCGGGCGGGGAGCTCGCGGCGCCCGCGCTCGGTGGTCACCCACAGCGGCGTCTCGGGGGGCGTGACCCGGCCTTCCAGGAGCACCGAGGCGTCGAGGGTGGCCGCGGGCGGTCGCTCGAGCTCGAGGGTCGGGGCCGGGGGGAGCGCGCTCGGGGCGGCGGCGCCGCGCAGTCCGACGGCCAGGACCACCCCCGCGAGCCCCAGGATCCCGAGCCCCAGGGCGACCCCGGCCAGGATCCATGGAGGCCGCGCCGACGGGTCGGCGCCCGCCGTCGCGCTGTCCAGCGCGCGGGCGAAGCCCCGCGCGTCGGAGAAGCGACGCTCGGGGTCGACCTGCAGCGCCCGCGCGACGACCGCGTCGTAGGCGAGCGAGACGCCCGCGGCGCGCGAGGACGGCGCGGGGCACGAGCCCGAGGTGATCGCGGCGGCGAGGCCGTGCAACGTCGGGGCGTCGAAGGGGCGCTCCCCGGTCAGGGCCTCGAACAGGAGCACTCCCAGCGCCCACACGTCGGTGCGCGCGTCGGGCTCGCGCCGGCCGCGGCCGGCGATCTGCTCGGGGGCCATGTAGGTCGGGGTCCCGACCAGGGCGCCGGTCTGGGTCATGCGCTCCAGGCCGACCGCCGAGGCCAGGCCGAAGTCGACGACCTTCACCCGCCCGTCGGCGTCGATCAGCACGTTCTCGGGCTTGAGGTCGCGGTGGATCACCCCCGCCGCGTGGGCGGCCCCCAGGGCGCGCGCGGCCTCCAGCACCCAGCTCACCCGCTGCTCGAGGCGGGCGCCGGCGAAGGCCTCGCGCAGGCTGCGCGCGCCGAGCACCCGCTCGTAGCACACCCAGGGCGCCCCCTCCGCGATCCCCGCGTCGTGGACGCGCACGA
>JAWKSZ010000144.1:0-1936 GCA_041402045.1 Planctomycetota bacterium | reverse complement strand
CTCGCCGGGGCACCTGGCCCCGCCCTCTCCGGGGCACCTGGCCCCGGCCCTCGCCGGGGCACCTGGCCCCGCCCTCGCTGAGCGAATCGGCGCACGCCTCGCCGAGCGTCTCGGCGCCCGCGGTCTCGCCGGAGGCGAGGGGTCCGCGAGCTTCGCCCCCGCCTCCTGCACCAAAGGACCTCACCCATGACCGCCCCCGTCGCCCTCCTCGGTTGGAGCTTGCACGCGCTCGAAGCGCTGCAAGAGCTCGGCCGCCCGTTCGTCGTCGTCGCCCCGGAGCCCTATCGGAGCCTGGCCGTGGAGCACGGGCTCGAGTTCGTGGGGTGGGACTTCGAGCGGCGAAACGAGCACTCCCACGAGCTGGTCGAGCCGCTGCGCAAGCTCGGGGTCTCGACCGCGGTCCCGCTCTACGAGGAGACGGTGACCTGGGCGGGGGCGGTGAACGCGGTGCTCTGGGAGCAGCCGCGGCTGTTCAACCAGGCGCTCTTGTTCCGCGACAAGGCCATGATGAAGCGCAAGGCGCAGATCTCGGGGATTCGGGTCGGGGTGTTCGAGGAGGCCGAGTGCCACGAGGACGTGCTCAAGTTCCTGCGCCGGGTGAACCAGGCCCTGCTCAAGCTCGAGGGTGACACCAACGACCCGGTGCACCTCAAGCCCTTCGCCAGCGCGGGCTGCGTGGGGCACCGCTTGATCCGGACCCCGGCCGACGTGCACGGGATCCCGCTCACCGAGTTCCCCTGCCTGCTCGAGAGCCACCTCGACGGGCAGGAGTTCAGCTGCGAGGCCTTCATCCACGACGGAAAGATCCGCTTCCTGAACATCACCGAGTACGTGCACCTCGGGCACTCGAACTTCGTCCCAGCCTCCGAGCGGCTGGAGTCCCAGCGGGCCAAGATCCGCGGGGCGGTCGAGGAGCTGATCAACGCCTTCGACGTGCGCTACGGCATGATCCACCCCGAGTGGTTCATCACCTCCGACGGCAAGCTGAACTTCGGCGAGGTCGCGGCGCGGGTCCCGGGCGGGCACATCTTCGAGCTGATCCAGCGCGCCTACGGGTTCAACCCCTTCGCGGGCTTCGCGCTGTGCTGCGACCCGAACTCCACCGAGGCCGAGCTCGAGGCGTTCTTCCCCAAGGAGGACCAGCACCAGACCTACGCGGGGAGCCTCATGGTCTACCCCCACGGGAAGGTCGCGAGCCACCTCGACGTGCCCAAGGAGCTCGAGGAGGACCCCTACTTCGAGAGCCACAACCTGTTCGTCCCGGCGAGCCCGAAGGTCGCGGCGCGGGTGGGCTTCGGCAACCACTACGGCACGATCTTCTTCGCCGGCGACGACCCCCGCCGCATGGAGGACCTCATGTGGCAGTGGGAGCGCCACGATTTCTACGCCTGAGCCCCTGGACCCCCGCATGACCACCGACCAACAGGCGCGGATCGAGCGCAACCTCGACAAGCTCGACCAGGCGCTGGCGCGGCTCGACGCCGCCGCGCCCCTGGTGAAGGCGACCTACCAGACCCCTGTGTTCCAGCTCGCGGACGCGCTGTGCGCCTCCGACGACGGGCTGGAGCGGCTCTACTCTCGCGCGCCGCGCTTCGAGCCGGTCGGCGTGTTCGCCGGCGGCGGGTGGGCCGACGCCAGCCGGCTGCAGGCGCCGCTGGTGCGCGGCTCGCTGGACGTGGGCGGGGTCTACCCCGTGGTCGAGGCCTTGAGCGAGCTGCGCATGCTGGCTCTGGCCCTCGGCGACGCCGAGCACGACGGCGTGAGCCAGGCCGAGGCCCGCGACTTCCTGGAGGAGGTCCTGGCGCTGAACCTGGACCTGCTGTTCCCGCAGCAGACCGAGGCCTCGCGCCTGGAGCGCGGGCCCTGGCACGCGCGGGCCGAGCGGCTGTTCGCCTTCCTCGGGCGCAAGCTCGGGCTCGACAACCTGGGGAACGTG
>JAWKSZ010000143.1:0-2155 GCA_041402045.1 Planctomycetota bacterium | reverse complement strand
GGTGTTCGAGGGCGCGGCGGTGCGCATGCCCGACGACTCGCTCATGCTCAAGGCCATGCGCACGGAGTTCATGGCCGAGCCCGCCCAGTTCGTGGACCCGCAGAAGGTGCGGGAGATCGTGGAGCTCGACGGCGGCCCCGAGGCCGCCTCCGCCGCCTTCCGCAAGGCGCTGGAGCTCGACCCCGACTACACCAAGGCCCACAACAACCTGAGCTTGTCCCAGATCTCCCTGGCCAAGCTGCGCCAGGCGGAGCGCGCGCGGATCCTGGCGTTCGGCCAGGGCATGCTCGAGCAAGCCGAGCGCCTGGCCAGCGGCCCCCAAGGCCCGCAGACGGCACAGCAAATCGAAGCCTCGCGCAAGATCGCCCAAGACATGCAGACCCTGGCCGAGCAGCTCGAGGCCCGGATCCACGAGCACCTCGTGGCTGCCGAGCAGGGGCTCAAGCGCTCGATCGAGGTCAAGGAGGCCCGGGGTGAGCCCGACGTGATCCTCATGGCCAACCTGGGCAACCTCTACGCGACCGAGCTCGAGGACCTCGACCAGGCGTTGTTCTGGATCAAACGCTCCTACGAGCCCTTCAACGGGATCGAGGTCAGCCGCTTGACCGCGGGCGATATCCTCATGACCCAGAGCCAGGACCTCTACGCCGCGGGCGAGGCCAGGGGCGTACCCCACGAAGAGCTGGTCGAGCAGTGCCGGCCCTACTGGCAGCAGGCCCGCGAGCTCTACAAGAGCTACCTCGGCGGTAAGAAGACCGACCCGCAGTTCGTACGGATCGCCCAGGGGCGCCTGGACCGCGTGGAGAAGCTGCTCGCCGGGCGCTTCGACGAGCTCGACGGCAGCGCGCCGCCGCCGTTCCCCCCCGGACAGTGAGCGCCGCTTAGCAGCCCGTTGAACTGAGCCCCGGCCTTCGGGGGCCGCTAGCTCGGCTTGAGCTGGAGCACGTAGGTGCGGAAGTCCTTCTCGAAGGCCTCGGCGGGCACGTCGCCGAACACGCGGCGGTAGAGCGCCTCGAAGCCCTCGCCGTCGCGGAGCCCGCGGAAGTAGGCCTTCAGCCGCGCGCGCCCGTCCTTGGTCGAGGCCAGGTAGTGCGAGAACGACCAGGCGTGGGCGTAGTTCAAGGACGGGTGCGACCCCATGAAGTCCCGGTGGTCGGCGACCAGCAGCCGCTTCAGCGGCCAGGGCTCGTAGTAGCCCTCGCCGGTGAGCGAGTCGCGAATGTCCGCCAGCCGCGACGGGCCGACCATGGGAGGCACCAGCCCGTAGACCAGCCGCGAGCGGCTCATGGAGCAGGTGCTGAAATACTCCGCGAGCCCCTCGTCGAACCAGGGCGGCGCGTCGTGCACGTAGAGGTGCAGCCACTGGTGGAAGGCCTCGTGCATGAGGGTCTCGAGGGTCGGCTGCGAGAGCTCGCCGAGCTTGGGCGAGCTCTGCTCGTAGAACACGAGCACGCGGTAGTGGGGCAGGTAGTAGCCCAGGGTGTTCTCCGTGTCGCCGACCTCGAGCCGGCGTGAGAACGCGGCGAAGTCGGCGCTGTCCGCGAACAGGTAGACCGTGGGCACGACCTCGCACGCGCGCTCGATCCCGAACAGCTTGTCGTAGGCGGCGAAGGCCTTGTCCATGACCTCCGCCGCGGCGTTCAGGGTCACGTGCTTCTTCTGCACCCGGCGCAGGATCGACTCCTGGGACTTGGGGGAAGCGTCGCGCAGCTCGGCCTCGAGGGCGTCCAGCGCCTGGGGCGTGAACCCAATGTCGCTCATGACCCGGTAGTGGCCCTTGGGGCTGAGCCGCTCCAGCGCCCGCGCCGCGTGGGGGTAGGCGCGGGCGAAGGGCCCGAGGACCAGCTCCTGCAGCACCGGGTCCACGTCCTTGGGGTCCGCGAGCAGGTTCGCGCGCACCTCGTCGAACTTGCCCACGAACAGCCCCGCCCGCAGGAACGTGTCGCGGGTCCAACTGTCGAGGCCCACGAAGGGCTCGAGCAGCTCATAGGCCTCGAGGAAGCGCCGAGCGCGGAAGGCGACCAGCCCCCGCGCCGCGCCCTCGAGCGGGTCCTTGGCGCCGCTGAGCTTGGCGCTCAGGCGCTCGAGCTCGGCGTCGTCGTCCTTGACGAAGGCGATCAGCGCGCGGTCGTAGTCGGGGGAGACCTCGTCCGGG
>JAWKSZ010000142.1:0-2264 GCA_041402045.1 Planctomycetota bacterium | reverse complement strand
CGTCGGGGTGCGGACGGGGAGGCTCACGTCAGTGCGCGGGCAGGCTCGTGACGCGGCTGCCGGTGAACACGAACACCTGGTCGTCCAGCACGACCGGGGCCGAGGCCACCTGGTTCTCGCCGGTGCCTAGCTCGTCGCGGTACTCCCAGAGCTTCTCGCCGCTCTCGCCGTCGATCGCGTAGAGCGCGCCCTTGTTCGTGCCCACGTAGAGCACGCCGTCGGCGATCGCTGGCGCGGTCAGCCCGTCCGGGCCGGCCCAGGGACGCTCCCAGGCGCTCTGCAGCGACTGCCCGGAGACCTTGAACGCCCACAGCTCGCGGCCGGCGGTCACGTAGACCCGGTTCCCGACGACCTCGAGCGTGCTCACCCGGCCCTGGAGCTGGCGCATGGCCACGGCCTCCATGTGGGCCGGGTCGGCGACGTTGACCACGTGCAGGCGGTTGTCCGCGGTGGCCAGCACCAGGCGCTGGGCGCCGACGGGGACCGGGCCGGCGATCACGTCGTCGCCGACGTCGAGCTGGCCGAGCTTGGTCTTGGTCTGCCAGTTGAGCGCGTAGAGGCCGTTGTCCGTGGAGCCCACGAACACGGTGTTCGTCCCCAGGAAGCAGGGGGCGGTCACGATCCGGTTCTCGGTGTGGAAGCGCCAGGCGACCTTGCCTTGCTCGGCGGAGAGCAGGAGCAGGTCGCCGTCGTCGGTGCCCACGCCCACGAGCTTGCTCGCGGGGTGGAAGGCCGGCGGCGAGGTCACCGGCGACCCCACGTCCCGCGACCAGATCCGGTCGGTGGGGTTGGCGGGGTCCATGGCGATCAGGCGCCCGGCGGAGGAGCCGGCGATCACGAGCTGCCCCGGGAGCACCAGCACGCTGGGGGTCGGGTCGCCGTAGCGCCCGATCCGGTGCACGTCCTGGACCTCCCACTCCTGCGCCTCGCGCTGGAGGTTGAAGCCGCGCAGCGCGCCGTCGTGGCCGACGAAGAACACGGTGCCGCCGCGGGCGGGGTCGAGCACCGGGTCGTGGGCGGGCACGACGGGCTCGAGCACGTCCCGGCCGCCGACGTTGACCTCGATCCGGCCGAGGTCGAGGGTCCGCAGCACCTTGCGCTTGAGCCGCGCGTCCCACTCCTGGAGGTGGTCGCCGACGTCGGCGGCGGCGGTGAACGGCTCGAAGCCGTCGACCTCGACCCGGACCTCGACCCGCGAGTGCGGGCGGACCCACACGATCCCGCTCCCGGCGGGCTGGGTGCGCTCCTCGTGGGTCTGGCTCTCGCCCAGGTAGATCTTGGCGCCCGGGGGATCGGAGTAGACGAGCACCGGCACGCGCAGGGCCTCGATCTCGTCGGTGAGGTCGGGCACGTCGCGGTAGCTGGTGATGATCTCGTTCACGAGGTGCACGTAGGCCGCCCACTGCTTGGCGTCGCCCAGCTCCTGCAGCTTGGCCAGGTCCTTGCGCCCGGCCGCGAGCATGGCCTTGAGCCGCTCGAGGGTCTCGCCGCCGTCGTCCTCGGGGTCGATGTCCGGGTTCACGCCCTCCAGCGCCTTGGCGCGCTGCTCGAGGTCGCTGATCGCGGTCAGGGCCTCGGTCCGCGCGGTGTCGGCCATGTCCGGCTGGATCGCGCTCTGGAAGCGAGCGGCCAGGGCGCGCAGCTCCGCCGCCGAGGCCGTGGGCGGGAGCGCGTCGCGCTCCTGCTTGAGCGCCAGGAGCGGGTCGCCGCCGCCGGTGAGCTTGAGCGCGCCGAACACCAGCACCGGGATCAGGAGCACGAGCCCGATCACGATCAGGAGCTTGGGGTTGGTCCCGCCGGCGACGCCGGCGACCTCCTCCTCGATCCGCCGCTGCTCTTCTTCCGCGGGGGCGTCCTTGAGGAACTCCGCCGGAATGTCGAGGCCCGCGGACGGGTCCTCCTCGTCGATCTCGAAGCTCTGGGTGACGTCGTCCGGGTTCAGGATCATGGAGGCGGAGCGGAACTGCACGCTCGCCACCTGGGTCCGACCCTGGGCGCCGGCGACCACGGTCTGCTGCTCCTGGCCCACCGCGATCGTCTGGTCCTCGTCGCCCACGCGGATCGTGGCCTCGGACCCGCCCTCGGCGCCCACGCGCAGGGTGGGGTCGCCGCCGACCTGGACCGTGGCGCCGTCCTTGTCGGTGACGTTGAGCGTGGCGCCCTCACCCCCGGTCACGTTGATCGTGCGCCCGTCGGCCTCGTCGTCGTCGCCGCCGTCGTCGGTGGCGATGATCGTGCGCTCGAGGTCACCGGCGTGGCTCTCG
>JAWKSZ010000141.1:0-2309 GCA_041402045.1 Planctomycetota bacterium | reverse complement strand
GGACCCGAGCAGTAGGCCGCTTCCCGCGCGCTGAGAAGAAGAGCGGCCCCTCGGTCCGACCGTCGAGGCTCGCGACCAGCTCCTCGAGGGTCGTGGGGTCCAGGCAGGCCGCCCCCTTGCGCTTCTTCCCGACCCCGCGGCCAAGGTCGATCCTGCTCTCGCTGACGAGGAGGTGCCGCACGTCCCGAGACAGGAGCGCATTCACCCGGGGAGCGGCGACCAGCAGCGTCGTAATCAGCAGCCGCTGCGACGCCCGCCCGTAGCGCTTGTCCAGCTCGTCAACCGCCCACAGCGTGTGCGCCATTTCGTTGGGCAGGAGCGCCCGCCGTCGCATAGAAGGCGGATCGGGCTTGATCGGCGTCCAGTTCACCAGCGGGTCGCGACCCAGGTAGCGCCGATTCGCCGCCAACCACGCGCTGAACTGCTTGAGCACGTCCTGAAATGCCCGCCGCTTGCTGGTCTTCGTGAACCCGTCCAGCGCGAGAAGCCGGTCGTGGACCTGCGCCACGTTGTCGAGGTCCTTGGCCCGCCGCAGCTCGAGCAGGTCCAACGCGCGGAAGAGCCGCATGCGCTTCTGCGGGAGGTAGGCGTCGCAGAGCTCGTCCGCCTGGGCCTCGAGCCACTCCTCGGCCAGCGGACGCAGCTCGAGCTTCCAGTTGTCGAGCACGGTCAGGCCGAGGCGCTGCTTGGCCCACTCGTCCTCGAACGCCTGAGCCAGCTTCAGCGCCTGCTGCAGGTTCTTGGTCCCGGTCGTGCGTTTGACGCGCTTCCCGGTGTCCGGGTCCGTGCGCCGCCACCAGTAGATCCCGGTGGACGGCTTCACGAACAGGTGCGTGCCCGAGAGGCTCTTCGGCTTTCGCCTGCGTGCAGCGCCCATGGGTTCCTCCTGCGGCGGCTAGCCGGCTTGCCTGCGCTTGAGCCAGGCGACGAACTCGTCCTCAGGGACGCGGATCCGCCCCCGCGGCGGGGGGATTCGCATGACCAGGCCTCGAAGCCCGGACTGCGGGTCCGCGAGCATTCGGTAGAAGGTCGCGCGACTGAATCCGTAGCGCTGGCACAGCTCGTTGACGGTCAGGTATCTGGCCTCGCTCATGGGCCCTCCTTCGTGCTGGAAGGGCCGCTCCCGGTGGAGTCGGACCTTCGCTCTGGGTTGGGGACAGATCCAGGCCAACCGAGCCGAGATCTGGTGGACGCCGGTTTGGCGCCGGGAGCGGTGGGTGCGCCTCGGAGTGCCGAGCGCTCAGCCATGGGGACCGGCGTCCTCCGGCTGAGCGGAGTCCAGGACCGTGCTCGCACGGAGGTGCAGAACGGAGCGCCGGGCGCCCGACACCGAGATCCGGACGGAGCTGGTGTCCCGCGCTCGACCCGTGCCCTGGAGGTGCCCCTCCTCCTTGAGGCGCCGCCTCAGGCTGCGGATCGACAGCGCGAAGCCCTCCTCGCCCGCCGCGCGCTGGACGAGGTTCATGGCGACGGTCGGGTCGAGGTAGAGGTCGTCGCCCTCGACCCAGCCCGCGCGCTCGCCCTGGGCCCGCCAGTGGGGGCGCTCGTCGGCCCCGGGCCTCCAGGGCGTCCCCTCCGCCTGGCCCTCGTCCGAGAGCCTCCAGCCCCAGGCCAGCGGCTGGTCCCTGGGCACGTTCCCGTCGAGCCCGGCCACGTGTCCGCGGCCGCTGGCCAGGCAGGACACCAGGAGCTCGAAGAACTGCTGGATCGGGTCGGACTCGTGCTGGCTCTGGACCTGCTGCCCCAGGGCCTGGAGCAGCGCGCAGCGGCAGGAGCCGAGCAGGGCCTTGGCTTCCTCGGGGGCGAGTCCCCCCCGCTCCTGGGCGAAGCGGAGGAACGCGCGCAGCCCGAGGAACAGGTTCGCGCCGACGTCGACCAGCCGCCCGTGGGCGCCGGCGAGCGCGAACTCCCCCCGGATCGCGCCGACTTCGTCGCGGAGCCCCGCCTGCACCTTGGCGTAGCGAGGGGCCAGCCAGTGCAGGAAGGCCGCGAGCGCCTGCGCATAGCGACCGGCGTCCGCGTCGGCCTGGCAGGCGCTGAGCTGGCCTCGGTCCACGTCGCCGGGGGCCACGGGGAGGGTCAGGAAGCGCGCGGTCAGGGACTCACCGCGCGGGA
This sequence comes from Planctomycetota bacterium, assembly GCA_041402045.1. Classification (GTDB taxonomy): domain Bacteria; phylum Planctomycetota; class J058; order J058; family J058; genus JAGQRJ01. The sequence continues at coordinate 194 of JAWKSZ010000141.1, read as the reverse complement.
GCTCCTCGCCCGTGCAAAGCACCAGGGCTCGCGAGCGCTTGGCCGGGCGCAGGCTCGCGTCGCAGCGCATGCGCGAACGTCCCGCGCGGTTGCCCTGGCCCCGCAGCACCCGGTCGGCGTCGCGGTGCCGCCGCGCCCGGTCGGAGACGGACCCCGCAGGGACGAAGTCGTCGATCACGAACACGGTGTCCTTG
>JAWKSZ010000140.1:0-2418 GCA_041402045.1 Planctomycetota bacterium | reverse complement strand
GGCGAGCCCGGCAGCGGACGCCAGGCGCTGGCGGAGGCCGCGCACGCGGCAGGGTCGCGGCGCGCCGAGCCCTTCATGCTCTCGAGCGGTGTGGGGAGTAGCCCCACGTACCAAGAACTCGAGGTGCTCGGCTACCTGCGCCACACGTTCATAAACAGCATCCAGAACGAACCCGGCGTCCTCGAGCGAGCCGAGGACGGCACGGCCCTGATCCGGCTGGGAGACGACGCCGCGCCCGGGCTGCTCCAGACCCTGGCCGAGGCGATCGCGAACGGCTGGCTCCGCCGCGTCGGCTGCACCGTGGAGCGGCCGGCGCGGGCGCGGCTGATCCTGGCCGTCGAGACCGCGACCCCGGACCTGGTGGCCTTCGTGCGGGTGACCGAGGCCGCCGTGTTCCGCGTCCCCCCGCTCCGGGAGCGGCTGGAGGACCTCCCGCTCCTGATCCCGGCCCTGACCCCCGGCCTGACCCGCGTCGGAGCCCGGCGCCTGGAGCGGCTGGCCGCCCACACCTGGCCCGGGAACCTGCCGGAGCTCCAGAGTGTGCTCGCCCGGATCGCCACCCGTGCGTCGACCGCGGACCCCGCCCTGGGAGCCGGTCCCTGACCCCCCTCCCGCTGGACTGGGAACGGCGTTTGCGACGGGTTTAGCCCGGGATACCTCGCAGATTTCGCTCCTACTGGCGTCCTCGCGGCGGTGCTATCGTCCGCGCCATGAGTGAACCGCAGTCGTCGTCTGCCGAGGCTCTGCTCGCCCGTCGAGCCGCGGTGGTGTCGCGTGGGGTCCCCCAGATCTCACGCGTGGTGGTGCGTCGGGGCGCCGGGGCCGTGCTCACGGACGTCGAGGGCCGCGAGGTCCTCGACTTCGCCAGCGGGATCGGCGTCATGAACGTGGGGCACAGCGACCCCGCGGTGGTGGCGGCGATCCAGGAGCAGGCGGCGCTGCTCCAGCACACGTGCATTCACGTGGCGACCTACGAGCCCTACGTCGCGCTCTGCGAGCGGCTGGTCGAGCTCCTGCCCCACGGCGCGGCGACCAAGGCCATGCTCGTGAACTCCGGCGCCGAGGCGGTGGAGAACGCGGTCAAGATCGCGCGCCAGGCCACTGGGCGCAGCGGCGTGCTCTGCTTCTCCGGCGGGTACCACGGGCGCACGCTGCTCACCATGACCCTCACCTCGAAGGTCAGCTACAAGTACGGCTGCGGGCCGTTCGCGCCCGAGGTCTACCGCCTCGACTGCCCCGACGCGCTGCGCGGCGGCGGCTACGAGGACCCCGAGGGCTTCGTCGCCCGCGAGCTGGCCAAGGTCCGGCACGCGCTCAAGACGCGCTACGCCCCCGCCGAGCTGGCCGCGATCCTGATCGAGCCCGTGCAGGGCGAGGGCGGGTTCGTGCCCCTGCCCCGCGCCTACCTCCAGGGTCTGCGCGAGCTCTGCGACGAGCACGGGATCCTGCTCGTGTTCGACGAGGTCCAGAGCGGCTTCGCGCGCACCGGCGCCTGGGCCGCGCACCAGGCCCTCGGCGTCACGCCCGACCTCTCGACCTACGCCAAGGCGCTGGGCGGCGGGCTGCCGATCGCGGCGGTCGTGGGCCGGGCCGAGGTCATGGACGCCGCGCGCCCGGGCACGATCGGCGGGACCTTCGGCGGGAACCCGATCGCCTGCGCCGCGGCCCTGGCGACCCTGCGCCAGATCGAGGCCCTCGACCTCTGCGGGCGCGCGCGCGCCCTGGGTGAGCGGATCCGCGCCCGGCTGGGCGAGCTCCGCGCGCGGCACCGCGAGGTCGTCGACGTGCGCGGGCTCGGCGCCATGAACGCCTGCGAGCTGTGCGTCGACGGCGACCTCATGCGCCCGGCGGACCAGGCCGTGGCCACGATCGTGGCCGCCTGCCACGCCCGGGGGGTGCTCGTGATCTCGGCGGGGACCGACGGCAACGTGATCCGGCTGCTCCCGCCGCTCGTGATCGAGGACGCGCAGCTCGAGCGCGGGCTCGACGTGTTGGCGGAGTGCGTGCAGGAGGTGCTCGGGTGAGGCCCTTCGTCGTCGCCGGGATCCAGCTCGACGTCGGCCGCGGCGACGAGACCGAGCGCGCCGCGCGCACGATCCGCGGGATCCTGCGCCGCTTCCCCTACATTCAACTGGTGCTGTTGAGCGAGCTCGCGGCGACCGGACACGAGCCCGAGGACGCGCAGCCCCTGCCGGGTCCGGCGGAGGAGCGCTTCTGCGCGCTCGCCCAGGAGCTGGGGATCTGGCTCGTGCCGGGCTCGATCTACGAGCGCGTGGGCGAGCACGTCTACAACACGACCCCGGTGATCGACCCCGCGGGGACGGTCGTCGGGCGCTACCGCAAAATGTTCCTGTTCGAGCCCTACGAGCCCCGGGTCACCCCCGGCGAGCGCCCGCTGGTGTTCGACGTGCCCGGGGT
>JAWKSZ010000139.1:0-2482 GCA_041402045.1 Planctomycetota bacterium | reverse complement strand
GCGAGAGCACCCGCGTGATCGCGGTGCCCTGGTCGGGGTCCTGGAACCTGAGCCTGCCAATCAGCGGAGCAGCGAGGTAGATCACGCTCGCTGCGAGGCCCACCAGCAGGAGTCGGAGCCCCGGACGGGCTTCGCTGATCTGACCGGTGCGCTGGTTGGCGATCGGGCGCAGGCTGAACAGGTCATGCCGGTAGAGCAGGGCCAGCGCCAGGAAGACCAGGGTGGCTGCGAGGGGGTCCCCTGCCCTAGGATTTCCTTGGACACCTAACTGGGGTGTCGGTCCTGATCGGGACCATCCCCGCTGAGGTGTTCCATGACCAAGCGAAAGCCCAAGCCGAAGAAGCGCGAGGGCGGGGGTAGGGGCCGCTTCTCCGCGGCCAGGAAGGCCGAGGCTGTGCGCCGCCTCGTAGCTGGCGAAGATCTCGACACGCTGGCACGCGAGCTCGGGGTGACCGCCGCGACGCTCGCCGAATGGCGCGAGAAGTTCCTGCAGGCCGGCCAGGCGGCCCTAAAGACCCGCAAACAGGACGACCGCGACGAGGAGATCCTCCGCCTGAAGGCCATGGTCGGCGAGCTGACCATGCGCAACGAGCTCCTCCAGGAGGGGATCCGAATCAAGGAGGGGCGCCCTTTTCTCACGCGGAGGCCGAGGCCATGAGCCTCACCGTCTCGCCCTCCGCGAAGAAGCCCTACGGTGTGGCTCGGGTCTGCGAGGCGTGGGCGCTCCCGCGCTCGACCTACTACGCGCACAGGGTGCGAGCGGCCGACGCCCGCCCTCCAGAGAAGCGCGGGCCCAAGACTCCCTGGACCGACGTCGAGCTCACCGGTCATATCCGGGACGTCCTCGAGGAGTCTCCCTGGCTCGGGGAGGGGCACCGGAAGGTCTGGGCCTACCTGCGCCATGTGAAGGGCGTCCGCACGTCCAAGGCGAGGGTCCTGCGCCTCATGCGGGAAGCAGACCTCCTCGCCTCACAGCGGCCCACACGCGTCCTCGGGCCGCGCGCCCACGACGGCAAGATCGTGACGGACAAGCCCGACGTCATGTGGGGCACCGACGCCACGAGTGTGTTCACGACGAAGGAGGGCTCGTGCACCGTGTTCATAGCGGTCGACCACTGCACCTCGGAGTGCCTGGGGATCCACGCCGCCAAGGTCGGTGACCGCTTCGAGGCCCTGGAGCCGATCCGCCAGGGCGTGCGGCGCGCGTTCGGCTGCTTCGAGGAGGGCGTTGCGGAGGGCCTCAAGCTGCGGCACGACCACGGCAGCCAGTACATCAGCGACCACTTCCAGAACGAGCTGGAGTTCCTCGGGATCGAGTCCAGCCCCTCCTTCGTACGCTCGCCCGAAGGCAACGGTTGCTCCGAGCGGTTCATACGCACCCTCAAGGAGCAGCTGCTCTGGATCCGGCGATTCGAGACCGTGGAGGAGCTGCGCCTCGCGCTGCACGAGTGGGCCGCGCTCTACAACGAGCGCTGGCTCGTGCAGCGACACGGCTACCGGACGCCGGCCCAGGTCCGTCGAGAGCTCACGGCTCAAGAGCAGGCAGAGGCCGCATGAGGCCGGCCAGCTGTGGGGAACTCGGTGGGCAGGCAGCCGGAGGGCGAAGCGGAGGCCCTCACAGCCGAAGCGAAGCCCGCAGGCGTCGGCTGTCCACCGAGTTCTCCACGGCGGTCGAATTCAGTCAAACCCGTGTCCAAGGTACCTGGCGCAGTACAACCCCCATGAACCCGTGCTTGCCGGAGGCGTGGCGACGGCGGTGGATCTCCTCCACCTCGCGCTCGACGGCGGCGCGCACGCGCTGTCGGAACGCCTCGTGGTCCTCTGGAGGGATCAGGAACGGGACCTTCACCTCCAGGGAGATCGCCTCGGGGAGGGTGGTACGGGCCTGGCGGACCCGGATTCCGAGCTCGCGGTCTCGAGCCTCCGCCTGCTCCCGCGCGGCGAGGGCCTTGCGGTAGTCGGCGGGGTCGAGGTCGCCCTTGGGGATCCAGCGCTTGCCGGTCCGGGCGCCGAAGAAGGCGTAGTCCGGGCGGTGAACGAGCCTGGAGAAGGTGCCCATGTCCTCGGGCGCGGTCGAGAAGCCGGGCCAGTCCTCGGGGCGCGCGACCAGGCCGTCCTTCACAGGGTTCGTGTAGAGGTAGACCAGCTCGCGGATCAGGGTCTCCTCGTCATGGATCTCGACGTTGCTGTAGGGCGCCGACGACCAGAAGCGCTCCCCGCGGCCGTAGTGGGCGTTCAGGGCCCGGGAGGTCAGGAGATCCAGGATCTCCATGAACCGGGGCAGCTCGCCCTTGGGGTCACCAACCTCCGCGTGGAAGTGGTTGGCTTGGACCGTGATCGCGTAGAGCTCCACCGAGGTGAGCTGGAGCGCGCGGGCCAAGGCGTAGGTGAAGATCTCGCGGGTCGCCTTGCAGGGCTTGAGGAAGAACCTCCGCTCCGAGCAACGAGCCGTGACCAGGTGGATCTGGTTGTGAAGCACGCG
>JAWKSZ010000138.1:0-2606 GCA_041402045.1 Planctomycetota bacterium | reverse complement strand
GAAGCCTCGGGCGGCGAGGAAGCTGGCCGCGATCGTGGCGCGCTTCCCGCTGGCGCAGAGCACGGTGTAGGCGCGCTCCGGGTCGAGCTCCTGCCAGCGGCTGGCGAGGTGCCCCAGGTAGAGGTGCTGGCTGCCTTCGATCGCGCCCTCGGCCAGCTCGTGCTGGGCGCGCACGTCGAGCAGGGTCCAGTCGTCGTCCCGGCGAAACAGCCGCGCCTCGACCCGGGCCGTGTCCACGGTGGGCAGGGACTCGCAGGCGTGGCCGTGGGCCGCGGCGGAGACCACGTCTACCACCCCCCCGACCACCCGGTCGAGGCCGATCCGGGTCAGGTGCGTGTAGGCCTCGTGGAGCTGGGCCTCGGTGTCCCCCACGAGCGCCACCCGCTCGCCCTCGCGCACGAACCAGCCGGCGTAGGCCGGGAGCAGGTCCACGGGGAGCGCGAGGGAGCCCGGGAAGTGCCCGCCGAGGAAGGCCAGCGGCTCGCGCACGTCGAGCACGTGATCGGCGTCCCAGCCCTGGAGCTGGCCCAGGCGCAGCGTGCGCGGGCGCAGCACCCGGGGCGGCGGCGGCGCGCCCTCGAGGTTCAGGCGCTCCATGAGCTGGAAGTAGGGCGGGGTGTAGTGGGTCTCCGCGAGCTTGCGGGCGACGAAGGCCTCGCGGTCGAGCTGGAGCAGGGGGTTGTTGCGGCGCTCTAGGCCGATCGAGCTGAAGCCGCGCTCGGCCATGCCCGACCCGCACACCGAGCCCGCGCCGTGGGCGGGGTAGATCAGGGCCTGGTCGCCCAGGGCCAGGAGCTTCTGCAGGCTGTCGTAGAGCTGCCCCGCGACCTGCTCGCGGCGCTCGGGGTAGAAGTCGGCGCGCCCCACGTCGCCCACGAACAGGGCGTCGCCGGTGAACACGCCGACCGCACCGTCGGGGTAGTCCTGATCGAAGAGCGCGAAGGCGAGGTGGTCGTCGGTGTGCCCCGGGGTCTCGAGCACCTCGAGGATCAGCTGGCCGAGCTCGAGGCGCTCTCCCTCGCGGACGGTCTCGGCGTAGGCCACCGGTCCTGCCGGGTTGGGTCCGTGGAGCACCCGGGCCCCGGTCCACTCTGCGAGGGTCGGCGCTCCCGAGATCAGGTCCTCGTTGCGGTGGGTCTCGAGCACGTAGCGGATCTCGAGCCCTCGCTTCCGCGCCAGCTCGAGGTAGACCTCGCAGTCGCGGCGCGGGTCGATCACCGCGGCCTGCCCCTGGGAGCCGATCAAGTACGAGCGCTGGGCGAGGCCCGGGGTCTCGACGGTCTCGAACAGCATGGTCGCCTCCTGTGACGCGAGCCGGAGCGAACCTCCGGCGCGACACAGGACATGAAGCAAGGCCCGGGCCGAGCCCGGGCCTTGGAGTTACCGTCGAGGCGAGCAGCGGCGCGAGACAGCGGTGTCCCGCGACGCGGCCTACTCGGGGACGCCCTTGAGCGCGTGGCGCAGCTCCACCGACCCGCCGCTGAGCTCGGCCAAGGGCCGGTAGACCTTGTCCAGCGCCGCCAGGTAGTCACGGTATTCGGCGGTGTCCTCCTGCTTGGTGCCCAGCGGCAGGATCACGTGCACCGCGACCTGGCGCAGGTCGAGCACCCGAGCCAAGTCCTCGGCCAGGGCCTCGGGGGCCTTCGCGCCGGGCGAGCGCAGGGGCGTCCCGGTCGCGAGCACGTAGACCTCCTCGACCGCCGGGTCCGCCAACGCGTCGCGCACGGCCTGCGCCACGTCCCGGGAGGTGTCGACGCGCAGATCGTCCACCCAGGCCCGCGCGTCCTCGACGACGTTGCGCCGCTCGAGGTGCGTGGCGCCGGAGCCGAAGGTCTTCCCGCCCAGGTCGCCGAGGTAGACCGACTGCTCGCCAGCGAACAAGGCGTCCAGCGCATGTCCGACCTCGCGGCGCATGGCCTCGCGGCGGGTGACCGGCTCCGGGGCCGGCTTCGCGGGCTCCTTGCCCTTGCCCTTCCCCTTCCCCTTGCCCTCGTCCTCCGGCGCCGGCGCCGGCGGGGGGGGCGTCCAGAACGGCTCGTTCACGTCGCGGTAGGTGTCGATCAGGATCGCGACCCCGCCCCCCGCGAAGCGCTCGGGTAGGAGCCGCGCCGGGGCCACGTCCAGGCCGCCGGTGGGCGGCGCTGGCTTGCCGTTGGCCTTGGCCACCGCCCGGATCGCGTGGTGGTAGGTCAGCCCCGCGCGCAGGCCGCGGGCGGCCTTCACGATCGCGTCCGCGTGAGGCGCGAGGTCCCCCTCGGGCTTGAGCGCGAGCAGCCTCCAGGCCACGCGCAGCGCGTCGCCCTCGAGCTTGGACAACGCCTTGACCAGCGCCTCGGCCGAGGCGGGGTCGGGGTTCAGCCCCAGCGCGCGCAGGAGCCGCATGCGCTCCCGCGGATCCCGCGCCTTCTCCAGCTCCTTCTCCAGCTCGCCCAGGACCTTGGGTTCCTTGTTGCGCGCGAACCCGTTCAGGGTCGCGGTCGCGAGGGTCAGGTCCTCGCCGGTGAGGGTCTCGACCGCCAGGCGCGCGGCCTGCAGGTCGGGGCAGGCCGCGGTGTTGGTCCACAGCAGCTCGGCCATGGAGCCCTCGACGCCGCGCAGCGCGCGCT
>JAWKSZ010000137.1:0-2635 GCA_041402045.1 Planctomycetota bacterium | reverse complement strand
GCCCGGGGATCCTCTACACCTTCAACGCGGTGTTCATGTTCGCGATCGCCGTGCCCTACCTGGCCTGGATCGACAGCTCGCTGACCTTCTACCTGCTCCTGCCCTTCCCCCCGCTGGCGGTCTTGACCATGGTCGCGGCCAGCCGGGTGCGGCGGTATTCGCGGGAGGCGCAGGAGGCCATGGACCGGCTCTCGACCCGGATCCAGGAGGCCCTGGGCGGGATCGACGTGATCCGCGCCTTCACCCTCGAGGAGGAGCAGGAGCGCCGCTTCGAGGAGGCGAACGCCGACTACCTGAAGAAGTCCATGCTCGAGGCCACGACCCGCGGCGCGATCGGCGTGGCCTCGGTGATCACCGGCGGGATCGGGACCTTCGTGCTGCTGTGGATCGGCGGCCAGCGCGTTGCGGAGAAGTCGATCTCCTACGGCGACCTGGCCCTGTTCTTCACGGTCATGGGCCTCGTGCTCCGGCCCACGATCTACCTGGGCTGGGTCCTGAGCCTGGGCCAGCGCGGGCTGGCGAGCCTCGAGCGCCTGGACGAGCTCCTGCTCGCGCCGCGCACGATCCAGAGCCCCGACGCCCCCGAGGGCCGCGGCCCGGTCCGCGGCGAGCTCGAGGCGCGGAGCCTGGCCTACCGCTACCCGGGCGACGAGGAGCGGCGCTACGCGCTGCAGGACGTGAGCTTCCACGTCCCGGCTGGCAAGAGCCTGGGGCTCACGGGGCGGATCGGCTCGGGCAAGTCCACGGTCCTGCGCGCGATCCCGCGCCTGCTCGAGCTGGCCCCGGACACACTCTTCGTCGACGGCACGCCCCTCGAGCGCTGGGACCTGGCGGACCTGCGCTCGGGGGTGGGCTACGTGCCCCAGGACGGCTACGTGTTCTCCCTGAGCCTGGGGGAGAACGTGGCCTTCGGCGCCCCCGACGCCAGCCCCGAGCGCGTGCTCCAGGCAGCCAAGGTGGCGGAGCTGGAGAAGGACCTCGACCAGCTCGACCGCGGCCTCGAGACCCTGATCGGCGAGCGCGGGGTCACGCTGTCTGGGGGCCAGCGCCAGCGCCTGGCGATCGCGCGGGCGGTCCTGATCGAGCCTCCGATCCTGCTCCTCGACGACGCCTTGAGCATGGTCGACGCCGAGACCGCGGTGCAGATCCTCAAGAACCTGCGCGAGGCCCTGCCGCACACGACGCTGCTCGTGGCCGCGCACCGCACCGCCACGCTCCTCGGCGTGGACGAGCTCCTGGTGCTCCACGAGGGCACGGTGGTCGAGCGCGGCGTGCCGGGTGAGCTCCTCGCCGATCCGGACTCGCGCTTCGCGCACATGCACGAGCGCCAGCGGCTGGAAGCCAGCCTGCGGGAGGCCGAGTGAGCCCTCCCGCCAAGGACGACTACGAGGGCAGAGGCCGCTTCGCCGGCGGGCTCCTGCCCCGGCTCCTGGCCTACGCCTGGCCCCAGAGCCTGCTGCTCGGGATCTCGCTGGTCCTGTTCCCGCTGGCGGCGGTGGCCCAGCTCGGTCAGCCCTACGTGCTCAAGCTCGTCCTCGACGGCCCGATCAAGGAAGGCGACGTCGACGGGATCCTGCCCTACGTGCTCGTGTTCATTGGCCTCGTCCTGGGCCACGGCGTGCTGCAGTTCACCCAGAACGTGCTCATGACCCTCGCCGGGCAGCGGATCATGCGCACGATCCGCGGGGACCTGTTCCGGCGCGTGCTGCGCCTGCCGCCGGCGTTCTTCGACCGCACCCCCACGGGCAAGGTCCTGACCCGGCTGACCGGCGACGTGGAGAACCTGAACGAGTTCGTCTCCTCGGGGCTCGTGACCGTGGTCGCGGACACGGTGCTCCTGATCGGGATCGTGGGCTCCATGCTCTGGCTGAACTGGAAGCTGGCGCTGATCTCCTTCGTGCTCGTGCCGCCGTTCTTGTTCGTGCTCTCCCGCATGCGCGGCTACATGCGCCAGCTGTTCCGCGCCCTGCGCAACCGCTCCACCGCGCTGAACACCTTCCTCAACGAGAACGTGGTGGGCATGCTCGTGGTCCAGGCGTTCCGCCGGGAGGCCAAGAACGACGCCACCCACGAGGAGCTCACGGTCTCGCTCTACGACGAGTCCATGCGCGCGCTCAAGTTCTCGAGCGTGCTCTCCGCCGGCGTGCAGCTCGCGGAGACCCTGACCCTCGCGCTCCTGCTCTGGGCGGCCCTGGGCGGGCTCCTGACCGAGGCCGCCGTGAGCGCCGGCCTCCTGGTCGCCTTCGTCGACTACGTCGGCCGGTTCTACGCCCCGATCGAGAACCTCTCGGGTCGCTACACGATCCTCCAGAACGCCCTCGCCTCCGCGGAGAAGATCTTCACGCTCATGGACGAGCCCGACGAACTGCCGGACCCCGCGACCCCGGCCGCCCTCGCGCCCCTGGCCCAGAGCCTGAAGCTCGAGGACGTGACGTTTCGCTACCAGACCGGCGAGGTCGTGCTCGACCACGTGACCCTCGACGTGCCCAAGGGTCAGACCGTGGCCCTCGTCGGCGCCACCGGGGCCGGCAAGTCCACCGTCGTCAAGCTCCTCGGCCGCTTCTACGACCCCAACGACGGCCAGGTCACCTGGGACGGCACCGACCTCCGGGCCTTCGAGGCCAACGCGCTCCGT
>JAWKSZ010000136.1:0-2694 GCA_041402045.1 Planctomycetota bacterium | reverse complement strand
GACTCCCAGGCCGCGCGGGAGGGCGCCGACCGCGCCCAGAGCGCCGAGGCCTCCCTCGACCAGCGCCGGGCCGACGCCGAGCGCGACGCGGCGCTGGCGATCCAGGACGGCCTCGGCGCCCTGGACGAGGGCGACGCGGCCCAGGCCCGCGAGCATCTCGAGACCGCCCAGGCCATGCAGCGCCTGCTCCTGGACGAGGTCGGCGCGACGGAGGGCGACGTCGAGCTCACCGCCCAGCTCCTGCGGCTGCACCAAGGCCTGGACCGGCTCCAGGGCGGAGGCGGCGGCTCCGCGGAGGACCCCGACGCCCTCGAGCGCCAGGTGCGCGCGCGCGTGCAAGAGGCCGAGGCCGCGGCCCGCGCCGACCGCGAGCAGCGCGCGGGCCAGCTCGTGGCCCAGGGCGACGAGGCCCTGGCCAAGAGCGACAAGGGCACCGCGACCCAGCGCTACCTCGACGCGCTGGCGCTCTACCCCGAGCACCCCGACGCCCTGCGCGGGCTGCGCGCGGCGCTGACCCCCGAGGTCGAGCCCGGGAGCCAGGCCGACTCGGTGGCGAGCTGGGCCATGGATCAGAAGGAGGCCCTGCGCGCCGACGCCGAGCGCGCCCGCGCCCGCGGCGAGCACAAGCGCGCCGAGGAGCGCCTGCTCCAGGCCCTGGCCTTCGCCCCCCGCGACCCCCAGCTCCTCGCGGCGCTGGAGGCGGTGCGCGAGCAGCTCCGCCGGGAGCAGTCCGGGCCCGTGGGCGAGCGCGTGGCGAGCGCGGTCTCCCGGGGCGAGGAGGCCCTCGAGCGCGCGCGCACGGCGACCAACCGCGGCGACGCGGCGCTGCACTACCTCACCGCCCAGGGCGAGTTCAGCGCGGCGCTGACCCTCGACCCCAACCGCTCGGACCTCGCGGGCGAGCTCTCCAAGATCAAGGAGGAGGCGGTCGAGCTGTTCACGCCCCAGGCCACGGTCGAGGAGGCCGCGCCCACGCGCCCCGACGACCCGCACCTCGAGTTCGAAGAGGGCGACCAGGTCGCGATCACCCGCGCCCTGGGCCACAAGGTGCGCTTCGCCTCGCCGGGCAACACCTTCGCCGCGCTGCGGGAGGAGGTCGAGCAGGTCGGCGGCGGGCGCTTCCGCGTGTTCCTCCGCCTGCGCACCCGCGCCGAGCGCGTGCCGTCGGGCGGGCTGCAGTCGGTGCAGGTCATGGCCCGCGGGTTCGAGGTCCAGCTCGAGGACAAGCAGCAGCGCCTGCGCTGGCCCTGGCGCTTCCTGCCCTTCGAAGACGGCCCCTACCCCCGCGCCACGCGCCTCGAGCGCGACGGGACCGTGGTCGTGAGCTCGTTCTTCTCCGCCCAGCCCGCCGCCATGAAGAACGAGCTCGACCGGCTCGAGGCGCTGGTCAAGGGCCTGATCGAGGACGCGCTGCGGGCGGACACGCGTTGAGCCCGGTCCGGATCGCGCGCACGCGGCTGGTGAGGGTCTCGCGGCTCGACGCCGCCGAGCGCGACGCCATGTTCACGCTCATGGCCCGCTACTACGTGGGCATGGAGCGCGCAGGCTTCGAGCGCGACCTGGACGAGAAGCAGTTCGTGATCCGCATGCAGGCCCAGGACGGCGAGCTGCTCGGGTTCAGCACGATCCAGCTCCTGCACTCGACCTACGCCGGGCGCAAGGTGGTCACCGTGTTCAGCGGCGACACCGTGATCGACGAGCGCTGCTGGGGGCAGAAGCAGCTCCAGCGCACGTTCACGAAGTTCCTGCTGCGCACCCGGCTGCGCTACCCCCTGCGCACGGTCTACTGGTTCCTGATCTCCAAGGGCTACAAGACCTACCTGCTCATGCGGAACAACCTCAAGATGTTCCCCAACCACACCGGGCGCACGCCGGCCGGCGCGCAGGAGGCCCTGGAGCGCGTGGCGCGGCTGAAGTACCCCGACGCCTACGACCCCGAACGCGGCGTGATCAAGAGCTGCGGCGCGGCGGTCAAGCACGAGGTCGCCGACCTCGACCCCCGGGACCTCGAGCACCCGGACATTGGCTTCTTCTGCGCGCAGAACCCGGGCTGGCGCCAGGGCGACGAGCTCTGCTGCCTGGCGGACGTGCGCCTGCGCGAGCTCCTGATCAGCGCGCTGAAGTACAGCCTGCTCTACCCCCTGCTCACGCTCCTGGGGCGCGACCCGCGAGGCGCGCGGAAGCGACCGGTGCCGGTGGTAGGATCCCGCGACGGAGGAACCCTATGAAGCGCGCGCTCGCGTCCCTGGTGATCCTGACTCTCGCCGCCTGCTGCCGCGGCGGCTGGGAGCTGAACGAGGAGGCTCAGGCCGTGGTCAAGGCCTCCTCCACCAAGGACCCCGAGGCCTCCCTCGACTACAGTTGCTCCCTCGAGGACGAGGTCGTGGCCCAGCTCGACCGCGCCTGCCTCCTGCTCGACGCGCGCCAGGCGCGGGTGATCGAGCTCGACCGCCGGCACCAGGTCGCCATGACCGACGAGGAGCGCTCGCGCCTGTCGGAGGTCCGCGAGCAGGCGATCGACACGCTCTACGCCGAGCTGAACCAGCTCGACCGCTTCGCCGAGCACCTCTCGAACCCCTCGCCCAGCGCGACGCCCATGATCGTCTACCGCGCGGTGCCGGTGCCAGGCCAGGGCACGGCGCCGATCGACAGCAAGGCCATGAGCGTGACCTTCGACCACCTGACCGTGGCCGG
>JAWKSZ010000135.1:0-3724 GCA_041402045.1 Planctomycetota bacterium | reverse complement strand
TGTTCGTGTTCGTCGGCGGCGTGCGTCGCTCGCCTTCACCCGTAGATCCAAGGGTTCTCCGCGGAGATCACAGGCGAATTCAGGGATTTCTGCGAGGGGTCGGCGCGCCGGGCGCAAGCAGCTATGCCGCAGGCACTTACGCCACCGCGAGGGATCCTGATGCCTCAGGAGGCGGAGGTGGACCACGAGCTCGAAGCCGCCCCGGCGCCTCCGCGGGCCGGGCGCCGCCTGGTGGCCTTCGTCGTGTGCCTCTCGTTCGGACTCTCGACCCTGTTCGTCGTCGACCACGACGCCTGGACCCCCGACGAGCCGCGGGTGCTCGAGCTCGAGCTCTATCGAGCCCTGGGTGGCCCGGGTCTGCACGAGGTCGTGGTGCAGAACACCCTAGGCCGCGCGGGAGGCGGTCACGGGAGCCACGCGCGCTGGGTCGGCTACTACGTGCCGCGGCTGCTCCCGAACCTGCTCCCGGCGGGGCTGTTCTTCCTCGGCGGAGCCGCCCACTGGCTGCGCCGCCGACGCACGCTGCCGCCTGCCGAACGCTTCGCCTACGAGGCTCCTCTGCTCTGGCTGGGCCTCGGGGTCCTGGGGTTGAGCCTGGCCGCCAGCAAGCGCGAGCTCTACCTGGTGCCCCTGGTACCGGCCGCGGCGACGGTGGCCGGGCTGTGGATCGAGCGCGTGGTCACGGGCAGGGCCCGCTCTAGGCTACGCCCGCGCGCTGCCCGCGCTGTGCGCCGGCCTGCTGGGACTGCTGGGCCTGGGGCTCCCGCTGGGGACCGTGGCCCTGGGCCTGCCCTGGGCCTGGGCCCTGCTCGGAGGCGCGGTGACGGTGGCCGTCGCCTGTGGCGCGCTCGCCCTCGAGCGGGCGCGGGGGGTCGGCCCCTGCCTGGCGGCCCTGGCCGCGGGCGCGCTCCTGGCGCTCTCGGTGGGCGCCGCGGTGTTCGTCCCCTGGGTCGACGCCCAGAAGGGGCTCGGCCGCTTCCTCACTGAGTCCGCGCGGAAGGTCCCTCGGGACCGCCCCGTGTTCGTCTATCGCCCCGACGAGACGGCCCGGGGTGCGATCCCGTTCTACGGCGGACGCCTGGCCACGCCCGTCTACGCGCTGGACGGGCTGGCCCCGGCCGCGGAGGACCGCTACGTCTACGTGATCGACAAGCACGCCGACCTGCGCCTGTTGCGGGAGCTCGACCCCCTGCACCCCGAGGTGGTCGCGGCCCTCGAGCGGCCGCGGACTCGCTCGATCCACCTCCTGCGCCTGCCCGGGACCCCGCGCTAGCGTCCGGAACGCAGCGAGGAGGCCTGTGAGGCCTCCTCGCGCGGGGTAGGTTCGAGCGGTCCTTAGCTCTGGGGAGCCGAGAAGTCGAAGGTGGTGGGCAGCTTGCCGCCGGACAGCCACTCCCAGTCGATCTTGCGGTAGGCGAAGCCGATCTGGTCCATGTGGGGCGGCGTGTTCTCGTCGCGCTCGCCGGGGCCCGGAATGTGGGGGCGGGCGTAGATCAGGCGGCAGTCGGTGAGGGTGATCTTGAAGTAGATCTCGGTCGCGCCCTCGCCCGGCTTGTCGCGCTCGAACTCGATCTCGACGCTGCCGATCTTCTTCTTCTTGGCGAGCGCCTCGTAGAGCTTGGGGCTGGCCTTGTCGAGCTCCTTGAGCACGGTGCAGGCGCCGTGCTCGGGCTCGCCGCGGCCCTTCGCCTCACGCATGTCGAAGGGGTACTTCATTTCGTGGCTGAAGCCGCGGACCTCGCTCCAGTCGGCGCGCTCCAGCGACGACCCGGGCATATCGGCGATCTTCATAAAAACCTTCATTCCAGACATGGTGTGCTCCTCGTGGTTCGTGTTGGGTGAGGCGTCGTTCGTTCTCGCCTTCACCCGTAGATCCAAGGAACCCGGGCGGCGGTCACACCTCGAACCAAGAAAATCGCGAGGAAAGTGCTTAGCCCTTAGCCCACCGAGGCTTAGCCGACGATCGCGCGGGCGATCAGGACCCCCGCGACCAGGGACAGCGCCGCGCCGAGGGCCAGGATCCAGGGCCAGGGGGACCCGCCGCCCAGGGCGGCCGGGCGCTTGCCGGCGAGGAACCGGCGGAGGTCATGCTGCAGGGCGCGGGCGCTGGGGTAGCGCTCCGCGGGGTCCTTGGCCATGGCCTTGCGGCAGATCGCGTCGATCCCTTCGGGCGTCTCGGGGTCGCGCTCGAGGGGCCAGGTCGGGTCCTCGCTCTTGACCTTCTCCAGGACCAGGAGCGGGCTCCCGCTGAAGGGCGCGCGTCCGCAGAGCATGAAGTAGAGCAAGGCGCCCAGGCCGTAGACGTCGACCCGGCCCGTGAGGGTGCTGCGGTCCTGGAGCTCGACCTCCTCTGGAGCCACGTATTCGGGGGTCCCGAGGAAGTCGCCGGTGCGGGTCAGGGTCTCGCCCTTGAGGTCCTTGGCGGTGCCGAAGTCGAGGAGCACCGGCACGCCGTCGAGGCGCAGGACCACGTTGTCCGGCTTTATGTCCCGGTGGAGGACCCCCGCGTCGTGGAGCGCCTGGACCGCGTCGGCGAGCTGCTCGAGGACCTCCGCTGCGCGGCGCGGGGTGAGCTCCTCTTCGCCCTCGTCGAGGGGGGTGCCCGAGATCTGCTCGAGCACGATGAACGAGCCGGCCTCGACGCGGCCCACGTCGCGCAGCTTGACCACGCTGGGGTGGTCGATCCGCGCCAGGATCTGGGCCTCGCGCTCGAAGCGCGCCTGGGCCTGGGGGTCGAGCAGGTCCTTGCTCAGGAGCTTGAGCGCGAGGTCCTGCTCGGGGTCGTCGGGGTCGCGCACGCGGTAGACGGTGGCGGTGCCGCCCTTGCCCAGGCTCTCGATCCGCTGGTAGCGCCCGATCTTGCGCGGGGTGGCCCGACCGAGGTCGCCGCCGATCTCGGCCGCGCTGAGGAACCCCGCCGCGAACAGCCGCGCGCCCACGCCGGCGCCCTTGTCCACCGGCACCGGCTGCGGGGCGGGGCCCACGTGTTCCGGGGCCGGGCCGTCGTCGCCGAGGGTCTCCTCCTCGTCGAAGTCGTCCTCCGAGTCCTCGGGCCCG
The DNA here is from genome assembly GCA_041402045.1 of Planctomycetota bacterium. GTDB lineage: Bacteria > Planctomycetota > J058 > J058 > J058 > JAGQRJ01. Next base: position 667 of record JAWKSZ010000135.1, on the reverse strand, counting down.
AAGGCGAAGCTGGTGGCGATCCGCGCGGTGGAGTCCTCCTCGCCGAAGGCGAAGCTCCCGGCCACGTACTCCGCCGAGTCCTCGGGGGCGCCGAAGGCGAAGCTGGTCGCGATCCGCTCGGGGGACTCCTCTTCGCCGAAGGAGAAGCTCGTGGCCACGCGCTGGGGCGGCGGGGGCGGCGGCGGCGGGACCTCGACCACCGGGGGCAGGTTCTGGGGCTGGGCCAGCTCCTGGGTCTCGGCCTCCGACGGGTCCTCGGGCTCGGCGCGGATCCGGTCCGGGCTCGAGCCCAGGGGGTAGGCGCTGCGCTCACCCAGGCGGTAGCGCAGCACGGGCCGCTCGCGCTCGGGCTCCGTCACCCGGGGAACGCGCCCAGGATCCGGACCATGCAGGCGATCTCCTCGTCGAGCTCTTCTTGGCTCGAGACGTAGCGCCGGAGCTGCGCGCGCACCGCGCGGTTGAGACGCCCGCGGGCGCGGTGCAGGCCGACGCGCACCTGACCCACGGTGATCTGCAGGGTCTCGGCGAGCTCGGCGTGGGAGGCCGAGGGCGCCTGGATCTGGGCCTGGAGGATCCGGTGCTGCTCGGCGTGCTCCTCGTGGAGGTCGCTGAGGGCCGCCTCGATGATCCCCTCGAACCACGACGCGTCGAACTGCGGGTCGGCCTC
>JAWKSZ010000134.1:0-3772 GCA_041402045.1 Planctomycetota bacterium | reverse complement strand
GGCAGGACCGCCGGGTGCCCCGCGCGGGGGGAGGACGGCCTCAGAGCCAGATCGTGCGCGCGCCGGCGAGCTCCTGGTGCAGCCAGTCGCCGCCGCGCAGGGGGACGTAGTCGGGCCGCGCCTCGTCCGTCGCGCCGGCGTAGGCCGCGCAGGGCGGACACACGCCGAGCTCCGCGCCGCCCTCGTGCAGCTTCGCCAACAGGCTCGCCGCGTCGCCGAAGGCGTGAAAGATCGGCGAGCGGACCTTGGCCGCCTTCTCGGCGTGAGCGAGGTCCGCGCCGGCGAGGGTCATCCACACCCGCACCGCCGCGCCCGCCTGCTGCGCCGCCTGCGCCAGGACCAACGCCAGGATCGCGCGGTTCGGGTCGTCGTTGCCGTGGGTGATCGCGACCAGGGTCTTCTGCCCGGCCTCGGCCCCCTCCTGCGCCAGCGCAGGCTGCGCCCCGAGGAGCGCCCCCAACCCCAGCCCGCCCGCGAGCGCGCCCTTGAGGAAGTCCGCGCGGTTCATGCCGTCGTCCATGCTTCGCCTCCGTTCGGCCGGATTGTAGGCAGCCCGTGCGGTGGACGTCGGCCCTACGGCACCACCGCGCGCACGAGGACCAGGGTCGGCTCCTGGGTGATCCAGGCCGCGCCGGGCGCGGCGCTGGGCTCGCTGCCCCGGGTCCAGCCCACGACCACGAGCTCGCGGTCGAGCTGGCGCCCGTGGACCGCGGCGCGCACGAGCAGCGCCTCCCGCGGATCGAGGGTCCGCAGGCGCCAGCGGTTGAAGCGCTGCGAGGTCTGGCGCAGGTCGAACTCCACCCGCCGACCCGGCGGCAGCGCGCCGATCCGGTAGACCGCGCCGTCGTAGAGCACGTGCACGCGCTCGAGCGCGAGCTCGCTGCGGTTGGCGACCCGCAGCCGATTGCCGCCGTGCCCGCGGGTGATCGAGACCGCCCCGCCCAGGCGCACCGCCTCGAGGCGCGCGAGGGTCGTGCCCTGGGTCGACGCCCGCAGCCGCACCCGGTGCCCCCCGGGCTCGGTGAGCACCGTCAGCGCGTCGCGCCAGGCGTCGACCGCGCGCTCGTGGACCGGCCAGGGCGGCGACCCCGGCCCCGGGAGCGCGAGCTCGAGCTCCTGCGGCCGCGGCGCGAACAGGGTCAGGAGCTCCAGCCGACTCGCCACGTCGCTCCCCGAGCAGGCCTCGAGCACCTGCGCGCTCAGCACCCGCGGCCCCGCGGGGCTCCCGACCCCGACCAGCGCGGTGGCCGCCAGGCTCGCGGCGGCCAGGAGCGGGGGCGCCGCGCGCCCCCAGCGCGCGACGACGAGCACCAGGGCCAGCCAACCCAGCGCGACCCCGACCAGCCAGCGCTCGACCGACTCCGGCGCCGGCGGCGGCGCGCGGTTCCCCAGCGCCTCGAGGGTCGCCCGCCGCCGCGCGCGGGTCGCCGGGCGCGCCTGGAACGCGCGGGCGGCGTGCTCCCCCAGCCGCGGCCGCGCCGCCGGCGCGAACACGACCCAGCCCGAGCCCGTGGCCCGCGCGCCGGGCACCCGCAGCTCCCAGCGCGCGGCGTCGGCGGCGTCGGTCAGGACCAGCGTCCCGCCGCAGGCGGCCCAGGCCGCGAGGGGCGCGACCCAGGCCGGGCGCGCGTCCCCCGGCGCGATCCACACCACGTCCAGCGCCTGCCCCGCCCGGGCGAGGAGCCCCACGTCCCGCGGCTCGAGGGGCACGACCACCGCGCTCGGCGGCGCGAGCCCCGGCGGCAGCGCGCCGCCCAGGGTCCCGACCAGGAGCGCCCCCGCGGGCAGCGCCTCGAGGGCCTCGGGGTCCGTCTCCCCCGTCCATACGCCGTCGACTTCGCGCCCGACCTCGAGCCGCACGAGCTCGCTCGGCGCCGGCGGCCCCGCCACCGGAAACACCCCGCCCTGGTCCGGGATCAGCGCCCGCGCCCCCGCGATCTTGACCCCCGGCGCGCCCGGGAGCGCCGGGTCCGCCTCCAACCACAAGGGCGTCGGCTCCCCCGGCCGCGTCCAGCCCCCGAGCACGAGCCGCGCGTCGCCGGGCCCCGCCAGCGCGAGCCCAGCGCTCACGAGCGCGAGCCCCGCCGCCAACGCCGGGCGGCGCACCCAGCGCAGCGCCGCAGCCCCGCCCGCCAGGAGCAGCCAGGGCGCGCACGCGAGGGTCATGTCGAGGACCGAAGGCGCGCCGCCCCAGCCCAAGCGCAGCGCGTCCGCCGCGCTCGTCCAGCCGCGCCGCTCGCCGCCCAGGGTGTCGCACACCAGCCGCTGCGCGAGGGGCACCCCCAGCCCGAGCCCCAGGGCCCAGGCCAGCCGCGCGGCAGGCGTCCCGCGCGCGACGAGCACCCACAGCCCGACCGCAATCCAGCTCGCCCCGACCCCCAGCGCGCAGGCCCGCGCGTCCTCCGGGGTCGCCGTGGACCAGGGCGCGAGCAGCGCCAGCAGCGGGAGCGCGACCAGCGCGCCCACCGCGAGCTCGTGGGCCCGCTGGCGCAAGCCGCCCCGCGGCGCGCAGGCGACCCACAGCCCGGGGAACGCGGCGGCCGAGAGCCAGGCCAACGCATACAGCCCGCGTCCGGGCTGTTCACGGAGGAGGAGCGCCGTCGCCACGAGCAACAGGGCCCAGGCCACGGCCAACCGCGCAGGGGACGCCTCGGGCGCGGCGCGCACCTACCCCTGCGTCTTCCGCGCAGCGAGGCGGGCGCCGGCTCCGTCGGTCGCGCTCCAGGTCACAGTCACTCCCTCGCCTCTCCGCGCCGGGTATTCTACGCAGGAGGACTCCCATGCACCGGCTCTGTCTCCTGCTGCTCGCGCTCACCCCGGCCCTGGCCGACGAGGTCGAGCTCACGAGCGGTGAGACCGTCCAGGGCGCGCTGATCTACCAGGCCTCGGACGCCCTGCACCTGCTCACCCGCGAGGGCGAGCGCGAGTTCCCCCCCGCCGAGGTCGCGCGGGTGACCCCCTCGGACGAGGGCGTCACGGACACCCTGCGCCGCCGCGCGGCGCACCTCGGGCAGCGCCTGGCGAAGCAGCGCGCGGGCCACGCGCGGAGCTGGCTCAAGCGCGCGACCAAGGGCTCGGAGGAGCGCCGCCAGGAGGCGCTCGCGGCGTTCCAGGCCTTCGAGGGCGCGGCGCGCCTGAGCGCCGCGGAGAGCGCGGCCCGGGACGGCGTGGCCCTCGAGCTCGCGCTGGCCGAGCTCGTGAGCGCCCGCGCCGTCGACCCTCTGCTGCAGGTCGCCCTCGGCGGCAAGCAGCAGGAGGCCCGCGAGGCCGCCCATGAGGCTGCGCGCAGCCTCGACCCCGACCGCGCGCGGGAGGCCTACACCTCGGTCTCCCACGACGCCGGGGTCAGCCCGCGGACCCGCTACCGCGCCCTGGGCCACCTGGCCGCGCTGCGCGACCCCCGCGCGCTGCCCCAGCTCGAGGTCCTCGTGCTGCACCTGCAGCAAGAGGTGCGCACGGCGCTGGCCGAGGCCAAGGCCAGCCGCACCGCGCGGGTCGACCTCTCCGGCGGCAACACCAGCCTCCCGGTCGAGCTGCCCGAGGTGCACCTGATCGAGCTCAACAGCACCCAGCGCTTCACCGTGATCCAGGCGCTCCTGCGCCGGGCCGAGGACGTCCAGGCCGCCCTGCGCGCGCTGCCCCCCGCCCCGGACCCCAGCGAGCGCTGAGCGGGGGCGGGCCCTGCCGCGGCGGTGCGGGGGCGGGCGCTGTCGCGGCGGTGCGGGGGCGGGCCCTGTCGCGGCGGTGCGGGGGCGGGTAGATGCTCTTGAAC
>JAWKSZ010000133.1:0-3842 GCA_041402045.1 Planctomycetota bacterium | reverse complement strand
GCCCTCCCCTCCGTGAGGTAGAGGGACGCACATACCGGGAGCAGCAAGCTGCTCCCCTACGAGTGTGTCGGGAGGGACTGAGCGCAGTGCTCCGCCGAACCAGCCAGCCCTCTCGCGGAGCGTGCCCCCCTGCTCGGGCGACGACGTGAGCCCCGTTCCCGCGTGGGCGAAGCTACCCACCTCTCTCCCTGTCCACTCCCGTCGCGGCCGAGCCACCGGCTTCGGGGAGCAGGGGTGTCGAGGCGGAGCTCGGTGTCTCTTCCTTGACCCGAGTCGACGGCGGGGTGGACGAGCGGAGCTCGGTGTCCTCGGTGTTTCTCGCCTCTGGAGCGCGAGGAACGGAGCGTCTTGGCGGAGCTCGGTGGTCAAACTTCTTCCGCTCGTGAGGGGCGGCGTGTCCAAGCGGAGCTCGGTGGTCGAGACTTGTTCGGCGTCCGCTACGCCTTGGCGCTGGCCCAGGTGGGGCCGACGCCGACGTCGACGAGGAGCGGCACCGCGAGCTGGAGGTGGCCCTCCATGACCTGCTTGATCACGGCGCGGGCGGCGTCGACCTCGGCGTCGGGGGACTCGAACACGAGCTCGTCGTGGACCTGGAGCACCATGGCGGTCTGGAGGCCCTGGGCCTGGAAGCGGCGGGGCAGCTCGAGCATGACCTCCTTGCAGAGGTCGGCGGCGGAGCCCTGGATCGGGGTGTTGGCGGCGATCCGCTCGCCGGCGGCGCGGATCATGGTGTTCTTGCTCTTGAGCTCGGGGATCAGGCGCCGACGCCCGAGGTAGGTCGTCACGTAGCCGGTCTCCAGCGCCTCCTGGATCGTGCGGTCGAGCCAGGTGCGGACCCCTGAGTAGGCTGCGAAGAAGCGCTCGATATAGGCCTTGGCCTCCTTGCGCGGGACCCCCAGGATTTGGCCCAGGGCCGTGGCCCCCTGGCCGTAGATCGTGGCGAAGTTGACCGTCTTGCCGATCCGGCGCTGGTCGGGGGTCACGGCCTCGGGCTCGACGTCGAACAGCTCACCGGCGGTCTGGCGGTGCACGTCCCGGTCCTCGGCGAAGGCCTGGCGCAGGAGCGGGTCCTCGGAGACGTGGGCCAGGATCCGCAGCTCGATCTGGCTCCAGTCCGCGGCGATCAGCTGCATGCCCGGGGGCGCCACGAAGGCGCGGCGGATCCGCTCGCCCTCGGCGGTCTTGATCGGCGTGCGCTGGAGGTCGGGCTGCGTGCTGATCAGGCGCCCGGTGGCCCCCGCCGTCTGCTGGAACGTGCAGCGCACGCGCTGCCCGACCGGGTCGGCCTCGCGCTGGAGCACGTCGGTGTAGGTGTTGATCAGCTTGGCCAGCTTGCGGTACTCGAGGATCTCCCGCGCGATCTCGTGCTCGGGGGCCAGGCGCTCGAGGACCTCGACGTTGGTCGAGTAGCCGGTCTTGGTCTTCTTGATCACCGGGAGCTTCAGCTCCTCGAACAGGACCTCGCTCAGCTGCTTGGTGGAGTTCACGTTGAACGGGTGCCCGGCGAGCTCGTGGATCCGGGCCTCGAAGCGCTGCAGGCGCTCGCCGAACTCGACCCCGAGCCGGGCCAGATCCTCGGTGTCCACGCCCACCCCGCGCACCTCCATGCGCGCCAGCACCGCGCTCAGGGGCAGCTCGTGGTCGCGGAGGATCGCGGCCTGGCCGCTCTCCTCGAGCCGCGCGCGCACCGGCTCGATCAGCGCCGCCACCGCGTCCGCGCGCTGGCAGGCCCACGGCACGAGCTCCGCCAGCGGGACCTCCGACAGCGGGCGCAGGCCCTTGCCCGCGCCGGCCACGTCCTTCCAGGGCGCGAGGGTCTGCTGGAGGAACTCCTTGCACACCTGGTCCAGGCGGTGCGGGATCAGCTTGGTGGGGTCGATCAGGAACGAGGCCAGGCGCGTGTCGAAGCTCGCGCCGCCGAGCTCGAGCTCGGCCCGGCGCAGGAGCCCGTACATCACGCGCTTGAGGTCGTGGCCGACCTTGGGCCGCGCCGGGTCGCGCAACAGCGCGGCGACCGGCGCCCAGGCCGGGTCGTGCAGGTCCACCGAGTGCCCGGGGGCCTCGAGGGGCAGGTAGTAGGCGGTGCCCGCCTCCCCCGCGAAGGTCAGGCCCACGAGCGGGCTGTGGGCGGGGGGCTCGGCGGCGGGGATCGCGTAGACGACCAGCGGGCCCTGCGCGGCCAGGCCTTCGAGCACCTGGGCTGCGTCCTCGGGGTCCGTGAGCGCGCGGTAGCTCGCCTCGGCGTCGCCGACCCGCACCTGGTCGTCGGCGCCCAGGAGCGAGTTGAAGCTCAGCTCGCGGTAGAGCTCGGTCAGGGGCGCGAGGTCGGGCTCGCTCGGGAGCTTCAGGTCCTCGAGCCCCAGGGGCAGCTCCAGGTCGCGCACCAGGGTCACCAGCTTCTGCGAGAGCAACGCCTGCTCCGCGTGCTCGGCGAGGGCCTTCTTGGCGCGGCCCTTGAGCGCGTCCTTGTGGGCCAGGATCGTCTTCAGGTCGCCGTGCTCGGCGAGGAGCTGGGCCGCGCCCTTGGCCCCGATCCCCGGGACGCCCGGGACGTTGTCGCTCTTGTCGCCCAGGAGCGCGAGGTAGTCCACGATCTGGTCCGGGCGCACGCCCCACTTCTTGCGCACCAGCTCGGGGTCGTAGGTCACGTCCTTCATGGTGTCGACCATGCGCACGCGCTCGCCGATCAGCTGGGCGAAGTCCTTGTCGCCGGACACGAGGTAGACCTCGTGCCCCGCGTCCAGCGCCTGCTGGGTGAGGGTCGCGATCACGTCGTCGGCCTCGTGGCCCTCGACCCGGAGCAGGGGGAAGGCGTTGGCCTCGACCAGCTTGTCGATCCAGGGGAGCTGCTCCCGCAGCTCGTCGGGCATGCGCTCGCGGGTGGCCTTGTAGTCGGCGTATTCCTCGTGGCGCGCGGTCTTGCCCGGGGGGTCGAACACCACCGCCCCGTAGGTCGGGCGTCGCCCGGCGAGCACCTTCTGGAACATGGTCGCGAACCCGTAGATCGCGTTCGTGTGCAGGCCGCTCGAGGTCGAGAGCAGGGGCAGGGCGAAGAACGCCCGGTAGATCAGGCTGCTCCCGTCGACCAGGATCACGCGCGCCGGGTTGGCCATGACCACCTCCGGCGCGCGATCTTACTCGCCCGCGTTCACGATCCTCGGCGGGCGAGGGTCAGCGAATGTCGCTTCCCTTGCGGCGGGACCTCGCCCGCCGAGGATCGTGACGCGGGCGACTAGTACTAGGCTCCGCTGGCGCGGGGGCGCTCCGCGCTCCGCTAGAAGCGGAGCACGTGGCGGCGCTCCTGGGTGGGGTCGCGGGAGTCCAGGATCACGACCCGGTCGCGCTCGATCGCCTCCACGCGGTAGGACTCCAGGGGGTCGCCCAGGCTGTCCCGCAGCGACTCGCCGAGGCGGTAGACGCTCCCCCCGATCACGGCCAGGCGCCCGCTGGCGCCGAGGACCAGCGCCTCGAGGCGCAGGCTCAGGTCGCCGACCTGGGTCGGCTGGCGCACCTGGGTCGGCCCGCTGGGCGCGGGTTCGCCCGCGGCCTGCACCCGGAGCACCCCGCTCGGCTCCCGCACCAGGATCAGCCCCAGGGCGTTGACCGTGGCCACGATCGCGGCGTCGTAGCTCACGTCGCGCAGGTCCAGCTCCACCGGGCCGCCCACGCCGCTGCCCACGACGAGGTCCGCCTGGGCTTGGGCCGCGAGGGCCTGCAGCCAGTGCCGCACGTCGACGCCGCGGGCGTGGAGCAGCGTCTCCTCGCGGGGGCGGAGCAGGACGCGGTCGCCCTCGCGTCGCGACCACAGCCCGGCGCGCTCGCAGATCGCGTCGAGGGCTTCG
>JAWKSZ010000132.1:0-3857 GCA_041402045.1 Planctomycetota bacterium | reverse complement strand
CTGGGCGTGTTCCGCCTGGACGGGATCCCGCCCGCTCCGGCCGGCGTGCCCAAGATCGAGGTGACCTTCGACATCAACGCCAACGGCATCCTCAACGTGACCGCCAAGGACACGGCCAGCGGCAAGGAGCAGAAGATCACGATCGAGTCGAGCTCGGGTCTGTCCAAGGACGACATCGAGCGCATGAAGAACGACGCGGAGAAGAACGCCAAGGCCGACGAGGCCCGGGCCGAGCTGGTCCAGGCCAAGAACCAGGCCGACAGCCTGGTGGCTCAGACCCGCCGCCAGCTCGAGGAGCTGGGCGACAAGCTCTCCGCCGAGGACAAGACCAAGCTCGAGGAGGAGCTGAAGAAGGTCGAGGACGCGGCCAAGACCGACGACAAGGCCAAGATCGACGCGGCCATGCAGTCCTTCACCCAGGTCAGCCACAAGCTGTTCGAGCAGCTCTACGCCCAGCAGGGCGGCGAGCCCGCCGCGGGTGGCGCCGCCACGAGCCAGGCCGAGACCGCCGACTCCCCCGAGGAGGACGTGATCGACGCCGACTTCGAGGTCAAGAGCTAGGACCCATCCGGGGAGCGGGGGTTCGCCCGCTCCCCGCCCTCTAGATTCCGCCGGCCGACCTCCCGACGCCCCGTCGCGTCCGAGGTCCGCCGGCGTCGTCGTGTACGGGTGGAGGACCCCATGACCCCGAGCACCCTCGCGTTTCGCTGCCCCGGCTGCGGCGGTGTGAACCGCCTGCCCGCCGAGCGCCTGGCCGACGGCCCCACCTGCGGCCGCTGCCAGACGCGCCTGGACACCAGCGGCCAGCCGATCGACCTGGACGACACAGGCCTCGAGCGCTTGGTGAAGTCCAGCCCGGTCCCGGTGCTGGTCGACCTCTGGGCGCCCTGGTGCGGCCCCTGTCGCATGGTGGGCCCGATCGTGGACCAGCTCGCCCGGACCTACGCCGGGCGCCTGATCGCGGTCAAGATCAACACCGACGAGCACCCCCGCACCCTGGCGAGCCTCGGCGCCCGCGGGATCCCCACCTTCGCCCTCTACCGCGGCGGCGCGCTGTTCGCCCAGCGCAGCGGCGCCCTCCCCAAGCCCCAGCTCGACGCTTGGATCCAGAGCGCGCTGTAGTTCCCAGCAGGAGGGCAGCGCGCGGCCCGTCGCGAGGCAGCCTTCATGACCCCTTGTGCCGCGGCAGCCTGACGTGCAGCGCGGCGCCGCCCTCGCGGGCCACGTCAGCCCAGGCGCGTCCGTTGTGCCGCTCGGCGGTCCGTCGCACACTCGCGAGTCCGATGCCGTGGCCGGGCTTGCTGCCAGGAGCCTGGTAGCCTCCCTCGAAGACCTTCTCCCGGAGCGCCTCCGCGATGCCGTCGCCGTCGTCCCGGACGACGAGGTGAACCTCGTCGAGCTCCTCCCGCAGCGAGACCGCGACGGTCGTGCGCGCGTACTTGAGGGCGTTCGTCACGAGGTTGTCGATCAACGCTCCGAGACGATCCACGTCGCCCAACACCGTCACGGATCGAGTAGGGAAGAGGTCGTCCGCGCCTGCGTCCTCGTAGCGGAGCGCAACGTCCTTCTTGGCGGCCTCTGGCCCCAGGAGGCCCACGGTGCCGAGCACCAGAGCGTGCAGATTGACGGGTTCCCAGCGCGTGCGCTCCCCCTCGATCTCCGTCACGGTCGACCTGAACTCCCGAAGCGCGCTCTGAATGAGGCCGTTCATCCGCTCGCCCGCGCCCGCGATCAGGTTCACCGCCTCGAGTTGCTTCTCCGAGAGCGGACCCCTGCTCCCGGTGGCCAGGAGCTCCGCGTACCCGAGAACTCCGGTGAGCCCCCCCATGAGGTCGTGAACGAGCATCGAATAGAACGCGTCCCGCTCCCGCTCGATCTGGCGGCGCTGGGTGACGTCCTCGACGACGAAGGAGGCATACAGTTGACCGTCCAGCGGGAAGGACTGCAGGTGGATCACCACGTCGCGGGCGCGCGGGAGGTGCTCGAGCTTGAACTGAAACTCGACGGTCTCGTCCAGGGTGTTGCTCGGGAGCTTCTCCCTGAAGACCCCCGCCAGTTCGCTGACGTTCGTGCAGGGAGCTACGGCTGAGAAGAAGTCGAGGCCAAGCACGCGGTCGCGATCGCGGCGTGCCAAGCGCTCCTCGAACCGGTTGAACAGCGCCACCTTCCCCGTGGAATCCAGGAGGACGACACCGACGGGGAGACTGTCCACCAGGGTTTCGATGAGGGGAAGACGAGAGCCAGCCATGGAGTCCTCCTGAGGGGTCAAGGAGCGGCGTCGTGCAGCTCCATTAGACCGCACGACCGCACGAGCTTCCTGGGACCGGCCAAACCGCAGCCACTGGACCACGGTCCATGCGGCCCTTCCGCGTGCTGGGCGCGACGCCGAGGAGCTGCTCGCGGCGGTCTTCCGGTGATCCCGACGCAGTGCGTTCGCGCTGTCGTTCGAGCGCTGGCGCGACTGGTGAGCGCTCCCGTCCCGCGGCTAGTGTGGAGCGCATGAACGACGAGCTCCGGCGGCCAGGCCTCTCCTACAAGGACGCAGACTTCCTCGACAGCGACGACGCCCGGCCGGTGCGGATCCTCTCGGAATACCTCGCGCCGCTGGCGGCGTTGCAGCAGCAGGCCGTGAACGAGACGATCGTGTTCTTCGGCTCCGCGCGGCTGCGGCCGGAGGACCCGCTGGGCCGCTACTACGAGGAGGCGCGCGAGCTCGCGCGGCTCGTGGCGGAGTGGTCGCGGAGCTTGCCCAACGGGACGCAGCGCTTCGTGGTGTGCACCGGCGGCGGCGGCGGGATCATGGAGGCCGCCAACCGGGGGGCGGCGGAGGCGGGCGAGCGCACGCTGGGGCTGAACATTTCCTTGCCCACGGAGCAGGTGCCGAACCCCTACGTCTCCCCCGAGCTGTGCTTCGAGTTCCACTACTTCTTCATGCGCAAGCTGTGGTTCTCGCACCTGGCGCGCGCGCTGATCGCGTTCCCCGGGGGCTACGGGACCCTGGACGAGGTGTTCAACACCCTGACCCTCGCCCAGACCGGCAAGCTCGACCGCAAGCCCCTGATCGTGCTCTACGGTCAGGCCTACTGGCGCGAGGTCCTGAACCTCGAGGCGCTGGTGCGGCACGGGACGATCGCCCCCGAGGACCTCGCGCTGTTCCGCTACGCCGACGACCCCCAGGAGGCGCTGGCCCTGCTCCAGGGCGAGCTGAACCTCGAGGCGGGCGACACGACCCCGGCCTTCGCCAAGTCCCGCTGCGCGGGGGAGGACTGCGGCGAGGCCTGAGCGCCGCTGCGCTGATCCCGAGCGAGGGTTGAGGTGCCGACGAGGGCCGCGTAGGGTGCGGGTGCCGGAGAGAGGAAGTGCCGACGCCCATGCTTCAGCGCCCGACCGCGTGCCTCGCGATCGCCCTCGCGTGCCTCACCGCGTGCACCCAGCCGGCCCCCGCGCCTGCCCCCACCTCCGCCCCGACCCTCGCGGACTCCGAGCCCCGGGCCTACCCCGGCCTCGACAACGTGGTCGCCTACGCGCCCGAGGTCTACTCGGGCTCGGTGCCCCACGGCGCCGAGGGCTTCCGCACCCTGGCGGCCTGGGGGGTGGACACGGTGATCTCGGTCGACGGCGCCGCCCCCGACGTCGCGGCGGCCCGGGCGGCGGGCTTGCGCTACGTGCACCTCCCGATCCGCTACGACGGCATGGACGCCGAGCGGACCCTGGAGATCGCGCGCGCGGTGTCCGTCGCCCGCGAGCGCGGCGCAGTCTACCTGCACTGCCACCACGGCAAGCACCGCAGCGCGGGCGCCGCGGGCGCCGCCGCGGTGACCCTCGGCTGGAGCACGACGGCGGAGGCGACCGCCCGC
>JAWKSZ010000131.1:0-4690 GCA_041402045.1 Planctomycetota bacterium | reverse complement strand
TCCGGACCGCAACTCTCATCCGCTCAGCGACTTCCGTGGCTCGTCGCCTGGCATTGGGGTTTATCCCCGCCCGCGGGTGTCGGGCCGTTTCCGCAGGAGAAGCACACTCCGCGTGTGCCCCCGAGCGGCGGAGCGATCCGCGCTGCCTGCGGATTCGCTCTGCCCGAGACGTCGGGCGGGGATTGCCGATCAACCCCGCCCTACCTCGGGTGGGAGGGCGCTCAGGCCTTCAGCGCCTCGGCGAAGCAGGCGAGGGTCCGCTCCCAGGCGAGCTTGGCCGCGGCCTCGTCGTAGCGCGGGGTCGTGTCGTTGTGGAAGCCGTGGTTCGTGCCCGAGTAGGTGTGGGCCTCGAAGGTCACGCCGTGTCGTTCGAGGGCCGCCTTCCAAGCGGGCCAGCCGGCGTTGACGCGCGGGTCGTTCTCGGCGAAGTGGAACAGCATGCGCGCCTTGATCTTGGCCGCCTGGCCGGCCTCGGGTTGACCGCCGTAGAACGGGACCGACGCGGCGAGCTCGGGCATGAGCACCGCGAGTCGGTTCGAGACCATGCCCCCGAAGCAGAAGCCCACGACCCCGACCTTGCCGTTGGACGCCTCGTACTTCTTCAGCCAGCGAGCGCCGGCGAGGAAGTCCTGGACCAGCTTCTCCCGGTCGAGCTTCCGCTGCATGTCGCGCCCCTCGTCGTCCGTGCCCGGGTAGCCGCCGAGGGAGGTCAGGCCGTCGGGGGCCAGGGCGAGGTAGCCAGCGACCGCGAGCCGCCGAGCCACGTCTTCGATGTAGGGGTTCAACCCGCGGTTCTCGTGGACCACGACCACCGCCGGGAGCTTCTCTTCCTCCTTGCCCGCGGGCCGCGCCAGGAGCGCCTCGACGGCGCCGTTGCCCTCGGGGGCCTGGTAGGTCACGCGGTCGGTCTCGATCCGGGGGTCGTCGGGCTCGACCTGCTCGGCCCAGGCGTAGTTCGGGCTGAGCGCTGAGAGCAGCGCGGCGCCGGTGAGGCCGCCGACCGCGAAGCGCGCCGCGCGCTCGACGAACTCACGCCGGCTCAGGCCACCGTGGACGTAGGCGTCGAACAGGTCCAACACCTCGCGGGGAAACTCACTCGCCTGCTTGCGCTCCATGGGGCCCTCCTTGGGGCCTGCGAGTGTATCCCGCTGGAGCGCGTCGGTGCTCAGGCGCGCCGTTGACCCAGGAGCATGCACAGCCCGCCGATCCCCAGGCAGCTCACGGGCACCGCGACCTTGCCCGCCAGCTCGGCGTTCGACCCGGCGCCCCCGAGTCCCCCGAACAGCAACAGCGCGCCGTAGACCATGCCCGAGGCCACCAGCAGGTGGCCGAAACGAGTGAGCCGAGTCGGCTCCGGGGGCTCGCTCACCGACGCACTCCAGGCCGGCGCGCAGGTCGCCCGACGGTGCAGCGTAGCCTCGAGCTTCGAAACGACCAACGCGACGCGAGGCCTCGCCGGGTAGACTCCGCGGCATGCTGCATGTCGACGACGTCACGATCCAGCTCGGCGAGCGCAAGCTCCTGGGCGGAGTGAGCTTTCGCTTGAACCCCGGGCAACGGGTGGCCCTCGCGGGCCGCAACGGCCAGGGCAAGTCCACCCTGTTCCGCGCGATCATGGGCCAGAGCGGCGTGGACCGCGGCAAGATCGAGCTCGACAAGGGCCGGCGCGCGGGCTACCTGCCCCAGGAGGTCGCCCCCCCCGAGGGTGATAAGACTGCGGTCGAGGAGGTGCTCGAGGCGCTGGCCGAGGTCAAGGCCCTGGAGCAGGAGGTCGAGCGCCTGATCGTGGCCATGACCGAGGACCCCGAGAACGAGGGGGTGATCGAGGCCTACGGCCGCGCGCAGGCGCGGTTCGAGGAGCTCGGGGGCTACGACGCCGACGCCCGCGCGCGCACGATCATGCACGGGCTGGGCTTCACCCAGGCCCGTATGGACATGCCCCTGAACCAGCTCTCCGGTGGCTGGCTCATGCGCGTGCAGTTGGCGCGGCTCCTGCTCGAGCAGCCCGACCTCCTGATCCTCGACGAGCCCACGAACCACCTGGATATCGAGGCCCGGGAGTGGCTGCTCGAGTTCCTCAAGGGCTTCGAGGGCGCGGTGCTGCTCACGAGCCACGACCGCTACTTCCTCGACGCCCTGGTGACTCGAATCCTCGAGCTGGAGCTCGGGCGGCTCGAGGTCTACCACGGCAACTACACCTACTACGAGGGCGAGAAGGTCGTGCGCCGCGAGCGGCTCAAGGCCAGCTACGCCCGCCAGCAGAAGGAGCTCAAGGGGCACCTCGAGTTCATCGAGAAGAACCGCGCGCACCCCGCCACCGCCAAAATGGCCCAGAGCCGGATCAAGCAGGTCGAGAAAATGGACCTGATCGTGCTCCCGCCCGAGCCACCGGCGGACGTCAAGCTGCGCTTCCCCGACGCCGCCCAGAGCGGACAGATCGTGTTCCGACTCGAGGCCGTCGCCAAGCGCTACGGCGAGCTGACCGTGTTCGAGGACGCGCGGCACGAGGTCGAGGTCGGCACCCGCCTGGCGGTGGTCGGGATCAACGGCGCGGGCAAGTCGACCCTGCTCAAGCTGCTCTCGGGCCGCGAGGAGCCCAGCGAGGGCGCGCTGACCCTGGGCCACAACGTCAAGCTGCAGTATTTCTCGCAGTACTCCGACGAGGTCGAGGCCGAGGGCGACATGACCCTCTTGCAGTGGCTGGAGGCCGCCTCCCCCCCGGAGCCTCCGGTGCCCCTGCGCACGCTGCTGGGCTGCTTCCTGTTCACCGGCGACGACGCCTTCAAGCCGCTGAAGGTGCTCTCGGGCGGCGAGCGCGCGCGGCTCAAGATCGCGCGCATGCTGCTCCAGCCGGGCAACGTGCTCGTGCTCGACGAGCCGACCAACCACCTCGACCTGCACAGCCAGAGCGTGCTGCTCAAGGCGCTCCAGGCCTTCGGCGGGACCGTGGTGTTCGTGAGCCACGACCGGCAGTTCGTGCGCGAGCTCGCGACCGAGGTCCTCGAGGTCGCCGACGGTCGCGTCAAGGTCTACCCCTGCGACTACGAACACTACCGCTGGCAGAAGACCCAGGGCGCGAGCGGCTCCTAATACACGCTGAGGCCCGGCCTGGCGGCGCGCAGCCGCTCGCGGCCGGCGTCGGTGCACGGGGTCTGGGCGGTGAAGATCACCTCCAGCGCCGGCAAGTGCTCCGACGCCGCGAGGGAGTCCAGGATGGCGTCGGTCACCGTGGGGCACCCCGTGAGGCCCAGGCGCTCGAGCTTGGTCAGGCGCGGCGAGGTCACCAGGAGCTCCGCGGCGCCGCGCTCGAGGCGGGTCGAGGTCAGCTCGAGCTCCTGGAGCTCGGTCAGCTGCGAGGCCGCGAACGCGTCCCGCGCGCCGCGGGAGAGGTCCTGACCGATCAAGCGCAGCTTGCGCAGCCCTGCGCAGGCGGGCGCCGTGAACAGGCTGGAGAGGTCGTCGGGGACGTCGACCTGCCACAGGTCGAGCTCCTGCAGGCGCAGGCTGCGCGCGCCCACGAGCCCCGCCGCGGTGGCCGCGCAGTCGTAGAGCTTGAGCGTGCGCAGCGACCCCAGGGTCGGCGAGGCGCAGAACGCCTCCCACTCCTCGCGCGAGAAGGGGATCGCCGAGAGCGACCAACTGCGCAGCTCGCGCACGGCGGGGGAGCAGGCGACCCGGACCACGTCCGCCGGGGTCAGGCCCGAGCGCCAGGTGCTCAGCTCCTCGAGCCCGGGGACCCGGGCGGCGAGGGCCGCCGCGCCCGCAGCCCCTGGGTTCAGCGCGTCCAGGGTCAGCGCCTTCAGCCGGGGGAAGGCCTCCAGCACGGCGACCACGCCGGCGGTGCCCAGGTCGCTGTTGTTCAGCCGCAGGCGCTCCAGCCGCTCGAGGTGCGGCGAGTCGGCGAGCGCCCGCGCGCCGTCGTCGTTCACGTCGGTGCTGTCGAGGCGCAGGCTGCGCAGGCCGGCGAGCGCCGCGCACCCCGCGAGCGCTCGCGCCCCGCGGTCGCCCACGTCGGTCTCCGCCAGCTCCAGCGAGCGCAGGCCGCCGGGCAGCGGGCCCTGCACCAGCGCCTCCACGCTGCGGTCGCTGAGGGCGTTCTTGCTCAGGGCCAGGTGCTCCAGCCCGGCGAGGTGGGCGCAGCCCGCGAGGCGCTCGACGTCGGCGTCCGAGAGCCCGGTGTATTCCAGGTCCAGGAAGCGCAAGCTCCCCCAGCGCGGGTCCGCGACCAGCTCCTCGACCGCGGTCGCCCCCACCGTCTGGTTGCGCCCCAGCCGCAGGCGCTCGATCCCTCGCAGGTGCTGTGAGCGCACGAGCGTCCGGATCGCGACGGGCCCGACCCGGGAGTGCTCGAGGTCGATCAGGCGCACGTTCGAGAGCTCGGGTCGCCCGAACACCTTCGCCCCCCGCGCGTCGCCGAACTCGGTGTAGCGCTGACTGAGGCGCGCGCAGAGCCGGAGCTGGGGGACCGCCAGGTCCTCGCTCAGCCGGGTCAGCCACCAGCTCGGCGTCGTGCGCTGCTCGTCCTCCCAGCGCGCGACCAGGGGCAGCGCGCGCTCGACGACGGCCGGTAACGCGCTGGCGTCGACCGCGTCCAGGGCCCGGGCGACCTCCCCCCAGCCCCCGGGGACCGGCTGGAGCAGGAGCGCCAGCGCCAGCTCGCCCGGGTCACCGGTGCGGCGAGCCGCGGCCA
>JAWKSZ010000130.1:0-4757 GCA_041402045.1 Planctomycetota bacterium | reverse complement strand
GCCGTTGGGAAACCGGCCTCCATGCGGGTCGACCCACTCGGAGGCGGTTGGGCCAACGGCCTCCATGCCGGTCGACCCACTCGGAGGCCGTTGGGTGAACGGCCTCCATGCCGGTCGACCGCCTCTCTACGCGCGAGGTGTTCGCCCAACCGGACACCCGCCTCGCCGCCGGTCGTAGCGGCGTCCAACGCCGCGCTGCTCAACACAGCACCCGCCAACGTTGTTCTCGAGAATGTCGTGAATAATCTTTTCTTCACCCATCGCCCCACCGGCACCCCTGAAATCGATCGACGGGTGTGTGACGCGGTGGGCCCACTCTGGGCTCCCGTGTTCCTGAACCTGCCGGCTCGCGACGAGCCGGCGCCCCACCAAGAGATCGACCATGACTGTTTCCGTGAAGACGTTGTTGAACCTGTATCGCTTTCCTTCAGGCCGTCGGCTGTCCTGCTTGCGCAGCATGCGCGAGCGCCTGGGTGGCCCGGCGTTCGCGCCGCTCCAGTTCGTGCTGGACCGTGCGATCGCCGCCGAATGGGAAACCCGCCGGCTCGAGATCCGCTACCGCAACGCCCTGAGGCGGCGGAAGAGCGAATTCTCGTCCGAGACCTCGGAGCTCGACGCCGAGCTCGACCGAGCGCTGAGCGCGCTCGAGGGCGCCTGCGGCGTGGCCCTCAAGGCCTACGGCGAGGACTCGCCCCGAGGTGAGGCCGCGACCCTACTGCGCGGCGAGCTCTTCCCGCAGGGCGTGCGCTTCCTGATCCACATGCCCTACATGGAGCAGGAGGCCGAGGTCACCGTGCTCCTGGAGCGGATCGCCGCCGAGCCCGCGCTGGCCCAGGCGGTCCAGATCGTGGGTGTGGAGGACCTCGTCGACCGCGTGGCGGAGCTCAACCTGCGCTACGGCGAGGCGATCCGCGCCGACCGTTCGGCGGAGTCTGCCTCCTTCGACGAGGTGCGCGCGGCCCGCGAGGCCGGCCACGAGCGCCTGTGTTGGATCGTGTTCCTCGCCGTGGCCCGCCTGCACGCCCTGCCTCCCGACGGCGAGCTGGCGGAGGCCCTCACCGCCGCCCTCGAGGTAGTGAGCGAGCAGAACGCCGCGATCAAGCGCACCCGCAAGCGCCGCCGCAGCGTGACCGACGTGGACCCCGAGGACGAAGCGTTCGACGACGAGTCCGAGGAGGACGAGGGCGTCACCGACGTCCCCGCCCTCCCCCTGCGGGAGCCCCCCGCCGAGGGCGCGACCGACGCCGCGTAGCCCCGTGGGAGGGCCGGCTGCGGCCAGCCCTCCCCCTCTTCGCTCAGCACCCCGCCTACTCGCCGACCTGAGAGCCGAACGGCCCCTCCCCTTGGTTCGCCAACGCCTGAGGGTAGCTCCGGTCGACTCCTCGCCGGATCGAGATGTCCAGGAGGGAGGCGAGGAACTCTTTGGGACGCTGCCCGGGGTGGAGCTTCAGCGACACCTTGTCCGAGCCGGCGGCGAGCCCTGCCCCCCGCTCGTTGACGGTGTAGCGGAGTGAGGTCTTGAAGCCGAAGCTCCCCAGGTAGGTGTCGGGGAGGCGGTAGAGCTCGGCTCGGCCCGTGGCGTCGCCTCCTTGGAAGCTCTTTTGGGCGTCCGGCCCCGTGACGGTGATCTCCTCCACACTCTCGACCCTCAACACGAGCACGTATTCGAGATCCTTCACCATCCCGCGGTAGTAGCTCGCCTTGG
Source organism: Planctomycetota bacterium (assembly GCA_041402045.1). Classification (GTDB taxonomy): domain Bacteria; phylum Planctomycetota; class J058; order J058; family J058; genus JAGQRJ01. The sequence goes on along the minus strand of JAWKSZ010000130.1, from coordinate 3,052 downwards.
CGTTGGCGTGATCCCCGGCCCCTACGATCTCAGCCAGGTGAAGGAGCGGACGGACTCCGCCCCCCTTGCGCCACCCGAGGCAGTCGGCGTCCACGGGCGGCACGAGGTGCCTCTTCACTCGCGTGGGGACGAGCTCACAGCCTAGCCGGTTGCCGTCTTCGGGCTGGAGGACGACCGCGTTGACTCCCTTCCACTGCCTCACCCCGTTGGGGAAGACGGGCAAGGGCTCCACCGTCCCCACCTGCTTGCTCGGCTGCGCGGGGGACGCAGCCACGGCGACGACCTGCTGCAGCAGCGACTCCGCGGCGTCGAACTCTTCCTCAGAGATCCCCTGGGGCGTCGCGACGGGCGGAGCGGGTTGCCCCGAGTCACAGCCCGCGACACAGAGGGCCAGGGAAACGACCAGTGGCCAACGCAGTCGGGTAAGTGTCATGTTCGACCTCGGAGGTTGTGTGCTGCGCCTACTCGAAGATGCCGGCGAGGGTTGCGGCGTCCAACACTCGCTCGGCCCACACGTCTAGCTGCGCCGCAGTGGCCAACTTGATTCGCTGCTCGACCTCCTCGGGGAGGGCTTCGAGGCCAAACTGCTTGCGGAGCTGTAAGCGCAGGACGTTGCGTTCTCCCTCCAAGAGGCACTGATCGCGGCCCTGTTCCCGGCCCCGCTCGAGCAGCCTTTCACCCTCGGTCACAGCAACCTCCTCGGCCTCGGCCCCGCCCAGGCTCCGCAGCTCCGAGCGCAGCTCGTCGGTCGTGCCCAGGCCTCGCACCAAACTATAGCTGACCAGTCCCTCCAGCAGCGTCTTCCACTCGGGCTGCGCGGCGACGGCTTCCAAGAGGTCGTGGCAGCGACGCCACACCTCGATCCCGCGGTCGGGCGCGTGGGAAGAGCGGAGGAAGATCCAGGACACGACCGCGTGGGCGGGCGCCTGGCGCGCGCGGAGGTCGGCCTCGCTGCGCTGTGGGAGGTCGTCGAGTTGGTAGCGAAAGTCGGGCACGAACGTTCGTGCCGTGCCGCCGAGGGGGGACTCGATCAGGTCCTGGAAGGACTGGGCGGCGCTCCAGGCGCGCTCCCCGTGGTAGACCACGATCGGGATCACCAGCGGGAGCGTGGCCGGGTTGCCCTCCTGGCGACCGAGCCACCAGGTCCAGAGGTCGGTCATGTAGCGCAGGACGCGGAAGGCCATGAGCGGGTCGACGCTGCTCTGGTGTTCCGTGAGCACGTAGACCAACGCCTCGGCGCCCCCGACCTTCGCGCTGTAGCACACGTCGCTGCGGACCTCGCTCAGCGAGGGCTCAATGAAGGTGACGGGCACGGGGCTCAGCTCGGCGCCCGCGAAGCGCGCGCTCACCTCGGGCGGGAGCACGGCGCGGCACAGCGCGAGCGCCGCGTCTGGCGTCAGGCTGCTCTTGAACAGAGCGTCGTGGGGGTGGGACGTCACGGACGGCGCAGGGCAAGCCTCAGGCCAGCGCTAAGGTCAGGCGACTCGGGGTTGCGTTCCAGCCCCCACGACGCGGAGTTGAGACGGTTGGGCAGATCTTGCCCAACCGACCTCGCCGACCTCGGACGGTGGTACGAACCAGGCGTCGCGGGCCCGTCCTCTGACCCCCGACGATCCGTCCGCTACTCTTGGACGAGGAGCACCTCATGGGTTCGGACGACACCCCGACGCCTGGGCTTGGGCCGTTGGCCATGCTGGGGGTGCTGGTGCTGATCGGCGGCGTTTGCAGCGCGCTCGCCTTCCTCCTCGATCGATCCGTTCGCGAGTCGGAGGGCAAGCACTACTTCGTGTCCAACCAGGCGGGCGTCGTCTACTACCCCACGCCCGCCCCGGTGAACTCGGTGGCGCCGAGTACGAGCGACGTGCAGGATCACTAACCGTGAGCGATAGCAGGCTCCAAGAGCTCCGCAAAGCGTGGAAGGCGTCAGGCTCCGTCGAGGACGAGGCCGCGTATCTACGGGAACGGGTGCGTGGGGGTGACCTGACGGTGGAGCGGTTGGCCCTGGCCGCCCGCTGCGGCCATGCGGCTGCGGGGCGCGTGAACGCCCCCCCCGCACCGCTCGCCCCCCTGCAGGACCAGCTGGAACGACTCGCGGGACTCGAAGAGGTCGACCGGTGGGTCGAGGGCTCGACGACGCCCGTCCCCGAGCTCCTCGTGCACCTCTACGCCCGGCTGATCGGGGACCTGGCAGCGAGCGATCGCTGGAGCAGCTCGGATCACTTCGCCTTGAACGGGATCGAAGACCTGCTCGCCAGGCTCCAGGCGGGGAAGCGAACAGGGTGGGTTCCTGTCGCCACGGTCCTGGAACAGGAGCTCTTGGCCGTCCCTTGCCGCACTCAGGTGGATCCACGTTCCGGGGCGTGTGGCCACCCGAAGCACTGGGCGATCGCCCTCGCAGCCGAGTTCGCCCGTTCCCTGAAGGAGGGTAGCCCCGCCCCGTGGCGCAGGCGCGTCGCGGCGGGTCGAGCGATCGCGAGAGCGGCCTCTGACCTGGAGGGCGTCGCCCTCCGAGATCACGAAACGTTCAGTCAATGCGTGAGCCTTGGAATCGTCCGCGCGCTCCTGTCGTGAGCCTCGGCCAATGGGCGCGAAACGCCCCTGCTCCTCCCCGGTCCCGCTGGTAGGGTCGTCGGCATGAGCTGGACCGCGACCCTCGTGACCGACGACGCCAGCGCCCGCGCCTGGCTCGGGGTGCCCGAGGCGCTCTTCGCCGGGCAACCGGGGTGGCGGCCGCGGGTCGAGGCCACGGCGGCGGTGTTCGACCCGGCGCGGAACCCGTGCTTCGAGGACGGGGTCGCCGCGCGCTGGGTCCTGCGCGACGCCGGCGGGGCGTTGGCCGGGCGGGTCGCCGCCTTCGGGCGCGGGCCGGTGCCCGACGCGGTGGGCGGGATCGGGTTCTTCGCCTGCGTCGACGCGCAGGAGGCGGCGGCCGCGCTCCTGAGCACGGCGGAGGCCTGGCTGCGGGAACAGGGCTTTCTGGGCGCGGACGCGCCGATCAACTTCGGCGAGCGCGATCGCTTCTGGGGGTTACGGGTGCACGGCTCGGGACCCG
>JAWKSZ010000129.1:0-5139 GCA_041402045.1 Planctomycetota bacterium | reverse complement strand
CCGGTGTATCGCGAGCCGGTCTACGCCCCCGAGGACGACGCGCTCTACCTCGCGGACTGGAAGCGGGTGGCCCGGGTCCCCGCCGGCGCCCGCGGCGGCGCGAGCTGGGCCTTCGCCTACCCCGAGGACGGCGACCTCCCCAGCCGGATCGAGGCCTTGCCAAACCGCCCCGCGGTGGCGGGCGGCCTGGTCTACGCCACGCTGCACCGCAACCGCCCGGCGACGGTCCTCGTGGGCGAGGACGAGCAGCGCACCGTCGAGCGCCGCAGCGACTGGCGGGTGGTCGCCCTCGGCCGCGAGGGCGGCGAGAAGGTGTGGGACGCCGCCGACGCCGAGGGCTTCGCGCGCTGGTCCCAGGGCGCCGAGTGGCTCAGCCCCCCGCTCTACGCCCACGGCTCGTTGTTCGTGGTCGCCCTGCTCCAGGAGACCGACCTCGAGTGCTACCTGCTGCGGATCGACGCGCACTCGGGGGAGCTGGTCTACGCCGCGTTCGTGGCCAGCCGCGCCCGCCGCGACTACCTGGGCCTGACCACCGCCCCCCCGCCGCCGAGCTGGACCCACGACGGGCGGGTGCTGATCAACCCCGGCCTGGGGGTCGTGGCCTGCGTGGCCCCTGCCGACGGCGACCTGGAGTGGATCGCGCACTACGGGACCCCGCCGCCCACCTCGGTCCCCGTGCTCTGGGAGCGGCAGCGCCGCTTCGCGCCCCAGGCGCCCCTGGCCCGCACCACGCCCTGGATCGTGGCCCCGGCGGACGGGTCCGAGGCCCTGGCCTTCGACCCCGACGGCCGGCGGGTGTGGGCCGCTCCGCGCGGCCAAGCGCGCTACGCCGTGGCCGACGCCGAGCGGGTCTACCTGGTGGGCGACGCCCTGGCGGTGCACGAGCGCGCCCACGGGCGCCTGCTCCAGGTCAGCGCGTCGGACCCCCGGCTCCGCCCCAGCGCGCCGCCCGCCCTCCTGGGGGAGGAGCTCGTGCTCTCGACGCAGACCGAGCTGGTGCGCCGCGACCTGGCGAGCGGGGAGGTCCTCGGACGCTACGCCTACGCCGCGCCGCGGGACGAGCTCGGGGCGCCGGTGGTCCTCGACCGGGCGCACCTGGCCACCGTCGGCAGCAGCCGCGTCAACGTCTACCGCAGCTTCGAGGCCCTGTCCGAGGCGGTCCGCCGCGAGTCCCTGGGCGTCGAGCGCGAGCTGCGGCTGGGGGTGGCGCAGGTCCAGGCCGGGGACGCCGCGGGGCTCGAGCGGCTGCGGCGCGTGCTCGCCGACCGACGCACGGACCGCGAGCAGCGCGTGCGCGCCCGGCGCGCGGCCTTCGTCTACGCCGAGGCCCGGGCCTGGGAGGCCGAGCGCCGCGGCGAGTTCGAGGCTCGGGCGCGCGAGGCGCTGGAGCTGGCCTGGGACGGCCCCCTGGCCCAGGCCACCCCGCCCCAGGGCACCGAGGCGCAGCGCCTGGCCCAGCGCTCGGCGCGGCTGCTCGTGGCCTGGGCCGAGCGCCGGGCCGAGTCCCCGGACCCCGCCGCCGGCGCCGAGGCCGCCGCGGCCTTCCAGTGCCTGCTGTGGCTGCCCCACAGCAGCCGGGTCGAGGTCCCCTGCGGGATCGAGGTCGACCCCTGGGGCTTCGGCGAGGCGCGGCTGCGCCAGCTCGTCGCCGCGCGCGGGCGCGGGATCTACGCGACCCAGGAAGCCCTCGCGCGCCAGGAGCTGCAGCTCGCGCGCTCCACCGACGACACCGCCCAGCTCGAGCGGCTGCTCGAGCGCTTCGGCGCCGCGGCCTGCGCCGCCGACGCGCGCTGGGAGCTGGCGACGCGCTACCTGCAGCGCGCGCTGCGCGAGGAGGGCGTGGCGACCCTCGAGCGCTTCCTGCGCGAGTGGCCGGAGGACCCGCGGGTCCCCGAGGCCTGGGCCCGGCTCGCGACCAACTACCTCAAGCTCGGGCGCCGCGCCGAGGCGCGGCGCGCGCTGCGCACGCTCATGACCCTCAGCCCCGAGCCCCAGGTCAAGGGCGGACAGCGGGTGGCCCTCCCCGCGCGGGCCTGGGCCAGCCCTCAGCTCGCCGAGCTGGAGGAGGGCCGCGACGCGCGGGTGCTCCTCGCGGAGGAGCACCTCGTGGGGCTGCACCCGGCGCTCAAGCCGTGGTTGCGCACGCGCACCGAGCTCGACGCCGAGCCCCGCGGGCTGGCGGACGTCCTGGCCTTCCCGGCGCGGCCCGACCTGGTGGTCACCCAGCGCGACCAGGAGGTCGAGCTCCTGGACACCGCCACCGGCCAGGCCACCGCGCTCTACGTCGAAGAGGAGAGCAGCCTGCTCGAGCTCGGGTTCGCCGGCGAGACCCTCGTGGTCCCCACCCGCAGCGCGGTCCACGGCTTCCTGCTCCCGCCGGGGGAGGGGATCGCGCCCCGCGGGCGCTGGACCTGGGCCCCCGAGGCCGGCGAGGCCTCGGCCCCGGCCCCGGGCGAGCCCCTCGACCGCCGGGGCGAGCTGGTCTACGAGGTGCGCCCCGTCGGCGCGCGGATCGTGGTCCGGATCAGCGGCGAGGTGGTCGTGCTGGACGCCGCCGACGGGCGCGAGCTGGGGCGGATCGTGCTGCCCCGGGTGCAGCGGATCACCGCGCGGGACGGTGTGCTCTACGCGCTGAGCGGCGGCCCGGTCGAGGTCGCGGCCTACGCCCTGGACGCGCTGGGCGCCCCCCGCTGGAGCTGGACCTCCGACGAGCGCGAGCTGAGCGGGGTCACCTGGCTCGGCTCCGAGCAGCTCGTCGTCCTGCAGTCCGGGCTGACCCTGACCTCGCTGCGCGTCGACGGCGGGAGCCGGGCCTGGGAGGTCGAGAGCCCCGACGACTGGTTCCTGGGCATGCAGCCCAGCCCCAACGGCAAGCGGCTCCTGGTGCGCACCCAGTCCGGAGGCGAGCGCGGGTTCGTGATCCTGGGTGAGCTGGGCCAGGAGCTGTGGACCGACCGCGGCCGCGCCGAGGACGGCGCGCGGGCCGCGCTGAACCTGACCGAGGTCGGCGAGGACGCGGTGTTCTCCTGGCGCACCGTGAGCGGCGCCGGCGAGCTCTGGGCTCAGGACCTGGAGCGCGGGACCCTGCTCTGGCGCTACAAGCCCGCGGGCGGGGGCGCCCAGGCGCCGGACCGCCTGCTCCTGACCCCCGAGCTCGTGGCCTTCGGCCTGCGCTCGGCCTTCAGCCAGCGCGTGGACCTCTCGGTCCTCGGCCGCGGCACCGGCGACCTGCAGCAGGCGCTGCGCGTGCCCGGGCGGCGGCTGGTCGGCGCCGGGGTCGCGGCCCTCGCGGGTCGGGTGTGGGTCAGCACCGACCGCGGGCTCTCCGCCTTCGCGCACCTCGAGCGCACGAGCCAGGCCGAGCGCGTGGCGCGGCTCGGGGCCCGGGTCTCCACCCACCCCGACGACCTCGACAGCCGGCGCGAGCTGGCCCGGGCCCTGGTCCAGGGCGGCGACACCCGCGCCGCGGTCCAGGTGCTCGAGGCGACGCTCCAGGCCGAGGGGCTGGGGGACGAGGCCGGCCAGAGCCTGTTGGACGAGCTGGCGGCCCTGGTCGAGGCGGACACCGACGACCACCCGCAGACCCTCCCGATCCGGCGCCAGGCGCGGCCCCCCGAGATCGACGGCGAGCTCCACGACTGGTGGCGCCCCTGGTCCGGGGCCACGCTCCTGCAGCCGAGCCACGTGCAGCCGATCCAACAGCCGGCGGGGGCCCCGCGCGGGCGCTGGCGCGGCGACGAGGACCTCTCCGGCCGGCTCTACCTGAGCTACGACGACACCTACCTCTACTTCGCGCTGGACGTGTCCGACGCGGTGCTGCGGCCCTACGACACCGAGAGCGACGCGTGGATCGGCGACGCGCTCCTGATCGCGATCGACTGCAAGGGCGACGGCGGGGAGTTCGTGCACGACGACGACATGCTGCTCTCGCTGGCCCTGACCCTGCCCAAGAAGAAGAAGGAGGGCGAGGAGGAGGAGGACGCCGAAGAGGAGGAGGAGGACGACAGCCCGGCGGGGCAGTATTTCGTGCGCCGCAAGGAGGACAACTCCGGCGTGATCTACGAGTGCGCGATCCCCTGGGCCAGCTTCCGCGAGAACGGGGTGTCCGAGACCGACCTCGACCCTCAGACCGGCCCGCGCCCGGGGTTCCGCTTCGGCTTCGACGTGATCGTCACCGACGACGACGGGGCCCGCGGTCCCGACGGCCCCCTGGGCGCGCTCAAGACGCTCCAGCTCGCGCCCGGCGTGCTCCTGCACCGCGACAAGAGCCGCCTGTGGCAGGGCTACGTGCCCCGCCGCTTCACCCGGCTCCTGATCCAGTAGCCGCCGACCCCTTGCAGGGATATGAGTTAGGGTCGGGGCCTGAACACCCCAGCGGGAGTTAGCGTCCCTGTCGCTGACCCTCGACCGCGAAGGAGGAGCCATGACGAACGCACTCAAGAGCCTGGCCGTGATCGCGGCGCTCTCGATCTCGAGCGCCTGGGCCGTGGGGATCGGCGAGTCCGTCGGGAACCTGCGGGCCACCGACTCCCAGGGCACCGCCCACGCGCTGGCGAGCCACGAGGGCAAGACCGTGGTGTTCGTGTTCTGGGGCTCGCGCTGCCCGAGCAGCCAGGCCTACGCCGAGCGCCTGGCCAAGCTCGCCCGAGAGAGCGGGGTCGTGTTCTACGGCGTGGCCAGTAACGCCGGCGAGACCGCCCAGGACGTGCAAGCGGCCAAGGGCAAGCAAGGCCTGCCCTTCCCGATCCTCATGGACGGCTCCAAGACCCTGCAGAAGACCCTGGGCGCGGGGGTGACCCCCACCGCCTGCGTGGTCGACGGCAAGGGGATCCTGCGCTACCGCGGGGCGATCGACGACGACCCCGGCGGCAAGCGCGACACCCCCGAGCGCTACCTGGCCCAGGCGATCCAGGCGGTCAAGGCCGGCCGCGCGCCGGACCCCGCCAGCACCCGCCCGCGCGGCGTGCGGATCGACTAGCGCGCGCGGGCGTCCGGGTCCACCACCGAGCTCCGCTGCTGGGGAACCGCGCTGGCGAAGAGGGTTTGACCACCGAGCTCCGCTGCTGGGGAGCCGCGCCGGCGAAGAGGGTATTAACCACCGAGCTCCGCTGCTGAGGAGCCGTCCTGCGGACGCGCGAC
>JAWKSZ010000128.1:0-5378 GCA_041402045.1 Planctomycetota bacterium | reverse complement strand
GCCTCCGGCGACCTGCTGACCGCGCGGGGCGCGTTCTACCTGGAGCTCGACCCCGACGCCCGCGACCCGCGGGTCGGGGTGCGCCTCGCCGCCGACGCGCTCCCGGAGGCCAAGTGAACCGCGCGGTGAGCTCGAGCGACGCGCACGCGGCCCCGGAGCACGGGGCCTGGGGCCCGCGGGCCTTCGCGCGCCTGCTGCAGCGGATCACCTCCGAGCGCAAGCTCGCCTACCTCGTGGTCTCCGACGGGCGCAGCGAGAAGTGCCTGTTCTATACCCACGGCGGGCTGCGGATCACCTGCGTGGGGCAGCGCCAGGCGATCGACCTCGCGGGCGCGATCCGCCGCCACCCAAGGTTCGAGCGCGGCTGGCTGCCCGAGGGCGAGGTCGACCCCGAGCAGCTCGAGCGCGCCTGCGCGGACAACCCGCTGCTCGCGCAGATCAGCCACGACGCGCGCCGGCTGGTGGCCCGCCACGAGCTGTTCGACCTCCTGGTGTGGGACGGCGCGGAGTTCACCTTCGCCCCCGGCGACCCGCCGCGGCAGGTGTTCGACCCCTCGCTGCGCGCGGTGCGGCTCTCGACCGGCGTGGACAAGGTCTTGACCGAGGTCCTCGGGCGCGTCGACGACTGGAAGGAGCTCCAGCGCGCGCTCGGCCCCCCGGCGACCACCCGCTACCAGAAGGGGCCCACGACCCCCGCCGACGACGACCGCCAGGCCCAGAGCCTGTTGAACTCGATCAAGGCCAACGGCGGCGACTGCCGCCTCGAGCACCTGTTCCTCGTCGGGCGCCGCGCCTCGCACCAGCACGCGCTGCGGGTCGCGGAGCGCGTGCGCGAGCTGGTGCGCGCCAAGGTGCTCGAGCCCGCGACGGAGGCCAGCGGCGAGGCGCTCAGCTCGCGGAAGCGCGCGGAGGTCCAGAGCGAGATCGAGGGGATCGAGCAGGCGCTGCAGCTCATGATCGACAAGCTCCAGGCGCGGCGACGGCTGGCGCTGGGCTACCAGGTGCTCGGGGACGCCGGCGCGGCGGTCGAGAACCTGCGCGCGGTGGGCGAGGCCTACCTCGAGCGCGGCGACGCGGAGCAGGCGATCGGCGTGTTCCGCGAGGTGCTCACGATCGTGCCCGAGGCGTTCTTCGCCCGGGAGCGGATCGCCACGATCTACGAGGGCCTGAAGCGGGTCCCGGACGCGGTGAGCGAGTGGCTCGAGCTCGCGCGGAGCTACGCGCGCTTCGGGCTGTTGAACCGCGCGCTGCAGCGCATGCTGAACGTGGTCCGGCTCGAGCCCGCCGACGCCGGCCACCGCCGACGCCTGATCGACCTGCGCGAGGCGCTGGGCGACGAGGCCGGGGCGGCCCAGGACTACGCCGCGCTGAGCGAGCTCTACCGCGCCCAGGGCGCGAACGCCGAGGCCGGCGCCTGCCTGGGGCGCTCCCTGGCCCTGGCCCCTCAGGACGCCGAGGTCGCGCAGCGGGTCGAGGCCCTGCGCCCGGCCCCCGGCCGGGGGAGCACGCTGGTCGTGGCCCTCGCCTGGCTCGCGGTCGCGGCGGCGGGGTTCGTGGCCTGGAGCCACCGCGGCGCGCGGGAGGACTTCCTCGCGGCGCGCGCAGCGGCCCTGGACGCGGCCGCCGCCGGCGACTTCGCCGCGGCCTACGCCGCCCTCGGCGAGTACCGCGCGAGCTACCCCTGGCAGCACGCCCTCGGGCGTCGCGCCGCGGAGGCCGCGGTCGCCGAGCGCGACCTCGCCCAGGGCGCCGACGAGGCCGTGACCCGGGTCGCGGCGGCGCTCCCGGGCTGGGGCGGCCTCGGGTTCGCCAAGGACCGCGCGCAGGCCGAGGCGCGGGTCCGCCGCGCCGAGGCGCTGGTGCAGGAGGCCGCCGGGCTGCGAGCGCGGCCAGCGCGGGCAGATCCTGGACCTCGCCCGCGAGCTGGCTGGCCCCGAGCTGCTGACGCCGGCCGCCCGCGCCTTCCGCGCCCAGGTCCAGCTGGAGAGCCCGGCCGCCGGGGCCCAGGTCTCGGACGGCGAGCGGGTGCTCGGCACCTGCCTGCTGGAGGTCGAGCTGTGGTCGAGCCCCGCGAGCTGCAGGTATCCGCGCCGGCTCCGCGCCGCGCACCGCGCCTGGACCCAGGGCTGGAGCCGAGCCTGACCCTCGAGCTCGGCCCCGGCGGCGCTGGACCGCGCAGGCCCTGGGCCCTACACCCAGCGCGCGTGGCGGTCGCGCGGGCCAGGTCTACGCCTGCTGACGACCAGCGCCTGCGGGCCTACGACCTCGACGACGGCGCGCTGGAGTGGGAGCGCGCCCTCGAGCCCTACGAGCGCGCCCTCGCGCCGCCGGACCCGATCCGGCGGGGCGTGGTCCTGCTCAGCGAGCGTCGGCTGCGGGTGCTCGAGGACGACGGCCAGCCGCGCTGGTCCTTGGGGAGCCCGCCCGGCGGCATGCTGTTCCTCGGCGTCCACGGGGAGCAGGTGGTCCTCGCGCGGGGGCGCACGGTGCGCGTGCTCTCGACCCGCGACCGCGAGGTGCTCTACGAGGCGACCCCGGCGTCCCCGGACGCGGGGGGCTTCACCCACGGCCAGCTCAGCGGGAGCTACGCCGTGCTCGCGACCGAGGGCGGCGAGCTGGTGGCGCTCTCGCTCTCGGACCTCACGGTGCTGCGCTCCGCGCGGCCCCCGTCCCCGGCGGCGACGACGCCCCTGCTGACCGAGCTCGGGTTCGCGGTGTTCGGCGAGGACCGGCGCCTGCGCTTGATCCACGACGAGGAGCGCTGGTCCTTGAGCTTCCCCCAGCCGCCGGCCGCGCCCCTGGTCTACAGCCTGGGCGCGCCGCCGACGGTGTGGGTGGCCGACGGCCAGAGCGTGGCCGCGGTGGAGCTCGAGCGCGGCCGCGCGCGCTTCAGCCGGACCTTCGCCGCGCCGGTCAGCGACCTGGCGGTCGCGCGCTACGCCTTCGTGGCCACCGCCGACGGCGCGGTGTGGTGCCTCGACCCCGAGGACGGCGCGCCGCGCTGGCGGCACCAGGCCCAGGGCCCGGCGCGCTTGACCGCGACCGGGACCACGCTCTACGTCGCCGACGCGGCGGGCGAGCTCGTGGCGCTCCCCGTGGACTGAGCCCTCCGTACATGCGCGCGCCCCGCGAGGTCGCGGGGCGCGGGGTCGTTCAGTCGAGCTCGGCGTGGATCGCGGCGAGCAGCGTCTTCGCGTCGTCCTGGCCGAGCTGCTTCGGCTGCCAGCCGACCCCGAGGCCGGAGCCGTCGGGGTGCTTGGGAATGATATGGAAGTGCACGTGGAACACGGCCTGGTGCGCGCTGGGTCCGTTGTTCTGCAGGACGTTGAACGCGGGGGCGCCCGACGCCTGCTTGACGGCGCGGCACAGCCGGGGGAGCACGCGCCCGATCGCGGCCGCGGCCTCGTCCGAGAGCTCGTCGAGGGTCGCGGCCTGTTCCTTGGGGATCACCAGGGTGTGCCCGCGGCTGATCGGGTTGACGTCGAGGAAGGAGAGCACGTGCTCGTCCTCGTAGACCTTGTGGCAGGGGATCTCGCCGTCGAGGATTCTCTTGAAGATCGTCATGCCGGCGAGCCTACCACCTCGGTCAGCTCGTGCGCGGCGGGGCCGCCCAGGTACCCGGGGGGTCGCTCGCCGGGAACGTGCCGCGCAGCGCGGCCTGGAGCTGCTTCTCGTCGGGGGTGAACTCGACCGGCTCGTCCTCGGGCAGCGGGGTGTCCCAGCGCAGGAGCGCGATCGGCGGGACCTCCCGCGGGAGCTCGCCGGAGGGGAACGAGGCCACGTAGGCGCCGCGCTGGAGCGCGAGCTGGACCAGGGCCTCGGTCAGCTCGACCGAGTCGTCGCGGCGCTCGTCGTGGAGCTCGATCGCGCCGGTGGTCACGTCGTAGCCACCCCAGACCTCCTGTTCGCGGCCGATCAGCAGCGTGTCGACGCGGCCCTCGCACACCGCCGAGGCCAGGCCCTGCCAGGTCGTGGTGGCGCGGCCGGTGCCGAGGGCGGTCTCGGACTCTGCGACCCATTGGCGGTCGCGCTCCGCGAACACCTCGCGCATGAGCGGCCAGGCGCGCTCGTGCAGCGCGGCCAGGGTCATGTGGTCGGCGTTGCCGCTCACGTGGTTCGCGATCAGGTGCGCCAAGCGGCACACCGAGGCGAAGGCCGTCGCGTTGCGGTCGACGCACGCGAGGATCAGGGGCGCGTCGGAGTCCTTGAGCTCTTCCCACACCGCCTCTTCCACGGCGCGCATGAAGCGCATGAGCTGGACGTCCTTCTCGTTGTCGTCCCGGTGGCCGTGGCGGTTGGTGCGCCCGTGGGACACGCTCTGGGGCCGCGCGCCCAGGTGCGGAATGAAGTACTCCTCGCCCAACGCCTCGCCCATGTTGCGGGGGATCGAGCTCGCCACCGGGGTCAGCCCCTGGGCGTTGCCCTCGTGGAGCTGCACGTGGTTCGGGCTGAGGGCCAACAGGTGGAAGCGCGCCTGACTCCCCACCGCCTCGAGCAGCGGGATCAGCGCGAAGCGCTGGCCGACGCGCTCCAGCTCCTTGAAGCGGATCGCGGCGTTGAAGGCTATGGCGCGCCGGGTGTTGACGAACAGGGCCAGGCCCTGGCCGTGCCCGCGCTCGATCGCGTCGTCCCCGAGCTCCTCGAGGGCGGTGGCGAGGCCGTGCTGATCGCGCTCGAGCTGTTGCTGAGCCTCGCGGACGGCGTTGTGCACGCGGATCGCGGCCTTGCGCTTCCCCTGGGGCGTGGGGTCGAAGGGGAGGTAGAGCGAAATGCAGGGGTCGGGGCCGGGCTGTGAGAGTTCGATCACGTCGGCAAAGGTGGGCGTCTTGAGCATGAAACCTCCGGGCTCGGGGTTGCGGCGTTGAAGGAGTGCAGTGCAATCCCCGCGCCAAACCCAAGGCGTGGGTCTTGTGGGCCTCTGCGTCGCCACCCCTGTCTCTCGCCACGGGCGATCCGACACGCCTGTCCCATGCGCAGAACACCCGCGTTCAGCCCCTCGCCGCCCACCGGCGGGGTTTCGCCCGAGGCGACGCCCCGTCCGCCCGGCTAGGCTGACCTCCATGGACCAGGAGCTCCTCGAACGCGAGCGCGCCTTCCGGAACGACCCGTCCCCTGAGACGGAGCTGCGCCTGGCCCAGGCCTACCTGCGCGGCGGCCAGGGCGACGCCGCCTGGGATCACTACGTCGCTTGCGGCCTCCAGGACCCCGGCCTCGACGACCTGGGCCACGACCTCGCCGCCGCCGAGGCCCCCGCCCTCGCGGAGCTCCCGGAGTGGGTCAACGCTCAAGCAGCAGGCGGGCGCGGGCCGGTGACCTTCATCTCCGTCGCGCCCCCCGAGGACGAGGCGTTCCCTCCGCTCGGCACGTTCCGGTTCCTG
>JAWKSZ010000127.1:0-6104 GCA_041402045.1 Planctomycetota bacterium | reverse complement strand
CCCCGCCCGGGGCCCCGCGGGCACGCGAGATCACCCGCCACTTCTGAAGTGCAGCACCAGGAGGAGGGGCCGATAGGGCGGAGCCTTGGCGCACTTGGCGGCCTTGGCGGTTCCCTTCTTCTTCCGGCTTAGAGGGTGAACGCGGTTTGCCAACAGCCTTACGAGCAGGGCACACGCGCGACGCGGGGCCGCGGCGAACGCCGCGACCCCGCTCGACTCTGGCTCGCCCGTCTACTTCTTGGACGTGAACGCGGCGATCGTGGCCTGGGCCTGAGCCTGCGCCCTGGCGGCGGCCTCCTGCGCCTGTCGCGCGCGGTCCTCCGCGGCCTTGACCTGATCCCGGGCGAGCTGGACCTCCTTGGCGAGCAGCGCCTGCTGCGCCCGGGCGTCGTCGCGCTCGCGGATCGCCATGTCCCGCTGGCGGTTCGCGCTGCCCAGGCGGAACGAGAGGTCCGCGATCTGCGACTGCAGGTTCGAGTTCTGACCCGCGGCCGCCTGCGCCTGCTGCTGGAGCTGGGCGAGCTGCTGCCCGAGCTGGGTGGCCTGCGCGCTCAGGCTCTGGACCTGGGCGTCCTTGGCGGCGACGTCGGCCTGGACCTGACTCAGCCGCGCCTGGGTCTGGGCCAGGTCCTGCTGCAGACGCTGGACCTCGGCCTGGGCCTGCGCCAGATCGCGCTGGCGCTGGGCCTCGACCGCCGCGCGCCGACTGGCCGCCGCGTAGCGATCGGCGCCGGGCGCGCCGCCGGGGGCGAAGACCTCGACCACGCTCACCGGCCGGCCGCCCACGCCGCTCCCGCCGCTGATCACGATCCGACCGTCGGCGAGGGGCGTGAGCACGGCGTCCCGGCGAGCCACGATCAGGGCGTCCACCGCGCGGCTGCCCTCGGGCCCCACCCACTCCACGCGGTCGAGGGGCTGCGCCGGCCCGGCGACCGCCACGCCGCCCACCACGAGCACGCCGTCGTCGGTGGCCACCACGCTGGGGTAGTCCCGGACCTCGAGCACCCGGTAGCGGTCGTCGAACACCGGCTCGAACTCCCCGGGCAGCACGCGCTGGAAGGCCGGGCTGGGACGCTCGAGGCGCCCCGCGACCAGGAACGTGTGGCTGCCATCGGGCAGCGCGACCGCGGGCGCGCGGGTCACGAGGGGCTCGAGGGCGACCTCCGCCTGCCCGGCGACGAGGTCGATCCACAGCGCCGGGACCTCCTCACCGCGCTCGTCCCGGCCGCCGGCCAGGATCCAGCCGGCGCCCAAGCGGGCCAAGCTGGCCCGCAGCGGCGCGCGGGGCAGGGTGAGGGGGGCGCTGCTGATCGGGGCGAGGCCCGCCAGGTCCCACACCTCGACGCTGGCGCTCGTGCCGCCCGCGAGCACGAGGGTCGTGGACTCGATCGCCGCCGCGTCGAAGGCTCGCGGCGTCTGGAGCAGGGGCCCCGCGCTGAGGGTCTCGGTCCGGGGGTCGAACAGCTCGGTGGAGTCGAGGGGGTGTCCCTGGGCGTCGGCGCCGCCCAGGATCCACACCCGGCCGTCGGGCAGACGCACGGCCTGGTGTCCGACCCGCGCCGTGTCGAGGCGCGCCACCAGCGGGTCGCTCCAGCCTTGCTGGGGGTCGTAGCGCTCGAGGGTCGCGCTGGCCGCCGCGCTCTCGGTGCGCCCGCCCACCACGAGCAAGAGCCCCGAGTCGAGGGCGGCCACCGCGTGGCCGTCGCGGCCCTCGAGCAACGAGCCGCCGCTCGTGACCGATCCCCCGAGCCCCACCGACGTGTAGGCCGCGCGGCCTCCGTCGCTCGAACACCCCGCCGCCGCTACCGCCGCGACCACCGCCCCGATCCACCGTGTCCTGCGCGTCATGAGCGCCTCCTTCACGAGGGGCCTAGACTCACGCGCCGTTCCTCGCGGGTGGCCGGCGCAGCGGGGGTTACGGAGGGCGTGCGTGAGGTCGCGGAGCTCGTTGGGCAAGATCTGCCCAACCGTTTCAGGGGTGGGTCCCACAGGCCGGGCGTGGTGACGAGGCCCCGGCGATCGAAGGCGGGCCGATGCTCTTGAACCGCCGAGGCGCCGAGAGCGCAGAGGTTACGCAGAGGCTCCGCGCCGCCCGAGGCGCTCCGGCGGGTGGCTGAGAGCTCCGCGCTCACGCAGGTTCGCCCTAAGTCGTTCTTGGAGGCTAGCGGACGTAGGTCGACCCCCTCCGACCGAGTCCCAAGACCCGAGGAGGAGTAGGTCGACCCCCTCCGACAGAGTCCCAAGACCCGAGCCCGAGTGGGTCGACCACCTCCGACCGAGTCCCAAGACCCGAGCACGAGTGGGTCGACCCCCTCCGACCGAGTCCCAAGACCCGAGCACGAGTGGGTCGACCTACTCCGACCGAGTCCCAGGACCCCAGCATGAGTGGGTCGACCACCTCCAATTGAGTCCCAGGACCCCAGCACGAGTGGGTCGACCACCTCCAATTGAGTCCCAGGACCCCAGCACGAGTGGGTCGACCTACTCCAATTGAGTCCCAGGACCTCAGCACGAGTGGGCCGACCAAGGTCCGCAGGCATCATGGAGTGGGTCGACCGACTCCTACCGAGGAAGCGTGTCGACCTGCGGCCTCTGCGTGCCCTTTGCGGTCTCGGCGCCTCGGCGGTGAACAGCATCTGCCCGCCCACGCTGCGCCAGGGTCTCGCTAGGACGCGGGCTTGTCCTCGTCCGCGGGGGACTCGTCGTCCGCAGCCTGCTCGTCCGCCGGGGACTCGTCCGCAGCCTGCTCCTTGGCCGCAGCCTCGTCCGCGGCCTGCTCTTCCGCAGGGGCGGGAGCGGGGGTCGTGGACGACGCCGGCGTGGTGGCGTCGGCCAGCTTCTCCGCCGCAGCCTTCGCTGCGCCGTCGGGCGCAGCGCCTCCCTCGGCGGGGTCGAGCCAATCCTCGTCGTTATCCGGGAGCTTGTAGAACACAAGCACGACGATGGCGATCGCGATCAGCGAGACGATCGTGTCCCACACGGGCGGGCCCTCCTGAGTTCCTGAGCCGGGCTCAGACCGCGGCGGGCAGCTCGCCGAACACGCGCTCGAAGCGCTCGGCGAAGGCGTCCGGGGTGAAGTGGTAGGTGCTGGTCCCGCGGGACTCGACGCAGTAGGTCGCGGTCAGGGCGCCCACCCGCGCGGCGGTCTCCCAGCCGTAGTTGTGCACGAGGCCCTTGACCAGGCCGCCGCGGAAGGCGTCGCCGGCGCCGGTCGGGTCGAGCACCTCGCTCACCGGAGCGGCGGGGATCTCGTAGCGCTCGCCGCTGGCGAGGGAGATCCGCGAGCCGCGCTCGCCGAGGGTCACCACCAGCGCCTTGCAGCGCTCGAGGAGCGCGTCCTCGCTGAGCTTCGTCTTCTCGCAGATCACGGCCGCCTCGTAGTCGTTGCAGACCACGATCTCGGCGCCGGTCACGCCGTCGAGCAGGTCCTCGCCGCTGAGCGCGATCACCTGCTGCCCCGGATCGTAGAGGTAGGCCACCCCGCGCTCGCGGCACTCCTGGGGGAGCTGCTTCATGGCGGCGGGGTCGTTGGGCGAGATCGTGACCAGGGTCGGCTCGACGTCGAGGCTGGCGAGGGTCACCTCACCCGCGCGGCCCATGGCGCCGGGGTAGAACCCGGTGATCTGGTTGTTGTTGCCGTCGGTGGTGATGAAGCACGAGGCGGTGAGGAACTCGTCGAAGGTGCGCACGCCCTCGAGCCCCACGCCGTGGCTGGCGAGCCACGTGCCGTAGGCCTCGAAGTCGGCGCCGACGGCGGCGACGAGGGTGTTGGTCAGGCCGTGCAGGGCGCAGGCGTAGGCGATGTTCGCCGCGCAGCCGCCGCGCAGGCGCTTGAGGTCCTTGACCAGGAAGCTCACGTTCAGCACGTGCAGCTTGTCCGCGAGGATGTGGTCCTGGAACTTCCCGGGGAAGTTCATGATGTGGTCGAACGCGACCGAGCCGGTCACGGCAATGCGGTGGGTGCTCACGGGGCCTCCTCAGGGCGCGCAGAGGGTAGCGTACGGGGGGGACGCGCGGAAGCGTTTCCGGGAGAAGCGGTTGCGCGCTCAGGCGCTCACACGACCCGGTTGCGGCCGCGGCGCTTGGCGCGGTAGACCGCCTGATCCGCGGCGGCGACGGTCTCCTCCACGGTCTTGTGCACAGCCTGTCCGGCGTCGTCGAGGTTGGCCGCGATCCCCAGGCTGAGGGTGACCTTGAGGGTCTGCTCCTTGCCCTTGTTGTTGCGGGTGTCGATCCGCAGCTGCTCGATCCCGGCCCGGACCTCCTCCGCCAGCTCCTTGGCGGGGTCCTTGGCGAACCCCGGGAGGAAGATCGTCATCTCCTCGCCGCCGGTGCGGCACACGGTCCCGCGCCGCCCCACGATCGCCTGCACGCCCTGAGCCACCGCGTGCAGCACGTCGTCCCCGGCGCCGTGCCCGTGGCGGTCGTTGACCTTCTTGAAGTGGTCGATATCCAGCACGACCACGGCGTAGGAGCGCCCGAGCTGGACCCCCGAGGTCTGGTTCACGATCGACTCGGCGAAGGCCTTGTTGTGGACCTCGGTCAGCGCGTCGTAGGAGGTGCGGTGGCTCAGGGTCTGGACCCACTCGGCCATGAGCACGCACAGCCACACCGCCGGCAAGAGCTGGGCGGCGAGGCGCCCCAGCCGCGCGGGGGAGTCGCCCCAGCTCGCCGCGCGCTCGGCGCTGACCCAGCCCCCCTCGAGGGCCAGCTCCCGCAGCCCGTCCAGCCCCGACCCCTGGGCGTGGAGCCCGGCCAGCGCGCACCAGGCGCAGGCCGCGGCCACCGCGCCGCCGACCCCAGCCTGGGTCCGCCAGGCGCAGAACGCCGTCACGGCGGCGACCGCGAGGGCCGCGAGCAAGGTCCAGCGCCCGGCGCCGCCGCTGAGGTCCTCGGGCCCGAAGCGCAGCCAGCAGGCCCAGGCCCCGAGGAGCACGAACCCGAGCACGAGGGTCACGCCCTTGAGCATGGCGCGGCTGCTGCGCCCGGGGACGAGGGTCGCGAGCAGGATCGCCGCCGGCCAGGCGAAGAACGCGGTGCGCTGCAGCCGCGCCGGGCTCGCGGCCCCGACCCGCTCGGCCAGGGCCGGGGTCAGCCAGCCCAGGTCGTAGGCGCAGAGCACGGCGCCCACCGGGAGCAGGAGCCAGGACGCCGCGTAGAGCGGGGGGCTGTTGACCACCGGCAGGCTGCGCCCGGCGACGAAGGGGGCGAGGGGGATCGCGAGGAACGCCAGGCTGAACAGGCTGAACCCCTGGGCCGGGGAGCGCTCGGGGGCCAGGGGCCCGACCTCGTAGAACTCGGTGGCTGCCCAGGCCTCGGGCGCGAGCCCCGCCAGGTGGGCGAACACGAGCGCCGCGAGGCCGAGGACGAGCCCGACCGCGAGCGGCAGTATCCCCTTGCGCCAGGAGTGCCTCACACCGAGCGCTCCCGCGACCCGTGTTGCCCCGTTGCCTTCACCGTCGT
The DNA here is from genome assembly GCA_041402045.1 of Planctomycetota bacterium. Classification (GTDB taxonomy): domain Bacteria; phylum Planctomycetota; class J058; order J058; family J058; genus JAGQRJ01. The sequence goes on along the minus strand of JAWKSZ010000127.1, from coordinate 641 downwards.
CGTATCCGGACCCCGTCCCGCCGCTTCGAGTCTACACACGAGCAGGGACCCCGCACGAATCGCCGTGGGTTCCGCCCCCGGGGGCGCTCCTCAGTTCTGACCGTCTTCGCCCGGGGGCCAGGCGTGCTGCCACTGGAACTTGTAGCGCCGGTCCCAGTAGAGGTCGCTGCCCTCGGTCGCGGGCTGGCCGAACTCGGCCAGGATCCGACCGTCGTGGGTCATGCGATAGAAGAGCGCCTGGCTCGTGACCTCGGCCGGGGTCGCGGTGACGACGTAGCCGGTCGGCCCCAGGGGCTCCATGGCGTAGCGGTAGCCGACCACGACCCCGTCCACCAGGTCGTCCTGCACGCACTGCGCTGCCTGCAGCTCCTGGAGGGAGGTCGCGTAGTCCGGCTTTCCGTCCTTGTCGTAGTCCCGGCGCTTGTAGCGCTCGTTCACCGACCACAAGGCGTAGAGGGTCTTGCGCGGCGAGGCGTAGAGCTTGCTGTCGACCTTCTTGCGCGCCTTGTAGAAGAACGCGCCCAGGAACACGGTGGACAGGAGGCCAATCACCCCCAGGCTCACGAGGGAGAGCACCCGATTGCGTGTCTGCCGGTCGGCCATGGCCCGCGATTGTAAACGAGAGCGTGGCAGCCCGTCGG
>JAWKSZ010000126.1:0-6196 GCA_041402045.1 Planctomycetota bacterium | reverse complement strand
CAGCTCCTGCAGCGCCGGGATCGCGGTCGCGGTCGGGGACTGGATCAGGAAGCGCTTGCGCGGGTAGGCCAGGGACTGGGGCAGCTCGGCGACCAGCGACTCGAAGTTCAGCGCGCGCACGTCGGCGGCCTTGAACAGGGGCGCCAGGGCCTCGACCACGCGCCGCGCCTGGGCCCCGCCGTCGGACTGGCTGACCCGGACCAGACCCTCTTCGTCGGGGTCGGTGTAGCGCCGCCCGAGCATGCTGTCGCCGCCGAAGTGCATGCACACCCGGCGGCGCCCGTTGGGCCCCTGGTCGCGCAGGAGCTGCAGGCTCACGACCTGGGCCACGTCGCCGCGCCCGAGCGCTACCGGTTCGGAGAAGAACCCGGCGGCCTCGACCACCGCGAGCACCGGCTGGTCCAGCCCCGCGAGGGTGGCCCGGCCGGCGCCGTCGGTGGTCAGGGTCTGGGTGTCCGAGAGCACGACCCGCGCGCCGGCGACCGGCTGGCTCTGCTCGTCCGAGACCCTGAGCTCGACGGCGAAGCTCGGGGGCAGGGCCTGGGCCGTGTCCCCCGGGTTGTTGTCCGCGGCCCCCGAGGTGCCCGAGGCGGTCGGGTAGTGCTGGTTCTCGTTGCAGCCCGCAGCCAGGAGGCCGAGGGCGAGGGTCACCAGGAGGGAGAGGGGCCAGCGCTGCACCCCGCCAGGATGTCCCTGCGGTGTGGGAACCGGAAGGGACAGCGGAGGTTCGTTGACTCAGCGCTGCTCGAACGCCGGGCGCCAACCCGCTCCCGGGCTCCCGACCTGGCGTCCCGGGGGCCCGTGTGGTCTCCTGTCCGCCGGTGAGGGGGCGTGGGCCATGGCGATCTCGGCACGGGTCGCGGAATACATGAAGTCGGCCTCGTGGATCCGACGCATGTTCGAGCAGGGGGCCGCCCTCAAGCGCGAACACGGCGCGGAGAACGTGTTCGACTTCAGCCTGGGCAACCCGGACCTCCCGCCGCCCCCGGCCTTCAGCCGCGCGCTGCAGGCGGTGGCCGCCGAGATCCCGGGCAGCCACCGCTACATGCCCAACGCGGGCTTCCCCGAGACCCGGGCCCAGGTCGCGGCGCGGGTGGCCAAGCAGCAAGGCGTCGACCCCGGCGCCACGGGCGTGATCATGACCGTGGGCGCCGCCGGCGCGTTGAACGTCATGCTCAAGGCGACCCTCGACCCGGGCAACGAGGTCCTGGTCCCGACCCCCTACTTCCCCGAGTACCGCTTCTACGTGGACAACCACGGCGGGGTCATGACCACCGTGCCCACCACGGCGGACTTCGACCTCGACCTCGAGGCCTTCGAGCGCGCGCTGAACCCCAACGTGCGGATCGTGCTCGTGAACTCGCCCAACAACCCCACCGGGCGCGTCTACTCGCGAGACACCCTGCGGGAGCTCGGCGCGCTGGTGCAGCGCCTGGCCCCCGAAGCCACGCTGGTCTCCGACGAGCCCTACCGCCAGATCGTCTACGACGGGCACGAGGTCCCGAGCGTGCTCGAGGTCTCGCCCCGGAGCGCGGTCGCCACCAGCTTCTCCAAGGACTTGGGCCTGGCCGGGGAGCGGATCGGCTACGTCGCCGTGCACCCCGAGCACCCCGACCGCGAAGGGCTCCTGGCCGCGGCGGTGTTCGTGAACCGGACCCTGGGCTTCGTCAACGCCCCCGCGCTCATGCAGCGCGTGATCGCGCGGCTGGAGGAGGTCACCGTCGACCTCGAGGTCTACGCCGAGCGGCGGCGGGTGTTCCTCGACGGCCTGCGCGCCGCGGGCATGGAGTGCGTGACCCCCGAGGGCGCGTTCTACCTGTTCCCGCGCTCGCCCCTCGAGGACGACGTGGCCTTCGTGCAGGCGCTGCTCGAGGAGCGGATCCTGGTCGTTCCGGGCACCGGCTTCGACTGCCCGGGCCACGTGCGCCTGAGCTACGCGGTGCCCACCGAGACGATCCAGGCCGCGCTCCCCGGGTTCAAGCGCGTCATGGACAAGCTGCGCGGGTAGAGCCGCTCTCGACGCGAACAGGCCGAGCGTCCTGGAGACGGGAAGAATCCCTCGACCGAGGGAGGCGCTACAGTGGAGCCGTGAGCGCCCCCGTCCCCAAGCTGCTCAAGAGCGAACGCCGCGCCCTGTTCGAGGCCGCGCGCCACGCCTTGACCCGGCACCTCGACGACGGGGCGCGGGTCGACCCCTGGTTCCGCTCCCCGGGCGTCTCGGGGCGCACCGGGGGGCGCGACGTCGAGGTGCGCTTCCCCCGGGGCTGCCAGGCGACCTGGGCTCGGGTCGGGGTCCGGGTGCGCACCGGGCCGACCTTCGTCGCCCGCCGCCGGGCGTGGCCCCTGAGCTGGGTCCTGGGACGGGTCAAGATCCGCGGGCAGTACCCGGGGGACAGCGTGAGCCGCGCGCTCAAGGACCTGTTCGTGCGGGAGCACGCCTTCCGCGCGAGCGGCGGCGGGGGCTGGGTGCGCCTGGACCTGCCCTGGGAGCGCGACCGCCCTGACCCCGGACGGATCCTGCGCGTGCTCGCGCCCCTGGACGAGATCGCGCGCTGGCTGGAGGAGCTCCCGACCCGGGTCACCGAGACCGGGGGCGCGATCATTTGCCCCTTCTGCCGGGACCTGATCGACCGCGCCCGGGCGCTGGTGCGCTGCGACGCCTGCGGGACCCCGCACCACCCGGCCTGCTTCGAGGAGAACGCCGGCTGCGCGGCGTACGGCTGCCGCAACCACACCGCGCGGATCGCCGCGGGTCGCGTCGCCCAGGAGCTCGACCCCCCGACGAAGTGAGGCGAGGGCGCCCCTCCCGTGGTTCAGGCCGCTCGGGGAGTCGGGGGTAGGGGCGGGGTTTACCCCCGCCCGCGCTCAGGCGTCGTGGCGCGCCCCGTTCCAGGGCGACCCCGTGACCCTCTCGCGCGTCCCCATGGACGTGGCGCACCCTCCCCAATCCGATACACTCGGGGCCACCACTAGCCACGGAGGGCAACGTGAACGACCGCGAGCTCGACCTGATCCTCAAGAGCCGCACGATCGTGATCTCGGAGGACGTGAACTCCACCATGGCCGGGGAGATCACCCGGCTGGTGACCTTCATGGAGGCCGAGAACCCCGAGGCGCCGATCCTCGTCACGATCAACTCGCCGGGCGGCGAGGCCTACACCGGGCTCGGGATCTACGACACCCTCGCTGCGACCTCGTGCCCGGTCTACACCCTGGTCAACGGGCTCTGCGCCAGCGCGGGGATCGTGATCCTGCTCAGCCCCAAGGACAAGGACCGCCGCTTCACCTTCCCCAGCTCGCGCTTCATGATCCACCAGCCCTCGGGCGGGGCGCAGGGCACGGCCTCGGACATCGAGATCAAGGCCGAGAACATGAAGGCGCTGCGCCAGATGTACTTCGACATCATCGCCGAGCGCTGCGGGCACAAGGCGGCCAACGTCCAGGACAAGGCCAAGCGCGACTTCTGGCTGAGCGCCGAGGAGGCCCGCGACTACGGCCTCGTCGACAAGATCATCACCAGCAAGCACGAGCTCGGCCTCGGCGGGCTGACCCGCTAGGCCGGCCCGCGGGCGGGCGCTCAGCGCCCGCCCCGGCTCGCCTTGCCTTGAGAGGACTCGAGCGGTGCCCGCGCTGAGCGTGATCCTCACCACCTACAACAAGCCCCGAGACCTCGAGCGCAGCCTGGCCGGGCTGCGCCAGCAGGCGTTCCAGGACTTCGAGGTCCTGGTGTGCGACGACGGCTCGGGCCCCGAGACCGCCGCCGTGGTCGAGGGCTTCGCCGCGGACGCGCCCTTCCCCGTGCACCACGTGTGGCAGGAGGACGCCGGCTTCCGCGCCGCGCGCTCGCGCAACAACGGCGCCCGCCGCGCCCAGGGCGAGACCCTGGTGTTCGTCGACGGCGACGTGGTCGCCTTCCCCGACTTCCTCGAGGTGCACCGCCGCGCGCAGCGCGAGGGCTGGTTCTTCGCCGGCGAGCGCTACCTCACGAGCGAGGAGCAGGCGGCCACGATCGGCGTCGCCGCGATCGAGGACCGGAGCGCCTACGCCCTCGTGCCCCCCGCCGAGCGGCGGCGGCTGACCAAGCTGCGCTGGAAGAACCGCTTCTACCGCGCCAGCGGGCTCAAGCCCGAGCGCCCGGCGCTCATGACCTGCAACTGCTCGGTGCCCCTGGCGCTGTTCCGCGGGGTCAACGGCCTCGACGAGCGCTACGAGGGCTGGGGGCAGGAGGACGAAGACCTCCGCCGGCGCCTGGTCATGCAGGGCGCCAAGGTCGGCTCCGTGATCGGGCAGGCCAACGGGCTGCACCTCTGGCACCCGGCCGACAAGACCTTCCTCGGCAAGCGCCGCCAGAGCCCCAACTGGCGCTACTACGACCGCGGGTTCCACCTCAGCCGCTGCCGGCGCGGGCTGGTCGAGCGCCCGCTGCGCGAGCTCGCGGGCGCGGTGCTCGGCGACGCCTCGCGCCGCGCCGAGCTCGTCGCTAGCCTGGGCTGGGCGCCGGAGATCGCGGACGCGCCCCGGGAGGTCGCGCTGTGGATCGACGACGGCTCGAGCCAGCCCGCCTGGCCCCCGTGCGAGGTGCGCGTGCTGCTCAGCGCTGAGCCCGCGCCCGCGCGCAGCGGCGGCGCCGACCTCGTCCTCGGACCCGGGCTCCCGACCGCTGGGGGCGAGCTCCCGGGCGAGGTCCACCCCGAGCTGCCCGACGCCTGGCGCGGCGCGGCCAAGGCGCTGCGCCCGGTCGACCCCCAGGACGCGGCGGCCGTGCGCGACGCGCTGGACCGGATCCTGTGAGCCTGGCGCTGTTGGCAGGGCTCGGGGCAGTGGCCGGCGCCGGCGTCGCCGGCGCGGCGGGCTACACCCTGCGGCAGCTCACCCGGCACCCGGGCTACGCCGGGGTCCCGGTGTTCCGCTACTACCTCGTGGGGCCGCCCCGGCCGGGGTCGGTGTTGAACGAGGTGCGCGTGCCGCTGAGCCAGTTCGAGGCCCAGATCCGGCACATTGCCCGCCGCGGGTTCCGCCCGGTGACCGTGGCCGAGGCGACGGCCAAGCGCGGAGACAAGGCGTTCCTGGCGAGCAAGCCGGTGGTGATCACCTTCGACGGACCCGGCGAGGCGTTCTACCTCTCCGCGTTCCCCGTGCTGTATCGCTACGACATGCTCCCGGTGACCCTCTACTTCCCGGCGGCGATCCTGGGGCAGACCGAGCTCGTGCTCCAGGACGGGCGCCCGGAGCCGATCCTCAAGACCGAGCAGTTGATCGAGCTCTGCGAGAACGGGGTCCAGCTCGGCCTGCTCACCGGCGAGCTCCCCGGCGCCTCGACCAGCGAGCTCGCCGACGCGCTCAAGACCCTGCGCGCCGAGCTCGACGAGCTGGGCGACGCGCCGGTCGAGCACCTGGCGCTCCCGCTGACCGAGCCCGACGCCGACGCCATGAAGGCCGCGCGCCTGGCCGGCTTCAGCACCGCCGCGATCGTGGGCGGCGGCGGGACCTACACCGCCCAGAGCGACCCCTTCGCCATGCCGCGCTTCCCGGTGAAGTCCGGCATGCACCTGGTGCAGGTCGCCTACTGCCTGGCGCGCCGCCGGACCTACTGAGCGGAGGGCGCGCGTGACGCTGGGCTGGTCCTTGTGGGTGGAGCGCGGCTACAACCGCGGCACCCGCTACCTGCTGCCCGCCGGCGAGCTGATCGTGGGCCGCGACCCCACGGCCCAGGTGCGGATCGACGCCGACGGCGTCTCGCGCCGCCACGCGCGGTTGGTGCCCGGCGAGCGCGGGCTGGAGCTGGTCGACCTCGAGAGCACCAACGGCGTCGCGGTCAACGGCGTGCCCTGCGCCTCGACCCTGCTCCAGGACGGCGACCGCGTGCGCTTCGGCGACGTGGAGTGCCGGGTTCAGGCCGAGTCCGGCGGCGAGCGCCGCGCGTCGACGATCGTGCTCCAGCCGAGCGACCTCCCCGAGGAGGTCCCGGCGGCGCAGGTCGTCGTGCCCCACGTGGACCTCGTGGGCACGAGCGCCCCGCTCAAGCGGCTCCTGGGCCAGGTGGAGCGCGTGGCCCAGGCCGACTGCGCCGTGCTCCTGCGCGGCGAGACCGGCACCGGCAAGGAGCTCTTCGCCCGCGCGATCCACGCGCTCTCGCCCCGGCGCCGGCGCGGGTTCGTGGCGGTCAACTGCGCGACGCTGGACGGCGAGCTGCTCG
>JAWKSZ010000125.1:0-6239 GCA_041402045.1 Planctomycetota bacterium | reverse complement strand
AGCGCGTGATACAGCGTCGCGCCGAGGCCGTAGACGTCGGTGGCGGGGCCGATCTCGGCCGAGCGCCCCATGGCCTGCTCGGGGGCGACGTAGCCCAGGGTCCCCATGAAGCCGCCCTCGACGGAGAGCTGGGTCGCGTCGAGGGCGACCTCCTTGGCCAGGCCGAAGTCGGTGAGCACCGGGACCCCGTCCAGTCGCAGGAGGACGTTGGAGGGCTTCACGTCCCGGTGCAGGATCCCCTGACCGTGGGCGCACTCCAGGGCCTGGGCCAGGGCCAGGCCGAGCTCGGCGGCCCGAGTGGGCGGCAGCGGGCCCTGCTCCGCGATCCGGTCCTCGAGGGTCTGCCCCTGGATCAGGTCCATGACCAGGTAGGGCTTGCCGCGGTCCTCGCCCCAGGCGCGGACGGGGATCACGTGCGGGTGGTCGAGGTGCTCGAGGATCCGCGCCTCGCGGCGGAAGCGCTGGACGTGGCGCGGGTCGTTGACCAGCAGGAGCTTGATCGCCACCGCCTCGCGCGCGGCGGGGTCCCAGGCCTCGAACACGGCGCCGGCGCCCCCGCGCCCGAGTTCCTTGCGCACCTCGTAGCGGTCGATCCGCTGCATAGACTTCGAGGTTGGCACGCGGGGCCGGGATCGGCCAGGTTCACTCGCGGGAGCCGGCTGCCTCGAGCTCCGCGCGGTACTTCTTCCAGGTGAGCTCGGCGAAGTCGTGATCCTGGGAGTCGGCCTCGGCCTCGCGCAGCACCTGCTCCAGCGCCTGCCGGGCCTCCGCGAAGCGCCCCGCCTGGGCGTAGGCCTCGCCGAGCTTCTGCCGAATCGCGTGGTAGTCGGGCTGGCGCTCGAGGACCCACAGGTAGTCGTCGATCGCCGTCTGGAACTCCAGCAGGCGCTGGGCTGCCTGGGCGCGGCCGACGCGCAGCAGCGCGCGCTCGGGGTCGAGCTCGATCGCCTTCCCGTAGGCGTCGCGGGCTTGCTCTTGCCGCCCGAGCACGAAGGCCGCGGCGCCGAGCTGGGTCCAGGCGTCGGCCCACTCGGGCTCGAGCTCGACGACGCGCGCCGAATCCGCGTAGGCCTCCTCGTAGCGCTTGCGCTCGAAGCGCAGGATCGCGCGGTTGTGCAGGGAGGCGCTGTGATTGGGCTCGAGGGCCAGGATCGCGTCCAGGTCCGCGAGCTCGTCCTCCTCGCGTCCGAGCAAGCCGACGACCTGGGAGTGCGCGACCAGGAAGCTCACGTTCTGCGGCTCGAGGGCCAGCGCGCGGTTGGCGACCGCGAGCGCCTCCTGGTGGCGCTGTGTCTCGCGCAGGGCCCGGACCAGGGGGAGCACCACCGGGCCGTACTCGCCCTCCGAGAGCCCCCAGGCGCGGAGCAGGGGCGCGAGCGCGTCCTCGAAGCGAGACGACGCCGTCAGCACGGAGCCCCGCAGACACAGCGCCTGCACCGAATCTGGCTGCAGCTTCAAGGCCGCGTCGAAGGCCTCCAGCGCCTCGACGTTCTGCTCGCAGGCGTAGAGCGCGGCCCCCAGGGTCAGGGTGGTCGCGTAGGTGGGCTGCAGCGCTCGCGCGCGGCGGAGCACGTCGACGGCCTCCGCGTTGCGCCCCCGCACGTGGAGGAACAGGCCGTATTCCTCCAGCAGACCCGCGTGCTGGGGGGCGGCCTCGAGGCCCAGCCGGATCACGCGCTCGGCCTCGGCGTCGTCACCCTGCTGCAGCCAGTCGGCGGCGAGCTGCAGGCACACGTCGGCGCGGGGCTCGCGAGCCACCGCCCGCTGGGCTGCCTCGAAGGCGCGGGGATCCTGGAGGCCGAGGAGCGCCTTCCAGCGCGCGTGGAGCGCGTCCGGGTGCTCAGGCTCGACGGCGAGGGCGCTCTCGCTCTCGTGGAGCGCAGCCTCCCAGTGGCCGCGCTCCAGGGCGGCGCGCGCGCTCTTCAGCCGCAGATCGAGGGGGTCCTCCGCCGGGGGATCTGCGGGCCCGTCCTCGCCCACCGCGGGACCCTCGGACACGCCACGCTCGGGCGCCGACGCGTGCTGGCGGAGGTAGAGCCCGAGGCCGACGGCGGCCGCCGCGGTGAGGGTCAGGCTGAGGGCCAGCCCTAGGGGCGGCTTGCTGGCTTTCTTCGGCCCCGCCAAGGTCCCCTCGAGGAAGCGGCCCAGGTCGCGCGCCACGAGGGAGCAGTCGGTGTAGCGGGCGCCCGGTTCGGTCTGGAGGCAGCGGTGTACGACCTCGGCCAGGCCCTCGTCCACCTCGCTGCGCACCGAGCGCAGGGGGGTGGGGGGGCGGTCCATGCTGGCCAGGAGCTCGATCACCGACGTGCCCTCGAGCGGCGCCTGGCCACACAGGGCGTAATACAGGGTCGCCCCCAGGCCATAGACGTCGGTCGCTGGGCCGAGGAGCTCGCTCTGCCCCCGGGCCTGCTCGGGGGCGGCGAAGCCGAGGGTCCCCATGAAGCCGCCCTCGACGGTGAGCTGGCTGGCGTCGAGGGCGACGTCCTTGGCCAGGCCGAAGTCGGTGAGCACGGGGTTCGTGTCGCCGCGCATGAGCACGTTCGAGGGTTTCACGTCCCGGTGCAGGACGCCCTGGCCATGGGCGGCCGCCAGGGCCTCCGCCAGGGCGATCCCGATCTCGGCCGCCTGTGCGTCGGAGCAGGGCCCCTGGTCGTTGACCCGCTCCTCGAGGGTCTGTCCCTCGATCAGGTCCATGACCAGGAAGGGGCGGCCTTGCGCGTCGCCCCAGTCCCGCACGGGCGTGACGTTGGGGTGGCGCAGGTTCACCAGGGTGCGCACCTCCCGTTGGAAGCGTCGAATGGCGCGCTCGTCGTGGGCTGCGAGGAGGAGCTTGATCGCGACCCAGGTGTTGCCCACCGGGTCCCAGGCGCGGAACACGGCCCCCGCGCCGCCGCGCCCTAGCTCTTCGCGCACCTCGTAGCGGCCGATCCGCTGCATGCTCAAAGCGTGGCACGCGGAGTCCGTTGGGGCCAGCACCGGCTTGCCCGGGTGACCGCGCTCCGACTTTGGACGCCGAACCGCGGGCCGCGTGCGCTGGACGAGCGGTAGACCGCCGCAGCGCGTTTCAACGGGCCGTCAGCTAGTTCGCGACCTCGCGGTCGAGGGTCGTGATCGCGGCGTCGATGGCCTTCCAGGCTTCGAAGTGCTGGAGGAGCTTGGCGGGGGAGCCGAAGCGACCGGTCTGGGAGGGCAGCGAAATGTCGTCGAGGTTGACGGTGACCAGGCCCATGAGCTCGTCCGAGGCGAGGAACTCGTGCAGGCGAGCCTCGGCCTCCTCGAGGTGCAGGTAGTAGAGGTTCCAGAGGTAGGTGCGCAGGCTGAGGCAGTACTTCTTGAGGCGGACCTTGAGGGCGGAGGCGTAGTCGCGGGCGTAGCGCTTGGCCCAGTCGGGGTATTGGACGCAGCCCTTGGCGAGGTCGTCGATCTCGCGGGAGTCGCTGAGCTCGAGGGTCTCGCGCATGAGGAAGTTGCGGGTCGTGATCTCGAGGGCCAGGTCCAGCTCGCCGAAGACGCGCTGGAAGATCTGCTGCTCGTCCTGGTTGTGGGGGAGCAGGCCCTGGATCAGGCCGGTGAGCTCGGAGAACTCGATCGCCTCGTAGTACTTGTCGCGAATGTGGCGGCGGAGGAGGCCGCGGGACTCGGGGCTGAGCTCGGGCACGGAGCGAGCCTCGGGCTCGACCTCGAGGCCGAAGTCGTCGTCGTCGGCGCGGTCGAAGGTGGGGCGCGGCATGCGGTCCCAGACCAGCTCGTAGAAGTCGTTGAGGATGTCCCGCTCGACGGCCTCGCGGTAGCGGCTGAGGAGCTCGACCGGCTCGCGGCCGCCGCCGAGGCCGTCGTGGAGGTGACGCAAGGACTCCTCGGTGCAGAGCTCCATGTAGGCGTCGATGCGCTCGCCGACCCGGGTCAGGACCGTCTCGAAGGTGTCCTCGAAGTTCTGCTTCTGGACGTTCTCGCGGCGGAAGCGCTGGGAGCGCTTGACGAAGTTGTCCGCGGAGGTGTTGAGGAAGCGGATCGCGTGGGCGATGCGCCGCGCGCCCTGCTTGGACTGCTCGCCGGCGGCGTTCTCCCAGCGCTTGCGGTAGGAGCCGCCGAGCTGGCTGGAGAGGTGACCCAGGGCCTTGGCGATCCCGTGGATCTTGAGCCGGATCATGGAGGAGCGGAACTGATCGAGCAGGACCCGGCGCACCTCGGGCATGCCGCCGTCCTCGAGGTAGAAGCGCAGGAGCTGATCGAGCTCCGCGTTCTTGGTCGACTCGACGTTCCAGGCGCGCTCGCGCTCGAGGTCCCGCAGCTCGTCGTCGGAGAGCTTCTCGCCGCGCTTCTCGCGCTCGGCGAGCAGGGCGAACGTGCTCGCCATGTAGAAGAACGGCGCGTCGCCGAGGCCCATGTTCTTCAGCTTCAGGCGCAGGGAGCGATACTCGGAGTCCAGGCGCTCGGGCTGGCGCTCGGTGCCGAAGCCCAGGCGGTCGAACATGGTCACGCACACGAACACGCGGCCTTTGAGCGAGTCGTGGTTGTCCTTGAGGATGTCGACGACGGCGCCTTCCTCCTCGCCGAAGGGCGCCTGAGCGGTGGTCGTGACCACCACGCCGTCGGTGCGCTGGAGGAAGTAGCGCTGGATGAAGCCGTCGATCGGGTCCGTGGCGCCGGCGCCCGGGAGGTCGACGATCTCCACGCTCTCGGTGAGGTAGGGCGAGTCGACGTAGAGCACGACCTGCTTGATCGTGCGCAGCAGGTCCTGGTTCGGCTCGCCCTGGGTCTCGTCGACCTTGATGATGTAGTTGAGGTGCGGGTAGTCCTTGACCGAGGGGTCGTGGCGGTGCTCGAGGGCTACCTCCTTGACGTCCACGTCCTCCGACTGGCCCAGCTTGCTCGCGAAGCGCTCGTGGGCCCGGCAGAAGTTCTCGTAGTCGTCGATCACCCGGCGCTTCTCCGGGGGCAGGCTGTTGCGCAGGTCCTGCGCCGCCTGCCGGCCCTCGGCCACGGGAACGGAGCGGGGGATCCCGATCTCGTTCATGTAGAAGCGCTGCATTTCGTCGGACTCGGTGCGGGTCCAGTAGGTGACCTGCATCACCGAGCGCCGCCCGCGGCGCAGCGCGCACACCACACCGGTGGTCGGGCGGTTGTAGCTGGGCAAGAGCCCGCGCTTGCCGAGGAACGCGTTGACCAGGTAGCTCTTGCCCACGCTGAAGCCGCCCGCGAAGGCCAGCCGGAAGCGCCGCTCGCGGATCTGCTCCGCCTGCTGATCGAGCTGCTGGCGGAACTGCTCCCAGTTGAAGGGAGCGCGGTAGGCGCGGGTGGTCTCGATCGCGCGACCCAGCTCGGAGAGGTCGCTCGAGATCCGGTTCAGGTCGTCGTACTTCGCGAGGAGGGCTTCGGCGTCTTGGGCCATGTCGAGAGCGTCCTGTCTGGAGTGGTGTGGGCCGGGCGCGGGGCGCCCGGCTACTTGTCCTCGTCCGGGCTGGTGCGCACCGGCTCGCTGTAGTCGTCGCCGTCGATGGAGAACTTGAACTCCACCGTGTCGGGGACGGTCTTGTCCGCGGCCACCTCGAGCATGAACTCGAGCACGACCTGGTCCGCGTTCTCGTCGTAGGTCGCGGTCAGGCTGTAGCCGTCGGTCTCCGCGTCCCCGCCGACGCTGTATTCCCCGATCCCGGGCACGCTCACGGTGACGCTGCTCGCGGGGCCGTTGGCCTCCTGGGTCCACACCGCGCGGATCTTGCGCTTGAACCCGCCGCCGCCGATCGTCGCGTCGAGCCACACGTGGGTCTGCCGCATGCGGAACGAGGCGAAGCGGGGGTTCGCGGTCTCGTCCAGCGGGCGGTTCTCCCGCAGGAGCTGGCAGAGCAGGAGGCTCACGTTGCCGCTGAAGCCCTTGACCTCGTAGAGGATCACCGGCGGGGTCTCGACGGTGGCCTCCTCGTCCAGGACGTCGAGGTCGATGTCCTGGTTGCCCTGCTTCTGCTTGAGCTGGAACAGGCGCCGACGGAAGCGGTAGGTGTCCTCGCCCTTGGCCAAGAGGTCCGGCCCGCGGCAACGCAGGGCGGCCTCCTCCTTGAAGCTGAGCTTGAACTCTTGCTCGCCGAGGTCGATCAGGCGCACCGGCGACTGCGGCGCGTTGACGTCGTAGGCCTTCTTGCTCGAGCCGCCGTCCCACTCGACCACCAGCGGCTTGCTGGTGTCGAAGGCCTCGGCGCGGAAGCGGACCTCGTAGGTGGTCACACGGGGCTTGTCGGTGG
>JAWKSZ010000124.1:0-6383 GCA_041402045.1 Planctomycetota bacterium | reverse complement strand
GGACGGGGGAGCGGCCCGCAGGGCCGCCCAAAGGGAGCGGCCCGCAGGGCCGCAAGGGAGCGGCCCGCAGGGCCGCAAGGGAGCGGCCCGCAGGGCCGCAACACAAGTAAAATGTCCCTATGAGCGACGAGAGACTACGCGAACTGGAGCGGCGGTGGAAGGAGACTGGCGCTGGCGAGGATGAGACCGCCTATCTCCTAGAGCGAGTGCGGGTCGGAAATCTGTTCCTATTTTCCTTCGGCTACCAGAGCTCAGATGACTTTGCCAACGACCTAGACGCAGAGGGGTCGGAGTGTGTGTGGATCGAGGCTGAGGACTCCGACGCCGCGCTGGCGTGGGGCAAGGAGGTGGCCGTCCACTACTGTGCTCACCACTTTCCAGAGCAAGGCGACCGGCGCCCTGGAGACTATGCGGAGTGGATCGAACGCGATCCCACGTCCGTGACGTGGGCGGTGACCGCACGCCTGCCCTACTGCCGGGTCGGCGATTACCCGGATTGGGAGCGCGCTGGCGGACGCGGCTAGTTGCAGCCTTTTGAAGCGGGGCTCTTTGGACCCGAACCTACGGACGGGGGAGCGGCCCGCAGGGCCGCCCAAGACGGGGGAGCGGCCCGCAGGGCCGCCCAGCGGACGGGGGAGTTCATGGGCGAGCCGACGGCGGTCGTTCGACGGTGCCGAGAGGTGCTTTGGACCCGAACCTACGGACGGGGGAGCGGCCCGTAGGGCCGCCCAGGACGGGGAAGCGGCCCGCAGGGCCGCCCAGACTCACCATTCCAGACTCGACTTCGCCGGGCTCATGGTGTGTACTCGGGGCATGGGAGGGCTGCCGGACGGTCCAACTGCCCCTCGATCGAGAACCTGGCGCGGGAGAATTGGGGTCGCGAACCTTCAAGACTGCCTCATCTGACCAATGGGACCCTTCGAGAGTGAGAGAAGCGCGATGAGCGACGAGCGCCTGCGCGAGCTAGAGCGACGGTGGAAAGAGACAGACAGCGTTGAGGACGAGGCCGCGTATCTGCTGGAGCGGGTGCGCATTGGGGAGCTGACGCAGGAGCGGCTGGAGTTGGCGGCCTACTGCGGGCAGGAGGCCAGTCGCCTCGCGCTTGGACCAAAGGAGCACGACCTCCCTGGCGACCTGGAGGAATGGGTTCTGGGGCTTGCCCGCTGGGGGTGCACTGCGTGCGGGATCGCTGCGCTCGGCGTCGCCGAACTTGTGCGCGAACGCTGGGCTTGGCCATGGGACGAACGCCTCGACGTCGCACTCCAAGCGGCTGCGGACTGGGTCACATGCCCATGCGAGAGACACCGTTCCCTTGCTAAGCAAGCAACCCTGGACGCAACGTGGGCGCGGGCGAGCTACGAGGACCCAAGGGCCTCTCAGGCAGCCCACGCCCTCTCATGGGCATGTGCGGTGGCGTCAAGGTCTCAACAGCCGGTGGAAGATGTGGCGCTGGATGCAGTTCGCACAGTCCGGTCTGCTTTGGACGTCATAGATGCGGGCGAGGTTGAACAGGCCGCTCAGCGAGTCTTGATAGAGAAGGCGCTCGCCGCTCGTGGCCGGCCGTGTAACGAACGGCGTCCGGCGAGCCCTACCGATTAGGCGTCGGAAGCCGGCTCTCCTTCCTCGTCCTGGCCAATGGCCTCCAACACCAGCGTCGCAAGTAGTCGCCCGTGCTCGGCGCAGAGCCAGATGTCCGCGTCTCCAGTGACGACGTTCACTCTCAGCGGGTTGGAGCACTCCGTGTCGGCCTCGCACTGAACCGTCGAATGCACTCTCCGCACAATCATCGTGACCACGACTACCCCCTGCTCCAGCGGCCTCACCTGCCTGCCGTCATCGTCTACAAGTCTTTGGACCCGAACCTACGGACGGGGGAGCGGCCCGCAGGGCCGCCAGCGCGTTCTCCAGGACGGGGGAGCGGCCCGCAGGGCCGGACCCCCAACGCAGACCCGTGCTTCATGGGCGAGCCGACGGCGGTCGTTCGACGGTGCCGAGAGGTGCTTTGGACCCGAACCTACGGACGGGGGAGCGGCCCGCAGGGCCGGGGGTTGGGTGAGCGGGGCGGCTTGGTGGCGAAGGTCAACGCTCGACGCTCTGCGCTCGACGCGGTCGTGGTGAGCAAGCTCGACGCTCGACGCTCTGCGCGGTGGTGGTGACCAAGCTCGACGCTCTGCGCTCGGCGCTCGACGCTCGACGCAGATCGACATCGCTCACCAGACGACCCTCTGTGAGGCTCATATCGCCCCGTTTTGGGCCGTTCGAGGGGTGGCCTATGGTTTGGGTCGTGTTGATGGGGAACGGGGCGTTTTGGGGTGGTTTTGGAGGTCACTCCTGCACCATGACCTCAACGACCTCAAGATCGGCAGAGCACTGGGCAGTGATGCGCTGTCCCGGGAACGACTGCGCCGCGTCCCAGATGAGCATCACGCTATCGGCAGTGAAGTGGAGCCCTTGGAGAACCAACTCAGCCTGAAACTGCTTGACCTCCACCGCTTGAGGTGCCCCGCCTTCTTGCGCCACGACCGCTTCCATTACGTCGTGAGCCGCTCGACCCGCCATCCGTTCGAGGACCCCCGGCGAGAGCTGAGAGACCAGGGCGGCAGCGGTCTCCACCACGGCTAGAAGATCTCCTTCGGTGGGAGTCTTGAGGTCAGAGGAAATCCAGATCGGCACGGCGGCCTGGACGCTAGCGAGGTGGACGGAGCCCCTAAGCTCGTCCCCCTCCCATGTCAGGGTTCCCAACTGCTCGTGGTGGATCGGGGGTGGCATGGATGCCCTCGCGTCTGCTCATGGTTAGTCTAGGGGACTGACCGGGCCAGGTCTGAAGTATTCAGCTCGCGTCCACAGGCCCTGGGAGTTTCGCCAGTAGCGGAACGACTGAACGATGTCGCCGCCCTGATAGACCTCCTGAAGAACTGTGCCCTTGAGGGTGGGATGCGAGAACGGCTGCCAGCGCCATGTCTGCCCGGTTCGTGCCGCGCGGTAGATGGCGCTAGCGCCGGATCCTTCGACAGCGGCTCGGATAGCAGGAGCGCAACCCGGGGCGCAGGGGTTGGACAGGCCGCTCATGACAAGCCGATCACCTGCCTGGATGCCGCCCTCCGCGAGGAACTTCGCCTCGGTGTGTGTGGCAAGCGACTCTGCTTGGTTCAACCGCCCACCACCGGGAGCGCCACTCACGTAGGTGCCCTGTCGCACAGTTTGGCCGCCTCGTCTTACCTCTCCGGTGAGGCTGTGACGCCCTGACCCTGCTCTGACCCGAGCCGCCGAGGCGCGGAGCCGGTCCATGCCGCCCGGCTGCTCCCATGACCGCAGACAGGTGTTGTGAACCCAGACCGCAGGATCGTCCTCGGTCTCGGAAACAAAATACGTATGCCAGTCCTCGACCTCGAAGTTGTAGTGGTCGGCCTCCTCCTGGCGCACCTCGTGCGCCGTGACGACGAGCTGCTCGCCTTCGGAGCCGAGGAGCTGATCGCCGGGCTTGAGATCCTTGGCCGCGACCCAGCCCCGGCCCTGGACCCAGAACGGGTGCTCGGTCGTGCAGCGGATCTGCTGGCTTGAGTCTGGGTCTGGGTCTGAGCCGTCCTCGCCGTCAGACGAGGAACCTCCCTTCTCTTGGCCGACCCGGTGCCGCTCGCCGCGTCCGCGCTGGGTCGAGGCGGCCTTGGCGATCCGCAGGTAGACGACCTGATCGGTGTGGCCACGGAACAGGCGGACAACGCGCTTGTAGCCTTGCTCCCCGGTAGCCGGATCGCGGGCGAGGACCAGATCTCCTTCTCGCACGTCCTGGATCTCCCTCGGGCCATCCAAGATCTCAATCTGCGTGCCCGCGAGGAAGCACCCTATGGATCCATTGGACGTCCGGGCAGCGGCGCTACCCGACTTGCGAGCGAGGCTCCGGGCCTTCGAAGGCCCGGGGGCGCCACCCAAGCCCCTCGACTTCGGGAACTTGGCGCCTGGGTGGGGAGCCCGCATGCCCGCGCCGGGCCGAATCAAGCTGCCAGGGCCCCCGCCCAGGAGCAGTGCCACGTTAGCCGCGAACGCAGCCTGCGTGAGCGTATGCAGGTTCTCCATGCCGCTCTGAATGGTGCCGCGGCGTTGTGCCTGGAGCATGGCCTCGCTCCAGGGGTCGTCTGTGTTGAGGTTTCGCTGGTGGGCTGCGTCAGCGACTGATTGCTGTAGGCCCAGCCATGCTTCGTAGAGGCCTACGATTCCGTCTGCGACGTCCTCCAGTAGGAAATACGGATTCATGTGCCAGAGGAAGTTGCCCCAACTCATGCACGCGACCTCGGAGGCGCTCATGGCGAATACTGAGCTCGTGCCCATCGGATCGGACGCAGACGTCGGCGCGTTGCCCCCGAACGTGTATTTAGTTTCACACTCGCGAGGTGAACGTTGGGCTTACGCCGCGCCTACGTGCTCCGCGTGAAACAGTTGCCGCTGGAGCTTTGTCGAATTGCCAGAGAGCTTGGTCGCACTATGTCCGGGCGGCCGCTGTGAGTCCAGCAAGTCGAGGGCAGGGCGCATGTCATGGACCGAGATCCCGACGTAGTCCCCGGTGGTGCTGAGGTGGGCGTGTCCGAGCAAGACCTGGATCGCGGGGAGGCTCGCCCCGGCGCGCGCGAGCTCGGTCGCGAGGGTCCGGCGGAAGACGTGCGGATAGCCGCGTACTCCGCAGCGCTTGGCTGCGGCGATCACGACCTTGTGCACACCCGACGCAGTCAGGCCCCGACCGTGGGTGCTCACGAAGAGCGCCCCGTCGCCTGCGTGCTCGGAGATCTGGACCAAGAGCGGGCGCGCCGCCTCGAGGTAGCGCTTCAGCGCCTCGACGCAGGCAGGCGTGAGCGGCAAGCGCCGGGACTCCCCGCGCTTGGCGCGGCGCACGAGGACCGAGGCGCCCTGGAGGTCAACGTCGGTCAAGCGCACGGCCCCCAGCTCGGAGAGGCGCATGCCGGTCGCAAAGACCAGCTCGAGTAGCGCTCGATCGCGCAGGGTCTTGGCGACGCGCTTGGGCGTCTCGGGCAAGTGCAGGGTGCCGGCAGAGGAGAGCACGTCCTCTACAGACTCCAGGCGCAGCGGCTGACGCGAGGACGGCACGCGCTCGACGCGGAGCCCGGTCGCGGGGCTGACGGCCACGACTCCCAGCTCGCGCAGCGCGGCGTAAGCCACGCGCAGGTGCGAGACCTCGCCGAAGTAGGTGGCGCGCTTGACCTGGCCCCCGCCGCGGTCGCGGCCGAGGAAGCGACGGAGGTCGCCTCGGCGAACGGCAGAGAGCGACGACCCCTCGCCCAGCCAAGCCGCGAGCTGGCGCAGGAGCTTGACCCGGGCGTGGATCGTGGCCGGGGCCAGGTTCTTGAGGCGCTGGTGCTCGACCAGGGCGAGGAGCTCCGGCGGATCGGAGGGTCGGAGCTGGACGCGCTCACGCGCCGGGGTCTGTCGCCTTACCCCGCGAGCGGGCGCTGCCTGCGTCTCCGTCTCAGCCACCTGGGTCTCGCCGCCCTGGGTCATGCCTGGAAGCGCTCCCGGGGGTGGTGGGTCAGCACCTCTTCCCGGATCTCGTCGGGGCTGAGGCAGAGGTAGAGGCTCGTGGTCTCCAGGCTCTCGTGGCCGAGGATCGTCTGGATCACCTTGAGGTTCGTGCCGTTCTTGAGGAGGCCCGTGGCACAGGTCCGGCGGAAGCAGTGCGGGGTGACTCGCTTCTCGATCCCGGCGCGCTCGCCGAGGTCGTGGAGCAGGCGTGAGATCCCTGCCTCGCACAACCGCCGGCCCTTGACCCCCAGGAACAGGGCGGGGCTCGGCTCGCGCTCGAGCGGGGGCCGGCCGAAGGTCAGGTAGTGCTGGAGGGCGTCGTAGCAGGTGGGTGCGACCGGGAGCACGCGCGGCTTCTCGCCCTTGCCGGCGCGAATCAAGAGCGTCCGCTCGCGGTGGTCGAGGTCGCAGACGTCGATCCCCAGGAGCTCCGAGCGGCGGACGCCCGTGCAGTAGAGCGTCTCGAGGACCGCGCGGTCGCGGAGCGGGGTCCGGCTGTCGAGGGCGGCAGTCAGCAGCTTCTGCACGTCTCCCGAGGTGAGCACCTCCCCGGGAGGGCGGGGTGGGACGCGCGGTTGCTCGAGGCGGTCGCCGGGGTCGGTGGCGATCAGCTCTTCGAGGAACAGGAAGCGGAAGAACATGCGCAGGTGCGTGCTGACCCGGGCGACGGTCGCCGCCGCCAGCTGGCGGTTGAAGAGGCCGAGCTGGTAGCGGCGCAGGTGCGCGAGGGTCACTTCGCCCGGACTCCGCACGTCCGCGACCAGGGCCTTGCGCAGCGCGTTCAGGTCGAGCTGCTGGCAGTAGATCGTGCGCTTGGCGCAGCGTCGGGCCCGGAGGTGGTCGCCGTAGCGCTC
>JAWKSZ010000123.1:0-6870 GCA_041402045.1 Planctomycetota bacterium | reverse complement strand
GACGCCGAGGAGCAGGCCGACGAGGAGCAGCGTGCGGGGGTGGATCATGGGTCCTCTCGGCGGGCCGCGCCCGCGTGGTTCCAGGGCCTCTCCGAGGCGCTCGCGCAGCGGGTTGGCCCCCGCGCCCGTGGTCCTAGCCTAACCCGGATCGAACGTCCGGTCCGGGGCCGGCTCGGAGCCGCTGCAGCGGGTAGGGTGCAAGCGTGAGCGCAGGGCTGGAGATCGGGCCGTATCGGATCGTGCGCGAGCTGGGTCGCGGCGGCGCGGGGGTCGTGTATCAGGCGCTGCTCCCGGGGAACGACCGCCCCCTGGCGCTCAAGCTCCTGCACGCGGGCCAGACGACCCCCGAGGCGATCGCGCGCTTCGGGCGCGAGGCGCTGCTCCTGGCCCAGGTGCGGCACCCCTCGGTGGTGCGGGTGATCGACCTGCAGCGCACGGCCCGGGGCGACCCCTACCTCGTCACCGAGCTCGTTCCGGGCGAAGAGCTCGGCGAGGTCCGCAAGCGCACGCCGCTGGGCTGGGAGCGCTGCGCGAGCCTGGTGCGGGAGCTGGCGGACGCGGTCAGCGCCATGCATGCCCTGGGGATCGTGCACCGCGACCTCAAGCCCCAGAACGTGATCCTGCACGAGGACGGGCACCCCGTGCTCCTCGACTTCGGGCTCGCCCGCGGGAGCGACGAGGCCGAGCGCCTGACCCAGTCCGGCGCGTTCCTCGGCACGCCCGCCTACGTCGCGCCCGAGCAGGCGGACAGCGCGCGCTCGGCGGGGCCGGGCGCGGACGTCTACAGCCTGGGCGCGGTGCTCTACTTCTTGCTCTGCGGCCGGGCCCCGTATGCGGGCTCCCTGGCCGAGATCCTGTCCAAGCTGCTCACCGGCAAGCCGCCGGAGTGGCCGAGCGTCGGGGACCCCACCGTCCCTCTCGAGCTCGAGGGGGTGTGTAAGCGCGCCATGCGCCTCGACCCCGCCGCCCGCACGCCCTCCGCGGCCGCGCTCCGCGACGAGCTCGACGCCTACCTGCGCGGCGAGGGGGTCGCGGAGGACGAGCGCCGGGCGCTGTGGCCCTGGGCCCTCTGCGCGGCGCTCGTGCTCGCGGCGCTCGCGGTCGCCCTCGCCCTGCGCTCCGCCACCGCGGACGTCCCGACCCCGTCACCCTCGGAGGCTCCGAGCGGGACCCGCGACCCGGGGCCCACGCCGGACGAACGCGCGCCTCCCTCGCTGGAGGATCGACTCGCCGTGGCCCGCTGCACGACCCTCGCGCGGTCGGGCGAGCTCCTGATCGATCAGCCTCGCCGGGAGGCCTTGGCGTGGGCCCTCCACTACCGCAACGCGCACGAGCCGCTGTGGAGCGAGGTCCACCACTCCGGGAGCCTCGGAGATTCGGACGCAGGGCGTCTGGTCCCACCGCGGGCGACCTTTCCGCTAGCGCGCGAAGCCCTGGTCACGTTCGGCAGCAGGGCGAGCCCCAGCGGCTTCGACCCCGCTCAGGCCAAGGCCTGGCACGCATACACCGGCAAGAAGCTCACGACGCTCGTGGCGCACGTCACCTCGCGGCCGATCAACCTGGCCCTCAAGGCGGGGATCGTTGCCCCCGAGCGCGTCCACTTGTTCACGGGCGTGTCCAGCTTCAACACCTGGAGCGCGCCAAAGGCCACTGGCCCCCCCGCGGGGGAGTGGGACGGGAGCGATACCCGACTCACGTCCTTGGACGGGGTCCTGCGAGGGCTCGAGAGCTGGACGCAGGGTGGCCGCGCGGACGACGACAAGCCCGTCACCGCAGGGTGCTGGAGGAGCGACCTCAAACAGTTCGCTCTGGGCACAGGGAGGGGGGGTGACCGGCAGGGCAAGACCTACGTATTCCGCCTCCCCTACCCGGTCGTGGCAGAGGTCACGGACTCACGGACGGACGAGGTTCGCCGAGCGGCCTGCGCTCGAGTCGAGCTCCGCAGCGGACCCGTGCGCGCGCTGGCCTTCGGCGAGGTGCCCAGCGGACCCTTGTGGGTGCTCGGCAGCCACGAGCTGTATCGCTGGCCGGAGGGGGAGGCCGTGCCCCACGAGGTGGCCACGACGCGCGCGCCCTGGTGGGACGTGCACGTCGACGGGTCGGGGCAAGCCTGGGTCGCCGGGAGCGACGGCCTCACGGTGTTCTCCCCCGAGGGCGAGCAGCGTGGCTGCTACGTGATCCCGAACTTCGTCGCGGTCGAGGGGATCGAGGGGCTCGGTGCCGATCGCGCGCTGGTCGTGGGGACCCGCGCCCGTGGCGCGGGCGCGTGGGCGAGCCTGTCCCTGCCGCGAGACGGTTCAGCGCCCAGCGTGCTCCAGGCGGCGCTGCGCGACTTCGCCTACGCCGACGTCGCGCTCAGCGAGCAGTATCGCCTCGCGTGCCTGACACGCTGGGACGGCGAGTTCGAGGTGTGGGACCTGGACGCGCTCTTGCCCTTCGCAGGGTTACCCCAGGCCGAGGAGCCCGCGCCACCCCAGGAGGTCGACGCGACCGTGGTGGACCAGGACGCGGTGCAGGCCGCGGCAGCGCGGTATCGGGGGCAGCCGTATTCCGCGGCCAGCGCGGCCATTGAACCTGCGGATCGCAGCCAGCGCGCGATCCTCCGCGCCGTGCGGGACCACAACTGCGAGCAGCCCCTGTGGGAGGACCGACACGCGAACCTCGCCCCCGACTCCGATCGAGTCCCGCGCGCCTGCTTCCTCGCCGGCTCGACGTTGATCACCTCCGGCGGACGCCTGGCCGAAGGCCGCCTGGCCCCGCCGCGCAGGTGGCCCGCGCTCGGAGGGCCGCCCCAAACGCTGGGGGTAGAGGCCGAGGTCTGCACCTGCACCCTCGACCCGCGCACCCCCACGGAGCCGCTCCTGCTGCGCGGCCTCTCGGCGGACTCCCAGCGACTGGAAGGCAGCCCCGAGCCTCCCCAGCCCTGGAGCGCCGCCTGGCCCGCGGAGCTCTTGGCCGCCTTCGACGGCGACACGAAGCCGCTGAGCCTGGCCAGCCTCGACCCGACCCTCAGCGATCTGATCCTGGGCGTAGGCCCCGGAGGAACCCCCGAGGGCAGCTACGTGTTGCGCGTGCCCTTGCTCGCCTTGGGGCCCGCCTTTTTCTGCACTCAGGCCGGTCGACCCAGCGCGGTCGACCTGGCCTCCCTCCCGCCGCGCCCCGCGTTGGTGCCCGGCGGCGCGCGGCTCTCACCCCGCCTTCCTCACGACGACGTCCCCCTGCGGGTGGCCCGCGGGACCGAATCCGTCTGGATCCTCGGGGCCCGCGGACTGCACCGCTGGAGCGGCGACGAGGTCTCCCTGGCGATCCCCATACCCGAGGGCACGCGGTGGCACGACCTACTCCTGCTTGAAGGGGGACAGACTCTGTTCGTGGGTGGCGACGACGGGTTGACGGTGGCTCGCGCGCAGTCGCCGGACGAGCGCCACCCGATCGCGCAGGACCTCCTGGACGAGGTGCACGCGCTGTACCTCCTGCCCCTCGGGAAGCAGCGGCTCGACGAGCAGCGGATCCTGCTCGCTGGCAGCCGCGCAGGCTCCGCGGCCTGGGCGGTGGTTCGCCTCTACGGATACACCGCGGAGGTCAAGTTCAGCCACGAGACGGACCCCGGCGCGCCCTACGTCGACTTCAGCGCGAGCCCCGACGGCCGCTACGCCTGCTTGCTCCGCGGGGACGGCCGGTTCGAGGTGTGGGACCTGCAAGCGCTCGGGCTCAAGGCCTTCAGCAACGACTAGTGGCGGGCGGCGCGCTCGGCGGCGGCGAGGTCCTGCTCGGCCTGGCGCAGCTCGCCGCGCGCCACGTCCAGCGCAGCGGGGAGCTGAGCCAGCTCGGCCTCGGCGGCGCGGACCTGGCCCTCGGCGTCGGACTGGCTCGCGGCGTAGCGCGCGAGCTGACCGCGGGCGGCCTGGAGCTGAGCGAGGGCGCGGTCGCGGAGCAGACGGACTTGCTTGAGCTGCTCCTGAGCCCGCGTGATCCGGCGGTCCAGGCGATCGAGCTCCAGGGCGCGCTCGCGACGGGCGCGGTCGTAGCGCGCCTGGGCGCTGTCGTCCCGCCGCCCGCGGGGGGGCGGCTCGCACCCCAGGGAGGAGGCCGCCAAGGCGGCGCGGTCCCCGGTGGCCTGATCGAGCTCGCCCTGAGCGCGGTCCAGGTCGCGCTCGCGGACCGCGAGCTCGTCGCTCAGCGCGGCGACCGCCGCCTCGGCCTGGGACGCGCCCGCGGCGTAGTCGCTGAGCCGGCTGCGGCTGCGCATGAGGCGCCCCTGCGCAGCCGCCTCGGCCTCGCGCAGGGTCCCGACGCGGCCGCGGGCGAGGTGCAGCGCGCGCCTCGCGCGGAGCACCGGGAGCTGCTCGGGCGGATACCAGGACCCCTCCCAGCGCACCCAGCCGATCCGCGGGTAGTAGACGTCCGCGGGGAGCCACTCGTCCACCAGCAGGTGGTAGTCGCGAGCCTCGAGGGCGGCGCGCACGGCAGGCTGGGCGCTGGCGGCGTGGATCAAGAGCGCGAGGGCCTGCTCGCCGCGACCCCAGCGATCGCAGAGCGCGACCACGTCGAGGAGCAGCGGGTCGTCGGCGCGGACCACCTCGGGTGCGGCGCCGCGCCGCAGGAGCCCGCGGATCTCGCCGCTGACGCGGTGCTCACGGGCGGTCTCGGCCAGCGCCAGGACTTGCTGGAGATCCCCGGGCCGCAGCTCCGCGAGCGAGCGCTCCCAGCGCTCCCAGGGGGTCGCTTCGCGAATGACCTGGGAGACCTCGTCGAGCAGGAACTCGACCTCGCCGAAGCGGCCGACGAGGCGCACGCGGTCGCCGACTCGCTCGACCTTGCCCACGAGCTCTCGCCCGTCCTTGAGCAACAGCCGGTCCGCGTGAGCCGTGCCCAGCGCCAACGCGGCGCAGAGCGTCATGAATCCTATCCGCCCCATGTCCCGGAACTCCCGTGGTCTCGCGCGCGGGTTACACCCGCTGGGACGGCGCCACAGGAGGCATTCACCTGGGCTGAACCGGGTTTGTCCTCGTCGTCCACGGGCGCGTCGGCGTCGGGGTTTACCGCCGCGTCGGCCTCGGGCTCGAGGCTCAGGCTCGGCGTCAGGCGCAGGCTCAGGCTCAGGCTCAGCCTCGGGCTCGGGCTCGGTCTCGAGCTCGGGCTCCGGCTCGGCCTCGGCCTCGGCCTCCGGCTCAGCCTCGGCCTCCGGCTCCGTCGTAGCCTCGGGCTCGGCCTCCGGCTCCGGCCCCTGCGGCCCGGCGGGCTCCTCGAGCAGACGCTTCCCGAGCCACGCGCACACGCCCAGCGCGGCCACGGCGAACATGCACACGAACACCCACAGGTTGCCCCAGAGCACGTAGAGGGTGGTGAGCTGCGTGGTCTTGACCTGGGTCAGGAGCGCGCCGTCGATCCCGACCTCGCGCACCTCGCCGTCGACCGTGCGCTGCAGCACGTCCTGCACCCGGCCCAGGGGATCGATCGAGAGCGAGACCCCGCGGTTCACGCAGCGCACCACGCCGCGCCGGGACTCGATCGCGCGGAAGCGGGCGTGGGCGCGGGAGAGCGGGATCTCGGCGGTCGCCACGACCTCCTGGCCGCGCTTGCCGCGCACGAACCAGCCGTCGTTGGCCGGGCACACGTGCACGTCGGCGCCGGCCCGGGTGCTCTCGCGCAGGAGCTCGGCGAAGGAGATCTCGAAGCACACGTTCGGCGCGAGCTTGAACCCGCCGGCGTCCATGAGCACGGGTCCGGGCCCGGGCTCGAACACCACGAACCCCGGGGGCACGAAGGGCTTCACGATCCCGTAGATCGGCGCGAACAGGCCGCCGTCCTTGCCCGGAATGAACTCGCTGGCGGGCACGAGCTCGATCTTGTCGTAGCGCTCGGTGACCCGCGCCTCGGGCGGCCCCTCGGGGGCCACGCGGAAGTAGCTGTTGTGCTCGGGGGCGTAGATCCCCGAGCTCTCGCCCCAGGTCGTGTCCATGGAGCCCACGAAGATCGGCACCCCGGCCTGGGTCGCGAGGCTGAACAGCTGGCGCAGGAAGCTCTGGCGCTCGGCGAGGTACTGCGGGTGGAGGTGCTCGGCGGCGTAGCGCTCCCAGTTCGCCATGGGACTGAGCGCGGGGTCGGTCCCCGCCCACGGCCGCGCGGGCGGGCGCGGCTCGCCGGGCTTGGGCGGCGGCGCCTCCCCCGGGTCGGGCATGTCCGCGGGCGCGGGGGTGCGGGTCGTGTCGCCGAGCACCGGCGGGAGCGGGTAGCTCGGCGGCCACATGGTCTCGGACCAGAGGATCCCGTCCAGCGGCTTGGCGTCGGGGTCGGCGCGCAGGCGGTTGAGCCCGGTGCGGGTCAGGTCGAAGTTGATCTGCGCCAGGAGCCCCGGCGCCGGGGGCTCGTCCTTGAGGTCCTGAGGAATGTTGGTCTGGACCACCAGCAAGTTCGGTCCGTCGACGAAGGCCGCCTCGACCTGCCCCGCGCGCACCCAGCCATAGCCCCCCACCAGCGCCAGGGCGACGAGCGGCGCGGCGCCGATCACCAAGGCGCGCTTGCGCTGCGCGGGGGTGGGCTCGAGGCCGCGCTCGAACACCGGCACCAGCAAGAGCAGGAGGTCCACGATCGCGCCGTTGACCATGAGCACCACGAAGCTCAGCCCGTAGACCGAGGCCACGTCGGCGAACTGGATCAGGGTCTCCTGGCCGTGGAGCGCGTGGCCCCAGTAGAGCCAGGGGAAGCTAATGAAGTAGATGTTCCCGCGCAGCCACTCGATCGCGACGCCGAGGGGCGGGAGCACCGCCACCAGGGGCAGCCCCGTGCGCTTGCGCAGGCTCAGGGCGCCCACCCCGAGCGCGGTCCCGTAGAAGCCCTCGAGGAACACCGTCATGAGCCAGCCCGGCT
>JAWKSZ010000122.1:0-7112 GCA_041402045.1 Planctomycetota bacterium | reverse complement strand
CAAGGCGTGCCTCCGCCGCACAGGGGTGGCAACCGCGGAGACAGGCGCTCCCGAAGGGTGAACGCGCCTACGTGGTGTAGGTGGCGACCGCGTCGTCGACGGTCTTGTGCACCTGGATCACCTGGGAGAAGCCGAGGAGGTCCATGATGTTCTTGATCTTGTCCGGGAGCGCGGCGAGGCGAATGTCGCCTTCGCGCTCGCGGAACTCCTTGGTCATCTTGCTCAGCACGCCCAGGCCCGCCGAGCTGATGTACTCGAGCTTGGAGAACTCGAGCACGACCCGGGGCTCGTCGTCGTCGATCGCCTCGAGCGCCGCCTGCAGCTTGGGGAAGGTGTGGGCGTCGAGCTGGCCCATGAGGCTCAGGACGCGCACCGTGGACGCGCCGGCTTCCCGGGTGGACTCGCTGATCGAAAACTCGGTGGCCATGGACGTTCGCCCCTCCGGGGGTGAATCCTAACCCCCTGCCAGGCTTGGGAAAAGCCAGCCCGGTTCCCCAGGATCCGTGACGGGGTCGTGAAGGAGTTTGAGTAGACTTCGGGCATGCGCGCTGTGCTCCTGCTCCCGCTGGTGTGCCTGCTCGGGTGCTGGGGTCCCGTGGAGCGTCGGCCCCTGTTCGGCGGGGACGACGACCCGGTGGCGGGACCCGGGCGCCCCCCGGCCACCCGACCGCGCCCGTTCCGCGAGCGGCCGGCGGAGGCGCTGCTCCAGCGGCTGCGGCTGGCGACCCCCGCGGAGCGCGACGAGGTGGTCCATGAGCTGCTCGAGCGCGGCAAGGACCCCGAGGTGGCCGCCCTGCTCGCCGAGGCCCTCGACCGCGAGCTGCTCGTGGTCGACCTGATCGAGGAGCTGGCCCTCGAGCTCGACCCCCACGCCGAGCGGCCCGAGGTGCACCGCACCGACGCGGCCTGGGTCGCTCCCAAGCTCAGCCAGGCGCTGCAGCGCTTCGGCCGCGGCGACCTCTACGGGGCGCTGCAGATCGCCGACGCGGTGCTGGCCCTCGAGCCCGACGCCGTCGAGGCCGAGCGCCTGCGCCGCCTGCGCCGCCGGATCCTGGACCGGCTGGTGCGCGAGAGCGTGCTCTCGGCGGAGCTCGAGGTCCGCGACGAGCGCCTGCTGCCGGGCAAGGCCCTGGAGCTGGAGCTGGTGCTCGAGAACCGCGGCGAGGAGCCCTTGAGCCTGGAGGAGGGCGACGCGCAGGTGCTGGGGGTGCTCGTGCAGAGCTACGAGGAGCTCGCGCCCACCGGGACCCGCACTCGGCTGCACAGCCAGGTCCCGCTGCGGCTGCCCGAGGCCGTCGAGCTCGAGCCCAAGCAGCGCGCGCGGATCCCGATCCGGCTCGTGGCTCCGCACCGCGACCTGCGGGGGGGGGCGGTGGGGCGCTACCACTTCAGCGGGCGCCTGCGCATGGACACCTTGCAGGTCGGCGACCGGATCCACTCGCTGTTCCTGCCCCTGCCGCAGCGGGAGCTGATCGTGCTCCCGCCCGAGGCCGCCGACCTGTGGGAGGCCGCGGACGCGGGGTTCCTCGGCGCGCTCGAGGAGGCCTACGCCACGGTGCACGACCGCGAGCGCGGGCCGGTCGCGCAGCTGCGCCTGTTCGGGGGGGGGGTGCTCGCGGTGCACCGCGAGCCGACCCAAGGGCTGGCGGCGATCTTCTCCGCCCTCGAGCCCGCCCGGGGTGAGCTGAGCCAGGTCCTGCGCGCTGCTCGCGGCGGTGACCCGCGAGACCCTGGGTTACTCCCGCGAGGAGTGGCTGGCCTGCGGCGTTCGGAGCGCGCACGCCCGCTCCGAGAAGAGGAGTAGCGGGGCAGGGGCCAATGCTAAGCTCCGGCTCCCCGGAGCGCCCATGACCGACGCCGTCCCCGCCCAGCCCTACCCCTACCCCCGGCTGCGGCTGGCCGCGCAGCTCGTGCTCGGGTTCCTCGCGCTCTACCACGTGCTCACCGGGATCCTGTGCGTGTGCTTCCCGGAGTACTCCAAGGACATTTACGCCGCGGTCTACGACTTCCACCCGCGCTACTGGGAGCAGTACCGCCTGATCCTCAAGCCCTGGGGCAGCTACGCGATCTTCACCGGGGCGGTCCTGACCTTCGCCGCGCGCAACCCCGACCGCTACCGCGCCGTGGTGTGGTGCATGTGCGGGCTGCTCCTGATCCGCTGCAGCTACCGCACGCTGTTCGCCGCCGACGCCCACGAGGTGTTCAAGATGGACTACGCGCGCAACTTCGTGAACGTGGGGCTCATGCTCAGCTACTGCGCGGTCCTGATCCCCTGGTCGGTGCTGCAGTACCGCGCGGCCAAGCGCGCGCCGGACCAGGGCGTTTGGTAACCTCCGGCCCTTCGCCCGAGGAGGCAGCGTGCGCTGTTTGGTGACCGGCGCGACCGGGTTTCTCGGCCGCCACGTGGTGCGATCCCTGCTCGACCTCGACTACGAGGTCACCGCGCTGGTGCGCGAGACCTCGCTCTCCCTCGAGCGCGAGGGCGCGCGCCTGGCCCAGGGTGACGTGCTCGACCGCGCCAGCGTCGAGGCCGCGGTCGAGGGCATGGACGCGGTGTTCCACCTCGCCGGCGGTGTGCGCCACCGGGGCGAGACCAGCGAGCTCTACCAGCTCCACGTCGAGGGCACGCGCAACGTGCTGCGCGCGGCCCACGAGCGCGACGTCCCCCGGGCGATCCACATGTCCAGCTCGGGCACGATCGCGGTCTCCCAGGACGCCCACGCCGTCGCCGACGAGTCGAGCCCTTACGCGACCGAGGTCGTGCGCAACTGGCCCTACTACCTCTCGAAGATCTACGCCGAGAAGGTCGCGCTGCAGGCCGGGGCGCTGGTGCTCTGCCCGAGCCTGCTCCTGGGTCCCGGGGACGAGCGCATGAGCTCGACCTCGGTGGTCCTGCGCTTCCTCAACCGCGAGCTGCCGGCGGTGCCGCCGGGCGGGATCAACGCCGTCGACGTGCGCGACGTGGCCCGGGCCACGGCCCAGGCCGCCACCCGGGGCGAGCTCGGTCAGCGCTACCTCCTGGGCGGACAGAACATGACCGTCGAGGCCTTCCTCGTGCACCTGGAGAAGGTCACCGGGCTGCGCGCGCCGGCGCTGCGCGCGCCCCAGCAGGTCAGCGACTGGACCGCGCGCATGCTCGGCGCCCTCGAGGACGTGGCCGGCGAGGGCGACGAGTCCGTCGCCTACGCCATGGCCGGACACACCTGGTACCTCGACGCGAGCAAGGCGGAGGAGGCCCTCGGCTTCCACGCGCGCCCGCTGGAGGAGACCCTGCGCGACACCGTCGCCTACATTCGTTCGCGGGGCCCGCTCCCGGAGCCGACCGGGCTCCTCGGCTTCGCCGTCAGCAAGCTCCGGCGCGCGTTCCAGCCTGGGGGCTAGGGTTCGCGTCGAGCGCACGAGAAGAAAAACTCTCGGGCCAGCGTAGATTCATCGTCCCGCGGCGAGTAGACTCCGCGGTCCACGTCCTGGAGGCACAGTCACGTGAGTCGTAAGCGTAAGAAGCAGCGCGAGAAAATGCGCAAGGCCGAGATCGAGCGGAACCGTGGGCGTGCGTACTGCACGATCTACGGGATGTGCGAGGGGGTGTGCCGCGAGCACAACTTCCGTCGCTTCAACCGCGTGTGCAGCGAGGCCTACTACAAGACCAGCGACGGCGAAGTCCCGGTCAAGTTCTCCTTGAGCTAGACCCCTCGCGGCCCGCGAGGGCTGCAGGGTTCGAGCCCGGAGCCGACCGCGCCGCCAGGTGGCGGCGCGGTTGCTTTTGTGTGGGGAGGTCGGGGTGGATCCCCAGCAGGTCGCCGAGGTCATTCACCGGGTCGGCGCGGAGCACGGCTACGACGTGATCCAGGTGAAGGTCGATCACACCCGGAACGTGCGGGTGTGGGTCGACCACCCGGGCGGGGTCACCGCCGAGAGCACCCGCGCCCTCAGCAAGCGGATTTGCCTGGCCCTCGACGAGGCGGGGACCGACCCGGGGAACTACCGGTTCGAGGTCCAGTCCCCCGGCGTCGATCGCCTGCTCGCGCGTCCCCAGGACTTCGAGCGCTTCGCTGGCCAGGAGGTCACCCTGCGCCTGACCAAGCAGGAGGACCGCCCCGGCAAGCTCAAGGGCCTGCTCAAGGGCTTCTCCGCGGGTGAGGTCGAGGTCGAGGTGGACGGCCAGCTGCTGCGGCTGCCCCTGGACCAGGTGCGCGAGGCGCGCCTCGTGCCGGTGCTCCCCTTCCTCTCCGCGGGAGAGCAGAAGGCGCGCCGCGTGGGCAAGGGCAAGGGCGGCAAGCCCGGGAGCTCGGGCCGCCACAAGCGCGGCGGCGGCGGTCACCGCAAGCGCAAGCGCAAGGGGAAGTAGCCTGGGCTCTGTCCGCAAACAGGGGTAATGCTCTCGCGCGGCAATCGTCGTCGTCCGACAAGGCGGGAGCCGAGCCTAGCGTAATGGGGTTACGTGGCCGGCGACCAACGCAGTCGGCGGCGACGAGGGCAAGCGAGAGCGTTGGCCCTGTTTGCGGACAGAGCCTAGTCCCGCCGCGCCTCCTCGAGCGCTCGCTCGAGGGCTTCGATTCGCGCCCGCTGGGCGCTGAGCGTCCGCGTGAGGTCGGCGTTCTCCGCGCGCGCCGCGTCGAGCTGACGCTGCAGGTCTGGACCTGAGATCACCTGCAGGGATCCGTCCGGGGCGGGGGCGGTGCCCCGGCCGATCCCCACGCCGGCCGCGAGCAGGGCGACGGCGGCGATCAGCCACGGCAGCGCGCCGGGAGCGCGGCGGGCGGGCGCCTGGCGCCAGGGCTCCTGGGCTTCGATCGCCGCGACCACCCGGGCGGCGGTGCGGGCCGCGCGCTCGGGGTCGTTGAGCTCCGGGTCCTCGCCCACGGCGGACGCGATCGCGGCCTCGGCCAGGAGCGTCTCCTGGACGAAGGCCCGGCAGGCGGCGCAGGCGGCGAGGTGCCGGTCGAGGGCCTGGCCGGACTCCGGGTCGAGCTCGACCTCGGACGACCGGTCGAAGTGCAGGGGCTGCGCTTCTGCGCAGGTCAGCTCACGGCTCATGGAACGTCCTTGTTGGCTTCGAGCGCCTCGCGCAGCTTGGCCTTCGCGCGGCTCAGGCGTTGGCGCACCACGTCGGGCGACAGGTCGAGGGCGGCGGCGATCTCACGCGGGGCGTAGCCGTCGCAGAACCGCAGCAGCGCGATCGCGCGCGAGTCGGGGTCGAGCGCGTCCAGGGCCGCGAGGCTGCGATCGCTCCAGCCAGAGCCGTGGCGGGCCTCGTAGCTCTCCGAGGTGTCCAGGGTGGAGAGCGCGGCGCGCTCGCGCGCCTGCCGCTCTCGCCACTTCCTGACCTCCCCGAGCGCGATCCGGATCAACCAGCCCTTGAACGCCGCCGGCGTGCGCAGCCCGCGGAGCCCCTCCCAAGCGCGGAGGAAGGTCTCCTGGATCAAGTCCTCGACGACCTCGGGCGCTGCCTGCCGACCCACGACCACGCGCACCAGGGCGTCGGTCCGGCGCACCACCTGCCCGAAGGCGCGGTGATCTCCGGCGCGCGCGGCGTGGATCAGCAGGGTCAGGTCGGTCGCCATGGCCCGGGTCGTCTCCTCGTGTCCGTCCCTCGCGGACGGCCTCTACCTTGAAAGAGATCTGGCGAGCCTCGTTCGTGACGAGAAAGTCCAAGTTTCTCCGACGGAGTCGGGTGAATTCGCTCGGACGGGCGGGGCCCAAGCCGACCTGGCTTGAGGGTAAACCCCCGTCCGGGCGAATTCTCACGCCGCCGAAGGCGGCGCGGCAGCGGAAGCTGCCGCAGCAAACCGGCGTAAGTCACGGTCTCCCCGCGCACCGCTCCGTCCCCCGCGTCGGACGTTTGCGAACGTCTCCCACGGAAGTCGACCCTCGAGGACGGACGTTCGCGAACGTCTTCCACGGAGGTCGACCCTCGGGGGCGGACGTTCACGAGCGTCTTCCGCGGGGGTCGACCCTCGAGGACGGACGTTCGCGAACGCCTTCCACGGAGGTCGACCCTCAGGGCGGACGTTCGCGAACGCCTTCCTGTCGGTCGCCGCGCTTCGGCTGCGCGATCCTCTCAACCGCAGCTCGGCGCCAGGCGGCGCCGTAGGCTGGAGTTATGCGCGAGCTTGGCGCTCCCCACGGATCGTCGTCACGAAACGGCCTCCCCAGATCTCTTTCAAGTTGGGTGGGCGGACAGCCGCTCGTAGGAGGCCGTGCCTGGCGGAGCTCCTCAGAGCTGAACGGAACGCACGATTCGTCGGCGGCCGGAGCGAGATCGCAGTGTTCGACCCCCCAGAAGCGTGCATTCCGTTCAGGGGACGTAGACCTGGACGTACTCCAACACCAGGGGGATCGTCTCCCCAGCGCCGCCGGCCTGAACGCTCAGCAGGTCCAGCAACTGGCCGGCTTGGATCGCCGCGCCGCCGCCGAGGGCGGGGAGCTCGTCCAGGGCCAGGTCCACGTGGTTCACGCCCGGGTGTCCTTCGACGGTGCGCCGCCAGGAGCGGGACTGGTCGGGGGACGAGAGCTGGAGCGTGATCGGGTGGCGGTCCTCGAGCACGAGCCGCAGGTAGAGCCGGCCGCCTGCGGGGGCCGCGCATAGGCCGCGGGCTTCGTGTCCGGCGACGCAGATCGCGCGCTCGACCGGCGCGATCGGCTTCGTCGCCCCGCGCAGGCCTTCGGGGGAGAGCTCGCCCAGGAGCAGGCCGTAGCGCGGCTTCGCCTGGGCGTCCCAGGCCTCGGCCCATACGCGCTGGCCCTGGGGCGCGAGGGCCTGGCGCAGGCCCGCGGGGAGCTGGGCCGGGCGCGGGTCGCCCAGGCGCCCGCGGCGCACGCGCACGCCGCGGCCTGCGGCCAGGTCGAGGGAGTCGCCGCGGGTGTCGCGGATGTACACCTTGCCGGCGTAGACGTCGACCTCGGCGGTGCGCCGCGCGACCTCGACGCGCAGCTCGGCCTCGCCGACCGGGCTGATCTCGGCGCCGTCGACGAGGAGCGAGGGCAGCTCACGGCCCTGGAGCACGCAGCTCCCGGCGTCGAGGGTCCAGGCCTCGGCGCAGGCGACCTTCGAGTCGGGCCCCAGCCACATGCGACCGCCCTGCACCAGGGACAGGCGTCCGGGATCGCGG
>JAWKSZ010000121.1:0-7399 GCA_041402045.1 Planctomycetota bacterium | reverse complement strand
TCTCGTCGGTGATGTGCGGCACGACCTGCACGGTCTTGCCCAGGTAGTCGCCGCGGCGCTCCTTGCGGATCACGTCGTTGTAGATCCGGCCCGTGGTGAAGTTCGAGTTCTTGCTCAGCCGCGAGTTGGTGAAGCGGTAGTAGTGCCCGAGGTCGAGGTCGGTCTCGGTCCCGTCGTCGAGCACGTAGACCTCGCCGTGCTGGTAGGGCGACATGGTCCCCGGGTCGACGTTGATGTACGGGTCGATCTTCTGCATGGCGACCTTGAGCCCGCGGTGCTCGAGGAGCATGCCGATCGAGGCTGCGGTCAGGCCCTTGCCCAGGGACGAGACCACGCCGCCGGTGACGAAGATGTGCTTGGTCGGGCCGCCGCGGTGTGCGCGATACCTCCCGCTCTTCATGGTGTCGCCCTCTTTTGCTCCGTGAGTCGCGCGAGGAAGCGCTCGTAGTCCTCTGGGGTGTCGATCCCCCGCGCGCCGGAGGCCTCGACCACCGCCACGCGGATTCGGTGTCCGTGATAGAGCGCCCGCAGCTGCTCCAGCCGCTCGACGCGCTCCAGGGGCGCCGGGTCGAGCTTACAAAACGCCTGGAGGAAGTCGGGGCGGAAGGCATACACCCCCACGTGACGCAGGGGGTGCACCGGGCTCCCGGGCTCGAGGGCGCCCGCGGGGATCGGCGCCCGCGAGAAGTAGAGCGCGTAGCCCGCGGCGTCCCGCACGAGCTTGACCACCTGGGAGCGCTCCCAGTCGTCGGGGTCGAGGGGCTCGGCCAGGGTCCCCATGGGGTCGCCCTGCTCCATGGCCTCGATCAGCCGCCGCACGTGCTCCGGGTCGATCTCGGGCTCGTCGCCCTGGACGTTCACGATCAGCTCGAGGGAGTCGTCGGCCAGGAGCCGCGCGGCCTCGGCCACGCGGTCGGTCCCGCTCTGGTGCCCGGGGTCGGTCATGAGCGCCTCGGCGCCGAACTCCCGGGCGGCGGCCAGGATCTCCTCGGAGTCCGTGGCGATCACCACCCGGGCCACCCCCAGGCCCTGGATCCGCTCGTGGACGTGCTGGATCACGTACTTGCCCGAGCGCTTGAGGAGCAGCTTGCGCGGGAGGCGGCTGGCCTCCAGGCGGGCGGGAAGAATGCAAGCGGTCCGCAGCATTGACGTATCATACGCCTGCCGCGGACCACCGTCCGCGGGGGAAGGAAGCCCTTATGCGCACGGCGTTTTCGCTGGCTCTGGCCCTGCTCGTGGTCGCCCCGGCCACCCTCTTCGCCCAGGACGAGGAGGACGACCCCTTCGCCCGGCTCTACGGCGACGACGACGACACCTTCGGCGACGACGACCTGCCCACCGAGCCGATCCCCCGGGCCTGGGTCCTGCTGGAGCACGGGCGCCACGACGAGGCCGAGGCCCTGTTCTCCAGCGCCGCGGCCAACGAGGACGCCAGCGACGACGAGCTGGGCTACGCCCTCGAGGGCCTGGGGCGGCTCCTGCTCAAGACCGGCCGGGACGACGAGCTGCCCCCGATCCTCGAGCGCCTGGCGCCGGTGGACAGCGCCCGGGCCAAGCTCCTGGGAGGGATCCTGGCCGAGCACCGGGGTGAGCTGGACCAGGCGCTCCAGGGCTACCGCGAGGCCTTCGCCCTGACGAAGGCCAGCGCGAGCTACCACCGCCTGGAGGCGCTGGTGCGCCAGGGTGAGCTCCTGCGGCACCAGGACACCCAGGCCGCGGGCCAGGCCTTCGAGCAGGTGCTGACCCTCTACTCGGCGCAGAGCCAGCTCACCGCCCGTGAGTTCACCTGGGTCGCCCGCGCCTGCCGGCGCCTGGACGTGTTCCCCGACGTCAAGCGCGGCTACGCCAAGGGCATGGTCGAGTACAGCCGACGCATGCTCGATCAGGCGCAGCTCTCGGACGCGACCTACACCGGCTGCTACGTCGAGGCTGGCGAGCTGGCCCTGGCGAAGTACGACACGGTGGGCGCGCTCAAGAACTTCGAGAAGGCCTGTCGCCTCGACCCCAACAACCCCCAGGCCCGGGTGGGCCTGGCCCGCAGCCTGACCGAGGCCTTCTACCGCGGCCAGGGCCGCTACCAGTCGGCGGCGGACAACCTCAAGCAGGCGCTGGCGATCAACCCGACCTACGCCCCGGCCCACGCCACGCTGGCGGCCACGGACATTACCGACGGGCTCTACGAAGAGGCGGCGGAGCGCCTCGAGATCGGGCTGCGCGCGCGCCCGGCGGACGTGGACCTCCTGGCTTACCAGGCGGCGCTGCCCATGCTCCGCGGCGACAAGGCGCGCTTCAAGCAGCTCGAGGACGCGCTCCTGGCCAAGCGCCCCAAGTGCGCGCGCTTCTACGAGGTGATCGCGGACCTGATCGGGAGCAAGCGCTTCCGCTACGCCGAGGCCCGCGACCTCGCGCGCAAGGGGTTGATCGTGCGCCCGGGCTACCACCCGCTGCTCACGATCCTGGGCATGAACCTCACCCGCACCAACGAGGAGGAGGAGGGGCTGCGCCTGCTCAAGCAGGCGTTCGAGGAGGACCCCTACAACGTGTTCACGTTCAACTACCTCCAGCTCTTCGACCGCCTGGAGGAGCAGTACGTGACCGCCACGATCCCCGGGTTCGTGGTGCGCATGCACAAGGACGAGGAGGTCGTCGCGGAGTACGTGTTCGAGCTGCTACAGGAGGCCCGCGGAGAGCTCCAGGGCCGCTATCACACGATCCCGCAGACCGTGCTCGTCGAGTTCTTCCCCAACCACAACGACTTCTCGTCCCGCTCGGTCGGGCTCCCGGGCATGCCGATCCTGGGCGTGTGCTTCGGCAACACCATGACCGTGCTCTCCCGCGGCGACCGCGAGAAGCCGCCCTTCCACTCCTGGGGGCGCACGCTCTGGCACGAGTTCGCCCACGTGGCGACGCTGACCCGCACCGAGAACCGCACCCCGCGCTGGTTCACCGAGGGGCTGAGCGTCTACGAGGAGTCGCTGGGTCGCCCCAACTGGGCGCGGACCTACGACGCGGACATCATGTCGCTGCTCTCGAACGAGCTCCTGCTCCCGATCGCGACCCTGGACGAGGGCTTCACCAAGCCCAAGTACGGCAACCAGGTGATCATGAGCTACTACCAGGGCGGGATCACCTGCGAGTTCATCGTCGCTCGCTGGGGCTTCCAGACGATCCTGGACATGCTCGACGGCTACCGCGAGGGCAAGCTCACCCCGCAGGTGATCCGCGAGGCCTGCGGCCTCGAGCCCGAGGACTTCGACGCCGAGTTCCGCACCTGGCTCGAGCGCCGCTTCGCGCACTACGCCTACCGCGCCGCCCCGACCCCCATGCTGCGGGACGCCTGGGCCCAGCAGGTGAACGACGACCCCTGGGACGTCTCCGCCCGCGGGCGCCTGGCCTGGGCCAACGCGCTCCACGGCCGCCGCGCCGACGCCGAGCTGCACGCGGGCCTGGCCCTCGAGCACGGCGAGCGGGCCCTCGCGCGCTGGGACGCGCTGAGCGAGGTCGACGCCCTGGGCGGGACGCCGGACTGGTCGACCCTCGCGGTGGCGCGGGTGGTCGCGATCCGCGCCGGCGTCGCCGACGCGCACCTGGCCCTGGCCCTCACCGCCAAGGACGGCCAGACGCAGCTGCGCCACGCGCGCACCGCGCTGCGCCTGGGGACCCGCGACCCGGTGCTCTGCTACCGCCTGATCGCGGGCACCGAGCGCGCGCGGAAGAACTTCAAGGCCGCCCTCGCGGCGCACCAGGAGGTCATGCGCCTCAGCCCGCCCAAGGCCGAGAACTACTCGCTCCTGGCCGCGCTCTACGGGCAGCTCGGCCAGAAGGACGAGGCCATGGCCGCCCTCGAGCAGGTGTGCGTCTACTCCACCGAGAACGTGGACGCGCGCATGCAGGTCGCGACCTACGCCAAGGAGCAGGGCCGCTGGGAGACCGTGGCCCGCGTGCTCGGCGACATGCCGCTGCTCGACCCCTTCGTGGCCGAGGCCCACGTGCTGCTCGGCGACGCCCTGCGCGAGACCTACGCCAACCACGGCGAGGCGCGGCTGAAGCAGATCGAGCGCGAGTATCGGATCGCCCTGGCCCTCGAGACGACCTACCGCGCGTCCTGCCTCTACGGCCGCGCCTGGGCCCTGGCCAAGCTCGGCCAGACCGAGGAGGCCAAGGAACAGGTGAACCTCGCGCTCCAGGACGACCCCGACCACAAGGGCGCCCAGGCGCTCAAGGCCGAACTCGGGGAGTAGGCGGCGTTCGCGCAAGTCGCCGACGAACACCCCCAGGTCGTGGTTCCCCGCTAAGGAGAGCGACGCTCGAAGATCCCCCTGCACGCCGCCTCTCCCGCCGCTACGCTGCTCCTGCCGGGTTGGGAGGTGGACCGTGCACGACGACTCGAACCAGGATCTCCCGATCAGCTCTGGCTTCCGCGTGCACCGGCGCCCGCGCCGCGAGAGCACCCCCGGAGAGGCCCTGTTCGCCTACGCCTTCGTGGTCGCGATCGGGGTCGCGCTCGGCGCGGCGGGCGGCGCGTTCCTGCCCTTCCTCGTTCGACGCCGCTTCACCCGCAGCGCCGCGATCGATCGCGCCATGACCGAGCCCGCGAGCGCGGCGATCACCCGGGCCGTGATCGGAGGCGTGATCGGCGCGGCGTGCGCCTTCGGCTTCGCCGCGCGCGCCCAGCGCGGGGGCTACGGCGCGGATTAGTGCTGTGCGTCAGACGTTTCGGTACAGGTCGCGCAGCAATCGTCGTCCCTGGCAAGGCGTGAGGGAGCAATGCGGGCCATTGTGACCGACGAACAACACAGCCAGGGGCGGCGAGGGCAAGCGAGATGGCCGGAACGTCTGACGTGCAGCACTAGGGGTCGAGGGGCCGTCGCCGCGCTGGCGCACCGCGAGGACGGCGGTAGCGTCGGTGATCCGGTGGGTGCGGGGAGCGAAGCGCCCGACCTCGTAGCCGAGGGTCGCGCGGCAGCGCGCGTGGAAGCTCGAGCATCCGCGCGGCGCCCAGGTAGAAGCTCTGGTCCCGGGAGGTCACCACGCGCGCTTGGGGCACCTCGTGGGCGAGGAGGAAGCGC
This sequence comes from Planctomycetota bacterium, assembly GCA_041402045.1. Taxonomy (GTDB): domain Bacteria; phylum Planctomycetota; class J058; order J058; family J058; genus JAGQRJ01. Next base: position 2,330 of record JAWKSZ010000121.1, on the reverse strand, counting down.
CCGGCGTTGCGCAGGTTGGTCGGTGTGCCGGGCGTAGGGGTCGACGGCGATCCGCCAGGGCGGAGCGCGCGCCTCGAGCAGGAACCGCCGCAGCTCGACGGCCTCGTTGAACCCGGTGCCCGTGGTGCACGTTGCCGCCGCTGAGCAGGAGCACCTGGGAGCCCTCGCGCCGGAACACCCGCGCGGCGAGCCGGGCGCGCGCCTTGGCTTTGGCGTGGAGCGGCGCGGTCTGCCCCTCCACCGCGTAGCCGGGGACCACGAGCACCGCCGCCGGCGCCGCCCGCGCGTCGGAGCTCAACCCGCGCAGGAGCGCGCTGGCGTCGGCGTTCAGCCCGGCGACGTCGACGGCGCGACCGTCGCTCTGCGCTCGCGGCGTCGGCCTCGACGTAGGCGGCCGGGTCCAGGGCCGGGGGGCAGCGCGCGCCCGGTCTCCCGCGCGAGGAGCGCCCCGGACCCGTCGCGGAGTCGCCCTGGATCCGTCCGTCCCGGATCCGGTAGGCCGCTCGCAGCGCGGGGGCCGACGGCCAGGCGACCCGAGAGCCCGCCCTCGGCGAGGGTCGCGCGCACCGCGTCGCCGCGGCGCTCGGCCGCGCCGCGCAGGGTGACCACCCCCGCCGGGGGTCCAGGTGGTGCGCTTCGAGGCGCAGCCCTCCTCGACGGCGACGAGCTCGAGGCGGCTCTCGAAGGCCTGGTCCGCGGCGTCGCGCCCCGCGAGCAGGAACACCTCGCCCCGGGAGGGGAGCGCGAGCAGGAGCAGGAACCACGGGGTGAGGCGAACGGCGCGTTTCGTCACGGGCGCGGGTGGGGCAAACCCCAGGGCGTCGCTCCAAGTCCTTTGCGGACGTTGAATGGACCCCACCTGCGGTTCACTGGCGGAATTCCTCCGGCGCGCCGCCGGTGAGGCGTCCCACCGGTGACCTCGGGCGTGCACCCGATCGCCCGGCCTGCGCGGTTTGGTGAGGCGTTCCGCACGCTCTTGCGCCGCACGCCTCAGGCACGCGGTGTGCACCCGAACCCAGCGGAGGCGGGCCCATGAACCCGGACTGGGACGGCTGGATCTCGGCGAGCGACCCGGCGGACGTGGGGCTCTCCCTGCGCAAGCTGTGGCGCCTCCCGGCTCCGCGCTGGGCCCGCAGCTTGCCCCCGGCCGCGCTCGACCAGCGCCTGCGCCACGGCGACTGTCGGGCGGCGGTCGTCGTCTCCAGCGATCCGCTCCTGATCGCCGCCTACACCGACGAGCTCGACTGCGCGGTGCTCCTGCGCTTCCCCGTCGAGCTGGCCGCGGCCTACGGCCTCGAGGTCGGCAGCCGCCTGCTGGCGGTGACCACCTACGCCCGCCAGGGCGAGCGCGCCGAGGACCTCAAGCCGGGGCCGCGCGCGAGCGGCGAGGTCCGCAACGTCCTGCCCCTGATCGCCGAGTTCCTCGTCGACGACCTGGAGGCGGTCGAGGCCCGCAAGGCGCAGATCTCCGAGGACGAGTGGCGCCGCGCCGGTCGCCGCGCGCGCACTGCCCTGCGCCGTCAGCCCAAGCCGATCCGCCACGGGCACCCCTACGTCAGCCAGCTCAGCCCCCGGCGCTTCCGGCGCATGGCGGAGCACGTGGCGAACCTGCCCCAGCCCGAGGCCAGCTCGGGGGCGGTCGAGGCGCCTGAGCGCCCGCCAAGCGTGGCGCTCAACGTGGTGACGGTGCTGCTCCTGGTGGTCGCCCTGGTCGCGGCCCTCGCGGCCTGACGTCGCGCACGAACTCGGTCAGCGCCTCGCGGCGTAGCCGGGCACCAGGAGCGCGACCCCGCGCGCGCCCTCGGCAGGCACGCGCCACACCTCGAGCCGCGGCTCCTCGGGCAAGACGTGCACGCTGAACGCGAGCCCCAGCGCGCCGGGGTCGCGCCGGTTCTCGGGGCGCGCGACCTCGACGCCGCCCAGGAGCGTGCGCACGCGACCCCAGGGGCCGAGCGCCTCCGGGGCCGCGCTCGACACCCCGCCGCGCCGGTAGTGCACGAAGGCCCCGGCGTGGCGGTAGGCCAGCGCGTTCAGGGCCAGGACGGCCGCGGCCGTCGCCAGGGCGAGGGCGCGCCAGCGCGCGCGGGCCCAGCGCCACGCGCGCCGAGGGAAGGTGGGCATGCCTCGTTCACACGCTCCCCTCCCGGGCGCGGCGGCCCTGCCCCGCGCCGGCTCTTCGCGGCGCCGGTTCGGCTCCGTAGAGCGGCGGGGAGGGGAACCCATGCACGTCGGCCACGAGCTCGCCGTGGCCCGCGCGCCGCGCGGCTCACACCTCGAGGGGACCGACCTCGGCCAGTCCCTGGAACCCGAGGTAGAGCGCGCCTTCGATC
>JAWKSZ010000120.1:0-7558 GCA_041402045.1 Planctomycetota bacterium | reverse complement strand
CGCCATTCGGTCGCGGGCTCGGAGGCGGCCGTGTGTCGGGTAGGCGTCGCCGGAGGGCGAGGGGGGAGGGCGGCGGCGAACCGGCTCCGCGTCGTTCCTGCGGGGCGCCCGGCATTCCGGGAACCCCCGCCCCGCCTCCGGGGTGAGGCTCCCATGCACACGCTCACGATCGCCGCCTGCGCGGCGGCCTGCGCGCTCCTCGCGGGCTGCGCGACCTCGACCCGTGATCCCGGGGCGCCCGCGACGCGGGAGGTCGACCTCCAGCTCCTCCGCGGGATCGAGCAGGGGCGGCTGGACCTGGTGCAGGCCGCGCTGGAGGAGGGGGCCGATCCGCGCGCGCGCAGCGAGGGTCTGTTCTTCGGGCAGTCGGCGCTGGAGCTCGCGATCGACGAGGCGCCCACCGACGTCGCCCTGCTCCGCTGCCTCCTGGACGCCGGGGCAGACCCCGAGGAGGTCCTCCACTCCTTCGACGAGCGGCCGCTCCAGCTCCTGGCGCGTCGTGGCTCGCCCGAAGCGATCGAGCTGTTCCTGGAGCGCGGCGCGGAGCTCGCCCGCGGGGACGAGTCCGGCGAGACCCCGCTCCACGTCGCGGCCAAGGCGGGAAACCTGGCCGCGGTCGAGTTCCTGATTGCGCGGGGGCACCCGTTGGAGTGTCGGGGCTCCAACGGGAGGACCCCGCTGCTGGCCGCCTGCGCCCAGCGTCGACTGGACGTGGTGCGTGCTCTGATCGCTCGCGGGGCAGATCCGTTGGCGGTGACCCGGGACGGGCGCTCGGCCTTGGTCCTCGCTGGCTGGGTGAACCCCGAGCTCTTGCGCTGCCTCCTCGAGGTCGGGGTCGACCCCGAGCGACCCGGCGCGCAGGGGGAGCGGCTCGTGCACCTCGTGCCGGACGCACCGTCCCCGGAGGCCGCCGGACGCTGCTTGGAGGTGCTGCGCGCTCACGGCGTCGACTTCGACGCGCTGGACTCGGACGGGCGCACCCTGTTCGAGCGGCTGGACCTCGCCGCGCGCGAGCTCCAGGCGGCGTATCGTCGCGACCTGGCGCGGCTGGAGGCGCTGCGGGCCGCCTGCGTCGCCGCCCAGCGCTGACTCAGTCGGCGGTCAGCAGGTCCGCGGGCGGTGTGGCCAGCCGGCGCGCGAAGCGCGCGGGGTCGTCTCGCGCGACCCGGTCCGCGAGCTCGAGCTCCTCGGGGGTCAGGTAGCTGCGCGCGATCACCTCCCGCGCCAGGGCCTCGCCCTGGGCGAGATCGGCGACCGCGGCGCCGTCCTTCGACGGCGTCCACAGCCCGTCCTGGCCCGGAGCCAGGGAGAAGCCCGGCGCGAGGGCTCGGATCACCGGCCCTCGTCGCTGAGGTCGGCGGGGTCGATCAGGCCGTCGAGGGTCCTCGCCCTGGCCCTCGGCCACGGTCTCGCCCGCTTGGGGCGTGCCCGCGATCCCGGCCATGAGCGCCTCGTGCTCGCCCTGGAGGAGAGCTCGTTCTCCTCCTCCACATGCGGCCCTCGAGGAACGCTGATCCGGTCCTCGACCTCGCGCTCGCCTCAGCGTCCCGGGTGCGCGAGCGGCCAGGCAGGTCGATCGTCCATGTAGCTGATCAGCCGGTTCGAACTCAGGTTGAACATGTCGTGCTCTTCGTCCGCGTGCCCGTTAGCAGACGTCACTTCATGATCGCCAGGCGGCGCTTGGTGAACTGGTCGAAGGCCGCGTCCATGCGCCGCGTAGATCGCGTCCGATTCCTCGTCGTCGACGTTCTGGTCGAGGGCCGCGAGCTGGTCGTCGAGCAGCTTGTCGGCCTCGAGGATCGCTTGAGCGGTTGCAGTGACCGGCGTGGGCATGCCGACCTCCTCCAGCCGGGCCTTCATGGTCGGACCGTCGAGGGCGCGGGCGTCGCGGAGCAGCGCCTCGCCGAGGTCGGTCAGCTCGCCGACCGCGTCCTCCTTGGTCTCCCAGCGGTTGATCGCGTCGGTGATCTGGTCCTCGAAGGCGATCGAGCGGGATCGTAGCGCTTGGTGATCGATCCACAGCCCGCGGCCGGTACTGGCCACGAAGCGCCCGGCGCCGCGAGGCGTCCGGTCGCCGGTAGACCAGGGTCGCGCCTGGCGAGCGGCGCCATGGCGGCGTAGCGCCGCGTGTCGCGCACGGCGTTGCCCACGCGGCGCGTGGTGCGAGTCAGGATCCGTTGCTCGAGGCCCCGAGGGGACCCGCAGGCGGCGGCCTCGGCGGTGCGGCCTCCTCCAGGATCCGCGCCCGGCGGGCGAGCTCGGCCCGGCGCGCGGCTGAGGCGCACGCCGCGCTCGACGTTGCGCGCACCGGCGGCGCGGGCACGAAGCGCGATCCGGCGCTGGCCACGCGGCGGGTTGGCGTTGACCACCGGCTGCACCACGCGGTTCACGGTCGGGGCGACCCAGGTCGCCGCGGCCACGGTCGGCGCGAGCTTGGCCACCTTGTCGAGGCCCTTGGTGCCGACCACCGAGAACGCGATCTCGCCGGTGAGCTCGCCGGTCATTTCCCAGAAGCGCTCGGGGTCGTTGAGCGCGGCGTTCTTGTACTCCTCGACCTTGGCGGCGAGGGCCTTGTAGACCACGCCGTTGCGCCCGTTCTCCATGAGGTCGCCGACCGCGAAGGCGATCGCGCTCACGGTCTGCACCGGGTGCCGGACCAGGGTGTAGAGGCCCTTGGCGCCGCTCCACAGGCCCTTGCCCAGGCCCTTGCCGAAGGCGACCACGTTGCGGCCGAGGTTGCCCTCCTTGATGTCCTCGACCAGGGCCGTGCCCGCGGCCTTGGCGAACTCGACGGTGCTCTTGACCGCCGAGGTCGTCGCGTCCCAGGCGCGCTTCCACCAGGGGCGCTTCTCGAGGCCGGTGGGGTCGTTGAACAGGGTCGGGTCGTTGTCGACGTAGGCGTAGGGGTTCACGCCGCCGAACACCCCCAGCGGGTCGGGGCTGGTGAACTGGCCCAGCTCCGGGCTGTAGGTGCGCGCCCGGTAGTGGTAGAGCCCGGCGGCCTCGGCCTCGCGGGAGGTGTAGCGGAACGGGTTCCACTCCGCGGCGGGGCCCTCGCTGGCCAGCGCCTCACCGAAGGCGCCGTAGCGGTAGCTCGCCGCGACCTGACCCTCGGCGTCGGTGATCGCGGTCACGCTGCGCACGAGGTCGTAGTGGTAGAAGAACGACTCGCCGCCGCGCTGGGCCGAGAGCACGTCGTCCTCGTCCGGGCCGTGCACGAAGGTGGTCTGGGGGCGACCCTCGGCGTCGGTGGTCGCGACCACGTCGCCCAGGTCGGAGAGGAAGAACGACTTGACCCCGTCCTGCTCGCGCCAGAGCCGAGTGCCCAGCGGCGAGTAGCCGTAGCGCACGGCCTCGTCCCCGGTCTTCAGGCTGGCGAGGTGCCCGTCGTGGTCGTAGCTCAGCGCGACCTCGGCGATCCGGGTCAGCTCGCCCTGGCTGTTGGTCTCCAGCGTCGGGGTCGCCCCGCCCGCGCGGGTGTCGGCGGCGTCGTAGGTGTAGCGCACGGTGCGCGCCGGGCCCTGGGCCTCGAGCAGGCGCCCGCGGGCGTCGTGGGTGTAGCGCGTGCGGCCGACGAGGTCCTCGCTCCAGGCCACGCGGCCCTGGGCGTCGTAGCCATACGCGCGGCGGTCGAGCACCGCGTCCTGCTTCGAGGTCTCGATCGCGCTGAGCTGGCTCCCGCTGTAGGTGAAGCGGGTCTCCACGCCGTTCGGGTAGCGGATCGCCTGGCGGCGACCCTCGGCGTCGAGCTCGAGCTCGATCCGCCCGCCGTCGGGGAGGGTCACGGCGCTCACGCGCCCGGCCTCGTCGCGCTCGTAGCCGACCTCGCCCCAGGGCAGGATCAGCGCGCTGCGCTCACCGGCCGCGTCGTAGCGGTAGCGGAGCGTGGTCTCGAGGGTCGCGTCGGTGAGGCTCGCCAGGCGGCCGGCCTCGTCGTAGGCGAAGCGGAAGCCGCCCTGGGGCCCGGCGGTCTCGCTCAGGCGGCCCTGGGCGTCGTAGCTGAAGCGCTCGGTGCCGGCGGGGGTCTCGCGGGCGATCAGGCGGCCCACCGCGTCGTAGCGGTAGCTGAGCTCCACCCCAGCGCGGACCTCGCGCTCGAGGCGGCCCTGGGCGTCGAAGGAGAGCGTGCGCTCGCCGCGCACGGGGTCCTGGACCACCAGGGTCCGCGCGTCGGGGCGGCTGTAGCGGATCGTGGCGCCGGCGCCGTCCTCGATCGCGGCCAGTCGGCCGTGGGGGTCGTAGCTGAAGGACTGGAGCGTCCCCGCCGCGTCCTCGCAGCCGAGCAGGCGGCCCTGGGCGTCGTAGCGGTAGCGGGTGGTGCGGCCGAGCTCGTCGGTCGCCTGGCGCAGGTGGCCCTGGGCGTCGTAGCTGCAGGCGAACACGGTCCCGCTGGGGTCCTGAACCTGGGTCACGCGGCCCCAGGCGTCGCGGGTCAGCTCGACCCGGCGCTCGCCGGGTTCGAGCACGGCCACGACCTGGCCGCGGGCGTCGCGCTCGAAGCGGGTCGTGCCTGCGCCCGGCTCGCGCACCGCGATCAGCGCGTCGCGCTCGTCGTAGGCGAAGCGGGTGACCTCGCCGCGGGCGTCCTTGACCGCCCGCAGGCGGCCGTCGCCGTCGTAGGCGTAGCGCGTCTCGCCGGCGCCGGGGATCGCGGCCCGGGTCAGGCGGCCGAGGGCGTCGTAGGCGAACTCGCGCACCAGGCCCGCGGGGCCGGTGACCTGGCTGGGGCGATCGTCGTCGTCCTCGGCGTAGGCGAAGGCGGTGGCGCCGCTCGGGGCCTCGACCGCGAGCAGGCGGCCCAGGGCGTCGTAGCTCAGGCGCTCGGTCCCCTCGGGGCCCTGGACCTCGATCAGGAGCCCGCGCTCGTCGTAGCGCTCGGTGCGCGCGGCCAGCGGCGCGTCGGCCGGGGTGGTCACGACCTGGCTCAGGTCTGCGGCCACGGCGACGGTCGTGGTCTGCCCGCGGCGGGTGACCTCGACCTCGAGCTCGCCCTCGGGGCCGGTGCGGTAGCTGAGGTGGGTGGGTTCGAGGGCGCCGTAGAGCTTGATCACGCGGCCGAGGTCGTCGTAGAGCACGCGCGCGTCGCCGTCGGCGAGGGTCTTGAGCAGGCCGTCGTGGGTGTAGCCGTAGCGCAGCACGCGGCCCTCGACGTCGACCCGGGTCAGGAGCAGCTCGTCGTAGGCGTAGCGCACGCTGCGGCCCTGGCCGACGAGGGCGGCGATCCCCCCGCGGGGGTCACGCTCGACCTGGAGCTCACCCCAGGGGCCGCGCAGCGCGAGGAGGGTCCCCGCCGCGTCGCGCTCGAAGCGGTGCCGGGCGCCGCCGCGCTCGAGCCACTCGAGGTGCCCGCTGCGGTCGAAGCGGTAGCGCGTCTCGTCGCCGAGGCCGCGGAGGGTGAAGCCGTCGGGGTCTTGGGTCAGGCTGCTCGCGCGGCCGTGGGTCGCGACGAAGGTGTGCGGGTCCTTGCTGGGGACGTAGAGCCAGGCGCCGCCGCGGGCGTCGTGGAAGGCGAAGCCGTGCTCGAGGGCCTGGAGGTGCACGTCGAGCACGCTCGCCCAGTGCACCCCGAGGGTCCGCGGCGAGCCGCTCCAGGGGCGGTAGGTGCGCGCGATCTCCAGCGCGCGCACGCCGTCCCCCAGCGTCAGGTCGACGTGGCGGTAGCGGAGGTCGCCGGTGGTGGGGTCGACGTCGACGCGTTGAGCGTCGGCCCGATCGAGCCCGGCCTCTTGCCCCAGCGGGGGGGCTTCGGCCAGCGCGACCGCGGCGGCGGCGACCAAAAGCAACGAAGTAAAGCGCATAGCCCTCGTCTCCTCGACACTCCAGGTGGGACCTAAAGCAATCCCGAGGCCGCCCTGAGAAGGGTGTGAACTGGGCTAAGTCTATACGAATTCTTGTTTGCGACCCGTGACGTGGCACGCATTCCAGCATTCGGTGTTCTGAGACGGACGGCGATGACACGCTAAGCCCTGGCGCAGGAGGGGCGGAGGGGGATGGCGGTGGGGATCCGACCGCTGAGTTCCGCCGCACTGACCTCGAGTTGCGCCCCCAGTTGGGTGAGCTCGCGCCGTCCGCCGGCTCTCGGCCGTGTCGCAAGCGTCGCTCACGTGTCCAGGCGGGTAGATGCTCTCTCACCGCAAAGGGCACGAAGGACGCGAAGGGACGCAAAGGTTGGCTGTGCGAGAGGTTTGCCGCGAGAGCCGGGAGAGTGGAGTCGAGCGTGGCCAGGTCCGGACCTGAGAGCCACCTCCGCAGAGCTGCTCATGGACGCAACGGCGGGGGAGCGCTCGGCTCAGGCGTATGCGGTTCGTATTTCGGTTCGAGATCCTGCGCGCGCCCTGAGCTCCGTCGCGTTCACCCTCAGCTCCGAGGTCGCGGTCCGCGAAGCTGCGCGCGCGCGCGTCGTTCCGTGGTTGCTCCGTGACCGTGGCCGCGAGTAGGTCGTCGGGTACGCCAGGAGGCTAGGGCTTGCAGTCGCTGCACGGGTTCAGGCCCTCGTCGAAGGCCTCGTTGCGGTCCATGAACCGGCGCGCGTTGCCGCGGGGGCCCTTCGAACAGCCCGGGCGGTGGAAGCGGTGGGCGCTGCGGCTGGCCTCGTAGTAGTCGGCGGGCGCGGGAGGCTCGAGGCCCCACAGGCCGCGCTTCTGCTCGCGGGCCTGCTGCTGATACGGGCTGAGGTCCTTCTCGTGGGCCGTGTTCGGCGCCCAGGTGTAGCAGTAGGCCAGGCCCTGGCGCACGATCTCGCCGTTGACGTAGAGGTCGCCGACGAACACGTGGGCCAGGGTCCGCTTGAACTGGTCGGTGCGGTCGGTGTCGTACTCGAGGGTCACGGTCTTGCCGTCGACGAGGTCGCGCAGGAGCTGGGTCGCCTCCTCGTTCAGCGGGTCGTTGGACTTGCGCTCCGGAGTGTTGATCCCGATCAACCGCACCTTGCGGCCGTCGGCCATGTGGAAGGTGTCGCCGTCGACGACCCGCGTGACCTTGCCGGTGTCCGTGGGGCCCTTGATCGGGGCGCGCGCGGTCTGCTCGATCGCCGCCGACGCGGGCTCGAGGTCCTGGGGCTCCTGGGGCGCCTCTTCGGGGGCGGGCTCCTCGTCCGCTGGCTCTTGGGGTGCGTCGACCGCCGCGGCGGGGGCGTCGACCTCGGGCGCTTCGACCTCGACCGCGGGGGTCCCCGCCTCCGCGCCGGGGGTGGGCTCGACCTGGGAGACCTCGGGCTCGGGGTCCGCGGCGCCGCGCCCGACGAGGTAGCCGCCGCCGGCGACGAGCACCGCGCCGACCAGCGCCAGCACGATCCAGAGGGTGGGCGCGGCCTTGGCGGGGGGCGCGCTGCGCCGACCGCGCCCGGAGTCGGAGGCGGCCTTGCGCGACCCGCTGCTGCGCGCGCCCTTGCGGGACCCGGAGTCGGAGGCGGCCTTACGCGACCCGCTGCTGCGCGCGCCCTTGCGGGAGGCCGAGTCGTTCACCCCCTTGCGGGCGCCGCTGCTGCGCGCGCCCTTGCGGCTGCCGGAGTCCTTGGCCTTGCGGCTGCCGGAGTCCTTGGCCTTGCGGCTGCCGGAGT
>JAWKSZ010000119.1:0-8040 GCA_041402045.1 Planctomycetota bacterium | reverse complement strand
GCGAGAAGGGCGTGCAGTTCGCCATGTGGGACGACGTCGACGGCTCGGTGGTGATCCGCCGCCCGGTGCTCGACTACGGCGTGGACTACGAGCTGGTGCCGCTGGACGCCGTCGCGGCCAAGACCCAGCACATGGACCCCAGCTACCTGAACGCCGACGGCAACGGCGTGACCGCGGCGTTCCACCACTACGTGCGCCCGCTGGTCGGGCAGGGCTTCCCCGAGCCCTTCCGCCTGCGCGCCCCGCGGGTGCCCAAGCGCTCCTAGCGCTGCGCGCCTGTCGGCGTGTGGGTCGCGCCTGACTCACCCGCCACGGCGCGCCGCCGCCCGAGGGTCTGGCCCGCGGATTGCACTCCGTCGGGCATGACCCCTGCCCTCTCTCCCTCCTCGCGCCGGCGGGCGCGAGGTCTACCAGGAGCTCAGCCGACGGCTGGCCGAGGCGGGGTTCGCCTGGTCGGACGTGCTGGGGAGCGGCGGGCAGCGCGCGAGCGCCGGCGCCGCGGACGGCCCGGTCGCGCGGCTCGCGCTCAGGCCGCGGTGAGCGCCTCGAGCTCGGGGAGCTCCGGCTCCTCGGCGGGGGCCGGCGCCTGCGGCGCGGGCTCCTCGGCCTCGGCCGGGGGCGGCGCGGGCGCCAAAAGCTCGGCCGCGCGCACGTCCTCGGGGCCCTGAGCCTCGCCGTCGCGGAAGAAGCTCAGCCCGTGGGGGTCGACCCCGCTCTCGAGCAGCAGGAGCGCCGCGCCCTGGGCGTCGCGGTGGGTGATCGCGCGGTTGCCGCGGAAGGTGGACAGGCGCCCGATCGTGCCGCCTTGCTCCACGAAGCTCGACCAGCGGATCCGGTTGCGGGCGAGCCACACCGCGACCTGAGCCTCCGCGGGGTCGGCGCGCGCGCCGTCCGTGGCGCAAAGCTGGACCAGCAGGCGCTCGATCGCGCTCTCGCGGGGGAAGCGCTCCAGGCGGAAGGTCAGGCCTGGCTCCGGCGCCAGGCGCTCGAAGCTCGCGCAGGCGACCGGGAGTCGCACCGTGACCACCGGGCGCTCCGGGCTGAGGATCACCGCGCCCGCGTCGAGGCAGGCCAGGTCCTGGACCGACGGCCACTCGCCGTAGCGCCGCTCCTGGTCGGGGTCGACCCAGCGCTCGCCCTCGGCCGCGACGGCGTAGGTCCCGGGCGGGAACACCACGCCCAAGCCCGGGGCGTCGGCGGCGATCGCGGGCAAGCTCAGCGCCACGTAGAGGCAGCCGTCGCCGCCCTCGCGGGCGAAGGTCGCCTCGGCGCGCAGGCGCCCGTCCTCCAGGGCGTCTTCCCAGGTCACGAGCTGCGGGTGGCGGGCCACGAGGGCGTCGGCGGCGGCGACGTCGGCGCGGGCGTAGGCGGCGTCGACCGCGCGAGCCGCCTCCTCCAGCGAGAGCTCCGCCCGCGCGCTGGCCCACCCCTCGGCGGCGCTCGCTTGCTCGGCCTCGCGGGCAGCGACCGCCTCCAGCTCGCTCGTGACCGCGGCGGGGGAGAGCCCGCTCCTCGGCTGCTCGACCCGCACCAGGCCGAAGCTCGACGGGGTGAGGGTGTAGCCGAAGTCGGCGTAGCTCGTCGTGCGCGAGCGCGACGACGGCAGCGCGCAGCCCGCGAGGAGCACCAACCCGATCGCGCCCAGTCTCCTTCGCATGCGGCCTCCCCCTTCGAGTCTGTGCCCGGTGTGAGTCGCGGTCAAGACGTGGTTTCGCGCGACGGCGTAACCTCAGCCAGGGCCCGGGGGCTGACCCTGGCGCGGTGCGAGGGCTGACCCTGGCGCGGCGGTGCAGGGAGCTGACCCTGGCGCGGCGGTGCAGGGGCTGACCTTGGCGCGGCGGTGCGGGGGCTGACCTTGGGCGCGGCGGTGCGAGGGCAGCGCGCGCCTGCGAATCGCCGCGGCAGCGCGCCTGCGAGCTGCCGCGGCAGCGCAACCTGCGAACCGCCGCGGCAGCGCGCGCCCTCGCTTGCCGCGCCAGGGTCAGCCTCCGCACCGCCGCGGCGGCGCGCCTCGTCACCGAGGGCGCCTGGCGCGTGACGGGGTCGGCCTCGTCCATGCGGCGCATGCCCTCGAGCAGGAGCGAGGTCGTGTCCTTGCGGATCGTGCCCACGGGGAGCCCTCGACCGGCTCGAACTTGAAGCGGCCGCGCGTCCAGCGCAGGAACTCGTAGAACGACTCCTCGGGGTCGCCGGGGGCCTCGATATGCCAGATCTGCCCGTTGCCGAAGGTGAACACGAGCTCGGTGCCGTCGTCGCGCTGGATCTCCAGCGTGCCCGAGCGGTCGGTGACCGTGATCGCCTGCACCAGCTCCGCGGGCCCGATCATGGTCAAGTCGCCGTTCACCCCGTCGGTTTGGTCGGTGAACTGGGTCGAGGTGCGGTTCAGGCGGAAGGCGAGCAGCTTGCTGAAGTAGCGGCTGAGCTCGGGGTTGCGCCCGAGGAGCGCGTCGAAGTCGCGCTTGCTGATCGAGAGCCCGTGCACGGGCTCCCCCGCGCGCACGCGGATCGTGGCCGAGCAGGGGTCGCCGGTGAGCAAGGACATTTCCCCGAAGCACTCGCCGGACTTGAGGATCCCCAGCAGCTTCTCGTTGCCGTCGTCGTCGGGCTTGAGCACCTCGACCTCGCCGGACTTGATCACCGTCAGCGCCTCGCCGGGCTGGCCGAAGGTGATCACGTCGGACCCCGCGGAATACTCGACCTTCTGCAGCATGGGGGCCAGCTTCTCGAGCTGGCGCTCGGGGAGCGTGGCGAACATGGGGATCACCCGCAGCGAGCTCATGCGCATGGTGCTGCGCGCGGCGACCGGGGCCACGACCGTCTCGAGCTGGAAGCTCGCCTGCGCGCGCCCGCCGCGGCAGCCGCGGCAGAGCAGCGGCTTCTCGGGCGGAGTGCCGCCAGCGGCGACCTTGATCGCCCAGGGGAGCACGTCGGAGACCGCGATCGCGCAGATCGCGTCGGTCTCCTCCATGTCGACCTCGGGCAGGTTCATGAGCAGGGCGTTGCCGGTGCGGTAGATCGGGCAGTCGTGCACCTCGACCGTCTTCACTCGAATCTTGCGACCCGCCACGGGCACCACCCTCCCCGGGGAGTGTAACGCCTGGTTCTGGGCCCGTCCCGTCGCCGCGCTACGCGCGCTGCGTGAGCGCGCGGTCGGTCTTGAGGTAGACCCGGATCGCGCCCGCGATCGTCTTGCCCAGCTTGCGCGCGATCCCCATGTGCTTGCGGGTCGGGCGCCCGTAGGCGTCGAGGTCGTTGACCAGGTCCTTGCGCACCTCGATCGTGAGCGAGCTCGGGCGCTCCGGGTGCCGGCGGTAGTCGTCGACCACCGTGCTCGTGTGCAGGAACACCTTGACCTGGTCGTAGGCGAGCTGGGCCTGGCGCAGCTCGGGCTCGCGCAGCGGGTGCGGCTTGCGGTAGCGGTGCAGGTAGCTGCGCAGCTCCTCGCCCTCGATCCGCCGCAGGTTGGTGTTGAGGAGCATGCTCCACACCCGCTGGTAGGCCGGGTCGTCTCCGCACTCCGGGAACTTCTGCAGGAAGCGCTCGCGGAGGTAGCTGAAGAAGTACCACACCTGGCTGCGAATGTCGGTGCTCCCGTCGGGGAGCAGGTAGGGGTGGTTGTGCCCCACGCGGAAGTGGTTGCGCTCGAGGTTCAGCGCGATCCGATCGCGCAGCACCCGGCTGCAGGTCGACTCCCCCAGCACGTCGGGATACAGCGGGTCGAAGATCCCGTAGGGCATGCAGCTCTCGCGGTTGTAGGTCACCGACTGCGTGATCAGGCTCACGTCGGGGCGCGTGGTGCGCGAGGCGTTGTGCATGTCGTAGGTGTGCACGCACACCCGGATCAGCTTGTCGTGGAACTGGGCCTCCATGAGCCGCGAGACCTCGTCGTAGAGCGCGAGCAGGCTCATTTTCGCGGGGTGGTCCAGCGCGGTCGAGAACGGGGCGTTGATCGCCAGCCGCTCCAGGGGGTCGTTCAGCCCGGGCGGGGTCGAGCCCGGGAAGCGGTTGAAGTCGAGGAGCACCCGGGCCAGGCGCATGCGGCCGTAGGAGGGGAGCCCCAGGGACTTGGCGATCTCCGCCGCGACCAGGTTCGCGCCCCAGTCGCGCTCCTCGTGGTAGCGCGCCTCGAGCTCGACGGGGTCGACCCGCGGGCGCCCGTCGGGGTGCTGGCGGAACTCGACCGGGACCACGTCGCCGTCGTGGACGGTGTCGACCAGGATCCGCCCCCGGAGCTCCTCGGGGATCGGGTTGTCGGGCTCGACGCCCAGCACGGGCACGATCTCGTAGGGGGTGGTGCAGTCGCTGAGGATCACGCCCGGACTTTACCGCGCCCCGGGCTTCGCCGCGCCAGCGGTCCGGGCGGAAAGCCACCGCGGCTGCGACGAAGGCGTAGAATCCGCGGCGTGGAACGCCGGCTGGAACCCGAGCTCATGGACGACGAGGCGCAGGCCCAGGCCTACGCCGAGAGCGACTTCGTCGCGGTCAATCAGGGCTTCGTCGACCGCTTCCTCGAGGCCTTCCCCGACCTCCGCGACGGGCGGGTGCTCGACCTGGGCTGCGGCCCGGCGGACATTCCCCTGCGCCTGTGCCGCGCGCTGCCCGAGGTCGAGGTCGTCGCCGTCGACGGCTCCGAGGCCATGCTCGCGCTCGCGCGCAAGGCCCTGCGCGCGGCCGGGCGGGTCGGCGAGCGGGTGACCCTCGAGCTGGCTCGGCTCCCCGACTCCGCGCTCCCCGACCGCGGCTTCGACGCCGTGATCTCGAACAGCCTGCTGCACCACCTCCCCGAGCCCGCCGTGCTCTGGGCGGAGGTCCGGCGGCTGGCCATGCCCGGCGCGCCGATCTTGATCATGGACCTGGTCCGGCCCCGGGACGAGCTCAGCGCTCAGGCGATCGTGGCCAACGCCGGCTGCTCCGAGGACCCGCTCCTGATCCGCGACTTCTACGCCTCGCTGCTCGCGGCCTTCACCCTGGACGAGGTCCGCGCGCAGCTCCGCGCCGCCGACCTCGCGCACCTCGACGTCGCCCAGGTCAGCGAGCGGCACCTCCTGGTCTCCGGCCGGCTGTAGACCGCGGGCGTCGACGCGATCGGGGACCCGGCCATCCTCCGGCCCCGCGTTTCCATTTCAGCCGAGACGATTCGCGCGGCTCGGGGTCCCGTCGCAACTCCCTATTCCGCATGGACTGTGGCGATCTGGACACGCTATGAACATCCGCCGTATCCCGGATATGGGCGGGGTAGCTATCCAGAAACACACACACCGCAGAAATGTGGCATTTGGCGCAATTGCCATGAATTCAGCGCCTTAGACGCCATCGGCGGTTTGGCCCTGAGCTTGCACATAGCTCCTTTGTCCGCGAGCGAGCCTGGGGGGGTGAGCGAGCGGGCACGACAGAGAAGGAGTCTGTTCATGGCATTCCGTGCTCAAAGTACGTCCATTGCGCTCGCCGCTTCGCTGGCCGCCCTCGTTGGCTGCAACAGCGGGAGCTCGAGCAAGTCGGGGTCGACCGCTGCGGCGGTGACCTCGCAACCGTCCACGCCCACCGGGAACCAAAGCGGCACCGTGAGCGTGGCCAACCTCAGCGCGGCGCGCGCCTCGCACACCGCGACCCTCAGCGGGCAGTCGGTGATCGTGATCGGCGGCGAGTCCGCTGGCTCGGTGCTCGCCAGCGCCGAGGTCTACCAGAACGGGAGCTGGAACCCGGCCGGGTCGCTCAGCGTCGCCCGCACCCAACACACCGCGACCCGCCTCTCCGACGGGCGGATCCTGATCGCCGGTGGCCAGTCCGACACCCAGGGCGCCTCGCCCCTGGCCTCGACCGAGATCTACGACCCCGCGACCGGGACCTTCTCGGCCGGCCCGGACATGGGCACCGAGCGCAGCGGCCACGTCGCCATTGGCTACAGCCACATGGGCGCCGAGTACGTGCTGATCGCCGGCGGCAGCTCGACCACGGGCTCGCTGAACACCGCCGAGCTCTACGACGTGACCACCGGGACCTTCGTCCCCGTGGCCGCCCCCATGATCCAGGATCGGGTCGGCGCCGAGGCCGTGCGCCTCTCGACCGGTGAGATCGTGATCCAGGGCGGGATCACCAACCTGGTCCCCGGCCAGCAGTTCTCGACGACCCCCGCGGGCGTCGAGTCCTTCGACCCGGCCAGCCAGACCTTCGCCGCCCTGCCGATCCTCGGCGTGGACCGCTACGGCAGCGCGCTGAGCATGAACGAGCGCGGCGAGGCGATCGTCGTCGGCGGCAACAGCCAGGCTCGCTGGGAGTCCTCGATCGAGACCCTCGACCGTATGGTCGGCACCTGGGTCACCGGCGCGGGCCAGCTCTCGAGCGGCCGCGAGGGCCTGACCCTGACCGCCAGCTCCATGGGCCTCGTGGCCGCGGGCGGCGTCGAGCAGGCGGCCTCGGGCGCCGTCGAGCTGATCAAGAGCGGCGCGGTCTCGACCCTGCCCGCCCTGCTCAACGGGCGCTACGAGCACACCGCGACCCTGCTCCCCAACGGCCACGTGCTGTTCGTGGGCGGCCTCGGCACCAGCGGCGCGGCCCTGGGCGACTCCGAGGAGTATGCGGTCGGCAGCAGCACCACCGTCGGCTCGCCGACCCCGCCGACCACCCCGATCGGCCCGACCCCGCCGACCACCCCGACCCAGCCCCAGCCGACCCAGAACCCGGCCCGCATGCTCGCGATCCTGCCCGACAAGGGCAAGCCGGGCGACCTGATCACGATCGCCGGCAGCGGCTTCGCCAAGGACAAGAACGACAACCAGGTCCTGTTCCAGGGCGGCGTGCAAGGCAAGGTCATGTTCAACCTGCGCGTGCAGCGGATCCCGGTGCTCGGCTCGGTCGAGACCCTGATCGTCGAGGTGCCCCAGGGCGCTCAGACCGGCGACGTCATGGTGATCAGCAACGGCGTGCCCGCGATCAACACCAAGACCTTCACCGTCGACCTCGCCACCGCCAAGACCCCCAAGGTCCTCTACACCCTGCCCCGGCGGGCCAAGGAGGGCGGCCTGGTCACGATCTTCGGGCGTAACTTCGCCAGCCCGGCCAGCGACAACGTCGTGCGCTTCTCCGGCGTGCAGGCCAACCTGATCGGCGGGATCTCGACCCAGAGCGTGCCCTTCCTCGGCAACGTGGCCGTCATGCTCGTCCGGGTCCCGACCGGCGCCGTGACCGGCGACCTCACGATCGAGGCCTACGGCAAGGTGAGCTCGGGCTACCGCTTCGAGGTGACCGGCACCACCGCCAGCAGCACCCCGAGCACCCCGAGCACCCCGAGCACCGGGACCCCCAGCACCCCGAGCGCTGGCACCCAGACCTTCTTCGCCGAGGACTTCGAGGGTCAGACCCTGCGCTTCACCCAGCAGGGCGGTCAGTGGCAGGTCGGCGCCCCGGCCTTCGGGCCCAGCGCTGCGGCCAGCGGCCAGAACGTGGTCGGCACGGCCATGAGCCAGGGCACCTACTCGGCCAACGCCAACGCCTACCTGATCTCCCGCGAGATCGACCTGAGCCAGGCGACCACCGCGACCCTGAGCATGAAGCAGTGGTATGAGACCGACGGCGTCGACGCCGGCCGCGTGCTGATCACCCCCGACGGCGGCACCACCTACTACCTGCTCCGTCCCCAGGGTGGCTACAGCGCGACCAGCCAGTTCAACCCGGGCGAGGGGATCACCGGCGCGAGCAACGGCTGGGTCAACGCCAGCTACGACCTGGCGCAGTTCGTCGGCAGCCGCGTGGTGGTCGTCCTCCAGTTCGGCTCGGACAGCGCCGACCAGCGCGCCGGCTGGTATATCGACGACTTCATGGTGACGGGCAACTAGTCCCGAGCGTCGTCCAGGGTTGAGGGCCACGCGCCCTCGCCCTCCTGCCGGGCCGTCCTCCGGGGCGGCTTGGCCCAACACCCCCAGAGCCGTCGGGCTCTTGCGAGCGGCCTCGCGCAGCTCACTCCTTCCTTCTGTCGTTGAACGAGCCGCGCAGTTGCGCGGCTCGTTCTGTTATGGGGGGTCTGTCCCAGACCCCCTCGGCCTC
>JAWKSZ010000118.1:0-8386 GCA_041402045.1 Planctomycetota bacterium | reverse complement strand
TCGCGACCCCCGCTTCGCTCGCTGCGCTCGCTCAGCGCTCGCGGCTTCGCCGCTCGCCGGAGCTCCCGCGTTGGAGCCAGAGCGGGCGCACGCGCGACCCCGGCCTCGCCGCTCGCCTTCGCGGGCTCGCCAGGGCTCCCCCGGAGCGTCCACCTCGAGCAGGCGGTTCGCTCCAAGCGCACCGTCTTCGGCGTACATGCAGACGCCCTCGCCCCGAAGGGACGAGGGCGCCACGCGAGCGGGTCGACTACTCGTCGGCGTCGCCGGCCTCGTCTTCGTCGTCCTCCTCGGTCTGGATCTTGGCCACGGCGACCACGCGCTCGTCGCCGTCGATCTTGATCAGGCGCACGCCCTGGGTGCTGCGGCCGATCAGGGAGATCCCCTTGACCTCGGAGCGGATCAGCTTGCCGGCGGAGGTGATCAGCATGACCTGGTCGCCGTCGTTGACCGCGCGGGCCGCGACGACGAGGCCGTTACGGGCCGTGGTCTTGATGTTGATGATCCCCTTGCCGCCGCGGTTGGTCTCGCGGTAGTCCTCGACCACCGTGCGCTTGCCGTAGCCCAGCTCGCAGACGGTGAGCACCTGGGGGCCCTCCTCGCCCACGACCACCAGGGCCACGACCTCGTCGGTCTCGGCCAGGGAGATCCCGCGCACACCGCGGGACACCCGGCCCATGGCGCGGACCGTGTCCTCCTGGAAGCGGATCGCCTTGCCCTGGCGGGTGGCGAGCATGAGCTCGCGCTGGCCGTCGGTGACGCGCACGTCGATCAGGCTGTCGCCCTCGTCGAGCTTGACCGCGATGATCCCGCCCTTCTTGGGGCGCTTGAACGCGCTGAGCGCGGTCTTCTTGACCGTGCCCTGGGCGGTGGCCATGACCAGGTAGCGGTCGTCGCGGAACTCACCCGCGATCGGGATCAGGCTGGTGACCGTCTCCTCGGGCAGGAGCGCGATCACGTTGCGCAGCCCGCGCCCGCGGGCGGTGCGCCCGCCCTCGGGGATCTTGTAGACCTTCACCCAGTGCACGCGGCCGTGGGAGGTGAAGCACAGGAGGTAGTCCTTGGTGCCCGCCTGGAAGATCTGGGTGACGAAGTCGTCGTCCTTGGTGCTCGCGCCGTAGAGCCCCTTGCCGTCGCGCTTCTGCAGGCGGTAGGCCGAGAGCTCGGTGCGCTTGATGTAGCCCTTGTGGGTCACGGTCACGATCGCGGTGTCGTCGGCGATCAGGTCCTCGACGTCGATGTCGCCGACCTCGCCCACCTGGATCTCGGTCAGGCGCTGGTTCGAGTAGGTGACCTGGTCCGCGCGGCGCTTCTTGCCGTACTCCTCGCGCAGGCCCTTGACCTCCTCCTCGAAGATCTGGATCACGCGCTCGTGGCGGCTGAGCACGTCGCGCAGGTCCGCGGCCAGGACCTCCTTCTCCTTGAGCTCGCCGGCCAGGTTCTCGCGGGAGAGCCCGGTGAGCTGCTGCAGGCGCATGTCGAGGATCGCGTTGGCCTGGCGCTCGGTGATCGAGCGCAGCTCGCCCTTGTCGTCGGCGGTCTTGAGCAGCTCCCGCAGCCCGTCGCGGGCCTCCTCGGTCGACTGGGCGTTGCGGATCAGCTTGATCACCGCGTCCAGCTCGTCGAGGGCGGCCTGCAGGCCGTGGAGGATGTGGATCCGCGCCTCGGCCTTGCGCAGCTGGTAGCGCGTGCGCCGACGGATCACCTCGAAGCGGTGGTCGATGTACGACTGCAGCAGCTCGCGCAGCTTGAAGGTCCGCGGCTTCCGCCCGTTGTCGTCGAGGGCGATCATGATGATCGAGAACGTCGACTGCAGCGGGGTGTACTTGTAGAGCTGGTTGAGGACGACCTCGGGGTCCTCGCCGGTCTTGCACTGGAACACGATCCGGATCTTGCCGCGGGCGGTCTGATCCTTGAGCCCGCTCAGGCCCTCGATCTTGCCCTGGGAGAACGCGGCCTGGACCTTCTCGATCAGGTTCTCGGTGGTGACCTGGTAGGGCAGCTCGGTGACCACGATCTGCTGGGTGCGGCCCTTCTCCTCGATGTGGTGCCGCCCGCGCAAGGTCAGGTGCCCGCGCCCGCTCGTGTAGGCCTGGCGAATCCCCTTCACGCCGCAGATCTGGCCGCCGGTGGGGAAGTCGGGGCCGGGGATCAGCTTGAACAGCTCGCTGTCGGGCAGCTCGGGGTTGCGGACGATCGCCTCGAGGGCGTCGCACACCTCGAACAGGTTGTGCGGCGGAATGCTGGTGGCCATGCCCACCGCGATCCCCTGGGACCCGTTGCAGAGCAGGTTCGGGAAGCGCGAGGGGAGGACCTTGGGCTCGACGGTCGTGCCGTCGTAGTTGTCCTCCATGTCGACCGTGTCCTGGTCGATGTCCGCGACCATGTCCACGGCGGCGGGGGCCATGCGGCACTCGGTGTAGCGCATGGCCGCCGGGTTGGGCATGGCGATCGAGCCGAAGTTGCCCTTGCGGTCGATCAGCACGTAGCGCGAGGCGAAGTCCTGGGCCATGCGCACGAGGGTCATGTAGATCGCCTGGTCGCCGTGGGGGTGGTAGCGACCCATGGCCTCGCCCACCACGCGCGCGCTCTTCACGCGCTGCCGGCTGGGCAGCAGGTTCAGGTTGTGGGCCATGGCGTAGATCACGCGGCGCTGCGAGGGCTTGAGCCCGTCGCGCACGTCGGGCAGAGCCCGACTCTTGATCACGCTCATGGCGTACTGCATGTAGCTGTCCTGCATCTCCGTGGACAGCGCGCGATCCACCACGCTCTGGCGATCTTCGTCTTCGTTCTCAGCCACGCGAACCCTCTCGCCGAGGCCCGCGGGCGTGCCCCGGACCTCGCTGATAAAAACCTATGCGTGAAGCACTTAGCGCGGCCAGCGGGGGCCTCGCGCCGAGGGCTGGATTCTACCATCCACCCCCGTCTTCGCAGCGCTCGGAGTCGGGGCTAAATCCGCTCCAGGCCGCGTACGAGCTGGGCTAGGACGGCGTTGACCGGGGTCGGGAGCCCCAGGGCCCGCGCGCGCTCGACCAGGGCCCCGTTGATCGCGCTGACCTCGGTAACTCGCCCAGCTTCAACGTCTTGTAGCGAGCTGGAGCGGTTCTCCGCCGTCGCGCGGGCCACGGCCTCCCAGCGCGCGCGGGTCGTGGCGGGGTCCCAGCGCCCGGGGACCCCCAGGGCCTCGGCGCAGCGCGCGGCCTCCTGGGCCGCGTCCTGCGCCAGCGCGCGCAGCTCCTCGACCTCGAGCAGCGCGCCGTTGGGGCAACGCGCGAGGGCCGTCAGCGCGTTGATCGCGGCGTTGACCGTGAGCTTCTCCCACTCGGCCTGGGCCAGGTCCCCCGTCAGCTCGACCTGGAGCGCCGCGCCCAGCGCGGCCGCGGCCCGCGCAGCGGCGTCGCTCCCCGGCACGAAGGGCGCCAGCACCGTGGGGCCGCGCCCGGCGTGCAGGACCTCCCCCGGCGCGACGCCCCGGGTGGCGCCCTCCCGGGTCAGGGCCACGACCACCCGCTCGGGCGTCCCCAGCAGCTCGGCCACCGCCGCTCCGCGTCCGAGGCCGTTCTGGAACACCACCACCGGCGCGTCGGGGATCCGCGCGGCCAGCGCGCAGGCCGCCTCGGTGTCCGGCACCTTCACGCACAGGAGCACGGCCGCCGCGCGAGCGGGGGGCTCGGCGCGCGCGTCCAGGGGGAAGCGCCGGCCCCCCGGCTGGAGCAGGAGCCCGGCCTCGCGCAACGCCTGGGCGCGAGCCTCGTCCCGGGCCAGGAGCACCACCGGCAGCCCGGCCTCGAGGGCCAGCCCGCTCACGAGCAGGCCCAAGGCGCCCGGACCGACCACGACCCACGGCTCAGTCGTCGTCGACACCAGCAACCAGGCCGTCGCCCACCGCGCCGCGGCGCGGCTTCGAGAGCGCGCCGGGCAGGCGCTCGCCCTCGCCCCGGCTCATGGCGAAGCCGTGCTCGGGGCCGGGGAAGCTGCCCTCCTGGACCTCCTGCACGTAGCGCTGCAGCGCCTCGACCGCGAGGTCCCCCAGCTCGGCGTAGCGCTTGACGAAGCGCGGCTGGAAGCGCCCGGAGCCGAGGCCCAGGAGATCGTGGAACACGAGCACCTGGCCGTCGCAGTGCGGCCCGGCGCCGATCCCGATCGTGGGGATCTCCAGCCGGTCGGTGATCTCCTTGGTCACGTCGCTGGGCACGCACTCGAGGACCAGCGCGAAGGCGCCGGCGTCCTCGAGCGCGATCGCCGCGTCGACCAGGTGCCGCGCGGCCAGCGCGCTCTTGCCCTGGACCTTGTAGCCCCCGAGCTGCCCCACGGTCTGGGGCGTGAGCCCAATGTGGCCGACGACCGGGATCCCCGCGCGCACGATCGCGGCCACGGTCTCCTGGACCTCGACCCCGCCCTCGAGCTTGACCGCGTCGACGTTCGCCTCCTTGAGGAAGCGCCCGGCGTTGCGGATCGCGCTGGGCACGCTGACGGTGTAGCTGAGGAAGGGCAGGTCGCCGATCACCAGCGCGCGCTCGGTG
Source organism: Planctomycetota bacterium (assembly GCA_041402045.1). Classification (GTDB taxonomy): domain Bacteria; phylum Planctomycetota; class J058; order J058; family J058; genus JAGQRJ01. The sequence continues at coordinate 3,866 of JAWKSZ010000118.1, read as the reverse complement.
CCCCGCCGCGCCGCGGCGGCGAAGATCAGCATTTGGTCCACGGTCACGGGGACCGTGGAGTCGTGGCCCAGGATCACGTTGGCCGCCGAGTCGCCGACCAGGATCAAGTCGACCCCGGCCCGATCGACGAGCCGCGCCTGGGAGTAGGTGTAGGCCGTGACCATGGTCAGGCCCTTGCCCTTGCGCCGGCGCACGCCGGGCACGGTCAGCCGCTTCTTCTTGGCTTCGGGGTGGCTCGACATGCCCCGAGTCTACCGCTTGGGGCAAGGCCGGTCGCCCTCGGCGTCGGCGCTCAGCCCCCGGCTTGCTGCTCGCGGTAGGCCTCGTCGATCGCCTCGAGCTCTTGCCAGCGCGCGTAGAGCCGCTCGACCTCCTGCTGGGCCGCCTCGAGCTCGGCGAAGACCGCGGTCATGCGGTCGTGGTCGGCGAACACCTCGGGGTCCTCGGCCTGGGTCTGGAGCCCGGCCTGCACGCCCTCGGCGGCGGCGATCGCCTCCTCGATCCCGTCGAGCTCCTCGCGCTCGTAGTTCGAGAGCCGGCGCACGCGGTGCTGGGGCTTGCTCGCGACCGCGGGCTTGGGCGCCTGCTTGGGCGCGGGGGCGGGGGCGCGCAGGGCCTCGAGCGCCCGCTGCCACTGGCGGAAGTCGGCGACCAGCCGCGCGTGGCCGTCGCCCGAGACCCCGAGCACCTGAGTGCACACGCGGTCGAGCATGTAGCGGTCGTGGGTCACGAGCACGATCGCGCCGGGGAACTCGAGCAGCTGCTCCTCGAGCACCTCCCGGGTCTGGAGGTCGAGGTCGTTGGTCGGCTCGTCGAGCAGGAGCAGGTCCGCCTCCTGGCGCACGAGGTCCGCGATCAGGACCCGCGCGCGCTCGCCCCCCGAGAGCACCTCGACCTTGCGCTCGAGCTGCTCCGGCGGGAAGCCGAAGCGCTTGGCCCAGGCCACGACGTGCATGCCCTGGCCGCGGAAGCGCACCGTGTCGCCGTGGGTGGCCAGCGCCTGGCGCAGGGTCAGCTCGGGGTCGAGGCCGGTGCGGTGCTGGCTGAAGGAGACGAGGGAGAGCCCCTGGGCGTGGACCACCTGCCCCGCGTCGGGCTCGAGCTCCTTGGAGAGCACGCGCAAGAGCGTGGTCTTCCCGCTGCCGTTGTCGCCGACGAGCCCCAGCCGGTCGCCGGGCCCGAGCTCGAGGTCCAGGTCCGAGAACAGGGTGCGCTCGCCGAGGGCCTTGGCGATCTTCGTGGCCGCGAGCAGCTTCTTCGACTTGCGCCCGGTCGAGGCGAACTCGATCCCCGCCAGCGAGCGCTCGGCGTTGCGCGCCTTGACCCCCGAGAGCTCGTCCAAGGCGTCGTGGGCCTTGGCCACCAGGTGCTTGGACTTGGTGCGCTGCTCGCGCACGTTGCTGCGGAGGAACGCGACCTCCTGGCGCACCCGGTTGCGCAGCGAGGCCTCCTGCCGCGCCTGGGTCGCGAACAGCGCCTCGCGCCGCTCGAGGAACCCGCTGTAGCTGGCCTCGACCTTGAAGAACCCGTCGGGGTAGCGCCGGTCGATCTCCAGCATGTGGGTCGTGGCGTTCTCCAGGAAGTAGCGGTCGTGGGTGACCACGATCCAGGCGAAGGGCTCGTTGGCCAGCAGCTTCTCCAGCCACTGGATCCCCGAGACGTCGAGGTGGTTGGTCGGCTCGTCGAGGAGCACCACGTCGGGCTCGAGCACGAGCACCCGCGCCAGGCTCAGGCGCTTGCGCCAGCCGCCGGAGAGCGTGCCCGCGGTCTGGCTCGGGTCCTCGAACCCGACCTTCCCGATCACGATCTGGGCCCGGGTCAGGCGCTGGACCTCGTCCAGGGGCTCTCCGGCCAGGGCCTCGAGCACGAGCTCCTCGACGGTGCGCTCCGGGGGGAAGGGCTCCTCCTGGGGGAGGTAGGCCAGGCGCGTCGCCTTGGCGAGCACGCAGCGCCCCTCGTCGGGCTCCTCGAGCCCGGCCAGGAGCCGCAGCAGCGTGGACTTCCCCGCGCCGTTGGTCCCGATCATGCCCACCCGCTCGCGCTCGTGGAGCGAGAAGGTGAGCCCCGAGAACAGGGTCCGGTCCCCGAAGGATTTGGAGAGCTCGTGAACGGTGATCAGGGCGGCCATGGCGGGATCCTACCGGCGCGGGCGGAACACGAGCAGGTATTGGTGGGTCAGGGTGTGCTCCGCGACCCGCTCGTAGCCCGCTTGCGCCAGCTCCTCGGTCACGCGCTCGGCGGAGAGCTTGTGCCCCGGCGGCGGCCCCACCGGCAGCTCGCCGGGGAGGAAGTCGACCACGACCAGCCGGCCGTCGGGGGTCAGGGCGTCCTGGAGCCGGCGAAAGTAGGCCACGCGGTCGTCTATGTGGTGGTAGGTGTCGCAGAGGAAGGCCACGTCGACGGGCTCGGGGACGCACGGGTCGTCCGCCGTGCAGGTCAGCGCGATCAGGTTCGTGAGGCCTTCGCGGTGCGCGCGCAGGGTCAGGTAGTTGACGAGGGTCGGCTCGAGGTCGACGCCGTAGACGACCCCCTCGGGCATGGCCCGGGCGAAGCGCACGGGGAAGTAGCCGGTGGCCGCGCCGATGTCCACGAGCTTGCCTGCCGCCGGCAGCTCCATGAGCTCGAGCACCCGCGCGGGCTGTTGCCAGGCGTCGCGCTCGGGGTCCTCGAAGCGCGCCGCCCAGCGCTCGGCGTCCTCGAAGCGGTGGCGCACGGTGGCGTCGTCCGCGCCGCCGTGGGCGTGGCCGTGGGCGCCGTGGCCCTCGGGGGCGGCGGGCTCGGAGCTGCAGCCCAGGAGCGCGGCCAAGGCGAGGGGAATCAGGATCAGCGAGCGCATGGCACCCTCCACGGGCGGGATCCTACCCGCCGGGGCGTTGCCCGCGGTCGCCCGGCGAGACATGCTGAGCCCGAGGAGGGTCCATGCACACGCGCGTTCTCGTGCTCGCCGCCGCGCTGTGGGGGGCCACCCGGGTCCCGGCCTCGGCGCAGGAGCCGAGCCCGCGGCAGGAGCTGCGGGAGCGCGAGCAGGCCCTCGGGGCAGAGGACGCCGCGGCGCGGCTCGCGCTCGCGCGCTTCGCCCTCGAGCACCGCCTGGAGCAGGACGCCGCGCGGCTCTTGATCGAGGTGTGCGGGCTCGCCGACGAAGACGCGCGCAGCGCAGCCGTGCACCTCCTGAGCAAGACCCTCGACTACCACCTCAGCGACCAGGGCGAGTGGCAGCCGCCGGAGGTGTGGTATCCCCAGCAGGGCTACGTGCGCACCAAGCGCGGCTGGGAGCGGCCCGAGGACGTGGAGCTCGCGGAGCTCCAGCGCCTGTGGGCGGAGGAGGTCCTCGAGCTCGTGAACGCGGTGCGCAAGGAGCACGACCTGCGCCCGCTCAAGCGCGACGCCAAGGCCGAGCGCGCGGCGACGGACCACGCGCTGGACATGGCGGAGCGCGGCTACTTCAGCCACCAGGCGCCGGAGGGCACGACCCTCGGGCAGCGCTGCGAGGCGGCCCGGGTCAAACACTACGGCGTGGGCGAGAACATCGCCCGGGGCCAGCCGACGCCCCAGGCGGTCATGGAGGCCTGGATGAACTCGCCGGGCCACCGCGAGAACCTGCTCAAGGCGAAGTGGACCAAGCTCGGGGTGGGCCTGGCGCGGGGCACCGACGAGCGCGGGCGGACCCAGCTCACCTGGGTCCAGGTGTTCGTCAACTCGAAGAAGCCCCGGCGCTGAGCGGGCGCGGGCGCGGCGGCGGGAGTTCTTGAACCGCCAAGGCCGCCAAGGAGCCAAGGCTCCGCTCGGGCGGATCGCGCCGGCTCCTCAAAGTTGAGACCCCCTGGACCTGGTCGAGATGGGCCCTCGCTCGCTCCGGCTCTGCG
>JAWKSZ010000117.1:0-8639 GCA_041402045.1 Planctomycetota bacterium | reverse complement strand
ACGTCTCGGCGCGGAAGCGGACCTCGTACGTCTTCACGCGGGGCTTGTCGGTGGTGTAGGGCCCGCCGTCGCCGCGGGCGAACTGCAGCAGGTTGGCCGCGGTCTTCTGGTCGCTGACCTGGGACACGCTCCCGCCGCCGGAGTCCTTGAGCGCCTCCCCGATCGCGCGCTCGATGTCGTCCTGCTCGTCCGCCGCCCGCGCGAAGCAGGCGAGGTAGAAGCTCCCCGGCTCGACCTTCTCCTTGAGCTCCTCCTCGTCGCCTGGGCGCTTCACGCGCTCGTAGGCGTCGTAGGGGTTGAAGTCGTCGCAGGGGCTGGTGCAGCCGGCGAGGGTCAGGAGCCCGCTGGCCGCGGCCAGGAGCACAAAGGTCGTGCGGGGCATCATTCCTCCGTCGCGATGATCGCGTTGTTTCGTTCCTGGACCCAGCCTTCGGCCTCGGCGGGAATGTCCTTGCCCGAGACCAGCTTCTCGAACGCCTCGTAGGCGCGGATCGCCTGCTGGAAGGTCTGCTTGGCCTGCGCCTCGCGCCCGTTGCGATAGAGCTCGCGCGCCTGCTCGTAGTGGCTGCGCGCGACCCAGTAGGCGGGGGCGTAGTTGTAGGAGAACTTGGCCTGGGTCGCGTCGCGGCCGATCAGCTCGTTGGCGGCGCGCATGCCGGCCTCGGCGGTGGGCAGGAAGCGCTCGGTGTCCCGCGCGGACTTGTCCGAGAGCAGGAACCGCGCGTAGCAGTAGAGCCGCGCTGCCTGGACCTTGGTCGCCAGGGTCTCGCGGTCGTCGCTCAGGGTGTAGGCCTTGTCGGCGTTGCGCACCGTGTTCTGCAGCTCGTCCTTGCCCTGGGAGAACTGGATCCGCGCCAGGACCAGGAACGCGTTGGGGTTCTGGTCGTCGAGCCGCGCCACGAACTCCATGTCGTCCTTGAGCCGGCGGGCGTTGCTGATCTCCTTCCCGAAGGGCGGATCGCGAGGGACGGTCTCCTCGGTGTCCGTGGTCTTGACGACGTGCGCCGCGATCGCGCGCGCGGGGTCCTGCTTGGGCTGCCAGGATCCGCTCTTGAGCTTGCTCTTGAGGTCCGCGAAGTTGCTCGCGCCCGCGGCTCGGGCCAGGGCGTCGTAGCCGCGGTCCACGGTCTTGCGCGGGTCGCCGCCCAGGGAGTTGCCCTCGTTGAGCGCCACCCACCCGAACAGGTAGTTGACCTTCTCACGCAGCGCCTGCCCGGCGAGGTCTCCCTCGTCCACCCGCGCCAGGAGGTCCACGGCCTGTTCGTAGTGCTCGGAGACCTTGGGGTTGAGGCGCAGCGCGCGGTTGAGCTGGGCCAGGCGGTAGTGGATCAAGCCCAGCTCGTACGCCTTCTTGCCCTCGACGTCGTCCCCGGCGAGGCGCACCGACTGCTCGAGGATCCCGATCTCGTCCTTGGCCTGCTGCTCGTCGTAGCTCGGCTTGGCCACGTCGATCGCGTCCCAGTCCTCCTTGCGCTCGTCCATGAAGGACTGGATCTGCGAGAGGAACTGCGCGTTGAGCTCCTGCTCCTGGCCCCCGGCGAAGTCGCGCCACTGTCGGCGCAGGCTGGCGGGCACGAGGTCGCTCAGCCGGGCCAGGACCCCCAGCGCCTCACCGATCGGCGCCAGGCGCTCGCCGACCTCGGCGCCCGAAGGCATGGCGCTGGCGCGCTCCTTGAGCACCTCGAGCTTGGTCTCGACCGCCGTCAACCAGCGCTCGGGGGTGTCCGGGTCGACCTTGTCCAGGAGCTCGCTGGCGGCCTTGGAGGCGTCCTCCAGCGCGCGCTGCGCCGTGGAGCCGTCGTAGGCCCGCGCCTTGGCCAGCATGACCCGCGCCCGCGCCAGGAGCGCGTCGGACGGGTCCAGGGCCGCGGCGTCGGGGAGCTTGTAGAGGCTCGTGAGGTCCTTCAGCGCGCGCTCGGCCGCCGTGACCTGGTCCTTGGTGGGCGTGGCTTGCTCGGCCAGCCCCTTGGCCTCCGCGACCAGCGCGTCCGCCAGCGGGCCGAGGATCGCCTTGGTCTCCGAGCGGATCAAGGGCGTCGGATCCAGGTCCGGCAGGTCCGCGTAGCCGTCGGCGATCGACAGGTTGCGGAAGCGGTAGCGCAGGTCCTCGACGGCCTTGTCCAGCTTGCCCAGGCGGGCGCGCACCAGGCCCCGGGCCACGTGGGCGTCGAGGCCGAAGCGGTCGAGGAGCTCCGGCGCGTCCTGCAGGTCCTGCAGGAGTTCGTCCAGGGCGTCCGTCGCCGCCTCGAGCTGCGAGGGGTCGACCGCGAGGGCCATGGCCCGGTAGAAGCGCGCCTCGTTCTCGAGCTCCAGCGCCAGGCGCTGCACGTCGACCCCCGGGGTCGCCGCGGGCTGACCGGCGGCCTCCTGCAGGGTCGCGATCGCGGCCTCGTAGGCGGCGGGGTCGCGGTCCACGTGGGCCTGCGCGAGCTGGGCCTCGCCCAGGGCCAGGGTGCCCTCGGCGAACGGGCGCTTGGCCATGGCGCCGGTCACGAGCTCGGTCGCCGTCGCCGCGTCCTCGGCGGTCTTGGCGGTGCGCGCCAGGTGCAGGCCGTAGGCCGCCTGGGTCGACCAGATCGCCAGCCGCTCGTAGGCCGACTGCAGCTTGCTGCGGGCGTCCTCCGCGGCGCCGCGCACCGCCTGGGCCCGTCCGCCGATCAGGTAGGCCACCCAGGCCGCGTCGAGGGCGACCGCCCGCGGCTTGGTCTCGAGCTCGACGCCGTAGCTCGCCTCGTCGTGCAGGGTGTAGGCGCGGTTGAGCGCCCCCGACTGCTCCACCCAGGCGTTGCTCGCGGCCTCGGCCCAGCGCGTGAGGTCCTCGGAGCTGGGCTTGCCCTCGACCCCGGTCGGGGTCAGGACCAGCGCCGCGGCGGCGAGCTTGGCCAGGTCGTCCTGGCCCTTGGCCAGGGCGCTCAGCGCCTCGGTGCCCAGCGCGCGGTCCTCTTCCTCGGCGAACTCGTAGCGCCGCAGGGTGCCGGCGACGAACGCGCCCACCCGGGCCACGTCGTCCTCGTGCTCGCCCACGAGGTCTTGCTCCAGGCCCTCGACCACCGCGCGCAGGTCGTGCCCCTCGGCGTCGGGGGCGGAGCGCCACAGCCGGTAGCGCGCCAGGGCCCGCAGCCGGCGCGCCTCGGGCAGGTAGTCCTGCGTGCCGCCGTCGCCGGTGACCTTGGCCTCCTCCAGCGCCGCGAGCTGCGCGGCGGGGTCGGCGGCCTGGGTCGCCTGGGCGAAGGCGTTGCGCGCCTTCTCCAGCTCGGGGGACGGGCGCAGGGCGAGGAACAGCACGACCAGCAGCGCGACCGCGATCACGCCCACCGCGGCGAACTTGGGCCAGGTCGGCGGGGGGACGTAGGTCAGCAGGTCCTGGTCGACGAGCTGGCCCAGGCGCTGGGCGAACTCGGCGGCGGAGGGCCGCTTCTGGGGGTCGACGCTCAGGCCGCGCTGGATCAGGTCGCGGAGCTGGGTGGAGTAGCGGTCCTCGGCCTCGGGCTCGAAGCCCAGGCCGGCCAGCGCGCGGTCCAGGGGCTCGCCGTCGCCCTTGGGCTTGGGCACCGCGCCGTGGAGGAAGGCCCAGGTCGTGGACGCGAGCGCGTAGACGTCGGCCGCGGGGCCGGTCTGCACCACGGTCCCGTTCTTGAGCGCGGCCAGGACCTCGGGCGCGTGGAACACGACCATGTCGGGGTCGAGGTTGGCGCGGTCGAAGCCCGGGTCCTGGGGGGCGTAGCCCAGGCCGACCTCGGCGATCCGCGGCGCGTCGTTGTCGAGGACCACGTTCCAGGGGGAGAGGTAGGGTGCCTGGACGCCCGCCTCGTGCAGCCGCGCCAGCGAGTCGGCCAGCGCCCGCAGCAACTGGATCCGCTGCACGAGGGTCGCGCTGCGCAGGCTGTTGGCGTTGCGCTGCTCCTCGTCGAACTCGCGGGTGGTCTCGATGCACTCGCTCTGGAGGTGGGTCCGGCCGACGGCCACGCCGAAGGCCGAGGCCTGGAGGGTGTGGGTCGCGAGGACCGAGGCGTCGCCGGTCTCGCCGGCGGCGAAGTGCACGAGTTGGGCGTGCTGGGCCAGCTCGGCGTAGTCGCTCTCGGACATGGCCAGCGACTCACCGGGGCCCAGGACCTTGAGCAGGCGCAGGCCCTGGGCGCTGTGGCCCAGGTAGTCGGTGCCGAAGACGCCGAAGCGCAGCGCCTTGTTGCCCATGATCGTGAAGCCCGCCACGTGGGAGGGCACGGGCCCAGAGTCACCCATAGGTCGTCCCTTGCGCTCGGTTTGGATCGGTCCGAGGTCCGCGGAAGCTATCTGAGACCACGACATAAGGCAAGTGACGGCCGCCGCTTGACCGGATTCAAACTCCGCTCGACGGCCCGCCGCGGCAGGGCTCGCGGCCCCGGTCGGTGTGAACCGGGCGGGGGGGCGCTATGATCGCGCCCCTGAATCGAGCCTCAGCGGCTGGCGTCGTGGCGACGCCTCAGGGTGAAGGGAGCGCACATGAATCGCGCGGTGGTGTGGATCGTGCTCGGCGTGGGGCTGCTCGCGCCCGCCATAGCCCGGGGGAAGGTGCGCGCGCGGCGGACCCTCAAGCGCTCGGTGGACACGGTGGTCCTGGAGTGCGGCGTGCTCGGCGACAAGATCCTGGGCGTGCACAAGAACCGCCTGCGAGTCTACGCCTGCCGCGCCGGGTTCATGGTCCCGATCACGTATCAGCTCGACGAGAAGAACGCCGAGGGCGTCTACTGCTACGACAAGGGCAAGGAGGACCGCCGCTTGCGCGACGAGGACAACGGCAACGTCGACGCCAACGACGAGCTGGTTGTCCTCGCCCGGGAGGCCGGCGACCGCGCGATCCCGCGCACCCTGGCCATGGTCCCCAACCATGCCGCGGTGCAGGAGGTCACGCTCAAGGACCCTCTCGACGGCAGCGAAGCCTGGATCTACGTCTACCGCTTCGACACCTCCGCCGTCCCCGGCCGCACCGACACGGACCTCGCCGGGATCGAGGTCAAGCTGCTCGACGACGACGAGCAGGGCGAATACACCTGGTGGGGCGAGGGCTTCCGCTTCGACAACAAGAAGAGCCCGCTCAACGCCGTGCGCGCGACCTACGCCAGCTACCTCCAGCCCGACGGGAGCTGGAGCAAGAACGTGTTCGACTGCACCTGGGTCAAGGCCACCGTCTCGTTCATGTGGTACACGACCGTGCGCAAGAGCGACGACGTCAAGGTCCAGATCGGCGGGTACATCGACGGCCCGATCCGGGTCGTCGCCGAGAACATGCTCCAGGTGCACCTGGCGCTTGGGTTCTACGTGTCGGCCCCCGCGAGCTACGTGATCATGTGGCCCAACCGGGTCTCCATGCCGACCAACGTCAGCTCACCGGTGAATCTCGACGAGAGCGACGAGTCCTCCTACACGCTGTGCATGGACATGAGCAACAAGCTCACCGGCTGGAGGTTCTTCAACTCCCACAACACGACCCCGGTCGTGGTCGACGGGGTCATGTCGCCCGCCGAGAAGCAGCTCGACATGACCTACCCGGACTGGAACTGCATCTACGGCCCCGAGGGCGGGCTCCTGGCCAAGTTCGTGATCCCCAAGGAGCTCGTGGGCCGCACGACCAACCAGCTCTACTACATGGACGACAAGACCCTGATCCGCGAGGGCGACCTCGAGGGCCTCGAGTTCGAGGACGGGACCTTCGGGACCACCGGGTTCCATATCGACATGCGCGGGCTCAAGAAGGGCGTCTACTCCGGCGACTACGTGGTGTGGTACCTCAAGAGCGGGTTCCAGCCCGGCGAAGAGGTCGGCTACCTGAACGAGTACGACCACCCGATCGTGGCCGAGGCCACCACCGAGTAGGCCGCGCCGCGCGACGCCGCGAGTGGTCCGTCAGGGTTGTTTTCAGCGGTGATCGCGCCGCAATCGTCGTGCCTGGCTAGGCGCGAGGAGCGAGCAATGGCCCATTGTGACCGACGAGCAACAACGCCAGGGGCGACGAGGGCAAGCGAGCGCCGCTGGAATCAGCCCTGACGGGCCACTAGGCTCCGATCATGCAGACAGCTTTGGAGTGGCGGAGCCATGGCGTCCTTGGCGGCCTTGGCGGTTGGCATTCTCTCTCTCTTCGGCAGGCCTGACCGGGACGCCGCCTCAGTTGTTCGCGACGAACAGGCGCTGGATCGCGGAGTTCGCGGTGCCGAGGGTCGCGCGGGTGAAGGTCCCCGAGTTCGTCGGCGTGGGGAGCGTCGCCAGGATCAGTTGCTCCGGGGTGCCGGCGTCCTCCTGCGCAATGTAGACCAACTGCCGCGTGGCGCTCCCCAGCAGGAGGTAGGTGAAGTCGGCGCTGGTCCCGCTCTGGAGCGTGCCGTTCACCTGCTGCGGCGTGGTGAAGGACCCGCTCACGTCCACCACGTAGATCTCGAACTCGTTGTCGACGTCGGCGTCGGCTCGATAGAACAGGAGCGCGTCGTCGGAGCTGAGGATCGGCTGGGTGACGGCCACGCTCTCGCTCTGGCGAGAGAAGGTCGCGGACACCGAGCGGCTGGAGGGGAACGCCTGGGACACGCGCATGGCCGCCGGGGCCTGGGGCGCCAGGGCCACCGTGGCGAAGTAGAGCTCGGTCGAGGTCGACTCGGTCCCGTAGATCGCAGAGAACAGGGTCTTGGTGCTGTCGCTGCTCCAGAGCATGTTCGAGCTGGACGAGCGCCCCGACTGCACCGTGTGCAGCAGGAACGGAGACAGCGAGGCCCCGAGGTTGCTGGCGTCGACGGCGTAGACGTCGAAGCGTCCGTCCACCAGGGCGTCCGCGCGGTAGCAGAGGTAGGTGCTGTCCGGGCTCCACACCATGAACGTCGTCTGCGCGTTCATTTCGTCGATCGCCCCGGACGGGGTCGCGGTGCGCACCGTGCCCGGCGTGCCGCCGCTGACGTCGACCGCGAACACCTCGATCTTCGAGTTCACGTTCGGGTCGGCGCTGTAGGCGACCTTGGTCCCGTCGGGGGAGAACAGCGCGTAGAACACGTCGTTGTCGGTGCTCGCGAAGGCCGAGTGCACGCGGGTCTGGTCGGGGGTGCTGGTGTCTATGTTCCGCACCACGTAGAGCTCGTTGATCCCTACGGTGTTCGCCTCGCCCCACCAGATCATGAGGTTCTCGCTGGAGTTGTAGAACCCGCCGTTGGAGTTGACCGCCCCCCCGCTGACCAGCGCGTCGCTGATCCGGCGGTTGGTGCTGTTGGAGAAGCGGCGGCTCCAGACCACGGCGTTGGTCGAGCCGTCGTTGACGATGTACGTCAGCCGGGCCCCCGAGCTCGAGAAGCGCAGGCCCGAGTTGGAGACGAACTCACCGCTGCTCAGGCCGACGTTGATCCGCGAGCCGACGCCGGGGCTGGAGAGGTTCACCGCGTAGAGCTCGTAGGTCCCCTGGGTGTTCTGGTCGGCGCGGTAGACCAGGTAGTCGCTCCCCGGGCTGAACAGCAGGCGCTCGACGGACTTCCCGCTGGCCCCTGTGAAGTCGCCGGAGACCCGGGTCGCGGTGTAGGGGCCCGACCCCGAGATATCCACGAGGAACAGCTCGTTGGTCCCGTCCTCGTTCTGGTCGGCGACGTACGCCGCCCACTTGCCGTCGGGCGAGACCCCGCTCCCGGTGGTGCTCGTGCTCACGTCCCCGCCACTGACCAGGCTCCCGCTCACCTTCTGCGAGCTGCTCGCGACGCCGTTGGTCACCGTCACCAGGTAGAGCTCGTAGACCCCCGAGGTGTCCTGGTCCGCGACGTAGAGAACCTTGCTCACCGTGGTGTCGTCGTCGGTGATCGTGAGGGTGTGGGACGAGGGGCTCACGATCGTCGCCCCCCCCGTGGCGAACAGGAGGCTGAGCACGAGGGTCTCGTCGGACTCGACGACGGCGTCGTCGGTGATCGTGACGGCCAGCGATTGGGTCGCCCCCGCGGTCGATCCGGCGGGGAAGGTGAGGGTGGTGGGGACGGTCAGCGAGTAGTCGCTGCCCCCCGCGGTGCCGCCGGTGGGCCCGACGGCGACGCTGACCGCCGCGCCCAGCGCGGCGCCCGTGTTCAGCACCACGTTGATGCTGGCCGTCCCCGCCCCCTCGGCCACCGACGAGCTCGCGCTGGAGAAGGACACGGTCACGTCGTCGTCGGTGATCGTGAGCGTGTGCACCGTGTCCGTGCCCAGGCTGGCCCCCGAGGGGTTCTGCAGCCCGAGGAGCACGGTCTCGCCCGCCTCGACGTCGCTGTCCTGGGTCGGGGTCACGCTCACGCTCTGGGTCGAGCCGTCGGTGGACCCCGTGGGGAAGGTCACCGTGGTCGTCGTGAACGCGGTGTAGTCGGTGCCGGAGGTCGCGGTCCCGGTGCTCAGCGCGGCGACCTCGACCGAGATCGGCGCGACGAGCGCCGCTCCGGTGACCAGGCGCACGGCCACGCTGCGGGCGGCCGTGCTCTCGTCCGGGGTGCTGGAGCTCGCGGCGTCGAAGGTCACGTAGCTCGTGTCGTCGTCGCTGATCGTGAGGGTGTGGGTGGAGTCCGTGCCGAGGATGGCGCCGCTCGGGTTCTGGAGCGCGAGGATCACGGTCTCCCCCCCCGTCTCGGTGATCGCGTCCTGGACGGGGGTCACGCTCACGGTCTGCAGCGTCCCGC
>JAWKSZ010000116.1:0-8999 GCA_041402045.1 Planctomycetota bacterium | reverse complement strand
GGGTAGCCGTTGACCGAGAACTCGCGCAGGTCCTGGATCGCGCCCTGGGGCATGCCTCCGCTGCGGGCGGCCTTGAGCGCCACGGCCTGGATCTGCTCGACGGACAGGCCGCGGGCGGACAGCTTCTCAGGGCCGATCATGAGCCCCGCGCCGTCCAGGGAGAAGCCCTTCAGGCCGGCGCCCTTCTCCACGAAGATCCAGCCGGAGGGCACGTCGATCTCGATCGTATCGGCCTGGACCGTGCGTGCGCTGGGCCAGAACAGCGCGAACGCCAGCACGGCGAGTCCGAGCTGGGACCCCAGGACGACGGCGATCGGAACGGCCAGGCTCTTCTGCTCGGGCATGCGAAACGACACCTCACTTCCCCGGTGCTCGGACCGTAGCCCGAGGCCCAGAGGCGCGCTCTGTCATTCCAAACAGCGTGCTCCTTTCGCACCCACGTTGAGGCGAGCGCGAAAGGCCCGTTCAGTCGGCGGGCAGGGCCGCCAGCGCGTCGGCGCGCAGCGGCCCCAGCTCGCCCTCCGGGTCGAGGGCCGCCACCGCGTCGCGGCAGGGCGCGAGGGCTGCGGCGCCGCCCGCCTGGCTCAAGGCGAGGAGGGTCTCGAGGCCGGCCGCGACCACGGCGGGGTCCGCGGCGCCGAGGGCGGCCTGCAGCGGCTCGAGGGCCGCTTCGGCGGTGAAGGCGCGCAGCGCGAGGGCGGCTCCGCGCTGGTCGTCGGCGTCCTGGCGGCGCTGGAGCCGCGCGATCAAGCCCAGGGTCGCCTCGGGGTCCGCGGCCTTCAGCGCCGAGAGCATGCTGTCCCGGGCGTAGGGGTCGCGCTCGCGGGCCAGCGCGCGGGCCAGCCCCCAGCTCGCCCGCGGGGTGTGCAGCGCGGTCAGCGCTTGCGCCGCCGCAGCGCGCACGTCGCTCATGCTGTCGCGCAGCAGCGGGAGGGTCTGCGCCAGGCGCGCGTCGCCGTCCTCGGGGAGCGCTGGGATCAGGCTGCAGCCGAAGCTGCGCACGCTGGGGTCGGGGTCGTCGAGGAGCGCGGTCACGAAGCCCGCGTCGGCCTCGGCCTTCAGCCGGAGCTGCTCGCGCAGCTCCGGCGCCTGGGCCCAGCGCGGGCCCTGGAGCCGCACGAGCTGGCTCACGCGCTGGGGGGTCACGTCGCCCAGGATCAGGAACGCCTCGAGGACCCCGGGGTGCTCCTGCTCGGGGGAGTCGGTGAGCGGCTCCATGAACGCCACGCGCCGCTCGGGGCTCGCGGTCGCCAGGTGCTGGATCAGCCCCCGCCGCACCCGCAAGGACGCCCGGGGCAGCGCCTCGACGATCGCCTCCACCGGCTGCGAGTGCGCCTCGAGGGCCTGGAGCACGATCGCGTCGATCTCCGCGTTGGTCGGCCCCTCGGCCAAGGCCAGCACCAGCTCCAGCCAGGCGCCTTCCTGGTCAGCGAGGCCGCGAGCCTGCCACTCCTGGACCATTTCGCCGCGCACGCGGAGGGAGGTCTCGCGGCGCAACGCGTCCACGAACTGGACGTACGCTTGCGCGTGGGTCTGCTCCAGCGCCTGGTCGGTCGCGCGGTTCACCTCGCGCGCGGAAGGAGCCGGCCGCGCGGGCTCGGCGCTGGGTGGGCCCTGGTGCGCGGGCTGGCCTCGCCCGGGGTCAGGATCCCCCTTGAGCCGGAAGGAGGCGACGACCCGTTCCAGGATCGGCCGGTCCTTCTTCCAGCGCGAGGGGGAGGTGGCCGCGCAGATCACGTGGAAGTCACGTGTGGTCTCCGCGCAGACCAGGATCATTGCGTAGCGGGCGCCGTCCATGGCGCCGTTCGCCGTCGCGCGGATCGCGGCGTACCCATTGAGGGAGACCTCTTGGGGGTCCGAGGTGAGCTCGAGCGGCGCGTCCGTCGGGAAGTTCTCGACGACGGCGTCGAACACGTCCTCCAGGCCCACGGTGTCCTCGAAGTCGCGCATGGGGTAGTTGAACACCCAGGCTTCCTTGTCGCCGGGCCCGCGGTAGGCGAGGTCGGCTTCGAACTTGTAGCGCTCGGGGAACTCGTACCACTCACCCGGGAGCGTGAGCTTGACCACGGCGCCGCTGACCTCGTGGGGGCCGGAGCTTCCCCAGCGCGCCCCGAACGTACCGGCGACGAGGACGAACAGGAGCCCGAGCACGGCTCCCAGCATGCGCAGGACGCGGAGCGTATCGATCAGGCTCATGCCGTCCCTCCCGGTCCAACCTTAGCGGTTCGAACTCCACGGGACACGGCATTGGAATGCCAGCGTTTACATGCAGGCGTGACGGGGACCACTCGGGTCCGCGCGGGCTACGAGCGAGCCAGAGGGCGGATCAGCAGCTCTCGGGACGCAGTTCGTCGAGCTAGAAGCGCAGGATCACCGAGAGGCTCGGGCCGTGAAAGTTGAGGTCGAACTCGAAGAAGTTGTCGCTCTGGTCGCTCTTCTTGGCCTCGAAGTCCACGCTCAGGTAGCGGTAGCCCAGGCGCACGCCGAGGTTGGGGATCGGGAAGATCGTGGCCCCGAGGTCGGCCTCGATCGCGCCGCCCCGGATCCCGAAGAAGTCGACGTAGAACCCCGAGAGCTTGGCGTCGACCTCGAACCACTTGCGCAGGCCGAGCTTCACCTCGAGCCCGACCTCGGGGTAGGGCAGGACCTGGTAGTCGCCGAGCTGGAGCACCCCGTCCAGGTCCGTGGTGTCGCCCTTGATCGTCTGCCCGGCCGCGGTGGCCTGGATCTCCCAGTCGACGGCGATCATGCGCATGCCGATCAGGGGCGAGAGCGCCACGATCCGGTTGTTGAGCACGTTCAGCTTGAGCTGGCTCCCGGCCATGAACTGCTGGAGCTTGGTCTCGACCGCCACCCCCGCGGTGAAGGTGCGCCCGGCGAAGTTGATCGTGCGCTGGAGCACGGTCTCGCCCCGGTAGACGAACGGCGCGGTCACGTCGATGCTCAGCGAGACCCACTCGCTGTCGAAGAAGAACTCCGCCTCGCCCACGGCCTGGTCGACGAAGAAGTCGGACTCCACGTTCTGGGTCACGCCCAGGTCGCGCTCGGCGTTGAAGCTCGTGCCGGGCACGTTGGGGCCGAGGCCCAGCGCGCGCCCGGAGACCGAGGCCTCGAGCTGGACGTTCGGCCGATACCAGCCGCCGAGCCGCAGCCCGATCCAGGTCGTCTCGAAGTCGTCGTCGTCGTCCTCGGCGACGGCGGGGGAGGCCAGCGAGCCGAGCACGAGGCAGGCGAGCAGGGCCCAGCGCAGCAGCGAGGACGGGGAGGCGGTCGGGCGCAGCGCGGTCATGGGTCCTCCTGGGTCGGAGCCACGGGTCGAGTGGCACAGGCTACCGCGCCCCACCGTCGGGTGAACCCTGAAGGACCTCGACCGTCCGCGCGGGGACCCTTAGGATCCCCCTGACCCTGACCCAGGAGGCTCCCATGTACCGCTTCGCGCTGGCGCTCACGATCGGGGTGGCGGTCGCCGCCGCCCAGGACCCGGCGCCGCAGACGCGCCCCGGGATCTGCGTCACCCGCTTCGCGTCCTGCGAGACCTGCGGCGACGTCGCGCGCGCCGTCGAGGAGCTCGCGACGAAGACCTTCGACGAGCGGGCGGCCGCCGACGTGCTCGACCTCCCCGCCGAGGCCGGCCACCGCCATATCGTGCGCTTCTTCGCCCCAGGCCGGCTCAAGGGCCAGGCGCCCATGATCGACCTCAACGAGGTCCGGGTGCGCCTGGCGTGGGAGACCGCCGACGGCGCGCCCGCCGGCCCGGGGGCGGACGGCCTGCCCGCGCTGAAGGTCGGACGCAAGGCCTACGGGCGCGGCGCGTCCCTGAACGACGACGCCTGGGCCGCCCTGCGCGGCGACCTCGCGCGCTTCCGCGACGGCTACCGCGGCGCGCAGCGCACCGGGGTCCCGATCGTGCTCGACGCGGCCCCGGGGGTGCCCGCCGCGACGATCGCGCGCGCGCTGCGCGAGGCCGCGACGACCTACCGCGGGCTCCAGAGCTTCCCGCGCCGCCCCGGCGCGCCGGCGGAGACCCGCGGGCGCTGGGAGCGCGAGGGCGCGCGGGAGTACTTCGAGGAGGAGCTCTCGCGGGAGGGCGGCGACGCCCCCGTCGAGAAGCCGATCATCATTTTGGAGGAGGAGGTCCTCGTCGAGGGCGACGAGCCCAAGGGCACCGACTTCTCCGAGCCCCCGAGGCGGCCCGTCGACTCGACCGTCGACGCCTACGGCGTCGGGGGCGGGGCGGCCGGCGCCTTTGCCCAGCGCTACGGCGGCGCCGCCGAGGAGCGCGAAGGCGCCACCCAGGCGAGCGAGGACGCGCTGCTCAGGGCGCAGCGCTACGTGAAGCAGACCCAGGCGCCGGACGGAGGCTTCCGCCCTGACGCCCCCGAGGCCGTCCGCGTCCACACGACGGCTCGCGCGACCCTGGTCTTCCTCGCCGACGGCAACAGCCACCGCTTCGGCCCGTTCAAGCGCACGGTCAACCAAGCCCTCAACTGGCTGCGGCGCCAGCAGCGGAACGACGGGCGCTTCTCCGACGACCTCGGCGCCCACCTCCTCGCGACCCAGGCCCTGGTGGAGTCCTACGCGATCACCCGCGACTTCCGCTTCAAGGTCGGTGTGGAGAAGGCCCTCGCCTACACCACCGGCCTGCGGGCCACGCTGCACGATCCGGCGCTCGCCCTGCGCCTGCTCGAGCTGGCCCGGGTCACCGCGGCCCTCGACGGGCCCCCGGGCTCGTCCCACCTCGGCCCGCTCCTGACCCTCGCCCGCGCGGCCGCGGGGCGCGTCGAGCCTGGCTCCTGGCGCGCGACGGCGTGCGCGATCCTGCGCGGGGTCGGCGACGACGAGGCCCGGGGCAGCCCCGACTCCGCCGCCGCCGTCCAGGGCCTGGGGAGCCTGACCCCCGCGGGCGAGGCCCTGCCCTGGCTGACCCAGGCGGCGTTCGAGGTCGGCGGCGAGACCTGGAAGGCCTGGAACGAGGCTCACGTGCTCCCGCTGGTCGACTCCCAGCAGCCCGACGGCTCCTGGCCTGCGGCCGGCGAGCGCGACGCGCTGGAGGAGACCCTCGACCGCGGGCTGACCCTCACGACCCACGCTCGCTACGCTCGGGGCGAGTAGTCCCGGTGGCCTGCGCGACCTGCGCGGCGCTCCGCCGCGCAGGGGTCGGGACCCAGGAGCGCGAGCTCTGTCCGCCCGAGGCCGACGAGCTCGAGCCGATCGCCCCGGGGGAGGGCTACTCCCAGCACGCCCAGCTCCTGCGCTGCGCCTGCGGCGCGCTCTACCGCTACCGCTACCACCACGAGTTCGACCTCGGCGGGAGCTGGGAGGAGCGCTACCTGTGGCGGCTCGAGCCCGAGGCCGAGCGGGCGCTGGGCGCGGTGCTGGACCGGGAGCCCGAGGAGCGCGCCCAGGCCCTGGCGCCGCTCCTCACCGCGCCCTCGCCGACGCTGCGCGAGCACGCCGCGCTCTACGCCTGGTGCCTGGCCAGCACCTGGGGCGAGTTCGACGACGCCCTCGAGGCCGCCTGCCAGGCCCTCGAGCTCGAGGGCACGCGCGGGCCGGACTTCGCCTACCGCGCGCTCTTGGCCTTCCTCGAGCGCGGGGAGGACGAGGCCGGGCTGGTCTTCGGCTACCTCACCAAGCACGACACCGCGGCCCGGGACCCGCGCTTCGCCTGGATCCTGCTCAAGGAGTGCCGCGCGCTCCTGGGTCTGGACTGAAGCCGTGGCGGCGCCGAGCGCGATCGGCCCCTACCGCGTGCTGGCCCCGATCGCGCGGGGCGGCGGCGGCCAGGTGCTGCGGGTGGCGGACCCCCGCGGCGGCCCGGACCTCGCCCTCAAGCTGCTCGCGGCGCCGCCGGGGGAGCGGACGCTGCGCCGGTTCGAGACCGAGGCCGCGGCGCTGGCGCGGATCGCGCACCCCGGCGTGGTCGCGATCCGCGACCGCGGCGAGCTCGGCGGCTGCCCGTACCTGGTCATGGAGCTGGTCGAGGGCCCTTCCCTCCAGGAGCGGCTGGCCCAGGGCGGAGCGCTCCCCTGGCGCGCGGCCGCGGCCCTGGCCCTCGAGCTCGCCGAGGCGCTGGTCGAGTGCCACGCCCAGGGCGTGCTGCACCGCGACCTCAAGCCCGACAACGTGGTCCTCGACCCGCGCGGTCGCGCGCGGCTCGTCGACTTCGGCCTGGCCCTCGACCTCGACGCCGCGGGCACCCGCCTGACCCGCTCGGGGACCTTCATGGGCACCCCCGGCTACTGGGCGCCGGAGCAGGCCGCGGGGCAGGTGAACGCTTGCGGTCCAGCGACCGACGTCTACGGCCTGGGCGCCGTGCTCTACGCCGCGCTCACCAGCTTCCCGCCGCTGCAGGCGGGGTCCTTGACCGAGGCGATCGCCCAGACCCTGGGGCGCGCGCCGGAGCCGCCGCGGCGCCTCGTGCCGGACGTCCCCGAGGCGCTCGAGCGGCTCTGCCTGCGCTGCCTGGAGAAGGACCCCGCCGCGCGGCCAGCGAGCATGCAGGCCGTGGTCCAGGCGCTGCGCGCCGTGCTCCGCGCGCCGGCGACCGGCGGTCGGGCGCCGCTCCTGGCCCTGGGCGGGGTGGCGGCGAGCGCCCTCGTCGCAGGCGCGCTGTGGGTGGCCCTCCGCCCCGACGCCGCGCCCGAGGTCGTGCCCCCGCCCGCGCCTTCCCCGCCGAGCCCTCCGCCGGCCCCGGCCCCGGAGCCGATCGCGGCGCTCCTCGAGCAGGAGGCCTACCCCGAGGCGCTCGAGCGCCTCGACCGCGCGCTGGACGCGGACCCCGAGGACGTCGAGGCGCGGGTCCAGCGGGGCTTCGTGCGCCGGCAGCTCGACGACTTCGAGGGCGCGCTGGCAGACGTGAACCAGGTCCTGGCCGCGCACCCCGACCACGCCGAGGCGCTCTACCACCGCGGCGCGACGCGGCGCAAGCTGGACGCCCCGCGGGCGCTGGAGGACCTGAACCGCGCCCTGGCCCTGGACCCGAGCCTGGCCGGCGCCTACTACCACCGCGGCGTGCTCTACCGCGAGCAGCGCGACTACCCCCGCGCGCTGCGCGACCTGGACGAGGCCTTGCGCCTGGAGCCCGACGCCCGCCACGCGCTCTACCACCGCGCCCGCGTGCAGGAGAAGCTCGGCAACCGCGAGGCCGCCGTGCACGACCTCGACCGCGCCCTGGGCGAGGAGCGCCTCGACCGCGAGAGCCTGTGCCTGCGCGGGATCCTGCTGGCCGAGCTGGGGCGGCTCGACGAGGGGCTCGTCGACCTCCAGCGCGCGGTCGACCTCTACCCCGAGGACGCCGACGCGCACTTCGAGCTCGGGTTCCTGCGCTACGCCGCGGGGGACTTCCCCCGCGCCTTCCCCGAGCTCCAGCGCGGGCTCGAGCTCGAGCCCGACCACGAGCGCGCGTTCGAGGCCCGGGACCTGCTGGGGGAGTGAACCCGCCGCCCACCCCCTCCCCGCCGCGGGAGGTAGGCTGTGCGGCACGCGAGGAGGCGCCCGTGCGACCCGGTAAGAACGTGCTCGGCGGTGAGCTCGAGAGCTGCTGCACCGACCCCATGACCGGCTTCTACCGCGACGGCCTGTGCCGCACCGGGGCCGACGACCACGGCCTGCACACGGTGTGCGCGCGCATGACCGCGGAGTTCCTCAGCTTCTCCCAGCGCGCGGGGAACGACCTCTCCACGCCGCGTCCCGAGTTCGACTTCCCCGGGCTCAAGCCCGGGGACAAGTGGTGCGTGTGCGTCAGCCGCTGGAAGGAGGCCCTCGAGGCCGGGCTCGCGCCCCCAGTGGTCCTCGAGTCGACGCACCTCAGCGCGCTGGAGTTCGTCGAGCTGGACGACCTCCAGGCCCACGCCTCCCGCGCGTGAGCGCCGACTGGCGCGAGGTCTGCGACCGCTACGTCGAGGTCACCTCCTACGACCGCGCGACCCTGGACGCGATCTGGGCCGACCGCAGCTACGACGCGAAGAACCGGCCCGAGACCTACCTCACCTACCCCGACGCCCAGGCGCGGATCCCCCTCGGGGAGCCCGAGTTCCCGGAGGACTCGCCGCCCCTGTGGACGCTCCTCGCCACGCGTCGCTCGAAGCGCAACTTCCTCCCCGAGCCGCTGGCGCTCAACGAGCTGAACCTGCTCCTGTGGTCGACCCAGGGGATCACCGCGCGCATGGACGGCTACGCGCTGCGCACGTCCCCGAGCTCCGGTGCGCTGTACCCGATCGAGACCTACCTGTTCGTGACCCGGGTCGAGGGCCTCGAACCCGGGCTCTACCACCTCGACGTCGAGGGCTGGGCGCTCGAGGCCCTGCGCCTGGATCCCGAGATCGCGGACACCGCGACCGAGATCGCCCTCGACCAGGAGCACGTGCGCTACGCCGGGGTGACCTTCCTCTGGACCGCCGTGCTCCCCCGCTGCCGCGCCAAGTACTACGAGCGGGCCTACCGCTACGTGTGGTGGGACGTGGGCCACGTCGCCGAGAACCTGCACCTCGCCGCGGGCGCCCTCGGCCTGGGCAGCCTCTCCATGGGCGCCTGGTACGACGCTCAGGCCCACGCCCTGCTCGGGATCGACGGCAAGGAGCACCTCAGCGCGCTCATGGCCTCGGTCGGCAAGGTCGCCGGCGCCGACTGGCGCGCCGACCGCCGCGCCCCGGACAAGGGGTAGGCGTGGTCCGCCTCGGGCCGACCCGTTCCTGCACGGGGAGGTTTTGGCGTGCTCGGCGACGGCCGGCCCGCGGAAGGTGTAGCAGCCCGCCGCTTGGCAGGAGGTCGTAGGGGCGCAGCTTGCCTGCGCCCATCCCCTACTGGCCGGTCCCGCGCTGGAGGGGCCTGGTTGGGCCGTAGGGCGCACCGGGCGTAGCACCGCCAGCCGTTGGCGCGCAGCGTGCCTGGCTCGTCTCTGCCGGGTGCGTGCCGCGCCGGGAGGTCTTCAGCCTGGCACGGCGTTGACCCGCGCACCGCCGTCACCCGTCACCCAGCTCCGCCGGGAGACACCGCGC
>JAWKSZ010000115.1:0-9094 GCA_041402045.1 Planctomycetota bacterium | reverse complement strand
GGCCTGATACAGGGGGAACCCGATCTCCTCCTGGCTGACCTTGAGCGGGACGTGGGCCGTGAACAGGAGCCCGTAGCAAGCCGCCGAGAGCCCGACCATGAGCGAGGTCCAGGGCAGGCTGAGGTTCACCGCGGCCATGGCCACGTGCACCACGTAGAGGAAGCTGAAGGGGTTCTTGGGGCCGCCGCTGAGGTAGAGCAGCGCGGTCAGCAGCAGAATGTCGAGGCAGAGCACGCCGGGCACGAGCCCGCCCCAGGGGCGCGGGTGGCGCACCGCCCAGGTCAGCGCGAGGTTCGTGATCACGGTCACCGCGATCACCCCGCCCAGCGCGGCGTAGGGCAGCTCCACGTTGAGCGCCAGGGCCACGAACAGGAGGGTCACGGTCTGCCCCAGCACCGCCAGCCAGCGCAGGCGCCACAGCCAGGGCAGGGCCACGTCGGGCCCGAGGGTCGGCAGCGCGCGGCGGTCGGCGCTCAGTCCCGCCGCTCCCCGGGCGCCGGGTTCTGCGACCGATACGTGTGGAACATGCGCGGGACCCCGTCGCCGGGGACCTCGCGGAAGGACACCGGCTGGAACGCGCCCCCGGGCTGGATCACGTGGAAGTGCAGGTGCGGGAGCAGGCTCCGCCCCACGTTCCCGCTCTCGGCGATCTGCTCGCCCTGGGCCACCCGCTGACCGACTTCGACCAACGCGCCGCCCTGGCGCAGGTGCAGGTAGTGCGCGCGGGTCCCGTCCTCGTGCACGACCACCACGCGGTTGTTGGGCTGGTCCGAGCCGCGGGCGGTGTGGTGCTCGACCACCAGCTCGACCACGCCGGCGCGCGCGGCGCACACCGGGCTGCCCACGGGCATGGCGAAGTCCCAGGAGAACTCGCCCTGGCCCTCGTAGTGGCTGACCACGCCGCGGTTGCCCTGCACGCAGAACCGGCGGACCCCCGCCGGCCAGGGCAAGCGATAGGGCGAGGCCTCCGGCGCGAGGTAGCGCACCTCGGGCCGCGGCCCGGTGAACAGCTCGAAGGCGAGGAAGCCCAGGAGGGCCAGGCCCGCCAGGAGCCCAGCGCAGCCCACGCGGTGGATCAGCATGCGGCCACTATGCCCGATCCCCCGCGCGGGTGGGAGCGTTGGCGGTTGGCGCGCGGCGACCGCGCGCGCACAATCGCGCCATGGAGCTGGGCGAGGCGCACACGATCGACTGGGCGCGCGGCGAGGCCGTGGCGCGGATCTACGCCCCCGACGTACCCCGGGCGGCGGTGGTGATCCTGGGCGCCCTCGCCGCGCCCCAGCGCTACCTGCGCGGGCTGGCCGGGCGCCTCGCCGACGCGGGCTACGGCGTCGTGACCTGCGACTACCCGGGCACCGGCGACTCCCGCGCGCTGGGCACGCGACGCACGAACCTCGACGACTGGGCCGCCGTCGCCCGCGCGGTGGCCGAGCACACCCGCGCGCGCTTCCCCCAGGGGCCGCTCTTGGCGATCGGGCACTCGATCGGGGGCATGCTCTACGGCTTCGGCGGCGTGCAGGCGGACGCCGGGCTGCTGGTCGCCTCGGCCCACGGGATCCCCCGGCACTACCGCGGCAAGGGCCGGCTGCGGGTCGAGGCCGCCTACCTCGCGCTCCCGCTCCTGGCCTGGCCTCGCGGGTTCCTCCCCGGCTGGCGCTGGACGCTGGGCGCCGAGGTCCCCCGCGACGCGGTCCGGCACTGGACGCGCTGGGGCCGCCAGGCCCGGTTCACGACCTGGGACGGGGACCCCGGGCGCTTCGCCCAGGTCACGGGCCCGCTGACGGTGGTCTCGGTCGAGGGCGACGACTACGCGCCCCCCGGCGCCGTCGACGCCCTCGCGCGGCAGTTCACGGCGGCCCGGGTCGAGCGCGTGCACGTGCTCCCCGACGGCGAGCGCACCCTCGGCCACTTCGGCCTGGCCACCGGCGCCGGGACCTGCGAGCGCACCTGGGCCCGCTGGCGCGGCTGGCTCGCCGGCCTCGAGGCCCGCCTCGGCGCGGAGGTAGGTCGGGCCTAGCCCGCGTGCGTCACCAGGACTTGGACTGGGGCAAGAGGTGGGTGGTGTAGGCTGGACATCACCGTGATCCACACCCACTGCCCCGACTGCGACCGACCCTCCGACTGGCCCGAGGACTCCACGGTTCGCGAATGCGCGTGCGGCTGGACGCGGGTCAAGCTGCACGTCGCCCCGCCCATCGCCTGGGGCAACCTCAGCGAGAGCCTCTGGGCCCGGCCCTTGGACGACGACCGCTACGAGGTCGACACGGTCTTGATCAATGCGCGGGCTTGAACCCACGAGACGTGGTCGAAGTCAGACGTCCCGCCGGGGCGACCGGAGTCGCTCCCGCAGGTGGTCCGAGTCGTCGAGAGGGGCGACCGACGGCGTTCATCGTCCGCTTCCTTGAGGCTGCGAGAGCAGCGCCGACGCCGTCTCTGCCAGCCCCGGCCCCACGTTGGCCGTGACCGGGCCGGCAAGGTGCATGGGGTCGACGTCGCCAGCGCGGACGTCGCGGATCGTGCGCGGGCGAAGCTGACGAGGCGCGAGAGTTGGGACTGCTCATGTGGGCCGAAAGCCAGCGCGCATGTCCTGGCCGCTTCGACGACCCCTACGAAGACCTCCTCGGTCGCGCCTACTTGGCGCTGGAGGTTCCGGACAAAGGACCTGCGGGAGCTCCCCGAGCGGAACCCGATCAGCGACGAGGAACTGGAAGCCGAACTCTGGGAGGGCTTCGGATTCAACGTGGGCTCCCGCCTCAACACCTGCGCTTGCGAATCCTCGGATCCGCGGACGTGCGCCACCGGTCAGCTGGGCTCGTCGAGCTCCCCGACCATCAACCGGTCAGCCCCTCGCACCGAGCACAAGGGCCTGTTCGACCCAGCGCTCTGGGGCCATACCGCCAATCGCGGGGCGGACGGACTCCTGGAGCCCTACGCCCTGCCGGGACCGAGGTCTACCGGGAGGGCTACTGGAGCCTGCGGCCACGTCGAGCCCTCGTGGTGCAGCACCCAGGTTTCCCCGAGCGAAGCCATCCGGCGCTGAGCCTCCGCGCCTTGCCGGTTCCGCCCCCGGGGCTCCGGTCTTCATCCGCGACGGCGCGGCCGCAGCCGGGGTCAACTCGCTCTACATGTTCCTAATCGACCGCTTGCACCGGGCAGACCCCAGCGAGGACGAGCTGCAGGCTGCTGTGGAGGCCGTGCTCATGAACGAGGCCACGCCCTCCCATCCGCTGACCCGCGCCGGAAAGCCAGTGGCTCTCGTCCGCAAGCAGCTCGGTTCCGATCCCCGCAGTCAGTTCCTGGAGCTGGATCGGCTGGCGGCCGACGGTCACGCGGTGGACGGACCGCTGCCCAAGCGGGTCTTCTGGCTTGTCCGCGCCCTGGAAGCCTCGGCGGTTGCCGTCGAAGCCCGCACAGAGAGGCTCTCCCGGCTCCAGCCGAACCGTATAGCTTGCGGACGAAGCCTCACTACGAACTGCTGGGCTGGGGCCGTGGTGGCTTGAATTCAGCAAGACTAGGCGGGTTTGAGGTCATTTGAGCGCCGCTACGGCCACTAGCCTGGTGGACAAACCCTGCATGAGCATCGTCGCGGGTGATCCTCTGCATTCTGGCAGGGATCGGCCTGGGCAAGGTCGCACCCGGAGTGGCCACCTACCTGGACAGCTCACGATCGACGTGGGCGAGGCCCCCGTGGTCTCGATCCCGATTGCGATTTGCCTGTTCCCGATGATGTTCCCGATCATGGTGATCGACTTCGCCGAGGTCGTGAGCGCCGGTAAGAGCTCGCCTCGCCTACCCAACCTCTCACTTCGTTCGCGGTCCGTCACCTAGGCTCAACCGAACCGTATGGCCTGGTGGATCGACCTCTGCCGGAGTCGTCAGGAGTTGCGAAGGCCGACCCCAAGACCTGAGCAGAGTCCAGCGGGCTGCTAGCGCTGCCCGGCGGGGAGCTGGGCCGGATCGATCAGGCCGTCGAGGGGGTCGCCCGTGGGAGCGGCGCCGCCGGCGGCGGCCTCGGCCTCGGCCTCGGTGCGCGGCCACTGCTGGCTGAGCAGGTAGCGGCCCTCGCGGCCCTCGAACCCGACGACGTAGCCCACGAGCTCGCTGTTGCGGTCGAGGTCCTCGCGCTCGGGGACGCGCACGGTCTCGCCCTTGCGCCCGCCGGCCTGCAGGCGCTCGATCGTGAACCCGAACTCGTGCATGCGGCGCAGGGTCACGCCCTTGATCTCGTCGTACTGGTGGTAGTACCAGGCCATGAGGTCCAGGTAGCGCACGAGCTGCTCGTCGATCTGCGCGATCCGCGCGTCGATCCGCGCCAGCGCGGCCTCGTCCACCGGCGGGCTCTGACGCAGGATCAGGCGCTGGGTCTCGAGGCCCTCCTTGCGGCTCTGGAGCCCGGTGATCGCCATGACCGTCCAGTCGACCTTGCCGGTGCGGCTGTGGGTCGCGTCGCGGGCGGCGCGCAGGTTCTTGTCCCGGGCCTCGATCGCGATCACCTTGGCCTGCTCGCTGTCGGGCTTGGCCTCCTCGTCGCCGGAGTCCCCCACGGTCTCGCGCAGGGTCTTGAGCACGTTGAAGGTGCCCGCGGTGATCCGGTTGTAGACCAGCACGCCGAGCACCGCGTTCACGATCCCGTAGATCGTGCCGTCGGCGATCTTCTTGGGCAGGCCCTTGGCGGTGGCCCAGGTGAAGCGCAGCGGCCACTTGGCCACGCCCAGCAGGCGCTCCTTGGTCACCAGGCCGCGGGCCTTGGTCCCCAGCCCGGCGAAGCGCCGGGCGATCGGCGCCTTCAGCCGGCGCGCGGCGCGGGCCAGGCGCCCGGCGTTCTTGGCCATGCGCCCGCCCTTGACCGCGCCCGCGAGCGCGCCGGCGCCGACCGAGGTCGCGGCGCCGATCACCGCGCCCCCGGCGGTCTCCGCGGCCACGCGGCCCCAGCGCACCTCGCTCAGCTTGCCGCCGTTCTCGATCAACTGCGTGGCGAGCTCGAGCCCGCCGCCGACCAGCGCGCCGATCCCGGCGCCGAGCACCACGTTCAGCCAGGCGCCCTCGGGGTCGACCCGGGTCAGCGGGTTGTGGTCGACGTAGGCGTAGGCGTGCAGCCCGCCCCAGGCCCCCGCCGGGTCCGGCGTGAGGTAGCGCCCCAGCTCCGGCTGGTAGTAGCGCGCGCGGTGGTCGTAGAGCCCGGTCTCGGCGTCGAGGGGCCGCCCGCCGAAGCGATACGGGCTCGCCGCGCCCTCGTGGGCCAGGGTCTCGCCGAAGGCGGCGTAGCGGTAGCGCCCGGCGAGCTGACCCGCGGCGTCGGTGAGCGCGGTCACGTTCAGCCGGCCGTCGGCGTGCAGGTAGTGCCGGGTGCCCTCGCGCTCGACCGCGAGCGGGGTGTCGGTCGCCAGCCCGTGGACGTAGCTCGCCACGAGCTCGCCCCGGGCGTCGACCTCGCCCACCACGTCCTCGAAGTCGTAGACGAAGCGCGTGCGCTCGCCCCCGACCTCC
Source organism: Planctomycetota bacterium (assembly GCA_041402045.1). Classification (GTDB taxonomy): domain Bacteria; phylum Planctomycetota; class J058; order J058; family J058; genus JAGQRJ01. The sequence continues at coordinate 3,607 of JAWKSZ010000115.1, read as the reverse complement.
TTCCAGGCGCGGAGCCCGGACGCACCGTAGCCGTAGCGGGTCTCGACGCCCTGGGGCGAGACCGCGCGGGCCAGGCGCCCGCGGCCGTCGTAGGCGTAGCGCCAGGTGCCGGCGGGGGTCTCGCGGGCGATCACTCCGCCGCGGGCGTCGTGGGCGTAGGCCTCCTCGCCCCAGGTCACGAGCTGCTGCGCCTGGTGCGCGCCCTCGACCTCGACGCCGCCCAGGGTCTGGGCCACGCGGTTCCCGGTGGCGTCGTAGCGGTAGCCCTCGACCCGCCCGTCGGGGTAACGCGCGGCGATCAGGCGGTCGTGGTCGTCGTAGGCGAAGGTCGCGAGCCCGGCGGAGGTCTCCTCCTCGATCCGGTTGCCCGCGGCGTCGTAGGCGTAGCGACAGCGCTCGACCGCGGCCCCCTCGGCGTCGCGGGTCGTGACCTCGAGCAGGCGCCCGCTGAGGTCGTAGGCGTAGACGCTGCGCGCGCCGTTGGGGAACCGCCGCTCGGCGAGGCGCCCCGCGGCGTCGTAGGCGTAGACGTAGCGCCCGCCGGCGGGGTCGGTCAGCTCGGACAGGCGCCCGGCGTCGTCGTAGGCGTAGCGGGTCGTGCCCCAGGGCGCGCGCAGCTCGCTGCGCAGCCCGCGCACGTCGTAGGCGTAGCCCAGGGTGGTCCGGGCGAGCACGTCCTCGACCGAGGTCACCCGGTCCTGCGCGTCGTAGCCCAGGCGCAGGTGCTGGTCCGGGCTCTGGACCTCGACCACCCGCCCGGCGGCGTCGTAGGCGAAGCGGGTCTCGACCCCGTCGGCGGTGCGGCTCGCGACCAGGCGCCCCTCGGCGTCGTAGCGGTGGCGGGTGACGTCGCCGGCGACCTGCTCCTCGGCCAGGAGCCCGCGCCCGTCGTAGCGGTAGGCGTGCTCGACCCCGCTGGGGTCGCGCTCGGCGATCACCCGCCCCAAGGCGTCGCGCACGTAGGCGCGGGTCAGCCCCGCCGGTCCTCGAGCCGCGCGAGCTCGCCCTGGGCGTCGCGTAGGCGAAGGAGACCTCGGCGCCGGCGCTCCCGGCCCAGGGCCGCCCGCGGGCGTCGGCGTAGCGGTAGGCGGTGGCCACGCCCCGGGCGTCGATCAGCTCGAGCAGGTTCCCGCTGACGTCGTAGCGCAGGCGCACGCGCTCGCCGACGCCGTCGGTGCGCTCGACGATCCGGTCCGCGGCGTCGTAGCCCAGGCGCAGCACGTCCCCGCCGCGCTCGACGCGGCTGAGCCGGCACCAGGGGTCGTAGGCCAGGGCGACCTCGGCGGGGCCGCTGACCGCAGAGAGCAGCCCGCGGGCGTCGTAGGCGTAGGCGGTCTCGACCCCGGCGGCGTCGGTGAAGCGCTGCACCCGCCCGCGGGCGTCGTAGTCGAGGGCGACCTGGCTCCCGTCGGGGAAGTGCACCTCGCGCAGGCGCCCGGCCTCGTCGCGCACGAAGCGCTGCGCGCCGTCGGGGCCCTGGATCGCCGCCAGGCGCTCGCCGTCCCAGCTCAGCTCGACGGCCTGGCCCTGGGGGCCCTGGGCCGCGACCAGGTGCCCGACCGCGTCGTAGCGCAGCCGGGTCGTGCCCGCGGCGGTCTCGACCCGCACGGGGAGCTCCCGCGCGTCGCGCTCGATCCGCAGCGTGCCGCTCAGGTCCTCGACCTCGCGCAGGCTCCCGCGCTCGGTGCTGCGCTCGCGCACCCGCTGCCAGCCCGCGGGACCCTGGACCTCGACCGCGCCGTCCGCGTAGGCGTAGCTGCGCTCGTCGACCCCGGTGCCCGCGACCCGCAGCACCCGGCCCTGAGCGTCGTAGGCCAGGCCCAGGGACGCCCCCGCGCTGCGCACGGCGTTCAGGCGCTGGGCGTCGTCGTAGCCGTAGCTCACCTGCTGGCCGGCGGCGGTGGTGCTCTGGACGAGGCGGCCCTCGGCGTAGGCGAAGCTCCAGCGTCGGCCGCCGTGGTCCTCGACGGCGCTCAGCAGGTCGTCGGCGTAGCTGAACGTGAGGCTGCGCCCGTGGGCGTCGCGCAGCGCGAGCACCCGCGCGCCCTCGCGCTCGACGCGCACCGCGTCCTGCCCCTCGCCGTAGGCGACGAGGTGGCCCTGGTCGTCGAAGCGCGCCAGGGACTCGCCCTCGCGCAACACGAACCCGCCGTCCTGCTCCTCGAGCCAGGCCGGCTCGCCGCGCCGGCTGAGGTAGCGCCCGTCGCGGGCGTCGAAGCGCCGGATCCCGTCGGGGCCGCTGAGGGAGAGGGTGCGGGGACCGCGGCGCAGCACGCGCAGCTCGAGGTTCGTGGCCCAGCCCGGGCCCAAGGCGCCGGCGGCGCCGCGGCGCGAGGTCCAGCGCAGGGCCGGCCGGGGGGCGGGGCCAGGGAGCGCGATCTCGGGGGCGGTGAGGGTCGCGGTGCCCGCGGGCAGCGCCACGTCGAGCCAGGGCGCGAGGTCCAGCCCCGGCACGACCGGCAGCGGCTTCGCCCGGGCCTGGGCTGCCGGGAGCCAGGGGCCGGGGCCCAGGAGGAAGGTTCCAGCCAGGAGCACGCACAGCGCGCGCTGCAGGCGGGCGACCGCCCCGTTCATTCGATCTCCCCCGACGCTCCGCATTCGTCTCAGCCCCCCACGCTCGGCCTACCGTAATGCGATCCCGGTGCCGCCGTTAGGCTCGGCGCGAAGGCGGGTCTAAACCCCGCGCGCTCGGTGCAACGGTAAACGCAGCTTCAAGATACGACTCGCCCTTCGACGCACTGCAACGCAAGGGTGGCGGAACGCACGGAGCGCAAGATCTATGCGGGTCTCCGCAGGGACAGGACTTGGATCGGGGCTCCAGCTAAGCGGTCCCGGGTGCCGATTCAGGGGGTGGGCGGACAGGAGGAACGACATGAAGGCGATCACACGGTGGTTCAAGATCAAGGTGCGGCCGTGCCTGGAGTGCGGCGGCGAGCGCGAGGCGGCCCGTCGCTGCAACGCCTGCGCCGGCTCGGGGGTGTCCTTCGGGATCCCCGACGAGAGCGAGCGGCGCAGCGGGCGCTACCGACGGGCGGCCTGAGCTGGGTTTACCCTTGAGCGGACGGGGTGCAGTGGCGACACTGGGCGACACCTTGAGAGCCCACGAGAGGAACCCCTCATGAAACTCACCTCCCTTCTGTTCACCGTCGTCCTCGGCTCCGCCGCTGCTGGCGGGACCTACGTCATGGTCGCCGGCTGCCCGCTGAGCGAGTGCACCCCCTGCGAGAGCTCCTGCGAGGAGCCGACCGCCGCGCCCGCCGCGCAGATCGCCGCCCCGGTGGCCGTCTCCGCCGGTCAGACGAGCGAGGGCGTCGTCGCCGCGCCCGCCGAGGGCGTCGTCGCCGCTCCCGCCAAGGACGGCTGCTGCGCCGACGAGGCCGCGCTGGTCCCCGTCGCCCTGCCCGCCAAGGACGGCTGCTGCGCCGAGGAGGCCGCTGTGGCGGCTCCCGCCGCGCTGCCCGCCAAGGACGGCTGCTGCGCCGAGGAGGCCAAGGTCGCCGACGAGTGCGGGGGCTGTGAGGACGAGGCCGCCAAGGTCGCCGACGACTGCGGCGGCTGCGAGGGCGAGGCCAAGGTCGCCGAGGAGTGCGGCGGCTGCGAGGACGCG
>JAWKSZ010000114.1:0-9452 GCA_041402045.1 Planctomycetota bacterium | reverse complement strand
GTCTGGGGAGTCGGCTGCGGCGGTGGAGGCGGAGGCGGCGGCGCGCCGCCCCCCCAGGACCCGTTCGCCACCCAGGAGGACGCCTCGCGCTTCCTGGCCCAGGCGACCTTCGGGGCCACCCAGCAAGAGCTCCAGGTGGCCATGGCCCTCGGGCGCGAGGGCTGGATCGACCGCCAAATGCAGATCCGCGCCAGCAGCCAGGTCGAGTATCTGAACGCGCTCGGCCAAGCCACGCCGGCCCAGGATCGCCGCGTCGAGGGCTGGTGGCAGATCGTGCTCACCGGCGACGACCAGCTGCGCCAGCGCGTGGCCTGGGCCCTGAGCCAGATCCTGGTGATCAGCGACGCCGACATGGGCGAGGACAACGTCACCTACGGCATGGCCACCTACTACGACATGCTCGCGACCAACGCCTTCGGCAACTACCGCGAGCTGCTCGAGCAGGTCACCCTCAGCCCGGTCATGGGTCGCTACCTCTCCATGGTCCGCAACGAGAAGGCGGACCCCGCCGAGAACATTCGCCCCGACGAGAACTACGCGCGCGAGGTCATGCAGCTGTTCTCGATCGGGCTCGAGACCCTGAACCAGGACGGGACGGCGGTGATCGGCACCGACAACAACCCCGTGCCGACGTACGACCAGAGCGTGATCGAGGGCTTCGCCGCGGTGTTCACCGGCTGGAACTACGCCGGGATCCCGAGCTGGAACAACGGCTCCTACCGCAACTACGTCGACCCCATGGAGCCCAACGAGCAGTTCCACGACACGAACATAAAGACGATCCTCAACGGGCAGGTGCTCCCCGCCGGGCGCGACGCGCGCACCGACCTCGAGAGCGCCCTGGACGCGATCTTCAACCACCCCAACGTGGCGCCGTTCATTAGCAAGCAGCTGATCCAGCGCCTGGTGACGAGCAACCCCACGCCGGCCTACGTGTCGCGGGTCTCGGCGGTGTTCCGCGACAACGGCAGCGGCGTGCGCGGTGACCTGGGCGCGGTGGTCCGCGCGATCCTCCTCGACGACGAGGCCAAGAACGGGCACACGACCATGCCCACCACCTTCGGCAAGCTCAAGGAGCCGCTGCTGCGCGTGACCCAAATGTGGCGCGCGTTCCAGGCCCGCGCCGGCACGACCGGCTACGCCTACGGGCGACCCGAGCGCGACTTCGACCAGGCGCCCCTGCGCGCGCCGTCGGTGTTCAACTTCTATCGCCCGGAGTACTCGCAGCCCGGCGAGATCGCCGACGCGAACCTGGTCTCGCCCGAGTTCCAGATCCTCACCGAGACCGCGATCATGGGCGTCACGAACCAGCTCTACGACCGCACGGTGCGCGGCTACTCGGGCGCCCCGGGCACCGACTTCACCACGATTCTCCTGATCCTCGACTTCGAGCGCGCCCTGGCCAACGCCCCGATCGCGCTGGTGGATCACCTGAACCTGCTGCTCATGGCCGGGCAAATGCCGTCGACCATGCGCCAGACCCTGATCAATTACGTCGACGCCCTGCCGTTCGACGACGGGGGCAACTCCCGCGTCGCCGAGGCGATCTTCCTGATCGTCAGCTCCCCCGAATTCGCGATCCAGCGCTAGAAGAGTCACGACCATGGGACGCAGAAAAGACCTCCACGATCGGCGCGAGTTCCTCAAGCGCTGCTGCAGCATTACCGCCGGCGGCATGGCCAGCTTCTACGGGCTCAGCAGCTCGCTGCAGCTCGCCAACGCGGCGGTGGGCCCCGGCGGCGAGGACTACCGCGCGCTGGTGTGCATCTTCCTCTTCGGCGGCAACGACTCCTGGAACATGTTCGTGCCGCGGGACCCCACCAACTACGGGATCTACGCCAACGCGCGGCAGAACCTGGCGATCCCCCAGGGGAACCTGATCCAGGTCTCCTCGATCTCGCCCACGGTGGACTACGGGTTCCACCCCGACTGCAACCAGCTCGCGCAGCTCTACAGCAGCGGGGACCTCGCGGTGCTGGCCAACACCGGGGTGCTCCTGTTCCCCACGACCAAGGCGCAGTATCAGGCGCGCAGCGTGGCGCTCCCGCCCCAGCTCTTCAGCCACAACACCCAGACGCAGCACTGGCAGACCTCGAACCCCACCTCCACCGCCCGCACGGGTTGGTGCGGTCGAGTCGCCGACCTCCTGACCTCGGTGAACCCCACGGCCCAGGTGTCCCAGAACATCTCGCTGTTCGGCAACAACGTGATGCAGACCGGCGCGCGCTCGCTGCCCTACAACGTGCGGACCAACGGTGTGCCCACGCTGACCGGGATCAACAACCGCAACACGATCAACGGGATCCGCAAGCAGGCCTTCGAGTCGATCCTGAACATGCAGCACAACCACCTCTTCGCCCGCGAATACGCCAACGTGCAGAAGCGGGCGTTGAACCTCGCGGACACGATCGCGACCGAGCTCGGCAACGCGACCCCGCTCAACACGGCGTTCCCCACCAGCCGGCTCGGGCAGCAGTTGCGTCAGGTCGCGCGCCTGATCCAGATCCGCCAGGCCCTGGGCGTCACCCGGCAGATCTACTTCGTGGGCGCGGGCGGCTTCGACACCCACGGCCTGCAAGCGACCCGCCAGCCCCAGCTCCTGGGCGACCTCTCGGTGTGCATGAAGGCGTTCTACGACGCCACGGTGGAAATGAACCTGCACGACAACGTCACGACCTTCACCAGCTCCGAGTTCGGGCGGACCCTGACCAGCAACGGCGACGGCTCCGACCACGGCTGGGGCGGGCACAGCCTGGTCATGGGCGGCTGCGTCAACGGCCAGCGGATCTACGGGACCCTGCCCACCCTCGAGATCGGCGGCCCGGACGACACCCGCGGCGGGCGCCTGATCCCGACCACCTCGGTCGATCAGGTCGTGGCCACCCTGGCTCGCTGGTACGGCGTGCCCCAGAGCCAGATCAGCACCGTGGTGCCCAACGTGTCCCGGTTCGCCACCGACGACCTGGGGTTCATGCAGCTGATTCCTTAGGGAACGGCGCACGCAGGGGAAGACGGGGCGAGCCGGCGACGAGCCGGCTCGCGTCGTGTACCGCGCGATGCACCCCCGAGGCCATCGGCCTAACATCTCACGAAAGAACCACTTTGATCTTCGGCTTGGGTTCTGTTAGGCTTCCGAACAAAGGGGGAACCTGTGAACCTCACCCAACGCCAGCACCAAATCGTGAAGTACATTTGGAAGTATCGGAAGAGCAAGGGTTTGGCGCCTACGCTCGCCGAGATCGCGGGACACCTCGGGATCAGCAAGGTCACCGTCCACGAGCACATTAGCCAGCTCGAGGGCAAGGGCGCCCTGGAGAAGGAGCCGTTCCTCTCGCGCAGCACCCGCCTCACCCGGCGCATGCTGCGCGAGCTGGAGAAGACCGCCGAGGAGGCCTCGCGCTACGTGGGGATCGAGGCCCCGGACCCCGAGGAGCTCGAGGTCGTGCGCCGCGACAAGCCGAGCACCCTGCTCCCGCTCCTGGGCAAGATCGCCGCGGGGAGCCCGCTGGAGGCGGTGGAGGAGAGCGAGCCCGTCGACCTGGTCGACCTCTGCCAGCTCGACCGCGCCAACTACGTGCTGCAGGTCAAGGGCGACTCCATGATCGAGGACGGGATCTTCGACGGCGACTTCGTCCTGGTCGAGCAGCGCAACGACGCGCGCAACGGCGAGACCGTGGTCGCGGTCCTGCCCAACAACGAGGCCACCCTCAAGCGCTTCTTCCGCCAGAAGGGCCGCTTCAAGCTCGAGCCGGCCAACGCGACCCTCGAGCCGATCTACACCGACAAGGTCGAGATCCGCGGCGTCGTGGTCGGTGTCGTCCGCGGTTGCTGACCCGCCCCGCCCAGGCTAGGATCTCGCCTTCTCGGGGTGTGGCTCAGCATGGTTAGAGCGCCACGTTCGGGACGTGGAGGCCGCTGGTTCGAATCCAGTCACCCCGAAAAAGCCCCTCGACCTCTGGTCGAGGGGCTTTCTCGTTCCGGAGGCGCCGCGAGGCTGCGCGGTCTACCCGGGACCCGGGCGAGTTCGAGCACAGTGCGCCGAGCCGGCTGGCCTGGCCGAGCTTGATGTCGCCCTGATCGCCGGCAGGCTGAGCGGCTACGGCCTCGCGTTCGAGCGGTTGATCCTCGCCTGGGAGCGCTGGGGTCCGCGGGCACCTCATTGCGGCAGGGGGTCGGCGGGGCCACGCTGAGCGGGGAGCCGCCGTCCGTGTCCCTGCGCTGCGCCTATTGCCATGCACCCGCAAAGGGTGCCGCGCCCTGCCAAGGGTGCGGCACCCTCCTGCACCCGGACTGCTGGCGCGACGTGACCCGCTGCCCAACCCTCGGCTGCAGCGGGGGCCGACGCGTGCGCGTCGAGCCTCCCCCCGTTAACAGGAGGGGAACACCGCGCTGGGCGAGCGTGGTCGGCGTGCTGTTCGCGATCTGGGTCGCCCGAATCGTCGGGGGCACGTTCTCCGAGGCCACGGAGCGCTACGTCCCCGAGCTGTCGTCCCTACGCTCCGCGCGCCTGTATGCGCACGCGGTCCGAACGCACCGCTGGGACGACGACCACTTCCTGGATCGGGGGATCGAGCTGCGAGCCTGGGCCGCGCGCTACCGCCTGCGGCCGAGCGACGACCCCGCGGGCGAGCTCGAGGCGCTGGGCTGGACGGGTTTGGAGCGGCTCGAGAGCACGCCCGAGGGGCTGGCGCTCTTCTTCGACGGCGGCACCAGGCCGGCGGGCGTGTTCGTCGCGGACCCGGAGGCGGACATGCAGCGCGTCTACACCGAGCAGACCTGGAACCTCTCGGCGTCGCCGATCGTGGGCGTGTATCGAATCTGGGAACGCTGAGCCGCGGACCCGCAAGGCCGGCCTCAGAAGATCGGGTCCCCAGGCAGCGCGGCGGCCTGGCGGATCCAGCTCGCCAGCGGCTCGTCCTCGAGGGGGTCGTCCTCGTGCAGGTGCACGTAGCGCACGCGGGGGTGCTTGGACGCGACCGGGAGCGGGGGCTCGAGCTCGCTCCCGTTGTGCAGCGCGACCTTCACGTAGCGCGTCATGCAGTGGAAGGACAGGAACCAGCCCTCGCCTTCGACCCCGTAGAACGGGGTGTTCCAGCGCACGGCCATGCGCACGTCCGGGACCAGGCGCCGCACCAGGCCGTCCACGTGGACGCCCACCGCCTGCTTCCAGTCCGGCAGCGCGTCGAGGTAGGCCTGCACCGGCGCGCGCCCGTCGCCCTTGGGGATCTGCGGGTTCCCGCCCGAGAGCAGGGTCACCCCTTGCGCGTTCTTCGGGAGCGGCTTCCTGGGCGCGGCCTTCTTCGTGGGCGCGGCCTTCTTCGTGGGCGCGGCCTTCTTCCTGGGCGCGGCCTTCTTCTTGGGCATGACGGCTCCTGGCCCTCGACCCTACGCAGCCGCCGGCACGGAGCAAGCCCCGTCGGCCCCGCTCAGAATCCGAGGGTGAGCTGCGCGGCGGCGTCGATCCCGCGGGTGAGCGCCTCCCCCGCGGCGCGGAGCTCGGGGTCGCTGCGCAGCGCCGCCGAGATCGCGAGCAGGGTCGCGCGCAGCCGGGATTCGCAGGTGTAGTCGGGGAAGGCGGCGACGTCGGCGATCAGGACCGGGACCGCCGCCCACAGCGTCGGGCGCAGGGCGCGCAGCGCCCGGGGGTCACGGGTCACGAGCAAGCCGAGGGCGGCGGTGTAGGCGTCGAGGGCGCGCACGAGCCAGGGGTCGTGCAGCGGCGTCTCGGGCTCGAGGCCGTCGCCGAACAGGTCGCGGAGGCGCTCGCTGGCGCGGCACAGCGCGCGCAGGAGGTGCCCGGGGGTCGGGTAGCGCGCGAGCTCCCGGGCGTCGAGCAGCCCGGGGGGCCAGGCGTCGAGCGTCGGGGGCTCGGCCCCGACGGCCTTCAGCCGCCCGCCGACCGAGCGCAGGACCCGCTGCACCAACCCCATGGCGCTAGGGCAGCCGCGCGCTGCGCAGCACGCCCTCGCTGCTGATCAGCGGGGCCAGGGCGGGGTCGCGCAGCACGTCCGCGATCCGGCGCGGGCTGCCGTCGACGTCGGCGCTCTGGTGCACGAGGCGCACGCCGTGGCTGTAGTCGGCGTAGCCCCGGCCGTGGACCAGGCTCAGGGGCTGGATCGGGTTCCCGCTCGGGCGGTGCCAGCCGTAGATCGCGACCTGGGTCGGGCGGGTCACCAGCCGCGCGGTGTTGACCACGTCCTTCTTGTGGCCGGCGGTGAGCAGCCCGAGCTGGCCTCCGGCGCTCGCGAACTGCGCCCGCACCCGGCGGTCGTGCTCGAGGAAGATCCGCGGGGTGGTCATGGTCGCGTCCGGGGTCTGGGTCAGCGGCGTGAGCTTGACCTGCGCCTGGCGGTAGATCGCGTCCACGATCCGGGTCGTGGGGAGCACGCAGCCGGTGAGGTCCGCGATCCGCTGCGCGGCGCCCGGGGTCATGGGCACCCGCACGAAGTCCTGGTCGCTGCCCACCGAGACGTAGTCGGGGCTCACGTAGAGGGTCACGCGGTGGCCGCCGCCGGCGAAGGTCACCGGGCGCAGGGTGCGCAGGAAGCCGGGGACGTTGCCGCGCTGGACCTCGGACACGAGGGCCGCCTCGCGGGTCGACGTCGACTGCCCGATCGCGCGGGTCATGAACGCGCCGCCGCCGATCGCGCCCGCGGGCCGCGCGGGCAGGGTCAGGACCCGGGTCCCGCCGGTGGGCGCCGGCGCGGTGGGGACCGGGGGCGGGGGCTGGAGCAGGGCGCGCGCGGTGGCGTCGTCGACGACCCCGGTGGCCGGCAGGCTGGCGCCTTGCTGGAAGGCCTGGACCGCGCGCTCGGTCGCCGGGCCGAAGTCGCCGTCGACGCCGATCGGGGCGAGGCCCGCGCCGGCGCGGTGCTCGTTCAGGCGACGCTGGAGCGCCTCGACCTCGGGGCCCTCGGCGCCGCGGCGCAGCGCGGTCTGGGTCGGGGGGGCGGGCTGGGCGGCGAGGGCCTGGGCGGTGGCGTCGTCGACCACGCCGCTCGCGGGCAGCCCGGCGCGCTGCTGGAAGGTCTGGACCGCGCCCTCGGTCTGGGGGCCGAAGTCGCCGTCGACGCCGATCGACGGCAGGTTGGCCGCCGCGCGGTGGTCGTTGAGCCGCTGTTGGAGCGCGCGCACCTCCGGGCCCTCGGCGCCGCGGCGCAGGGGACCCGTGCTGTCGGCGCTGGCCGGGGCCTCGGCCAGGGCGCGCTCGGTCTCCGCGTCCAGGACCCCGGTCGCGAACCCGCCGGCGCCTTGCTGGAAGGCGCGCAGCGCGGCCTCGGTCTGGGGGCCGAACACGCCGTCGACGGCGATCGGCTCGAGGCCCGCGGCGGCGCGGTGCGCGTTCAGTCGCTCCTGGAGCTCGCGGACGGCGTCGCCCTCGTCCCCCGGGGCCAGGGGCGGGGTGCTGTCGCCGGCGACCGGGGCGAGGGCGCCCAGCAGCCCGCCGCTGGGCTCGGCAGGCGCCTCGGGGCCCGCGTTGGGGGCGGCGCTCAGGGCGCGGAACTCCTGACCGGGGTCGGCCTGGAACAGGCCGCGGACGTCCTTCAGGTCGCGACCCTCGACGGCGTAGCGCAGCTCGCGGGCGAAGCCCAGGGAGCCCTGGGAGCCGGTCAGGCGCAGGCCGTCGGGGTGGTCGAGGGCCACCTGGCCCCCGTGGGCGCTGACCCGCGTCGCGCGCCCGAGCAGCGCCCGGACCCAGGACGGGTGGGCGTCGGTGACCGCGGCCTCGAGGTCCGCGCGGTCGAGGTCGAGCTCGCGCGTCCCCAGGGCGTGGAGCAGGCGCAGGGGGCTGTTCAGGACGTCGGACTCGCCGAGCAGGGCCTCGAGCCGCTCGCGGCTGGGTTGGTCGGCGGGGGCAGTCGCGACCGCGCCGAGGGCGGCCAGCGACAGGATCCAGAGCGTGCGCATGGGTTCCTCCGCCTGGGCTTCAGCACGCCCCGTTCCGCGGCCTAAGTCGTCGCCACTGGAAACTTGGAGGCGACGGTCGGGCTCACCCTCGCAGGGCGTCCAGGGCTGGACGGGGGTGGGTCTCAGCCGCGGGCGAGGGATACTGCACCCATGACCGACCGCGCGATCCCCTGTCTTGGTGGCAGCTCCGCTGCCACGCCGCCTGCGGCGGACTAGGGATCGCTCGGACGGGGGCTGAACTCCCCACGCAGTCGTTCCCCCCCTCGCCCGTCCTCCCGATCCTTCCGGCCCGCCGCCTCGAAGCCACCGTGGCCTTCTGGGAGCGCCTGGGGTTCGTCGCCGGCTCCGTCTACCCGGGCTACGCCGTGCTCCACCGCGGAGCGATCGAGCTCCACGTCTCCTCGCCGGGCTTCGAGTCCCTCGACCCCGCGAGCTCCTACGCCATGTGCTACCTGCGGGTGGACGACGTGGACGCGGTCTACGCGAGCATGGCGCTCGCGGGGCTCCCGACCGAGGGGATCCCGCGGCTCGCCCCGATCGTCGACCAGCCCTGGGGGCTGCGCGAGTTCCACGTCGTCGACGAGAACGGGACCCTGGTGCGGATCGGGAGCCTCAGCCCGGGAGCTTGACCGACGCTGGAGGCGCGGGCCGCCCGGCGGTGCGCTCGACCTCGGCGAAGCGCGAGGCCGCTCAGCCCTCCGGTGAAGGGAGAGACCGCGGCGACGAGGAGCGGGAGCAGGTCGGGGAGTCCGGCGTTCCCGGAGGACACTCCCCGGTCGGGGATTGGAGTCGCGGGCGCGTGGTCGGCCGCGACCAGGGCTGGCTGGTTCTGGCGGCTTGGGGCTGGGGGACGGGTCCCGCAGTCAGGACTTAGGGTGAGGCCGGGGGCTTGCTCTGCCCGGGGCCGAGGTGACCCATGGCCCATGCGCTGCGTCGGGGCGCTCAGGCGGCAGCCGCCTGCGCGGTGTGCGGGCTGCTCGGCGCGCTGTGGGGCACCTCGGACTGGGCCCCGGCCTTGATCCCCACGTCCCGGGGGACGCCGCGCCGCGCGAGCGCGCCGCCCGCGCCCGCGGCCGCGCCGGCCCTCGCCTCGCTCGTGCCGGTCGTCGAGGACGCGTCCGCGCCGGCCCGCACGACGGGTCGCCTGGTGGGCCGGGTCCTGGACGAGGACCGGCGCCCGCTCGGCGGCGCAGAGCTCCTCCTCCTGCGACGAGGTGGCGGCGCCCTGACGCTCCCCCCGACGGCGCCCGACGGAGGCTTCGCCGCCAGCCTCGACCCTGGGGACTACGTGCTCGGGGTCGAGGTCGACGGCGCCGCGCCGGCCGGGTTCGAGCTGGTGGACGCCGAGGACCAGCGGCTCGAGACGGTGCGCGTGACCTCGGGCGCGACCTGCACGTTGGAGGTGCGCGCGCACCTCGCGCACGCGGTCCAGGTCGCGGTGCTGGGGGCGGGAGGCGAGCCGATCCCCCGCGCCAGCGTGACCCTCGAGGGCGACCCCAGCACCTACCTCCGGCGCGGTCCCGCGCGCACCGACGCGGGCGGAC
>JAWKSZ010000113.1:0-9824 GCA_041402045.1 Planctomycetota bacterium | reverse complement strand
GACGCGATCCAGGCCGAGGTCCGCGTGCGCAGCGCAGGGACCTTCGGCCCCTGGATCGACTGGGGCCGCTACGGCGCAGGGGAAGACCTGCCCCGCAGCGCGACGACCCGGCTCGAGGGCGCGGCGGTGAACGTGGACCTGCTCGAGCTCAGCGCCCCCGCCGACGCGCTCGAGCTGCGCCTGACCCTCGAGGGCGGCGCGCGTCTGCGGCGGGTCGCCCTGGCGCTGTGGACCCAGGGTGAGCGCGGCCCCGAGCCCGAGCGCGCGCCCGACGCCGAGTGGATCAACCCCGCCCCCGAGCGCTCGCAGAAGCTCGCCCCCGAGGCGCTGCGCCCGCGGATCTGCTCGCCTACGTCCTTGAGCATGGTCCTCGGACGCTGGGGCCACGCGATCGCGCCCGCCGACCTCGCGGCCCGGGTCTACGACCGCGGCGCCGACCTCTACGGCAACTGGAGCTTCAACGTCGCGGCCGCGAGCACCTTCGGGCTCCAGGCCACGGTGTGCCGCCTAGGGAGCATGGCCGAGCTCGAGGCCTGGCTGCGCGCCGGGGTCCCGGTCGTGCTCAGCCACCGCTACCGCCGGGGCGAGCTCAGCCACCCCGCGGTGCACGAGACCACCGGGCACCTGATCGCCGCGGTCGGGGTCGACCCCCAGGGCGACGTGTGGGTCCACGACCCCGCGGGGCTCCCCGGCGACGAGGCCTCGCCGGTGCGCCGCGTCTACAAGCGCGCGGAGCTCGCGCAGACCTGGCTGAAGAACGGCGACGGCGTGTGCTACGTCGTGCACCCGCCGGAGCACCCCGTGCCCCAGGGCGGAGCGCGCTAGCATGGCGCCCAAGGAGGCCCCCGTGACCCGCGCCCTCGGCTGGCTCGTCGCCCTGCTCGCCCTGGCCCCGATCTCGGCGCGCGAGGTGGTGATCCCCACCGGCTACGGCGGGAGCGACACCCAGCGCGCGTGGGTCCTGCGTCGGCACCTGGCCCGCGGCGAGCACGCGCAGGCCCGGGACCTGCTCGCGCGGCTGCACGCACGGGGGCGCAAGGCCGGGGACTTTCGCACCGCCTTCGAGCGCGCCGTGTCCCGGGTGCCGGCGAGCGGCGCGGTGCTCGAGCAGCTCGAGGCGCTGGCCCAGGCCTACCCCAAGGACCCCCTCCCCCGCCTGGCGCGCGGGATCCTCGCGATCCACTACGCCTGGGAGGCGCGAGGCAGCGGCTACGCGAACCAGGTCACCAAGCAGGGCTGGGCGGGTTTCAAGGAGCGGATCGCCTGGGCCGACCGCGACCTGGACCTGGCGCTGGCGGCGGACCCGACCCTCGCCCACGCCCACGCCACGAAGATCATCGTCGCCCGCGCCCAGGGCAAGTCCGAGGACGTGATCCGCGCCCACCTCGCCCGCGCCCTCGAGCACGACCCGGGCTGCTACGAGGCCTACCGGCGGGCGGGCGCCGTGCACCCCCCGGCGGCCGAGGCGGCGGCGCGGCTGCTGCGCGAGCACCCCGAGCTCGGCGGGCGCTGAGCGCGGCGCCGTGAGCGACCCCGACGCCTCCCTCGACTACCTCCGCCCGCGCCGGCTGGGCGTGTGGGTCGGGTTGGCGCTCCTGATCGCGGGCGCCGGCGCCCTCGTGTTCGACCGCGTGCGCGCGGCGAACCAGCCGGTGTGGGTGGTCAACGGCGCCGACGCCCCGCTCGTGCTCGCCGTCGACGGCGGGGCGCCCCACACCCTCGAGCCGGGGGGGACCCTGGAGCTGACCCTCGGCAGCGGCGAGCACACCGCCACGTTCTCCGGCGCCCTCGAGGGCCAGGAGACCCTGAGCCTCGCGCCGACCCTGGCCGAGCGCTGGCGCGGGCGCGCGGTCTACCTCCTGAACCCGGGCGGCCTGGGCGCCGTCGCCTGGGAGGTCGCGCGCTACGGTCCGGACGTCAGCGGCGAAGCCGCCCCCCCGCGCCTGCTCTCCCTCGAGCCCTGGCAGCGGGTGCCCGACGTCGACCTCCTGGGCGTGCCCTTCCCCGAGACCACGAGTGGGCGCCGGCTGACGCGGCTGGTGCTGCTGCCCGGGTCCCCGGAGGACGTGGTGGCGCGGCTGGGCCAGGCCCTGGAGGCGGAGGTCGCGCTGGCCTTCCTCGAGGCGCACCTCGCGCGGCCCGGGGGTGGAGGGGCAGCGCTCCTCGACGCCTACCGTCGGCTGGCCCAGCTGCACCAGGCCGGCGAGCGCCTGCGCGCGACCCTCGCGGGCGGCCTCGAGCCCGGCTCTTCGCTGGCGCGCCACCGGGCGTATCAGGACCTCGAGCTCTCGGTGGGGGAGGGCGAGGCGCTGCGCGCGCGCTACCAGGCCTGGCGCGACGCGCACCCCGACGACGCGCGGCTGGTCTACCTCGCCGGACGCCTCGAACCCGACGCGACCGCGGCCGAGGCCGCCTACCGCCGCGCGCTGGAGCTCGACCCCGACCTGGCCCTGGCGCACCACGGGCTGGCCTACGTGCTCCTCGCCCGCGGCGCGGCCGCCGAGGCCGTGGGCCCCGCGACCCGCGCCTGCGAGCTCGCGCCGCGCGACCCCGAGCTGGCGGAGGTGCGCTTCCTCGCGCGGCTCGGCGCCGGGCAGGCCGCCGAGCTCCTGGGCGAGGGGGGCACCGACCCGCTGCGCGAGCGGCGCGACGACCTGGACCCCGGGTTCGAGCGGCGGCTGCTCGAGCTGCAAGCGCTGCTCGACCCCACAGCGCTCCCGCTGGCGCTCGAGGCCTACCGCCAGAGCGTGGGGGACGCCGACCCTCGGCTGGCGCTGGCCCGGGCCACGGTGGCCGAGCTCCAGGGCGACGGGGCCGCGCTCGTGATCGCGAGCGGCGCCTTGGACGGGCTGCGCGCGCGGCGCTTTCGCCTGCTGGGGCTCGCGCTCGCCCAGGACCTGAGCGCGCTGTTCGCCGCGCTCCAGGGCGAAGCCGACCCCTGGCCCGGGCTCGAGGCGAGCGTCGCTGCCGGGCGCGCGGGGGACCCGCGGGCGGCGGCCTGGCGCCAGGCCGCCGCCGAGCGCTTCCGCGAGGCCGGGCCCAAGGGCGCCGCCCTGGCGCGCGGGCTGGAGCAGTCCCCCGCCGACGTCGATCGCCTGCCGCTGCCGCTGCGCCAGGGCGCGCTCTACTGCGCGGCCCTGGTCCAGGCCTTCCCTCAGGAGGGCGCGCGCCTGCGCGCCGCGGGCCGGCGCCGACTCCTGGGGGCGCTGGCGCCGGTGGCCCTCGCGCGGCCCGTGCTCACCGACGAGTAACGCCCGGCTTCATTGACGGGCCCCCGGGGGGGGATTAGCTTCGCGGCCATGACCGACGCTGCCCAGATCCCGCTCCTCGACCTCGGCCCCCAACACCGCGCGCTGGCGCGCGACATGCGCCGCGCGGTGACCAAGGTCCTCACCACCCAGTGGTTCGTGCTCGGGCCCGAGGGCAAGGCCCTCGAGGCCGAGTCGGCCCAGGCGATCGGGGTCAAGCACGCGATCGGCTGCGCCTCGGGCTCGGACGCGCTCCTGCTCGTGCTGCGCGCGCTGGACTACGGGCCGGGGGACTCGATCGTGACCACCCCCATGACCTTCTTCGCCTCGGCCGGCGCGCCGGCGCGGCTGGGCTGCCGGGTGGACTTCGTCGACATCGAGCCCGACACGATCAACATGGACCCCGCGGCCCTCGAGCGCTTCCTCGCCACCTGCACCAAGGAGGCCGACGGGACCCTGCGCGAGCCCAAGCAGGGCGCGCGGGTGCGCGCGGTCATGGCGGTGGACATCTTCGGGCGCCCCTGCGACTACGAGCGCCTGCAGGCGATCTGCACCGCCCACGGGCTGGAGCTGATCGAGGACGCCGCGCAGGCCTGGGGCAGCAGCTACCGCGGCAAGCGCTGCGGCGCCTTCGGGCGCGCGGCGACCTTCAGCTTCTACCCGACCAAGAACCTGGGCGGCGCCGGCGACGGCGGGCTGATCACCACCGACGACGACGCGCTGGCCGAGCGCCTGCGCTCGCTGCGGGTGCACGGCTCCTCCAAGCGCCGCTACGTGCACGAGGAGGTCGGGATCAACAGCCGCCTCGACGAGCTGCAGGCGGCGATCGTGCGGGTCAAGCTGCCCCACGTCGACGGCTGGAACGCGCAGCGCCGGGTGCACGCCGCGGCCTACGACAGCGCCTTCGAGGAGCTCGAGGGGGTCACCCCCCTGCGCCGCCCGCTGCCCCACGTGGAGACGATCTACCACCTCTACACCGTGCGCGCCGAGCGCCGGGACGAGCTCAAGGCCGCCCTCGACGCGGCCAAGGTGGGCAACGGCGTCTACTACCCGATCCCGCTGCACCTCCAGGAGTGCTTCGCCAACTTCGGCTACCGCGCGGGCGACCTGCCCCAGGCCGAGGCCGCGGCGGCGGAGGTGATCTCGCTCCCGATGTACCCCGAGCTCCCCGAGGACGCGCGGGCCCGGGTGATCGACGCGGTGCGCCGCTTCTACGCGTAGATCTCTTACACGTTCGCGACCGGGCGACGCTTGTCGCCCTGCGCCCGGGGGCTTAGGGTCTGGGCCGCGAAGGTGCTCATGAGAACTCTGCTCCTGAGCTGTTTCGCCGCGCTCCTCGCGCCGGCGTCGGCTCAAAACCTGGTGATCACGAACGCCACGATCCCCGACGCGCCCGGCAAGAGCGCGGTGCTGGTGGCCGGTGGCAAGATCGTGCAGCTCGCCGAGGGTCCGCCCCGGGTGCCTGGCCGGCTGGTCAAGCTCGACGCCCAGGGCGCGACGCTGGTCGCCGGGCGGATCGACGCCTGGGCCGAGGTCGGCGGCAACTCCGGGCTGGGGACGGCCCTCGACGCCTTCGACCCCTACGACCGGGACTTCCTCCGCCGCGCCTACAGCCAGGGCGTGACCGCGCTGTGCCTGACCCCGAACCACGCCCGCGACGGGATCAACGGGCTGGCCGCAGTGATCCGCCTCCTGCCCGAGGCGGCCAAGCCCGAGGACCGCGTGGTCTCGGACGCCTCGGCGCTCTGCGCCGGGTTGGGGGTGGGGGAGGGCGCCTTGACCCGCGCCCAGCGCTGGGGGGAGCTGCGCGAGAGCTTCGCCGAGGCCAAGCGCTACCGCGAGGCCTGGCTCGACTACGAGGAGGAGCTCGCCGAGTACGTGGAGAAGCTCCCCGCGACCGCGGCGGTCGACTCGGGCACCAAGCCTGCGGCCGAGGCGCCCAAGAAGCGCGGCAAGCCCGAGAAGAAGGCGGCGCCCGCCAAGGACGAGACGAAGAAGGACGAGCCCAAGGCGCCCAAGCAGCCCCCGCGGGACCGCGGCAAGGACGCCATGGTGCGCGTGCTGGCCCGCGAGATCCCCCTGCGCCTGCACGTCGAGCGCGCGGCGGACGTGATCAACGCCCTCGAGCTGGCGGAGGCCTTCGACCTGCGGCTGGTGCTCGAGGGCGGGCGCGAGGCCTACCTCGCCGCCCGCGAGCTGGCGGGCGCCGACGTGGCGGTGGTCCTCGGCCCCGCGATCCCGGCGACGGTCACCGGCGCCCAGCCCGACGAGTACGCGCGGGGCGAGTCGGCGCCGCGCTCGGGGGCGGGCTGGCAGGCCCTGGTCCCGCTGCGGGACGCCGAGGACGGCGCGGCGCGCCTGGACGCGGCCGGGGTGACCCTGGCGGTGGGCAGCGGCAGCCTCGACGCCAGCCCCCAGGTGGCGCTGAACGCCGGGCTCTACGCCGCGGGCGGGCTGGCCCCCGAGCAGGCCGAGGCCGCGGTGACCCGCACCGCCGCCGAGGTGCTCGGCGTGGGGGCCGAGCTCGGGCGCGTGGCCCAGGGCTACCGCGCCGACCTCGTGCTCCTCGACGCCCGCGGGGGCGTGGTCGCGACCGTGGTCGACGGCCGCCTGGTCTACCGAAAGGACGCGCCATGACGCTGCGCCTGCTCTCTGCCCTCGTGCTCGGCGCCGCGGCGCTGGCGGGGGCCCAAGACGTCGCGGTCCAGGGCGGGCTCGTGCTCGCCGGCCGCGGGCAGGAGCCGCTCACCGGCGGCGGGGTCGTGGTGCGCGACGGCAAGGTCGTGACCCTGTCCCACGAGTTCCCCGACGGGCTGCGGGTCGACCGCTACCCGGGCGCGGTGATCACCCCGGGCTTCGTCGACCTGCGCACCCACCTGGGCGGGCTGGGCGACCTGACCGAGGCGGCCGAGGCCTTCGCCCTCGACGTCGACGCGCTCGACGCCGTCGACCCCAAGAGCCGCGAGTTCGCGCAGGCCCTGCGCGCGGGGATCACCTCCTGCGCGGTGGTGCCCGGGGACGCCGCGGTGTTCGCGGGGCGCGGCGGGCTGCTCAAGACCGCCGGCGGCGCCAGGCTCGAGGGGGCGGCCCTGGCCAAGCTCTCGCTGACCGCCGACGTGCTGCGCGACGACCGCGCGCCCACGAGCGCGGTCATGGCCTACAGCGAGCTGCGTGCGCGGCTCGAGGCCGGGCACCAGGACGGCGAGGACGCCTTCGCCGCCTTCGCTCGCGGGTCGATCCCCGGGCTGTGCACGGTGGACGACGCCGGCCACGCGCGGCGCATGCTCGAGCTCGAGCAGGCCCTCGGCCTGCGCTTGATCCTGCACCTCGACCCGCGGCCCGAGCCCGAGTTCGGGCGGCTGAAGCTCGCCGGGCAGCCGGTCGTGCTCGGCCCCTACGACCTCGACGCCGACCCGCTGACCCTGGCCCTGCCGCAGCAGCTGGCGGCCCAGCGCGCCGAGCTGTGCTTCACCAGCGCCGCGCCGCTGCGCGACCCGCGGGCCCAGCGCGTGAGCGCGCTGCTCGCCGTGGGCGCGGGGCTCGACCCGGACGTCGCCCTCGACGCCCTGACCGGCGCGCCGGCGCGCGCCCTCGGCCTCGGGGACCGGATCGGGACCCTGGCCGCGGGCGCCGACGGCGACCTCGCGGTGTGGAGCGCGCACCCGCTGGAGGCGGGGGCGCGCCTGCTCGCGGTCTACGTCGACGGGCGGCGGGTCTACCGTCGCCCCGCCAGCGGAGGTGCCCAGTGAGGCGCTCGAGCCTGTTCCTCCTCGCGCTGTGCGCGGGGGCCCTCTCGCTGCAGGCCGCGCCGCGGGTGATCCGCGGGCGGGTGCACACCGCCGCGGGGCAGACCTTCGCGCCGGGGGCGGTCGTCGTCGACGAGGGCAAGATCGCCTGGGTCGGTCCGTTGGCCGACCTCCCGGACGTGGGGGACGCGCCGGTCCTCGACCTGGCTGACGTGCAGGTGACCCCGGGGCTGATCGACGCCGCGGTCCCCGCCGGCGACGGCTCGGTCGAGGCCTCCTCGGAGGTCGTGCCGCACCTGAAGCTCGCCGACGCCCTCAGCCTCTCCGGGGCGATCTGGGGCCGGCTCGCCGCGCAGGGGGTGACCACGGTCTACGTGACCAGCAACCCCGCGAGCGTGATCGGGAGCCAAGGCGCGCTGGTCGGCACCGGGCGTGAGCCCGCGCTGCTCGCGCACCCGGGCGACGTGAAGCTGACCCTCTCCAACGAGGCCTGGCGCCGCGGGCAGCGCAACGGGCGCCCGTTCCGCGACTCGGCGGGCATGACCGCGCGTCGGCCCAACACGCGCATGGGGCTGATCTGGGTGCTGCGCGAGGCGCTCATGGACGCGCAGCGCGGGGTCGAGACCCCGGCGGCGCAGGCGCTGGGGGCGACCCTCGCCGGGCAGCACGGGCTGCGGGTCCACGCGCGGCAGCGCCACGACCTGGAGACGGCGCTGCGCCTGGCGGACGAGTTCGGGATCAAGAAGCTCTGCTTCGAGGAGGCCACCGAGGCCTACCACTGCCTGGACCTCCTGCGCGGGCGCGACGTGGAGGTGATCTTCGGCCCCATGTTCATGGAGCCCCTCGGCTCGCAGGCGCGGACCGGCGAGGCCGAGCACCCCTGCCTCAAGACCCCGCTGCTCCTGGAGCAGGCCCAGATCCCCTTCTGCCTGACCGCGACCGACCGGCTGGACGAAGGCCTGGCCGAGCAGGCCATGTGGGCCATGCGCTACGGCCTCGAGTTCGACGCCGCGCTGCGCGCGGTGACCCAGAGCCCCGCGCGGGTGCTGGGGATCTTGGACCGCACCGGGACCCTCGAGGTCGGCAAGCAGGCCGACCTCGTGGTGTGGAGCGGGCAGCCCTTCGCCGCCACGAGCAAGCCCTTGCTCGTGCTCCGCGGCGGGCGGGCGATCTATCGCGACGCCGAGCAGGTCGACGACGCGAGCTGGGACACGGACGCCGCTGCCGGCGAGGCCCCCGAGGGCCCCGAGCAGCCGCGTCGGCAGAACTTCTAGGCGCGGCTACGCGCAAGGAACACGAGGCAGCATGACTCGCACCTGGTTGATCCCCCTCGCGGCGCTCTGCGTCGCCCCTGCCCTGGCGGAGACCGTGGCCCTCACCGGCGGACGGATCCTGGACCCGGCCGGGACCGACGCCGCGGCGACGCTCCTGATCGAGGACGGCAAGGTCAAGGCCGTGCTCGAGGGCCAGGACCCCAAGCTCCCCTACGACGCGCGCGTGATCGACGTGTCGGGGAAGGTCCTGTTCCCGGGCATGGTCCTGGCGCGCACCTCGAGCGGCCTCGACCGGGCCAACGAGAGCCAGCCGACCACGCCCTACCTCGACGCCTACGACGCGATCGACCCCTCGAGCCCGCGCTTCGAGGGCTTCCTGCGCGAGGGCGTGACCACGGTCCACGTGACCCAGGGCAACGACACCGCGATCGGCGGCCTGGGGCGCGTGGTGCAGCCCCTGGGCCTGACCGTGGAGGAAATGACCGTGCGCCCGGCGACGGGGCTGATCCTCTCGGTCAGCGACCGCCCGGGCTGGGATCGCGTGCGCCAGCGCGCGCAGCTCCGCGAGTCCTTCGCCCAGCTCCAGGACCACTTGGACCAGGTCGCGGAGAAGCGCTACGCGCAGGAGCAGGAGCGCGAGGGCAAGCAGGTCGAGGTCCCGCCCCAGAAGGCGCGCGAGCTCGGGCGCAAGCTCCTGCGTCCCGAGGACGTCGACCCCCAGCAGAGGAACCTCTACCTCCTCGTCTCGGGGCAGCTCGACGCCTACGTCTACTGCGAGCGCGCCCAGGACGTGCCCTTCGCCCTGGCCATGGCCCAGGACATGGGCTTCCTCCCGCGGACCACGCTGATCCTCGGCGCCGAGTGCCACAAGGCGATCGAGCTGATCAAGACCGTGGAGCGGCCGGTGCTGCTCATGCCGACCCTGACCTACCGCGAGCGCGACCCCTTCACCGGGGACGAGCGCGAGACCTTCGTGCCCCGGGTCTACGCCGACAACGACGTGGAGTTCGGGCTCATGGTCGACCGCGACAGCGGCTTCGGTGACCGCTACCTCTGGTATCAGGCCGCGCGCTGCGTGCGCGAGGGGATCGGACGCGAGCAGGCGCTGCGCGCGATCACCCAGATCCCGGCCCAGATCCTGGGGCTCGAGGGTCAGGTCGGGACCCTGGCGCCGGGCGCCGCGGCCAACGTGCTCGTGCTCTCGGGGGACCCCCTCGAGGCGACGACCCACGTGGACCAGGTGCTGCTCGGGGGCGAGGTCGTCTACGAGCGCAGCAAGGACGTGCGCCTCGAGCGCCTGATCGAGGGCAGCGAAGGCTCGGGCCCGACCAGCGCCCACAAGCCCCACGAGGGCGAAGAGGAGCTCCAGCCCGAGGACCGCGACGAGGACCCGGGCGAGCCCGGCAAGGAGACTCCGGCGGAGCAGGAGCGCGGGTCGTCGGAGAAGAAGCCCGGCGAGCGCCCGGCTCCCGAGACCCCCGACGAGCACCGCGAGCACGGGGGCGAGCAGCGGTGAGCCGGCTCAGCGCGCTGTTCCTGAGCCTGGCGCTCGCGGC
>JAWKSZ010000112.1:0-10063 GCA_041402045.1 Planctomycetota bacterium | reverse complement strand
GCTCCGTCGAGAGCTGGCACTTGTCGACCTTGTGCTTCCTTGGGCGGCCCTGCGGGCCGCACCCCGTCCGTAGGTATGTGTCAGGCGGGTGGCGGCCGGTCCGTAGGTTGGGGACACACTCGCTTTGGCGCGGCCGTCGCGTGCACCCCGGCCGGGCTCCCAGGAGCTGGCCCAGGCGCTCTGTGAGGCCTCCGCCGCGCGCCACGCGTACATGCCGCCGCGCGTCCTGATCCCTTCGGACCAGGCTCGCTGAGGCCGCTGGACACGCACAGCCAGCACGAGCGCAAAGCGCGCTACGCGCGGAGGATCGGCTCCGTGGCCAGGTTGCACTTGTCGACCTTGTGCTTGCCGTAGGTCCCGAGCGGGAACTCGACCTCGTAGTCGCGGTCGTCCTGCCAGGCCGCCAGGGCCTCGCGATACGCCTCGCGCCACGCGACGAGGCCACGCAAGAGCTCCTCGCGCTCGCCGTCCTGGTTCCCGCTCGCGATCCGGGGGTTGAGCCCGAAGGACGGGAACGTGTCTCCGGTCGAGTCCCTCCAGTTCAGGGCGCGGATCTTGGCAGCCCCCATGAAGACGGGCTTGCCCTCGGCGCGACGACGCCGGTGGATCTCGTCCACCTCGAGCTCCACAGCGGCGCGAACCTTCTTGCGGAAAGCCTCGTGCTCGGCGGGCGGGATCATGAACGGGACCTTGACCTCGAACGGGATCGCGTCGGGGAGCGTGGAGCGAGGCTCTCGCACCCGGCGACCGTCCTCGCGATCACGAGCCTCGGCCTGCTCGCGCTCCGCCACGGCCTTGCGGTACTCGGCCGGGGTCATGGACCCCTTCGCGATCCAGCGCTCGGCGCGCTTGCCGCCGAAGAAGGCGTAGTCCGGGCGCTCCGCGACGAACGTGCGGGTCCCCACATCCTCGGGGCTCGTCGAGAACCCGGGCCACTCTTCGGGGCGCGCGACCAGGCCGTCCTTGACCGGGTTCGTGAACAGGTAGACCAGCTCACGGACCAGGGTCTCTTCGTCGTGGATCTCGACGTTGCTGTAGGGCGCCGAGGACCAGAAGCGCTCGCCGCGCCCCCAATGAGCGTTGAGGCCGCGGGCAGTCAAGAGGTCCAAGAGCTCCATGAACTTGGGCAGCTCGCCCTTGGGGTCGCCGACCTGGGCGTGGAAGTGGTTTGCCTGCACCGTGACCGCGTAGAGCTCGACCGAGGTCTGCTCGAGCGCGCGGGCGAGGGCGTAGACGAAGATCTCGCGGACCGCCTTGCAGGGCTTGAGGAAGAACCTGCGCTCGGAGCAGCGGGCGCTGACCATGTGGATCTGGCCGTGGAGCACGCGACGGGGGTCGGTCATGGAGCCTCCGCGCTTCGCAGAGGCACTCGGTGTTCCTTGAGGGCAAAGGCTTACAACGCGTCGTGGCGTTTCAGGAGCTCGTCACCCAGGGTGAACCGTTGGGCAAGATCTGCCCGTTCGACTCAGGTGACCTCCTTGCCTACGCCCGGCGGAAACGGATGGCCCCGGCGGGGCGCGGCCAGGCCCCGGGCTGGGCGCGAGGGCGAGCACCGCCCCGGCGGCACAGCGGCCGGAACCCGCAGCCGTGGGGCCAAGTGCAGCCGGTGTGGTGGAGAGCTTGTGGACAGGCCGACGCCGCTCGCCCGGGCCGCGAGGGCCCTCCGCTCGCTCTGGCTGCCTCGCCCACACAAGCCCATCGCAGCGCACCGGCGACTCTCTCCGCCGGGAAGCCACCGACATGCCCCTTGCACGCGAGAACGCCGCCCGCAGCACGAGAAGGTCGCGGCGGTCTGCCGGTGGTCGTGGTGATGGCCGGTGCCGGCGCTGGGGACCGGGGCGCACCCCAGGTCCCAGCGCCGGCCGGCCGCCGCACCCGCACTGGCGAGACCCCGACAGGTCGAGAGCCTCCGGCGCTGCCCGTGCGCTCTCGGGAATACAATCTTGAACGATTGCTTGCGCGCTGACAACGCTCCGCTCGTGGGCCACCGCACGCACGCCTCCAGGCTTCGAAGGGGGGATTGCGAAGGGCATGCCGGCGTCCCCTCCCCGGCGGGGGCGCCCCGCCAAACCTGGCAGATCCCGCCCAGGCGGCGACACGTGCCCCTCCGCGGCCTGGCGCGCCCCCGGCGCGCGTTGCAGACCTCTCTCGCACGCCCCCCTAACGCTCACCCGCGGCACGGCTTCCGCGCGCGACGCCCGGCGCAACCTCGCTGCAATCGCAGGCCAAAAATGCAGCCATAAATCCGAACAAAACACAACAATATGTTTGCGTGGCACACCCAACAATGCCATCTTAGAAGCCTGGACACCGTACGTGTTCAGGCCCGATCGGCGGCGGCTACCGCCGATCGGGCCCTAACCCTGACGACTACTCTCCTAAGACAAGGAACCTCGCCATGGCTACCCGCCACCGTAGCGCTCCCCGTTCGTCCTCGCACCCCCGCCGGATCAGCCGCGCCGACTTGCTCCCGGCCTTCCTCCAGGTGGCCCAGGCCGCCGTCGATCGCGCTGCCAAGCAGGCCGAAGACCCGGGCGTCCTGACCCTGGTCGAGCGCGCCAAGACCTGCCTCCGCGCCGCCCACGAGCTCGCCGTGATCGAGGCGGCCTGAGGTGGCCGGCTTCGCCTGCGCCGTCGACGGCCTGTGCTACGCCCTCGACGAGCTCCCCTCCCCGGCCGCCTCGAAGACCGTCCTCACCGTGACCCTCGCCGCCCCAGGCGGCGAGGGCGCGGCCCCCGACGCAGAGGCCGCACCCCTCGCGCCCGCAGACCCCGGCTCGCGCCTGGTCGACCGGGTCGACCTGTTCTCGTTCCGCTCCCGGCTGCGCTTCGCCCAGCTCGTCGCCGCCCAATTCGGCCGCGACCCGGACGCCGTCTTGGGCCAGCTCGCCCTCGTCCTCGACAAGGCCGAGCGCGCCCGGGCCCAGACCGACACCCCGGACCCGGTCGAGCTGACCCCCGAGCGCAAGCGCCGCGCCCTCTACCTGCTCCGGCGCAAGGATCTGCTCGCCCGCGCCGCCGACGCCATGGACGCCCTGGGCTTCGTGGGCGAGCCCGCGACGAAACGCCTGGCCTACCTGGTCGTCACCTCGCGGCTCCTCGATCGCCCGCTCTCGGCGCTCCTGTTCGCGCCCACGAGCAGCGGCAAGTCCGAGCTGCTCGAGGTCCTCACGAAGCTGCTTCCGGCCGAGTCGGTGGAGTACCTCTCGCGCCTCACGCCCCAGGCGCTGTTCTACGCCGGGCCCAATGCGCTGCGGCACAAGGTGGTCATGGTCGACGAGCACGTAGGGGCCAAAGAGGCCGACTACAGCCTGCGCACGCTCCTCTCTCGCGGGTCCTTGACCCTCCGGGCCTCGCCCAAACCGGGAGGCGTCTCGCGCCCGTTCACGGTCTACGGCCCGATCTCGCTGCTCTCGGGCACCACGTCCAGCGCGATCAACGAGGAGAACCTGACCCGCTGCCTGGAGCTGAGCCTCGACGACGGCTCCGAGCAGACCCGGCTCGTGCAGGAGGCCCAGCGCGCGCGCTGGGCGGGCGAGGCCCGCCCCGAGGTCGAGCTCGAGCGCTGGCAGGACGCCCAGCGCCTGCTCGAGAGCCTGGAGGTCGTGATCCCCTTCGCCCACGCGCTGCGCTTCCCGGCCCGCACCAGCCACGACCGCCGCGGCAACCAGAAGCTCCTCGGCCTGATCGCCGCCCACGCGCTCTTGCACCAGCGCCAGCGCGAGCACGACGAGCACGGCCGGCTCGTGGCCACCCCCGCCGATTACGCCGCCGTGTATCAGCTCGTGCGCGCCGCAGTGCGCGTCGACCTGGAGTGCCTCTCGCCCAAGGCGGCGTCCGCCTACCGCCTGCTCGCCGAGGCCGGGCGCCCGCTCTCGCGCCGCGGGTTGGCTGGGGAGAGCGGCTGGTCCTACAACACCGCCAAGAAGGCGCTGGGCGAGCTCGTGGGCCAGGAGCTGGCGCGGAAGCTCGGCGCGGGGTCCCCCGCCCGCTACGCCCTGGTCGATCGCTCGCTCCTCGGCGGGTCCAGCGAACTCCTCGACCCGGCCGAGCTCGGCGTCCCGGCCGAGGCCGCCGCGCCGACCCCCGCGAAGTCGGCCAGCCAGGAGGTCGCGTAGTGGCCGGGCCCGCGCTGCACTCCGAGGCCGAGATTGCACGCCCGGTGCAAGGCACGCTCTGGAACCTAACGGCCGAGGTCGACGGGGCTTCGGCCGCTGATCCAGGCGCGGCTGCAATCGAGGAGGGGCCCGCCCTGGACGACGGCGCGGCTCGGCTGCAATCCGAGCCCGAGATTGCAGCGCGGGTGCAGGCACCGCCCCCCGCCGCAACGCCTGCCCCCGCTCGGGCTTCCCTTCCCTCCGGCGAGGCGGTCTGCAGTCGCGAGGCTGATCCCTCGCCCTCGCCCGCGCCCGCGCACCTGAGCTGGGAGGACGCCCTCGAGCGCTACCACGACCACCAGCAGGCGCGCCGCTCGTCCCCACGGACGATCTACTCCCACCGTCGCGAGATCCTGAAGCTCGCAGACGCGCTCCGTGGCCAGGTCCGCGGCCCCGCCGACGTGACCCTCGACCAGCTCCGGCGCTACCAGCTCGCCCTGCTCAAGCGCCGCCTGACCCCGGCCACCGTCGCCAACGCCTCGGGCCACCTGCGCACGTTCTTCCGCTTCCTGCACCTCGAGGAGCTCCTCCCCGAAGATCCGGCGTCGCGCCTCGAGCGCCCCAAGGTCCCTCCCCGCCCTCCGGGTGAGGTCCTCACCACGAAGGAGGTGCAGCTTCTGCTCCAGGCCTGCGAGGGCTCGCCGACCCCGCTCTTGGCCCGGGCCGTGGTCGAGACCTTCTACTGCACCGGGATCCGCCGCACCGAGCTCCTGGACCTCGACCTGACCGACGTCGACCACCGCCAGCGGACCCTCCTCGTGCGCGCAGGCAAGGGCGAGCGGCCGCGCGTGCTGCCCCTCGCCCCTGCCTGCTACGAGGCCCTCTCGCGCTACCTCGACTTCGGCCGCCCCGAGCTCGAGCGCGCGCCCACCCAGGCGCTGTTCCTGAGCACTCGCGGGGACCGCCTGAGCAAGGACAGCGTGGCCCGCCTGCTCTACGAGCTCTCCGATCGCGCCGGGCTCGGTCGCCGCGCCACGCCGCACTGCTTCCGCCGCACCTGCGCCACCGGCCTCTTGAACAACGGCACCAGCCTCAAGGTGATCCAGGCGATCCTCGGGCACCGGAGCCTGGAGACGACGAGCGTCTACCTCTGCCTCAGCCCCGAGGAGATCCGCGAGGCCGTGCTCACGCACCACCCCCGGGAGCGCTTCGAGGCATGAGCGATCGCGAGACGCCCCCGGAACTCCTCGCCTACGTCGAGCACCAGCGCCTGCGCAACCTCTCGCCCAGGACCGTGAACGCTCGCGCCCGGGTCGTCGCGCGCTTCGCCGCCTGGCTCGGGGCGCGCTCCCTCGCCGAGGCGCGCCCCCGCGATCTGCGCCGCTTCTTCGCCGGGCGCCGGGAGGTGCTCTCGAACGGCTCGCAGTCCACCGAGGTCAGCTACCTCAAGAGCTTCTACGCTGCCCTCGTCGAGCTGGGCACGATCGAGCGCGACCCCACGGCCCGGATCAAGAGCTGGCGTCCGCCGCCGACGCGCCGGCCGCTGGGCCTGCTCCAGGTCCGCGCGCTCTTGCTCGAGGCCCTCCGCGCCCCCGGCTCCCCCGCGATCGCGGCCCGGGATCGGGCGGTGTTCGAGGTCCTGTTTGCCACCGGCGCCCGTCGCTCGGAGGTCTGCGCGGCCCTGGCCGTGGACGTCGACCTCGACGGCGCCTCGGTCCTGATCCGGCGCGCCAAGGCCGGCACGTCGCGACGCCTGCCGCTGCCTCCGCCTGCGGTCGACGCGCTGCGGGCCTACTTCGACGTGGCGCGCTCTGCGCTCCTCGGGGATCGGCCTGACCCTGGCGCTCTGTTCCTCGTCCAGGGCGGAGGGCCGCTGACTCCTGGCGCGCTGAGCGCCTTGGTCGAGCGCACGGGCGCGCGCGCGGGAGTCGACGTCTTCCCCCACCTCTTCCGGCGCACCTTGGCCACGGAGCTCGGCCGCGCGGGTTGCAGCCTCCACGTCGTCCAGAAGGTCCTCGGTCACGCCCACCTCAGCGTCACGAGCGACTACGTCTCAGTGGCCCTCCACGACATGCGCTCCGCCCTGGAGTCCTTTGCGCAGGCCCTCCCCAGGCGCCACAGTGCACGCTCCGCCGCCGCGAGATTGCAATGTCGCTTGTTCTCGGAGTCGCAACCCTCAGCTGCGTAGTCGCTTCTGCGCTCAGCCCGTTTGCGATACATGACTACAAGAACCGGCTGGTCGGGGTCACGGAGAAGTCTACCGGGACGCCGATTGCGACCTATGTCTACTACTCGGACAACCGCAGGGCGCAGAAGACGGTGTTCGCGACCGGGGAGACGACCACGTTCTTCTACGACGGGTGGCAAGTCTGCGAGGAGACCGGCGCGTCGAACGCGACCTATGTGTGGAACCCGGTCTACGTGGACGAGCTCTGTCGCATGGATCGCGACGGGGGGCAGTTCTATGCGCACCAGAACGCGCGGGCGGACGTGGTCGCGGTCAGCGACGCGACAGGCGCCGTGGTCGAGCAGCGGTTCTTTGACGACTACGGGCAGGTCTTCGATACGGCGAAGCAGGGGACCACGCTGTCGGCGGTCGGGAATCCATACGGGTTCCAGGGGCGGCGGCTGGATCCCGAGACGGGGCTCTACTACTTCAGGAACCGCTACTACTCGCCGAGCGAGGGGCGGTTCATTCAGCGCGACCCGGTGTGGGACGCGGCGAACGTGGGTGGCCAGTATTCGTTTGCGGGTAGTAGCCCGCTGTCGGGTGCGGATCCGGACGGTCTCCGACGGCGAGGCGGCTATTGGCGGAACTTCTGGGCAAGTCGGATCCGGACATTCCGACGCCAGCAGCAGATGGAGGCACAGCACCGATACTTCGAGGCGATCGTTCCTCAGCACCGCGTGCGCCAAGAGGCCGAAGAGGCCGCACGCTGGGAGAACTTCAGGCGGCAGGAATCCAATTACCACGAATTGCTTAGTCGTTTCGGAGAACGGAACCAGCAAGGTGATAAACGGCTGCCTCAGTGGGTTCTCGACATGGCTAAGAAATCCGGTCGGTTGCCTACCCCAGAGGAGGCCGCTGCGCATCGACAGTCTGAGTCGGAGTCGTGCCCGCCTACGCCCGGCTCCGGCGGCCAAGGGCAGGGCCCGCCTCCCCCACCTGCCCCACCTGGCAGTCCGTCACCATTTCGCGACGGTCCTCTGTCGCCAAGACAGATCAAAGACGCGATACGTGATCTCAGAGAGGGAAGAGACGTCGATGTGAACGACATAAGGGCCGCAAGGCAGATACTGGACGCACTTCCAGAACTTAGACCCCATGTGACGTCCGGCAAGGTCCTAACTGTCCCTGCGGGGGAAGGTACCCGAAGCAACGACCTCTTCGAGCGAGTTTGGGAACAACCTCCGGGGACCTATCGCGGAGACCTGAGAAACCCGCATACCCCCTCAGGTGGCCCCATCCACGAAACTGTAGTCGGCCCTCACCGAGACAATCCTCACTACAACATCAGATTCAGCAACCCAAAGAGTAAGCGAGTCGCGATCGTCATTCGGCCGAGATGAGATAGCTCAGAGCAACCAGGCCAAGCACGCATTCCGGGCTACCAAGTGAGCCAGTGCGGGCTTAACCCCTCGCCCCCAAAGCAAGGGCAACGATCTACCAATTGGGTATGGCCCAGGGGCAGGTTGAACGCAAGCCAAGAGAAGAAACTGAGACGCAGCGTAGTGCCCACGCTCTGCGCTTCCCAGCAACTCCTCGGGCAAGTCAGTCGCAGAGCGAAGGGCGTGCAGCGTAGCCAGGGGGGCGGCAGAGGCTTCACCAAGCGGGTCTTGAACAGCAGCCAAACGCTCGGCCGCGTCATCGTAGATTTGGTGAAGAGTACTCGCGCATGCCCCGCCGGTCGCCTCTTCCTTCAGAGACAGGCTAGCGAGCGCCAACAGCGCGACCTGAACCAAACACGGGCTCCAGCCGCAAAGACCTTCAATCCAGCCCTCGAACTCCTCCGCGGAGTCGATTTCGTTCAAACAACCGTGCACTCCTCCAACGCCACCTCTAAACGCGGCCAGCTCAATCGCGCTCTCCTGCATCGCTTCTCGCGCCCCCTCATGGCCACAGTAGGCAGCCAGCTCCAGCCGCTCCTGGGTCAGGTCCCCGACCCGGACCCGCTCACGCAGGTAGGCGGCCTCGTCCTCGACGGAGCCGCTGGCCTCCCAGGCGCGCTTGAGTTCTTGGAGTCGGGAGTCGGTCATACCCAGGATCATAGCCGAGGCGCCCGAGGACTGAGCAGGGCCAGGCGCCAGGCCCAGGCACTGAGCGGGCAGGGCAAACCGGTGATCGGCAGTGGCCCTGAGACGGTCAGGGAGCGCGTGTGCTGGCGCCGGATCTTCAAGCCGACCCTAAGACCACGCGAGCTTGGGCCGAGCAGGCAGGGCCTCTGAGGGGCGAAGGGTCTCATTGGTCAGACGAGGCAGTCTTGGAGGTTCGCGACCCCAATTCTCCCGCGCCAGCGCTATCGCTCGAGGGGCAGTTGGACCGTCCGGCAGGCCTCCCATACCCCGAGTACACACCATGAGCCCGGCGAAGTCGAGTCTGGAATGGTGAAGTCAGGCCGCCGGACGGCGGCGGTAGTGGCGGAGCAGTCCGCCGAGGCGCTCGTCGACGACGATCTCGCCCTCGCGGGAGCCGACCTCAGGGGCCGGAGCGATCAGGCGATTCTCGAGGCCCTGGTGATTGCGCTCGGCGTGGTAGTGCTCGACGAACTCGCGGATCGCGCGCCGCAGGTGAGCCTCGCCCAGGAGGATCAGCATGCTCAAGCACTCCTCCTTGATCGAGCGCACGAAGCGCTCCGCGAAGGCGTTCATGTTCGGCGTCCGGGGCGGGGTCTGGATCACGCGCACCCCAGCCTCCTCGAGCACGCGGTGGAAGCCCCGGCAGTAGAGCGGGTCGCGATCGAGCACTATGTGCTCTATACCCTTGAGGAAGCCGTCGAACGGATCGGTCAGGTTCCGCGCGAGCTGGGTCAGCCAGGCGCCGTCTGGGTCGGGACGGATCCCGGCAATGTGGACCCTGCGCGTCGCGATCTCGATCACGAAGAACACCTGGTAGCGCACCAGCCCGCGCAGCGTGAGCGCCTCCACCGAGAAGAAGTCGGCGGCCGCCACCGAGTGCGAGCGCAGGAACGTGCCCCAGGTCAGGTTCCGGCCGCGCTCCGGCGCAGGCGGGATCCCATGCCGCTTCAGGATCCGCGCGACCGAGCTCTCGCTCACCGGGTGCCCCAGGTTCGCGAGCGCGCCCTTGATCCGCTCGAAGCCCCACGTGCGATTCTTCCGTGCGATCCGCACCACCAACGCCTCGACCTCGTCTGGGATCTCGGGCCGCCCCCCGCTGCGCCGGGGCGCCTTGGCCGTGTATTTGGCGGCCACCAGCCGGCGATACCAGCGCAGGAGCGTATCCGGGGTCACGACCGTCTCGATCTGCCCCAGGGCCTTCCGCCCCAGCGCATGCGCCTTCTCCGCGAGCAGCCACCGCTGACGCTCCGTGAACTTCAGCCGGCGATCCCCGAGCTGCTCCTTGAGCACGCGGTTCTCGGCGGCGTAGTACTCGATCAGGGCAGCCTGCTGCCGCGTGACCCACGCGGCAACCAGGACCGCGACCCACTGGAAGTGCAAAGGCAACGGGAGCGTCATGCCGCCGAGGGTGACGAACCGAATCCTCCAGATCAAGCGCGAAGCTCGCTTCGCAGGGTTCGAGTAGCAATGCTCGACCGACGCTGTTTCACAATTCGATCCGCCGCCGCGAGGCCGAGGGGGCGCCTGAGTCTCCACTCCAGGCGCTCGCCAGTCTTGGGGATGGTTCCGGCGGGGCGGCTGCGGGCCCCGGCCTGCGGGGCGCGAGGACGCGACCACCCCGGCGGCACAGCGGCCGGGACCCGCAGCCATGGGGCTCCGCGCAAGCCGTG
>JAWKSZ010000111.1:0-11636 GCA_041402045.1 Planctomycetota bacterium | reverse complement strand
TGCGCCTTGAGCGCGTCGAGGGAGGGGATCGCCAGCTCGCCGCGCAGGAGCGCCGCCAGCTCGGGCGGGATCTGATCGCTGGTGAGGATCCCGGTCATGATCGCGGCCACGACCTGCTGCAGGAGCCGCGCCATGCTGGCGGGGTCCTGCTCGGTGCCGACGTCGGTCAGCTCCAGCTTGGGCAGGGTGAACTCGAGGCCCGACGAGCCGAAGATCGACTGGGTCAGCGAGATCTTGGCGTCGGTGATCAGGATCTGGCGCACGATCAACTGGGTGCCCTTGCCGGCCTCGGCGGCGGGCTCCGCGGGCTCGGCGGGCTCCGCCGAGGGGGGGACCTCGGCCTCGACCCGGCTCTGCTCCAGGTTCGCGAGCAGCTCGCCCAGGTTCGTGCCCTTCGTGGTGACCTCGAGGGAGACGTGGGGCGAGGCGATCCGAATGTGCTCGACCTCGATCGTGTCGCTCAGGAGCGAGCCGAGGTTGGTGTCGACGCTGGTGTCGCCCACCTGGAACACGTAGCCGTCGGAGAAGCCCTCGGGGTTCTTGACGTTGAGCTCGTGCAACGAGACCGCGCCGTCGAGGATCGAGAGCCCCGCGCTGCCGAGCAGCGTCTGGACCTTCATGGCCTGGGTCCCGCCGGTCTCGACGCCCGCCTTGAGCAGGTCCCCGCTCTTGACCACGACCCCGATCACCACGCCCACCAGGAGCAAGACCACGACCCCGGCGGCGATCAACAACTTCTTCTTCATGGGTCCTCCCGCGACTCGGTCGCGCCAGCCCGGATTGTAGTCCGCTCGTGCATGTGAGCGCAGGATCGCTCGCTACAGGTGCTTGCCGAAGTGCTCCAGCGTGCGCTTCCAGGCGTCCCGCGCGGCCTCCTGGTGGTAGGCCTCGGGGCGGGTGTCGTTGAAGAACGCGTGCCCCGCGCCCTCGTAGACCACGACCTCGGTGTCCGCCACGCCCCGCTCGCGCTGCTTCGCAGCCCAGGCCTGAGCGTCGGGCACCGAGAAGAAGCCCTCGTCGGAGCCGAAGAAGATCTTGGTCGGCGGGCAGACCTTGTCCAGCGGGTTCGGCGGCGGGGGGAAGCCGTAGAAGGACACCGCCGCGTCGACGCCGGCGGTGGCCGCGCCGAGCATGGAGAGCGCGCCGCCCATGCAGAACCCGACGACCCCGACCGTGGGGCAGCCCTTCTCGCGCAGGAAGGCCACCGCGGCCTGGATCTCCTGCGTCGCTCGGCCCCAGTCCAGGCCCTCCATGAGGTGCTGGGCCTCCTCGGCCTCGACGGTGCTCTTGCCGTGGTAGAGGTCGGGGGCCAGCGCGGTGTAGCCCTGCTTGGCGAAGCGCTCGGTGACGTCCTTCACGTGCGGGACGAGGCCCCACCACTCCTGGAGCACGACCAGCCCGGGCTTGCCGGCGGCGGGCTCGACCAGGTAGCCCTGGGCGTCGGGGTAATTGGGTCAGGTCGCTCATGGGTCCTCCTCGTGAGCGCGCACTCTACGCGGGTCGCAGGCGGGACCAGGGCCCGCGCCTCGGCGGGGCTCGCCGCCGCGGCCAGGAGCGCGACCCAGCGCTCCGCGCGCGGGGTCGGTCAGCGCCAGGACCCCGGCCTCGAAGCCGAAGCGCCGCCGCGGGCGGCGAAGCGCGCCGGAGCCGCTCGAGGGCGGCTCGCGCTGGCCTCCTGCGCGGCGAGCACGAACGCGCCGCTGCCGTTCCCCGGGACGAGCCGCGGACCGAGGGCCAGGGCCACGTGCCCGAAGTTGGTGCCGCGGGTTCAGCTCGAGGGGCACCAGCGCCGGGGCGTCGCCGCGCCGGGTGAGCAGCACGTGGTGCCTCGAGCCCGGCGGGCCTGCGGTAGCCCGCCGCCCGCAGGCGCTTGCCGGCGGCGCGCCCCAGGGCCTCGAGCCCAGGCAGGCAGCTGCGGCGCGCCGTGGAGCGCGCGGCGCAGCGCCGGGTCGAGGTCCGCGTCGAGGGCGCCGAGGTGGTGGCCGAGTACTGCCCGCGGCGGTCGGTGCGGAAGCGGGTCACGCCGAGGACCCGCGTCCCCTGGGCGTCGACCTCCAGCAGACACGAACCCCAGCCGCGCGAGCCAGGGCTGGACCAGCACCGGCCCCTGGCGCTCGAGCACCCCTGGACCCGCGCCCGAAAGCCCTGGCCCCAGGGCGGCCCGTCGCCGCGCAGCTGCCTGCCCCGCTGGCGCCGTAGGGCGCCTTGACCACCGCGCCCCCGGGCAGCCCTTCATTGCCACGCCATCCTCCAGGTCCTGGGCGATCTCGGGGCAGTCGGTCCGCGCCGATTCTGACTCCGGGCAGCTCGCGCCAGAGCGCGGCGGCCCAGGGCTTGGCGAAGCACGCGCCCCAGCCCGCGAGGTCTGGGGGCGGGGTCTGGAGCTCGAGGCCTCGGGCGCGCTCCAGGGCCGCCGGGGTCCAGCCCCCAGGGCAGGGCCTCCTGTGCGCCGCGCCGGAGGCGCGTCGGCGAACTCGGGGGAGCGCGAAGCCCGCGCGCTGCAGGACTTCCAGGTGCGCGAGGCTCGGGCGCGGCGCGAGCAGCACGTCGTCGGCCCGACAGAGGGCCACGAGCACCCCCGCCAGGTCGCGCTCGAGGGCGGCCGCCGCCGGGGGCAGCGCGGCGCCGCTCCAGCGCAGCTCGCAGGCCGGGTCGAACCACACCAGCCGCCCCGGCCGCCCGCGGCTGCTGGAGTAGACCTTGAGCTCGCGCAATGAACTCCGGGCTCAGCCCGGCCCCGAGCCGCGGCGCCTCCCACACGGTGTCGCCTCGCGCCCGACGCGGCGAGCGGCTCGGGGAGCGCGGCCACATACGCGGGCCAGATTTCAGGGGGTCTGTCCCAGACCCCCTCGCCCTTCGGGGCAAAGCCTCTCGGGCTCACCCCCAAGGGGCTCCCGAGCGCTCCGCGCTCGCTGCGCGCTCGCGGCTCCGCCGCTCGTTTCAGGGTCTGTCCCATTCCTCGCCCTCGGGGCAAGCCCTCGGGCTCACCCCCCAAGGGGCTCGCGAGCGCTCCGCGCTCGCTGCGCGCTCGCGGGCTCCGCCGCTCGCCGGGCGCGCCGACCCTCCGCCAGCTTCGCTCGCCGAACGTCCCGGCGCGCCGGCCTGCTGCTCGCGATGTCGCGGGCGCACGCGCCAGCGCTCGAACCAGCGCAGGCCGAGGGCCACGTGCTGCACCTCCTCGCGCCCGATCTGGTCCAGGATCGCGGCGCTCGCCTCGTCCCCCACGGCGCGCAGGGCCTGGGCGGTGCTGCGCATGTGGTCGAGGTTCGCCTGCTCGAAGGTCAGGGCCATGACCGCCACGAAGGTCGGGGGGTCGGGGACTGCGGCCATGGCGTCCCACAGGTAGCGGTTGAGCGGGAGCTCGCCGAAGGGCACGCCGAGGGCCTCGAGCCGCGCGACGTAGAGCCCCAGGTGCCGCTGCTCGTCGAGCAACGTCTGGGCCAACCCGCGGCGGAACCCGGCGGGAGCGTCGGGCCAGCGCAGGAGCGCGTGGGCGAAGAGCTCGGTCGCCAGGAGCTCGTGGTTGGCGAAGGCGTGGAGCAGCGCCGCGCGGCGCCGCGGCTCCTCGAGGCGCGTCGCGGGCGGGACCTCCGCCTCCTCGGGACGCCAGCGCAGCGCGCCAGCCCGCGCGGGCTCGGCCACGGCGCGCGCCTCTCCCGGGGCCGCGTCGCTGAGCGGCTCCGTCGGCGCCCGCAGCTTGTCCGCGAGCCTCCCGCCCAGGAGCACGCCTTCGGCCAGCGCGCGCAGCTCCACCCTCAGTCCCCGTTCCGACGTGCGGCGTTGCTCACGGGGGCCAGGGTAGCCCGGACCTACCCCCGCGCGTCGAAGGTCGAGCCCGAGCCGTGGCCGGGGCGGGAGCCGGAGGCGAGCTCGGCGGACCAGGTCAGGAGCGAGAAGCCCGGGGCCAGGGGGTCGAGGGACCAGCCCCCGCCGCGCTGGCGGCGGCGGTAGATCAGGAGCGAGAGCGTGGCGAGCAGCAGCCCGACCACGGTCCAGGCCGAGGCCTGGTCCACGTCGGGGGTCAGGCTGCAGCCGCCGGAGCTGCGGCGCCGGGTCTGGGTGGTCGTGGTCGCGGTGCTGCCCGAGGCGGTGCTCCCGCTCTGGCTCGTGGTCGTGCCCGTGCTGCTGCTCGGGGTGGGGGCGACGCTGCCGGCGTTCAAGGGCGGATCCAGGTAGGCCACCAGGCCCTGGAGCAAGGCCGCGCGGTCCGCGGGGTCCTCGATCGCCTCGATCCCGAAGCCCATGGCCACCGTGCGCCGGGCCACGCCCACCGCCGCCGGCGGCGCGCCCGCGGCGTCGTAGGCCAGGAGCACCTCCCCCGCGCCGCCGCTCGCCGGCTGGAGCACGTCCGGGGAGAGCGCGGCGTAGCGCCCGCGGGAGAAGTCCAGGCTCAGGGCGGGGAGCGGCGCGCCAGGGGCGGTGTTCGCGACCTGGACCCCGGCGTCGTCGCGCACGTAGGCCGCGCCGAGCACCTGCTGCAGGAACGCCACCCCGCCGCTCTGGGCCTCGAGGTCCCAGCCGAGCTCGGTGCTCCCGGTGAGCAGGCGCCCGCCGGCCTGGAGGTAGGCCTCGACCAGGGTCTGCTCCGTGGGGTCGAAGGTGCGCTCGACGGAGCCCTCGCGCCCGAGCAGCCAGTCGACGAGGCCGTAGCCCGTGAGCTGCAGCCGCCCGCTGAGCACCGCCTCGTTCTCGGCGAAGTCGAGGGGCACCGCCGTGGGCAGCGCCGCGGTCCAGGCGTCGAGGTGCTCGCGTGCGTAGTCGCCGCGGTAGATCCGCTCGGCGTTCAGCCAGGTGTGGCGGTAGGCGCGGTCGAAGCCGTCGACCAGGGCCACCCCGGTGCCCGGCTGCCCGACCACCGCGCCGCCGGTCTTCGAGCACAGGCTCTCGCCGCCAGCGTTGGTCGCCGCGACCTTGGCGAACACGACCTGCCCCGGGGTCAGGCCCGTGAGCACGAGCTGGGTCCCGCTCACCGCCTGGCCGTCGTCGAAGCCGCGCCCGTCGGCGCTGAGGTAGACCCGGTAGCCGGTCGGCGCCGCGCTCGGCTCCCGGGGATCCAGCACGCCGTCCCAGGCGATCCGCAGCTCGCCGTTGCCCAGGTTCTCGATCCGCAAGGAGCCCGGGGGCAGGGGGATCACGTCGGTCCCCGGCGCCCAGTAGCGGATCACGCCCTTGTAGATCGCGCGGGCCGCGACCTCGCGGAAGGTCTGGCTGCGCAGGAGCGCGGCGTCGTCGGGGTCGTCGTGGAACCCGAGCTCGATCAACGTCCCGGGCATGTTCCGGCACTCGCGCAGCTCGCCGAAGTTCGCGGTGCGCGGGTTGAGGTCGCGCCAGCTCGGCTCGATCTGGGCCCGCACGTCGTCGCGGATCGCGGCGTGGATCTGGTTGCGCAGCGCGTCCGCCTCGTTCGCCAGCGGGCTGGGCGTGTTCGGGTAGACCGCGGGGCCGACGCCGCCCCGGCCGTTGCCGAAGCTGTAGGTCGAGATCCCCCGCGCGCCGTTGCCGGCGGCGTTGGTGTGCAGCGCCAGGTAGAGGTAGTCGCGGCGCCAGCGCGTGGTGTCGCCGCCGGCCAGGTCCACGGCGTAGCCCGGGCGGATCGTGACGTCGCCCCGGGTCGAGCTGTAGCCCTTGTGCCCGAGGAAGGTGCTCGCCGACTCGCGCCAGCGCGGCTCGCCGCTGGGCCCGACGCCGCCGCCCACGCGGATCGCGTTGGCGATCACGACCTGGGTCGGATCCGGCCCCTGGTTCGTGAGCTCGACCGCCGCCTGGGCCCCGGCCACGAAGTAGAACTCGCCGAGGAAGGTCCAGCCCAGGCCGCGGGCCTGCTGATCGAGGACCACCTCGCTCGTGCCCCCGGCGTGGGTCACCCGGTAGCGGGCCTGGGTCGTGCGGTTCGGGCCGCGGGTGTAGCGCACGTAGACCGGATAGCGCCCGGAGGCCGGGGCCGTGAACGCGAAGCGCGCGGTCGCGCTGACCGCGGCGCTGGCCTGGGCGTAGCGGTACTCGCTCCCGTAGTAGCCGGGGGTCGCGGTCGCGGGCGTCCAGGTCCCGGTCTGGCTGTAGCCCGGGTCGGTGGTCGAGACGAACAGCTCCTCGGTCTGGTAGCTGCGCTCGCGGCAGCTCTCGACGTGGGCACCTGCATTCGCGAGGTAGCGCTGGAGGACCTCGATCACGATCTCGTTGGTGTGAATGTCCTCGAGGATCTCGTGCAGCACCGGGCGCTGGAAGCGATACGCGCCGGCCGAGAAGAACTTCCCGTGGCCAGGGCTGATCACCACCGTGCGCCCGGCGAGGGGACCTTGGGGGTTGGGGACGAGGTGTGTGTCGGCGTGGACGTGGACCGCCGCCGCGAGCGCCGCGCAGGCGCCGAGCTGATACCACCGCATGGTGGGCTCCTGGCGTAGTGGAAGGGATAGGACGGCCCACCCCTGTGCACGCCGGGTGCCGGCCGTAACCCCAATGCGCCACCCAGGCTCTTTTCAGCGCCTCATTACACTGAAACGAGAAAACGTTACAGGCGAGGCGTACGCGAGCGGTTGGAAGCCCTTGGCGCGCTGTGGTATGACGCTCCGATCACAGACGTGGGGGACTCCATGCACCAGTTGCGAATCACGGCGGGCCCCGGTGCGGGGCGCGTGTTGGCGCTCAACCCGGCCTACTCCTATACCTCTTGACGCGACGCAGGCGCGCACCTGAGCGTCCCCGAGGATCAGACCCTCTCGCGCACCCACGCCGAGTTCGTGCCCCAGGGCGGCGGCTGGCTGCTGCGCAACAAGAGCCAGCACGGGAGCCTGGTCAACGGCCAGGTCGTGCACGCGGACACCCCGATCGGCGTCGGCGGGACCTTCCAGATCGGCGCGATCACCGTGGTCCTCGAGGCCCAGGGCGCTCAAGGCGGAGCCCCCGTGCCCCCCGCGCAGCCCGGGTTCGGTGACCCCGCCGCGCCGACCGTGCCCCGCCCATGCCCGGCGGTCAGCCCCAGCCGGTCGACGCCCAGGGCGGCGGCGACGCCTTCGCCGCGACCGCCGCGACCCCGCCCCCGGCGCGGCCGGCGGCGGCGCGCCCCAGGGCGGCGGCGCCCCGGGCGGCGGCGCTGGCTTCGACGCCGGCCAGGCCGGCCAGGACGCCAAGGCGGCCTTCGCCGCGGGCGGCGCGGCCTTCGGGGCCGCCGCGGCCTCGCTGGCCGAGGGCGCGGGCCCGGTCACGATCTCCCACGAGGGACCGGGCTACCCCTTCGGTGACCTGGTCAAGGGCGGGCTCACGATCGTCAAGGCGAACCTGATCCCCTCCCTCGCGATCTTCGCCCCCAACTTCCTCCTGGTGATCCTGCAGATCCTCATGACCACCGTGATCCCCACGAGCATGCTGGGGATCTTCTCCCTGGTGTTCCTGGGGCTGGCGCTGGTGGTCATGGTGATCATGCCCCAGCTCGTCTGTAACTACATGGCGGCGGTCAAGGAGTTCCAGGCGACGGGCCGCAAGATCTCGATCGGCGACCTCATGAAGTTCAACGACATCGTGCAGCGCTACATCACGATGTTCATCGTGGGCGTCTGCTTCTGCCTCTGCTACATCCCGGGCATGATCGTGTGCATGGGCATGCCCCTGATCGTCGATCGCCCCGAGGTC
The DNA here is from genome assembly GCA_041402045.1 of Planctomycetota bacterium. Classification (GTDB taxonomy): domain Bacteria; phylum Planctomycetota; class J058; order J058; family J058; genus JAGQRJ01. The sequence continues at coordinate 4,010 of JAWKSZ010000111.1, read as the reverse complement.
GGCTTCATGAACGCCTTCAAGGCGGGCCTGGCCTACGGCAAGCGCAACATCGTGCCGAACATCCTGCTCTGCATCGTCGGTGGGATCGTGTACGTGCTCGGGTTCATCGCCTGCGGCTTCGGCGCCCTGATCACCTTCCCGACCTTCGTCTGCTACATGTGGCTGGCCTACTCGCTCAAGAAGGGCGAGATCGAGGCCGCCGCTGCCGAGGACGGGATCCAGCTCGGCTAGCAGCCCGCTGCTAGGCGCGTCAGCGTTCACCCCACGAGGGCGGGGTCTCGACCCCGCCCTTCGTCGTTGGTTCTCACCTTCCCGGGAGGTTCCCATGACCCCTAGCCTCCGCGACCGCCTCTCGAACCTCGAGCTCGAGCTCGAGGGCTACGCCCTACGCCCCCTCGAGCACGCCACCCCCGCGGGCTGGACCCGCAAGACCACCGTGGTCGCGCTCCAGGGCGGCGGCCTCGAGGGTCAGGGCGAGGACGTGACCTACCAGACCCCAGACCAAGACGCGTTCCAGGCCGCGGGGCCGGTCCACGACCTGCGCGGACGCTGGACCCTGGGCGAGCTCTCCCAACACCTGGACACCCTCGCGCTGTTCCCCGCGCCGCCCCAGGACCCCAAGAGCACGCTCTACCGGCGCTGGGCCTTCGAGAGCGCGGCCCTCGACCTCGCCCTGCGCCAGGCCGAGACCTCGCTGGCCGCCTTCTGCGAGCGCACCCCGCGCCCCCTGACCTACGTGGTCTCCCTCGGCCTGGGGTCGCCGGCGAGCCTCGCGCCGCTGGACGCGCTGTGGGCGGCGCACCCCGACGCCCGGCTCAAGCTCGACGCGGACCTCGACTGGACCGCGGAGCTGATCGCGGGCCTGGCCGCGACCGGGCGCGTGGCCTGCGTGGACCTCAAGGGGCAGTACACCAAGGGCCCCTTCACCGGGACGCCCCCCGACGCCGCGCTCTACACCCGGGTGGCCGAGGGCCTGCCCCAGGCCTGGCTCGAGGACCCGGGCTGGACCCCCGAGACCAAGGCCGCGCTGAAGCCGCACCTGGACCGCGTGACCTTCGACGCGCCGCTGTGCTCGCTGGCCGACGTGGAGCAGGTCCAGCCCTTCCCCCGCTGCGTGAACGTGAAGCCCTCGCGCTTCGGGCGGCTGGACGAGCTGTTCCGGGTCTACGCCTGGTGCGAGGCCCGCGGGGTGGCCATGTACGGCGGCGGGCAGTTCGAGCTCGGCCCCGGGCGCACCCAGATCCAGCTCCTGGCCAGCCTGTTCCACCCCGACACCCCGAACGACGTCGCCCCCGCCGGGTTCAACCAGCGCCCGCTGCCCACCGACCTGCCCGCGAGCCCGCTGGCCGTCGAGAACCCGGCCGGCTTCCGCTAGGCGGGACGCTTCGCTCGGGCTCCGCGGCTCCGTGGTATCACGTGGCCATGACCCGCCTCGACCGTCCCGTGCTCCGCTGCGCCAGCGACCCCGGCTGGCTGCCCCTGGCCCTCGCGCGCTTCGACGAGGTCCTGGCGGACCACGCCCACTGCGAGAAGAAGGCCGCGAGCCAGGCGATCTCCATGCTCGCCGCCTTCCCCGACAAGGAGCTCCTGGTGCAGCGCATGGCGCGCCTGGCCCAGGAGGAGATCGGGCACTTCCGCCAGGTCTACGACCGGCTGCTCGCCCGCGGGCTGACCCTCGGCCGCGACGCCGGCGACCCCTACGCCCAGCGCCTGCGCAAGCTCGTGCGCCACAGCCAGGAGGAGACCCGGCTCCAGGACCTGCTCCTGGTCTCGGCCCTGATCGAGGCCCGCTCCCACGAGCGCCTGGCCCTCCTGGGCGAGGGCCTCGAGGACCCGGAGCTCGCCGCCTTCTACCGCGGGCTGGCCCAGGCCGAGCACGGCCACGCGCTGCTCTTCGTCGAGCTCGCCGCGACCTACGCCCCGGCGGAGGAGGTCAACGCCCGGCTCGAGGAGCTGGCCACCGCCGAGGCCGAGATCGTGCGCACCCTGCCCCTCGAACCGCGCGTGCACTGAGTGCACGCGCGGGAGCGGGAGGGCTCGCAACGCGGGGGTGCTCGGGCGTCGCGGCGGCCGCGCCCTCCCGCTCCCGCGCTGCCTGCCGCTCGTGGCTCCGCACCCTCGAGCGCGTTCCGCGCAAGGGTGCGTTATCCGGTGGCGGACGAGCGCCTGCGCGGGTTGGAGCGCCGCTTCGCCGAGGAGGGCGACCTCGACGCGGGCCGCGAGCTCGTGGCGCACCTGCGCCGCACCGGCGAGCCCGTGGGCGGCGCGCTCCTGGCCGCGGACCTGCGCCCGCCGCGCAGCTTCGCCTCGGAGCTGCCGCTCGCGGTCTACGCGCTGACCGCCGACGACGCCGTGCGCTGGATCGGGAACACCCCGAGCCCAGCGCCGCTGGAGCTCCCCGAGCACCGCACGTTCTGGGTGCGCCCGCTGCGCAGCGAGCCCGAGCACGTGGCCCGCGCCGCCGAGGAGCTCGCCGCGCAGCAGATCCCGAGGTTCGCGCTCAGCGGCCGCCAGGCCCTCGAGCCGCCGCTCCTGCCGGGCACCTCGAGCTCCTGCGCCTCCAGCGCCCGCGGGCGCCGGTGAGCCTGGGGCTGAGCCTCATGCCCGAGCCCGGGTTCCTCGTCGAGCTCCCGCGGCTGACCCGGCTCGAGCTCGAGCACCCGGCCGAGCTCGAGCTCGACCCCGGGCCGCAGCTCACCGAGCTCGCGCTGGGCGCGGACGAGGCCACCTGCCGCCAGCTCCTCGCGCGCTGGACCGGCCGCGCGCTCCCCCTGCGCCGGCTCGAGCTGCGGGTGCAGGGCGAGCTCCTGCTCGAGGACGCGACCTGGGCCGGGCTCGGCGAGCTGCGCGAGCTGCGCGCGGAGTGCGGAGTCTTCGCCTGCCCCGAGGCCCCGCTCCCGCACCTCGAGACCCTCGACCTGCGGGTCATGCACGCCAGCGAGCTGGGCGCGCTCCTGGCCGGGAGCCCCGGGCTGCGCGAGCTGCGCTACACCGGGGCGCTGGGTCGGCTCGACCCGCTGGCCGCGCTCCCCGCCCTCGAGGCGCTCTACCTCGGGTCCAGCGCGCGGACCGCGCCGCCGGCGCTGGCGGCCCTCGCGGCCTGGCCCAGGCTGACCCGGCTGGGGCTGAGCGCCGACCTCCAGGCCGGCTGGCCCCAGGCCGTCGCCGCGCTGACCGGCCTGACCCGCCTCGACTTGGACGCCGCCGACCGCTGGCCCGCCGAGGCCTGGGCCGCCCTGCGCGGGCTGCCCGCGCTGCGCGAGCTGGTCGTGCGCGCCGCGCCCGAGAGCGCGCCGGCCTGGCTCGGGTTCCTGGACGGCATGCCCCTGACCCGGCTGCACCTCCAGACCGCGCGCGAGGGCGACCTCGAGCCCTGGCCCGCGCTCCCGGAGCTCCGGCACCTGAGCCTCGTGCTCGCCGGCGAGTGGAGCGCCGAGGCCTTCGAAGCGCTCCTGGCCGGCGGCCGCTTGGAGTCCCTGCAGCTCGGCGGCGCGCTCGTGCCCGCCCGGGCGCTGGAGCCCCTGGCGGAGCTGCAGCCCGCCCTCGAGTCGCTGCGGGTCCACGCCGAGGGCGTGGACGACCGGACCCTCGAGGCCCTGGGCCGGCTCCCCGTGCTGCGCGAGCTGGAGCTCGTCGGCGTCGAGCCCCAGGACGTGACCCAGATCGGCTGGAAGGCGCTCCTGCGCGCGCCCCTCGAGCGCCTGCACCTCTCCCGGGTCCCGCCCCCGGGCACGAGCTGGCGCCAAGCCCTGCGCTTCACCCTGCACTCGCTGCGGGGCAACCTCGACGTGGGCTGGTAGGGCGTCTCGCGCTACGCGTTCGTGCCCCGAGTCGGAAGAAGGGATGAACCGCCAAGGACGCCAAGGACGCCAAGGCTCCGCTCGCCCGTTCACGCGCCGGCGATAGAGGTTGAACCACCGAGCTCCGCTCGCGCGCAGCCGTGACGCCCTCCGCTGGCAAGAAACAGTCGTGGTAGGGAAGGCCCCGAAGGGCCTCCCCCCACCCCGCAC
>JAWKSZ010000110.1:0-12378 GCA_041402045.1 Planctomycetota bacterium | reverse complement strand
GCTGCGCAGGGGGCGCACCCGCCCCAGGGCTTCGACCCGCGGCGTGAGGGCCAGCGGCTTGAGGGTCACGACCTCCGCCGCCGCCTGGCGCGCGACGCGGGGTCGCCGGGGAGCCTCCGGCCGGCTGAAGAACAGCCCCACCGCGGCGGCCAGGGGGCCGAGCAAGATCAGGAGCATGAGCCCGCAGGTCAGCCCGGCCCGCTTCCAGTCGACCTGGCCATCGGGGTGGGCGAAGTCCGGCTCGGGGTCGAGGGCCGTGACGGCGGGAGGCAAGGGTTCGCTCATGGGGTAGGGCTCGCTCGCGCCTATTTCCCGGCCTGGCGGGCCCCATTGCAAGGATCAGGCCAGTTAAATTTCGTTCAGGCGTCCTCGGCGCCCGGGATCCCGGCCAGGTGCAGGAACCGGTGCAGCAGCCGGCGCCCGTCGATCCCGTCGTCGAGGGCCGCGAGCACGGCGTCGGGGTCCTCCCCCTCCTCCAGCAGACGCGGCGTGCGCCAGCGCACCGAGAGCCCGGTCTCGCGGGCGCGCATTTCGGGGTGGAACTGCACCGACCAGGCGCGCTCGCCCCAGCGCAGGACCTGGTGCCGATCCCGGTCCGAGGTCCCGAGCACCGCGGGGGCGGGCGTCGGCAGCTCCACGGCGGTGTCGTCGTGGCTGGCGTTCACCCGCAGCGCGCCGCCGAAGGGGGACAGCAGCGGGTCCTGCGCCGCGTCCGCGCCCAGCTCGACGGTCACCGTCCCCACCTCGACCCGCCCGTTGCGCGCCACGCGCCCGCCCCGCGCCTCGACGAAGAGCTGATGCCCGAAGCACACGCCGAGGGTCGGGGTGCCCGAGTCCAGCGCGAAGCGCGCCGCGGCCAGCGCCTGGGGCAGCCAAGGGTGCGGGTCGTAGGCGGCGAGCGGCGAGCCCATGAACACGTAGGCGCCGGCCTCGGGCAAGGTCTGCTCGGGCTGGCGCAGGTCGACGCAGCCGAACACGACCTGGGGCGCCGCGCGCTGGAACCACAGGGCGTAGGGCCCGACCTGGGCCTGGACGGGGGGCGTGGGGTCACCGCAGCACACGAGGATCGCGGACGGGGTCATGCTCACCGGGGTGGTTGAGGACGGACCTCGCGGTAGGCGTGGACCATGAGCCGCAGGTCGTCGACGTAGCTCGGCCCGAAGGCCAAGGTCAGGATGTGCACCAGGAGCTCCTCCGGAGAGCCCAGGGGCGCGGCCTCGCCGCCGCCGAGCTGCGCGAGCTCCTCCAGGATCGCGTGGGGCGGCTTGTGCTTCGCATACTCCGGGGGCGGCGCGATCAGCGCGCTGAGCACGAAGTCCTTGGCGGCGGCGGCGCGCACGATCTGGCGGCACTGCTCGGGGTCCAGCGGAGGGGCGTCGGCCAGGAGCAGGACCACCCGGCGCCGCGCGCCGCGGCCCCACTTCATGGCGCGGTCGAAGGTCGCCAGCAGCCCGACCGAGATCCCCTCCTCGATCGTCTTGTCCTGGGGGTCGTCGAAGATCTGGATCTCGTCCAGGCGATCGGGGAACTTGGCCGGCGGGATCAGGGGCTGGGCGTCGACGACCTCGTCGCCGTAGGCCACGAAGCCCAGGCGCACCTTCTTGGGGTCGAGGAGCAGCGAGAGCAAGGACACGATCTCGCGCACCTGCGCCTTCACCGCGCTGAGCTCCTCGCCCATGCTCTTGGTCACGTCGAGCAAGAACACCATCTCCAGGCCTTGCTTGCGCACGCGGCTGATCACGGTGCTCAGCTCGCGGACCCGGGTCTGCTCCCCGGCCCCGCCGGCGGCCGCGGGCACGGGCAGCGGGCCGCGGGCCAGCGCGCGGGCCTCCTCCGCCCCGGCCTCGCTCCACCACGTGCGCCAGCCCTCCGGCTCGCGCGCGACGCGGTCCCCGGCCAGGCGCTGCAGGAGCTCGCCCGCGACCTCGGGCACGTAGGGTTCGTGGCGCTCCTCGAGGGCCTCGATCAAGCCCTCGACCAGGCCCTGGGAGCCGACGCCCAGCAGGAGCTCGCGGGGGTAGCGCCGCAGCCCGCGCAGGGCGAAGGCGCGGTTCAGCGGGTTGGGGTCGCGCAGCGCGAGGCGCAGCCCGCTCAGGACGTGCCCGGTGCGCGCGCCGACGGCGAGCCGGTTGATCTCGAACGCTCGCTCGTGCCAGGGCACGTCGTGGTCGTGGGCTGCGAGGCGCGGCCAGCGCTCTGGGTCGCCGGCGCCGCTGTCGAGCTCCGGTCGGGCGGGGTCCCGGGCGAGGGGCACCTCGCTCAGCTCCAGGTAGCGGGCCGAGGCCCAGGCGCGGCCGTCCCGGGACAGGATCAGCTCGACCCAGCCGCCGCGCTCGACGCCGCTCGTGCGCAGCCACTCCCCGCGCTGGGCGACGCGGACCACCGGGAACGACGCCCCTGGCCCCTCCCGCAGGTTGAGGGAATCGGCGTCGCGGACGACCGCGTAGGTCGCGGACCCCGGCGGCGGCGGGGCCGCCGGGGGCTCGGGCTCGGGTGCCGGCTCGGGGGCGGGGGTCGCGGGGGGCTCGGGGTCCGGCTCCGGCGGAGCGGGGTCCGGCGCCACGGGAGGGTCCGGGTCTTGACCCACGGGCTGGGGCTCGGGGGCCTCCAGAGGCTCGGGCTCGACGGGAGGCTGGGGCTCGACGGGAGGCTCGGGCTCGACCTCGGGGGGGGGGTCCGGCGGGCGGAGGCTCGGGCGCTGCCGCCAGCGCCAGCGGCTCGGGCTCCCGCGCCTCGGGCGCCACCTCGCCCGCCTGGGCGACCGCCTCGGGGTCCCCGCCGCCTGCGCGCAGCGCGCCGAAGAGCACACCCAGGACGACGACGCCCGCGGCCGCCGCGAGCAGCGGCCCCCGCGACGTCCCCCCGAGCGCGGGGGTGGCCTTGCTCGGGGCGCGCAGGGGCTTCGGGGGCTTGCTCGCGCTGCGCAGGCTCTTGGTCGTCTTGCTCACGCTGCGGGTGGCGCGCGTCGTGTTGCGCCGCGCGGGCTGCGCCGGGGCCCCGCCGCCCTCGAGCTCCTGCGCCTCGAGGGCCAGGGCCGCGCTCTGCAGGCGCTCGTCGGGGTCTCGGGCGAGCATCTGGAACACGACCTCTGCCAGCCCCGAGGGCAGGTCCAGGTCCTCGGGCAGGGGCGCGGGGGCGTCTCGGAGCATGCTCAGGAACAGCTCGTTGCGGGTCTTGGCCTTCCAAGGCCTAGCGCCGGCCAGGAGCTCGTAGAGGATCACCCCCACGCTGAACACGTCGCAGCGCGCGTCGGCCTGACTGGAGCCGTGCTCGAGCTGCTCGGGGCTGAGGTAGGCCGGCGAGCCGACCGCGGCGCTGCCCTGGGTGAGCTGCGCGTCGGTCTCGAGGTCCTTGGCCAGCCCGAAGTCGATCACCCGGGGCGTGCCGTTCTCCTCGATCAAGACGTTCGCCGGCTTCAAGTCGCGGTGCACGACGCCGTGGGCGTGGGCGTGCTCGATCCGCGCAGGATCCCGCGCACGACCTCGAGGGCCTCCTCCACGGCAGCCGGCCGTCCGGGCGCTGCGCGGTGACCTTGAGCGACTGCCCGCGCACGAGCTCCATGTTCAGCACGTAGAGGTCCTTGTAGCGCCCGATCCCGAACACGCGGATCACGTTCTCGTGCTGCAGGCGAGCCACGCTCGCCCCCTCACGCAGGAAGCGCTCGAGGGCGACAGGGCTCAGCTCCCCCTCCCGCGGGCGCAGGACCTTGAGCGCCACCTCGCGCTCGAGGTCGGTCTGCACCGCGCGGAACACGACCCCGTAGGCGCCGCGCCCGAGCTCCTCCTTGAGCTCGAAGCGCTCAGGTCGAAGGGCGGCAGCGAGGAGGAGGCGCTCGTCGAGCCGGAGCCCTCATGGCCCCCGCGGTCGGCGAGGGTCACGCTCAGGTCGAGGGGGTCCCGGCTGGTGAGGACCTCCGCGAGGGAGAGGGTCACGTCGTGGTCGCAGGCCAGGGGCGCTCGCAGCGGGCGCAGGCGAAGCTCTCGTCCGCGGCAGGGGCTCGTCGGCGAGGAGCTTGTGCCCGCAGCGCGGGCACTCTCGGCGTCGGGCGCCGAGCTCGACGCCCCGCTCGAGCAGCTGCTCGCAGTCGAGAGCGCCGAGCTGCACGAGGGCCTGGGCGACGTAGACGGCTGCCCGCGCTTGTGCGCCTTGGCCACGGCGCGGCGCGCGGCGCGCTCTTCGCGCTCCGTGATCCAGCCGGCCGCGAGGGCCGCTTCACGAACTCCGGTCCAGATCGCGCACGCCGAGAGGGATACCAGCGCGACCCCGTCGGCCCGCACGGATTCCGCCGCCGGGAGCGTTGCCCTGCGTCGGGTTAGGAGGCGGGGGGATCCTCGACCTTGGTCGAGTGCTCGTGGAACCCGAGACGCCCCTCGTTCTGCACCGTGCGCACGTTGACCTGGAAGATCGCGTCGTAGCCCACGTAGGCCCGGTAGAGGTCCTCGCACTCCAGCGGCGCGGAGAACACCGTGGCCACGATGTAGCCGCGCCGGAACTCCTCGAAGCAGTTGATCTCGAGGCGCGCCCCGTTGACGAGGATCGCTCCACGCCGATCGAGACCGGCCCGCGCTCCAGGAGCTCGCAGCGCAGGACCTCCCGTCGCTGAACTCCCGGCGGAAGAACTCCTGGTCGAAGGCGGTGCGCCCTGCGGCAGCGCCCTCGGGCAAGATCAGCATGCGACCTCCTGCAGGCCTTCACGCTACTGCGTCGCCGCGCTCCGCGAAACCTGCGGGGTCCTGGCTACTCCTCAGCCAACTCCCAGGGGTGTCCATGTCGCTCGCCGCCGTGCGCGGATGCGCGCAAGCTGATCCCCGAGGCCCTCGAGCGCCTCGGTGACTACGTCCAGGTCAAGGCCCTCAGCCGCGACCCCGCCCTGTCGGCGAGGTGCGGCGCATGGCGGAGATCGCCGCCGCGGACCTGCGCGCCGCGGGCCTCGACGACGTCGAGCTGCTCGAGCTCGACGGGGCCCTGCCCTGCGTCAAGGGCTCCAAGATCGTGGACCCCGCCGCGCCGACGGTCCTGATCTACGGGCACTTCGACCAGCAGCCCGCCGACGCCGAGGTGTGGCGCACGCCGCCGCACACCATGGTCCGCCAGGGCGAACGCCTCTACGGCCGCGGCGTCGCCGACGACCTCGCGGGCTGGCTGAGCCAGATCGTGGCCTTCCGCGCCTGGAACCAGGCCGGCGGCCCGCCGCTCAACGTGCGCTTCCTGCTCGAGGGCGAGGAGGAGGTCGGGAGCCCGAACCTGGGCCGCTTCATGACCGCCTACCCCGAGGCCTTCGCCGCCGACGCAATGGTGCTCACCGACTGCGAGAACCCGAGCACCGACGTGGCCGGGTTGACCGTCAGCCTGCGGGGGCTGCTCGAGCTGAAGGTCACCGTGCGCGCGCTGCAGGGCAAGGTCCACAGCGGGCTGTGGGGCGGGGCGCTCCCCGACCGGCGGTAGGGCTCATGAAGCTCGTCGCCTCCCTCGTCGACGATCGGGGCCGGGTGGTCGGGCTGGAGCAGGAGGTCTCTCCCGCCTGGCGCGAGAGCGTCGCGGGGCTCTCCCGACGACGCCGACCTGCGCCGCGACGCAGGGCTGCTCGAGGGTGCCGGGCCTCGACCCGGGCGACCGCCCGCGGGTCGAGTGGATGTGGCGTCAGCCGCACCTGACCGTGGTCGGGACCAGCCTGCCCCGGCTGGACCAGACCGCCAACGTGATCCTGCCCGAGGCCAGCGCCCTGCTCTCGGTGCGCCTGGCCCCGGGCATGAAGGCGACGAGGCCGCCGCCCTGCGCAAGCGGATCGAGGCCGCGACCCCCTTCGGGCTGGCGGTCGAGGTCAAGGAGAGCCTGGGCACGGCGGGCTGGTCCTACGAGGCCCAGGGCCCGGCCTTCGATGCCGCGGAGCGCGCGTACCGGGACGCCTTTGGCAAGGACCTGGTGCGGATCGGCGTGGGCGGGAGCATTCCGTTCATTACGCTGTTCGCCGAGCGCTTCCCCACGACGCCCTTGATCCTGAACGGGGTCATGGACCCCCAGACCAACGCCCACGGCCCCAACGAGAGCCTGCACGTGGGGCTGTTCGGCAAGGTCGTCGAGGCCAACGTGAACCTCCTGCAGGAGCTGGCCACGACGCTGCGCGGCTGAGCCCTCAGAACCCGCGCAGGCGCTCCTCCAGCGCTCGCGCCCGCGCCTCGAGCTGCGCGTCCAGCGCGCAGCTCGCCCGCACCTGCTCCAGCACCCGCAGCGCATGGGCCGGCGGGACCGGCACCCGCTCTAGCACGTCGAGGGCCGTCCGCGGCACCTCGTCCTGCAGCTCGCTCGCCTGAGGCCACAGCGCCTGGGCCCGGGCGTAGACGTTCACCATGTAGTCGACGTCCGTCGCGCTGAGCACCCTCCAGGTGACCGCAGCCGCGCGCACGTCGGGCCCCGGAACTGGCTCACCCCCGGGGGTGCCTCGCGACCAGGCGGTCATCAGCACCCCCAGCGGCGGGGCATAGCGGGTCGGAGAGGGGTCGCGCTCGAGCTGGGCGAGGATCTGGGTGCACAGCTCGCACGCCGCCCGGAACAGCACCTCGTCCGGCTGCCCCTCCGGGAGCTGCGAGGACGCCGTCTGCAGGTCGTAGTTGGCCCCGCCGAAGTCCCCGAGGCTGGCCAGCAGGCGCGCGCGGGCCACGCGCGCGCCGCGATCTGCGGGTCGCGCCCGGAGGTAGGCGTCCAGCACGGTCAGGTCGCTCCGGTCCAGGTGAGGGGTCACCGGCGCTGGCGGCGCAGGGCGCGGCGGTGCGCCCCGGTAGCGCACCCGCAGCCGCGGACGCAGCGCCTCCTCCGCGTACTCCCGCGCGTAGTAGGTGTCGAAGTGCGTGCCTTCCTCCCGTGGCGGAGCCTCGGGTTGCAGGCACACCCCGTAGTTGGGGGTCGCTCCCGTGGCCCAGGCGCGCACGCACTCAGTGAGGTCGAAGCGCAGGGTGCCCTCTCCGTGGACGCCGCGCGCGCAGACCGCCTCCTCCAACGCGGGCCGCTCGAACTCGCTGGAGGCGAGGAAGACACGGGGGGTAGACCCCCAGACCACGCCGTCCAGGCGCGCGTCGATGGTGCTCGAGCCCTCGATCCAGGGCTCGAGGACGGCGTAAGCGCGCAGCGGGAGGGTGTAGGGGCGGGCCAGGCGCAGGACCAGCTCGGCCTCCAGGACCTCAGCGTCCGAGGGCAGGCGGTCGAGGGGCGCCTGAACCAGCGCCCAGCGCCGGCCCGCCTCGCCCCTCTCGTTGCGCACGCCCACCACCAGATAGCCCGACGCCCCGGCGTTGTCGTTGTTGTAGAGCCCCCACTCGTAGACGTAGGTGTCGTGCCCCACGTCGGGCGAGAGCGCGACCTCGAGCAGGTGTTCCTGCGGTTCGCTCGCCGCTGGCGGCGGGGGCGGGGGCGGGGGCGGGGCGCCCGCCGAGCTTCCGCCCACCCTCGAGAGCGCCCACCCGCACACCCCCAGGCTGAGCGCAGCCAGGCACAGCCCCGCGACGGCCCCGGCCCGGCGCCCGCGCCCCCCGCCGGCGCCCACCCCGGCACGCAGCGCGTCGGCCAGGCGCCCCGCGTCGGGGAAGCGGCGCTCGGGCTCCTTCTCCAGGCAGCGGCGCACGACCTCCTCCAGCCAGGCGGGGGCCGCGACCCCGCGCGCGCGCAGGCTCGGCGCCCGCTGCGTGAGCACGGCGTTCAGGACCTCCAGCAGCCCCGTCCCACCGAAGGGCGCCTGGCCCGTGAGCAGGGCGAAGAGCGTCGCCCCCAGGCCGTAGACGTCGGAGCGTGCGTCGGCGTGGTGCGCGGTCCCCGCCTGCTCCGGGGCCATGTACGCCGGGGTCCCGAGGATCTCCCCGGTGTGGGTCAGCCGCCCCTCGCGCTCCTCGGGCGCGAAGGCGAGGCCGAAGTCCACGATCACGATCCGCTCCCCGGCGTCGAGGATCAGGTTCGCGGGCTTGAGGTCGCGGTGCACGACCCCGGCCGCGTGGGCGACGGCCAGGGCCTCGGCGACCTGGAGCGCATAGCGCGCGGCGACCTCCGGCCGGAGGCGGCCGCGCTCGCGGAGCACGCGATCCAGCGACGGACCCTCGACCAGGTCCATGACCAGGTAGGCCTGCTTCCCCTGGACCCCGAACCCGGCCACCCCCACGATCCCCGGGTGCCGCAGAGACACCAGCAGCTCGGCCTCCCGGCGAAAGCGCGCCAGGTCTATCCCCGCCTGCACGTGCAGCACCTTGAGCGCGACCCGCAGGCCGTGGCGGTCCCGCGCGGCGTAGACCACGCCCATGCCCCCGCGCGAGAGCTCGGCCTCGATCGTGTAGTCCCCGAACTCGCCCAGCACCCTCGCAGTGTGGCGAGCACCCGCGAATTTGCCAGCCGCCCCGGTCCCGTACATGCACGCGGGCAGGGCGCTGTGCGCCCTGCCCTGCGTCGAGTCGGAGCCTGGCTACTTGCTGGAGGCGAGGCGCTCCTCGAGCAGCTTCTTGACCTTGGTGATCGCGGCCCAGCCGGAGTCCGCGACCAGGATCTTGCCCTCCTCGTCCACGAGCACGAGGAACGGGATCCCGTTCACGCCGTAGGCCTTGACCGCCTCGCCGTCCTTGTCGAAGAGCTTGGTCCAGCCGTAGCCCTTGTCGTCGCCGAGCTGACGCTGCTTCTCGGCGGTCTCGCCCTGCCAGTTGGCGCCGACGCCGACGAGCTGGAAGCCCTCGTTCTCACCGTATTGGGCGAACAGGGGCTTGAGCTCGTTCTCCATGAGCTTGAGGCAGGGGCCGCACCAGGTGGCCCAGAAGTCCACCAGCACCAGCTTGCCGCGCAGGCTGTCGAGGGTCACGGTCTCGCCGCTGTGGACGTCCACCGCGCTGAAGTTCGGCGCCATGGCGCCCGGCCGGATCCGGAGCTTGGCCTCGTAGTGCTCGACCAGCTTCTCGAGCTTACCGCCGTAGCTGGGCAGGCCCTTGACCTGGGCGATCCTGGCCTCGAGCTGGTCGAGGTCCTCGGTGGCCTCGCAGAGCTGGAAGGTCAGGTTCGCGGCCGTCAGCAGCGAGCGCTCGTCGGCCTCCTTGCCGTACTCGTCGAGGAAGGTCGAGGTCTGCTTCAGCAGCCCAGGGAACTCCTTCCTCTGCTCGTCCCGCGTCAGGGTCTGCAGGCGCTCGAGGGTGGTCTTGATCGCGTCCAACTGGGTCTGCATGTCCTCGGCCACGGCGGGCGCGACCACGGCCGCGCAGAGGATCAGGGCAGATACGTACTTCATGGGGTCCCTCCGTCTCGTCTTCAACGCGCGAGTCTAGCCCAGAATTCTCCTCGTGGCGAAATTCCCGTCGTCCGTGTCCTTGCCCCCCTTCCGGGTCCAGGGCGGCCTGGAGCCCGGGGTCTCGGCGCTCAGCGCCTTGCGCGCGCTGGAGTTGCGCGCGCGTCCGCGCGGCGCCCCCGTCGTGAGTCGCGAGCGCCGCTCAGCCGCGGGCGTCGCCGTCGTCGAACTGGCGCACGAGGTCCGCGTAGCGCCCGCCGGCGGCGAGGAGCTCGCTGTGGGTCCCCCGCTCGACCACCCGTCCGCCGTCGAGCACGAGGATCTGGTCCGCGTGGCGCACCGTGCTCAGGCGGTGCGCGATCACGAAGGTCGTGCGGGTCTCGCTGAGCGCGGTCAGCGCCTCCTGCACCGCCTGCTCGGTGCGCGCGTCCAGCGCGCTCGTCGCCTCGTCCAGGAGCAGCACCGGCGCCTGGCGCACGATCGCGCGCGCGATCGCCACGCGCTGGCGCTGCCCGCCGGAGAGCCGGGAGCCGAGCTCGCCCACGGAGCGCTGGTAGCCCTCCTCCTGCTCCACGATCTCGTCGTGGATCCCCGCCTGCTTGGCCGCGGCCTCGATCTCCTCCTGCGTCGCGTCCAGTCGGCCGTAGCGGATGTTCTCGCCCACGCTCGCGTTGAACAGGAAGTTCTGCTGGCTCACCAGGGCGAGCTGGCGCTGCCAGCTGGCCTGGGAGACCTGGCGCAGGTCGACGCCGTCGACGGTCACGGCGCCCGCCTGAGGTTCGAGGAAGCGCGCCAGCACGTCGAGCAGCGTGGACTTCCCGCTCCCGGTGTGCCCCACGAAGGCGGTCGTGCTCCCCACCGGCGCGGTGAAGCTCACGTCCTGCAGCACGGGGTTGGCCTCGTCGTAGGCGAAGCTCACCCCCTCGAAGCGCAGCGCCTCGCGGATCGGTTCGAGCTCGGCCGCGTCGGGAGCGTCCTGGATCACAGGGGTCAGGTCGAACACCTCCCACGCCCGATCCAGGCTGGGGAGGTTGTCCTGCAGCGTGTTGTAGGCGCTAGCCAGGGTCCGGGTGGGTCGGTACATCATCACGATCAGCATGCTGAAGGCGACGAACTGGCCGGCGTCGAGGCCCAGCCAGCGCTGGGTCACGATGATCCCGCCCACGACCATGATCACGGGGATCGTGATCTCGTTCAGCAGGCGCAAGGAGGTGCGCGAGGCGACCCGCGCCTTGGCCACCGCGACCTCCGCCGCGTAGGCGCGCTGGGTGCGCTCGCGGAAGCGCTCGCGCTCGTGGTCCTCGCGCACGAAGCCCTTGATCTCGCGCATGCCCGCGAACATTTGGTGCAGGCTCTCGAGCACGTCGGACAGCGCCCCCTGCCGCGTGCGCGCGCTGCGCCGGATCAGCTTGCCCCAGCGCTGGATCGGGTAGACCACCAGCGCCGCGAGGAACACCAACGCCAGCGAGAGCTGCCACGAGAGGTAGACCGCCACGCAGAACAAGGCCACCAGCCGCAGCGGTTGGAGGAGGACCACCGAGGTCAGCGGGAGCACCACGCCGTTGACCGTGCGGTTGAGGTCGGTGGTGATCCGGGTCAGGAGGTCGCCGCGGTTGCGGCCCACGAGCTGCCCCGCGTTGAGCTCGAGCAGCTTCTGGACCACCGCGTTCTGCATGTCGCGGTAGATCCGGACCACGATCACCCGCGAGAGCGCGCTGCTCGCGTAGCGACAGAGGCCGAGGGTCACGGCCAGGACCATGGCCACCAGCACCACGCGCCACAGCACGCCCAGGGCCGAGGTCAGGTTCGCCCCGCGTCCGATCTTGCGCGCCTCGAGGGTCGCGACCAGGGCCCTCGTCCGGGCCCCGGGCGCGGCCGCCAGGGGGTCCTCCCCCAGCGCCGCCTCCGCCGCCCGCTGCCAGGCCAGGGCGCGCGCCAGCTCCTCTGCGGCGAGCCGCTCCTGCTCGGGGTCGGGCGCTTGCAGCCACTCCTGGAGCCCGTCGGGCGGCGGCGCGTCCGGGCGGAGCTTGCTGTGCACGTCGAGCAACACCCGCCGGGTGCGGTCCACAACCTGGCACACCGCGTCCTCGCCCCAGGCCGCGGGCACGGTCCGCCCCGCGAAGCGCTGCAGCTCGACCGGGTCCTGGACCGGCGGCAGGGCTTCGAGGGTCGGCTCGAGCTCGGCGCGCAGGGCGTCCTGGGCGGCGGGGCCGACCTCCGTGAGCAGGGCCTGGTCGTCCCGCTCGGCGGTCTCGTCGGAGCCCCCGAGGATCACCCGGTTCATGAGCGGCTTGAGCAGGAGCGCCTGCCCGCCCTCGGCGCTGGAGGCGATCACGGTGGCCACGATCATGACCACCACCGAGCCCACGAAGGGTCGGTAGTAGGGGAACAGGCGGCGCACCGAGCTCAGCCGGCCGCGGGTGCTCCGCGAGGGCCGGGGCGGCGCCGCGGGGGAGGTGGCGTCGCTCACTCGATCCCGTAGCGCTTCATCTTCTTGAGCAGCCCCGGTCGCGAGAGCCCCAGGCGGCGCGCGGTCTCGCTGCGGTTGCCCTCGGTCGCCGCCAGCACGCGGGTGATCGCCTCGATCTCGAAGGCCTCGATCACCTTGGCCAGGGGCTTGCCCTGCTCGACCACGAGCAGCAGCGCGTCGGTCGCGTCGCTGACCGCCACCCGGCGGATCGCCGAGTGCGGGCGGTCTGGGGCGGCGCCCCCCAGGAGCTTGGGCGAGAGGTGCCCGACCTCGATCGCGTCGCCGGCCAGGGTGTAGAGCTTCTTGGCCTCGTTCTCCAGCTCGCGCACGTTGCCCGGCCAGTCGTAGTGCACGAGCAGCGGCAGCGCGTCCGCCGCGACCTGCGGCACCGGGCGTCCGTCCTCGGCCGCCGCCGCGCGCAGGAAGTGGTTCAGGAGCAGCGGAATGTCCTCGCGCCGCTCGCGCAGCGCGGGCACGTCCACGGTCATGACCGCGATCCGGTAGTAGAGGTCCTCGCGGAAGGTGCCCTGCTCGACCATCTCCCGCAGCCGGCGATTGCTCGCGGCGATCAGGCGAATGTCGACCTTGCGGATCTCCCGCGCGCCGACGGGGCGCAGCTCGCCTTCCTGGAGCACGCGCAGGAGCTTGGCCTGCATGCTGGGGG
>JAWKSZ010000109.1:0-12666 GCA_041402045.1 Planctomycetota bacterium | reverse complement strand
TCAGCCGCGAGCGCGCAGCGGCGGCGAAGCCGCCGCGAGCCCCTTGGGGGTGAGCCCGAGGGGCTTTGCCCCGAGGGCGAGGGGGTCCGGGACAGACCCCCTGAAACTAGTTTCGGTTTCCGAGGTCGCCCTTGCTGCGGCGCTCCTTGTAGGTCTCCCAGGAGCCGTAGCAGAAGTAGACCTCCTGGTTGCCCTCGAAGGCCAGGATGTGGGTGGCCACACGGTCGAGGAAGTAGCGATCGTGGGTGATCACGATCCCGCAGCCGGGGAAGGAGAGCAGCGCCTCCTCCAGCACGCGCAGGGTGATCAGGTCCAGGTCGTTGGTCGGCTCGTCGAGGATGATGACGTTCGACTCCTTGCGCAGGAACTTGGCGAGCTGCACGCGGTTGCGCTCGCCGCCGGAGAGCTTGCCGACCGGCGTCTGCTGAATGCTCCCCGAGAACAGGAACTTGGCCAGGTAGTGCCGGATCGAGAGCTGCTTGTCGCCGTAGCTTATGAACTCGCTGCCGCCGGAGACCTCTTCGTAGACGGTCTTCTCGGGGTCGAGGGTCTCGCGGGTCTGGTCCACGTAGCACATGTTCGTGGTCTGCCCGATCACGACCTGGCCCTGATCGGGGGTCTCTTGGCCGGTGATGATCTTGATCAGGGTCGACTTGCCCAGGCCGTTGGCGCCGGTGATCCCCAGGATCGCGCCCGGCGGGATCTCGAAGGTCAGGTCCTTGAACAGGAGCTTGTCCCCGTAGCTCTTCCCCAGGTGCTCGACGTTGATCACCTTGTCGCCGAGCCGCGGCCCGAAGGGCAGGCGCAGCTCCATTTCGAGCGGCCGGTCGATGTTCGCCGCCTCCTCCTCGAGCTCGTGGAACGCGGTGATCCGCGCCTTGGCCTTCTTGCGCCGCCCGGCGGGGGTCGAGCGGATCCACTCCAGCTCGCGCTTCAGCGCCTTGAGCAGGTTGGCGTCGGTGCGGTCCTGGATCTCCTTCTGCTTCCCCTTCTGCTCGAGGTAGTCGGAGTAGTTGCCCTCGTAGGAGCGCAGCTGGCCCTTGTCGATCTCGAGCATGCGCGTGGCCACGCGGTCGAGGAAGTAGCGGTCGTGGGTCACGAGGATGTAGGACCCGTGGTACGCGGCCAGGTAGTTCTCCAGCCACATGATCGTCTCGGCGTCCAGGTGGTTGGTCGGCTCGTCCATGATCAGGAGGTCGGGCTTCGAGAGCAGGGTCTTGCAGATCGAGACGCGGCGCCGCTCGCCGCCAGACAGCGTGCGACACACCCGGTCCTCGGGGGGGAGCTGCAGCTTGCTCATTTGGATCTCGATCTGCGAGTCGACGTTGTGCGCGTCGTAGACCGCGACCAGGTCCTCGAGCTGGGCCTGCTCCTCCATCAGCTTTTCCATCTTGGCCGGGTCTTCGAGGTACTCGGGCTCGGCGTAGAGCGCGTAGACCTCGTTCAGCCGGGTCAGGGTGTCGCGCACGTGCTTGACCCCGTCCTCGATGTTCTCGCGGACCGTCTTGTCCCAGTCGAGCTGAGGCTCCTGGGGGACGTAGCCCACGCTCAGGCCCTTGGCGGCACGCAAATCCCGTCGAACTCCTTATCCTCGCCGCCGAGGATCTTCATGAGCGTCGACCTGCCGCAGCCGCTGTTGACCCCCACGATCCCCACCCGGTCGCCGGGGTAGAGGCTGAAGGTGATCTGCTTCAAGACCTGGCGGTCGCCGAACTTACGCGCGACGTCCTTGACCGTGTAGATCGGCTGGCCTGGCTTCAAACCCTTCATGGACGTCCCCTGCGCGGTGGTGAGCGCAACACCCTACACCAAGCGCAGAGGCGCTCAAGGGACGCTGAAGGGAGGGCGCAGCGCTCGGGCAGGTCGTCGGCTCCCGTCCGACCGAATCCTCGTCCGCCCCAGGCGGCGTGGCAGCGGACGCTACGACCGGCGATCAGGCCTCGTCGCGGGGCGGGCTCGAGAGCCGGGCGTGGGCGCGATCGAGGGCCGCCTCCAGCCGCAGCCGCAGCCGGTCGAGCTTGCCTCCCAGGTCCTCGGCGGTGTCGAGCCCCTTCTCCAGGGCGCGTTCGAGGGTCCCCTCGACCAGCTTGCCCAGGCGCTCGGCGTGGGCGTAGAGCACCTCGAAGTCCGGGGCGTCGTCCTCGCGCTCGCTCACGGCTAGCGCCCCGGGCGCCGGGCGAGGAGGTCCGCGACCTTGGCCTCGAGGTCCGGGCCCCAGGGGTTCACGTAGCGGATCCGCCCGGAGGTGTCGAGGAGCACGCCGCTGGGCACCTGCTTCACGCCCCAGGCCTGGGCGTCGGTGCTGGTCAGGCCCTGGCCGCCGTAGACGTGGCGCCACTCGAGCCCCAGGGCGGACACTGTCTGGTCCATGGTCTCGCGCTCGGGGTCGAGGTTGATCCCGATCACGCTGAACCCGGCCTCGGCGTGGGCCTCGCGCACCGCTTCGATCCGCTCGAGCTGCGGCTTGCAGTCCACCGGCGTCGTCGACCAGAACACGATCAGGGTCACTTGCCCCCGGTAGCGCGTGAGGTCGATCGGCTTGCCGTCGGTGTCGTCGGTGCCCAGCGGGCGCGGGACACCGCCCAGGAGGTCCAGGGTCTGGAGGGTCTGCCGGCGGCGCAGCTCGCGCGCGAGGGCCTCGGTGGCGGCCTCCTCGCCCTCCAGCACCCGGGCCAGCGCCTGCCGCCGCCCGTCGAGGGCCGCGGTCTGCTGCTCGAGGTAGCGCTGCGCGTCCTCGCCCTCGGCCTCCAGCCCGTCGAGCTGCTCGTGCACGAGGTAGCGCGCCGCCAGGAGCGAGACCGCCAGCGCCTGGCCCTGGAGGTTGGCGCCGCGCTCGGTGGCCTGGATCCGCTCCAGCGCGAGGTCGGCCGCGGTGATCGCCGCGCGGTAGTTGTCCTGGGCCAGCTCCAGGCGGCTGAGCTCCAGCCGCGCCTCGGGGTCGTCGGGGACCCGCACCAGGTGCGAGACGAGCACCTCGTGGGCGCGCTCCAGGCGCCGCTCGCCGGCGTCGTCGGCCCAGCGGTCGAGGAGCGCGTCCACGCGCTCACGCCAGGCGTCTTGGGCGCTGGCGCCGGCGCAGGCCAGGGCCAGGAGGAACAGGGTCGGTCGAATCATGGGGGACTCCTCCGGGGAGGGTCGGTCTGCGCGTGCCCAGAGGATACCTCGCCCGAGGCCTCCCTCGACGGGGAAAGCGCCCCACCCAGACGCTCCCGCCGTAGAGTGCGGGGCGAGGAGGCCCCCATGAGCGAGCCCGGCGGATTCTGGCGCAACCTGTTCGACAACGACTACCGCCAGCGCATAGACATAGACGACCTCGGCAGCCGGCTGTCCTCCGAGCGCAAGCGCAGCGTGCGCCAGCGCCGCAAGGTCGCGGGGCTCGAGCAGCGGGTCGAGGAGCTGGAGGGTCAGGTCGGCGAGCTGGCCTTGATCTGCCGCGGCCTGCTCAGCTACTTGCGCCAGGCGGAGCTGATCGTGCCCGAGGAGCTGGAGCAGATCTTCGAGGCGATCGACGCCGAGGACGGGGTCCTCGACGGCCGCGTGACCCCCGAGAGCCACCTCCCCAAGCAGCCGGTCGTGGCGCCGAAGGGGCGCAAGAAGCGTCCGCGCTGAGCCTTCAGTCCGCCGCCAGCTCGGCGGGCGGCGCCGGCGCGGCGGGCTCCGCCGGCTGCTGGGGCGGGTAGTAGAACGCGCGCACGTCCTCCACCACCGCGTAGAGGCAGGGGACGGCGTAGAGGGTCAGCGCGGTCGCGGTGGTCACCCCTGCGGCGATCGAGACCGCCATCGGGATCAGGAACTGCGCGGTGAGGCTCGTCTCGAGCAGCAGCGGCAGCAGCCCCGCCACGGTCGTGACCGTGGTCAGGAACACCGCGCGGAAGCGAATCCGCCCGGCCTGACGCGCGGCCTCGAGCGGCGAGTGCCCTTCGGCGCGGGCGCGGTTCACGAAGTCGATCAGGACCAGCGCGTCGTTGACCACGATCCCGGTGAGGCCGACCATGCCGAACAGGCTGAAGATCTGGATCGGGATCCCCACGATCACGTGCCCCAGGATCGCCCCGCCGAAGCCCACGGGGATCAGGAGCATGATGATCACCGGCTGAATGTAGCTGCCGAACAGGAGCGAGAGGATCGCGTAGATCCCGATCATGGCCAGCAGGAACCCGGTGAGCATGCTCCCCAGGGTCTCCGCCTGCTGCTCGGACGCCCCGCCGAACTGGAAGTCGATCCGCGGGTAGCGCTCGCGCAGGGCGGGCAGCACGTCCTCGCGCAGGGCGCGCACCACGTCGTTGGCCTTGGTCACCGAGTCGTCGACGTCGGCGGTGATCTTGACCAGCCGCCGCCCGTCCAGGCGCTCGGCCTGGTTCACCGAGCGCCCGCGCTCGACGCGGGCGACCCAGCTCAGGGGGATCAGCGCGCCGTCCACGGCCCGGACCTGGAGCTGGTCCAGGCGCTTGAGGCTGTTGCGCAGCACGCGGTCGTAGCGCAAACGGACCTCGACCTCGTCGCGCCCGCGCTGCACCGTGCGCAGCTTGGTCCCGGTGAAGCCCGCGGCCACTTGCCCGGCGAGGTCCTGGAGCGTGAGCCCCAGGCTCGCCGCCTCGGGCTTGAGCGCGAGCCGCAGCTCGCGCTTCCCCGGGTCGAGGTTGTCGTCGACGTTGAACACCCCGGCGCGCTCCGCCAGGGCCTCGCGCAGGACCTCGGTGGCCTCGGCCGCGCCCTGCATGTCCTCGGTCAGCAGCCGCAGCTCGATCGGGGAGCCGCGGGGGCCGTGGTTGCTCCCGGAGTAGAGCAGCGAGCGCGCGAGGGGGATCTCCCCGGCCAGCTCGCGCCAGCGCGCGATCACGTCGAGGGAGGTCAGCTCGCGGTACTGGCTGCGGCAGAGCTCGAGCCGGACGACCGCCACGTTGGAGCTCCCGCCGCCCTCCTCGACCAGGCAGCGACGCACGATCGGCCCGCCGTCGTCGGCCTGGGGCAGCTCCTGGCGCAGGGCCTCCACCGCCCCCTCGAGCTGCGCCGCGGCGGCCGCGGTCACGTCGAGGGCCGTGCCGGAGGGCATGGTGACCGTGGCCTGCACCGACTCGGAGTCGATCCGCGGGAAGAACACGAACCCCGGGCGCCCGCTGAAGGCGATCCCCAGCACCAGGATCAGGAACCCGCCGCAGGCCGCGACCACCAGATAGCGCCGGCGCAGGGCCCAGTCCACGCTCGGGCCGTAGCGCCGCGCCACGAAGTCGTCGACGAAGCCGTCGACCTTCTCCTGCGCCCGCGCGCTCCAGCTCTCGCGCCGCGGCGGCGTGGCGTGGGCCAGGTGGCTGGGGAGGATGAACAGGGCCTCGATCAAGGAGGCGACCAGGCAGGCGATCACCGCCACGGGCATGATCGCCATGAACTTGCCCATGGTGCCTTCGATGTACATCAGCGGGAGGAAGGCCACGATCGTCGTGGTCACCGAGGCGATCACCGGCGAAGAGACCTCGAGCAGCCCGTCGACCGCCGCCTTGAGGTTGTAGCCGTTCTCGCGCAGGCTGCGCGCGATGTTCTCCCCGACCACGATCGCGTCGTCGACGAGGATCCCCAGCACCATGATCAGCGCGAAGCTGCTGATCATGTTCAGGCTCCCGCCCAGGTGCTCGAGGAAGAACAGCGCGGCGAGGAAGGCCACCGGGAGCCCGACGGCGACCCAGAACGAGAGCCGGGGGCCGAGGAACACCAGCAGCACCACGAACACCAGGGCCAGACCCTGGAGCCCGTTCTTGGCCATGAGGCCCAGGCGGTCCACGACCATGGTCGAGTCGTCGGTCCACACCTCGAAGCGCACGCCCTCGGGCAAATACTTCTGGGCGTTCTCGACGTAGCCGCGCACCGCGTCGGCGGCCTTGAGGGTGTCCACCGAGCCGGTGCGCAGGGCAGACACCGTGACCGCCGGCAAGCCGTCGAGGGAGAACCGCGCCTCGTCCTCGACGAAGCCGTCAGAGACCGCGGCCACGTCCCGCAGCAGGACCTGGGTCCCGTCGGGGCGGGTGACGATCGGGAGCTCCTCGAACTCGCGCCCGCGCTCGGCCTGGGCGCGCACGCGCAGGAGCAGCTCCTCCTCCTGGCCGCGGAGCTTGCCCAGGGGCAGGTCCAGGCTGCGTTGGCGGACCGCCGCCGCGACCTGCGCGAAGCTCAGGTTGCGCTCCTGCAGCGCGCGCTCGCGCACCGCGATCATGAGCTCCCGCTCGCGGGTCCCGCCGAGCTGCACCTCGGAGATCTCAGGCAGGCTCAGGAGGTCCTGCTCCGCGTCCCGCGCCAGCTCGTAGAGCGCCTCCTCGTCGAGGTCCCCGGCGAGCACGAGCTTCATGACCTCGCGCCGGTTCACGAGGAGCTCGATCACCGGGACCTCGGCGTCCTCGGGAAAGGTGTCGAGCCGGGCGACCTCGTTGCGCACGTCGGTGAGCACGTCCCGGGGGTCGCGCTCGTCCGCGTCGACCTCCACGAACACCCGCGCCACGCCCTCGCTGGAGGTGCTCTCGACCTTGCGCACCCCGTTCAGGGTCCGCACGGCCTCCTCGATCTTGATGGTGATCCCCTCCTCCACGTCGTCCGGGCTCGCCCCGGGGAAGATCACGCTGACCGAGATCCGGTCGAAGGAGAACTCGGGGAAGGTCTCGCGGCGCAGCGAGATCACGCTCGAGATCCCGGCGATCATGAGCACGGCCATGAGCAGGTTGGCGAAGACCGGGCTGCGGGTCGCCTTGCGCAGGAGCTCGTTCATGGGACGCGCGGCTCCACGCTGCGGGTGACCGTGACCGGGGCGCCGTCCAGCGCCTCGTCCAGGGTGCTGACCACGACCTCTTCGCCCGCGCGCAGCCCTTCGCGGATCTCGACCCAGTCCCCGATCTGGGCCCCGAGCACCACCGGCACGATCTCGAGCTTGCCCTCGGTCACGCGATACACGCGCTCGCGCTCCTGGATCGCCGCGCGGGGGAGCACGATCGCCGGCGGGAGCGGCGGGCCGCTGAGCGTCACCTCGCAGAACAGGCCCGGCGCGAGCGCCCCGACGTCCGGGCCCGGGTCCAGGCGCAGCACGGCGACGATCGTCTGGGTGTCGGGGTTCACCGGCTCGAAGCGCACCAGGCGCGCGTCCCATTCGCTGGCGCGTCCGTTGACCTCGCGGGTCACCCGGGCCTGGGTCTGCCCTGGCACCAGCCCCGGGGCGACGAGCGAGGCGTCGGCCAGGGTCAAGCTCACCGGCAGCTCGAGCTGGTCGACCTCGAGGACCTGGCACAGCACCTGGGGCGCGCTCACGAGCTGGTGCTGCTCGACCGCCACGTCGCGGACCATGCCCGTGAACGGGAGCACGATCCGGGTGCGCTCCAGGCGCAGCTCGAGCTGGGCCTCCCGCGCGCGGGCCTCGGCCAGGCTGGCCTTGGCCCGGGCCTCCCGCGGCCCGAGCAGGCGCTGGGTGGCCTCGAGGGCGATCAGCCCGTCCTCGCTCTGGACCACCGCGCGGCGCGCGGCGTCGACGGTCTGGAGCGTGCCCACCCCGCTGCCCTGCATGTCGTCCAAGCGCGCCAGCTCCTGCTCCGCGATCTGGACCAGCTGCTTGGCCGCCTCGATCCGGCGCGCGGTGGTCTCGCGCTCGATCTTCAGGCTCTCGAGGTCGGCCTCCTGCGCCGCGATCTGGGCGCGCACCTGGGCCAGCTCGTGCTCTACGTCGCGCGCGTCGATCCGGGCGACCACGGTGCCCGCCGGGAGCACGTTCCCGTCGTCGAGGTCCGGGTGCAGCTCGACGACCTCGCCCGCGACCTGGGCGCTGAGGGCCACGCTGCGCAGGGGGCGCACCCGCCCCAGGGCCTCGACCCGCGGCGTGAGGGCCAGCGGCTTGAGGGTCACGACCTCAGCCGCCGCCTGGCGCGCGACGCGGGGTCGCCGGGAGCCTCCGGCCGGCTGAAGAACAGCCTCACCGCGGCGGCCAGGGGGCCGAGCAAGATCAGGAGCATGAGCCCGCAGGTCAGCCCGGCCCGCTTCCAGTCGACCTGGCCATCGGGGTGGGCGAAGTCCGGCTCGGGGTCGAGGGCCGTGACGGCGGGAGGCAAGGTTCGCTCATGGGGGTAGGGCTCGCTCGCGCCTATTTCCGGCCTGGCGGGCCCCATTGCAAGGATCAGGCCAGTTAAATCTGCTCAGGCGTCCTCGGGCGCCCGGGATCCCGGCCAGGTGCAGGAACCGGTGCAGCAGCCGGCGCCCGTCGATCCCGTCGTCGAGGGCCGCGAGCACGGCGTCGGGGTCCTCCCCTCCTCCAGCAGACGCGGCGTGCGCCAGCGCACCGAGAGCCCGGCCGCGGGCGCGCATTTCCGGGTGGAACTGCACCGACCAGGCGCGCTCGCCCCAGCGCAGGACCTGGTGCCGATCCCGGTCCGAGGTCCCGAGCACCGCGGGGCGGGCGTCGGCAGCTCCACGGCGGTGTCGTCGTGGCTGGCGTTCACCCGCAGCGCCGCCGAAGGGGACAGCAGCGGTTCCTGGCGCCGCGTCCGCGCCCAGCTCGACGGTCACGGTCTCACCTCGACCCGCCCGTTGCGCGCCACGCGCCGCCCGCCCGACGAAGAGCTGATGCCCGAAGCACACGCCGAGGGTCGGGGTGCCCGAGTCCAGCGCGGCGAAGCGCCGCGGCCAGCGCCTGGGGCAGCCAAGGTGCGGGTCGTAGGCGGCGAGCGGCGAGCCCATGAACACGTAGGCGCCGGCCTCGGGCAAGGTCTGCTCGGGCTGGCGCAGGTCGACGCAGCCGAACACGACCTGGGGCGCCGCGCGCTGGAACCACAGGGCGCAGGGCCCGGACCTGGCCTGGACGGGGGCGGGTCACCGCAGCACACGAGGATCGCGGACGGGTCATGCTCACCGGGGTAGTCGAGGACGGACCTCGCGGTAGGCGTGGACCATGAGCCGCAGGTCGTCGACGTAGCTCGGCCCGAAGGCCAAGGTCAGGATGTGCACCAGGAGCTCCTCCGGAGAGCCCAGGGGCGCGGCCTCGCCGCCGCACGAGCTGCGCGAGCTCCTCCAGGATCGCGGGGGGCGGCTTGTGCTTCGCTAGTCGGGGCGGCGCGATCAGCGCGCTGAGCACGAAGTCCTGGCGGCGGCGGCGCGCACGATCTGGCGGCACTGCTCGGTCCAGCGGAGGGGCGTCGGCCAGGAGCAGGACCACCCGGCGCCGCGCGCCGCGGCCCCACTTCATGGCGCGCGTCGAAGGTCGCCAGCAGCCCGACCGAGATCCCTCCTCGACGTCTTGTCCTGGGGTCGTCGAAGATCTGGATCTCGTCCAGGCGATCGGGGAACTTGGCCGGCGGGATCAGGGGCTGGGCGTCGACGACCTCGTCGCCGTAGGCCACGAAGCCCAGGCGCACCTTCTTGGGGTCGAGGAGCAGCGAGAGCAAGGACACGATCTCGCGCACCTGCGCCTTTCACCGCGCTGAGCTCCTCGCCCATGCTCTTGGTCACGTCGAGCAAGAACTTTCCTCTGCCTGCCTTGCTTGCGCACGCGGCTGATCACGGCGCTCAGCTCGCGGACTCCGGGTCTGCCCCCGGCCTCGCCGGCGGCCGCGGGCACGGGCAGCGCCGCGGGCCAGCGCGGGCCTCCTCCGCCCCGGCCTCGCCCACCACGTGCGCCAGCCTCCGGCTCGCGCGCGACGCGGTCCCCGGCCAGGCGCTGCAGGAGCTCGCCCGCGACCTCGGGCACGTAGGGTTCGTGGCGCCCTCGAGGCCTCGATCAAGCCCTCGACCAGGCCCTGGAGCCGACGCCCAGCAGGAGCTCGCGGGGGTAGCGCCGCAGCGCAGGGCGAAGGCGCGGTTCAGCGGGTTGGTCGCGCAGCGAGGCGCAGCCCGCTCAGGACGTGCCCGGTGCGCGCCGACGGCGAGCCGGTTGATCTCGAACGTCGCTCGTGCCAGGGCACGTCGTGGTCGTGGGCTGCGAGGCGCGGCCAGCGCTCTGGGTCGCCGGCGCCGCCGTCGAGCCCGGTCGGGCGGGGTCCCGGGCGAGGGCACCTCTCGCCAGCCCAGGTAGCGGGCCGAGGCCCAGGCGCGGCCGTCCCGGGAACAGGATCAGCTCGACCCAGCCGCCGCGCTCGACGCCGCTCGTGCGCAGCCACTCCCGCGCTGGGCGACGCGGACCACCGGGAACGACGCCCCTGGCCCCTCCCGCAGGTTGAGGGAATCGGCGTCGCGGACGACCGCGTAGGTCGCGGACCCCGGCGGCGGCGGGCCGCCGGGGGCCTGGGCTCGGGTGCCGGCTCGGGGTCGGGGGTCGCGGGGGCTCGGGGTCCGGCTCCGGCGCGGAGCGGGGTCCGGCGCCACGGGAGGGTCCGGGTCTTGACCCACGGGCTGGGGCTCGGGGGCCTCCAGAGGCTCGGGCTCGACGGGAGGCTGGGGCTCGACGGGAGGCTGGGCTCGACCTCGGGGTCCGGCGGGCGGAGGCTCGGGCGCTGCCGCCAGCGCCAGCGGCTCGGGCTCCCGCGCTTCGGGCGCCACCTCGCCCGCCTGGGCGACCGCCTCGGGGTCCCCGCCGCCTGCGCGCAGCGCGCCGAAGAGCACACCCAGGACGACGACGCCCGCGGCCGCCGCGAGGCAGCGGCCCCCTGCGACGTCCCCCGAGCGCGGGGGTGGCCTTGCTCGGGGCGCGCAGGGGCTTCGGGGCTTGCTCGCTGCGCAGGCTCTTGGTCGTCTTTGCTCACGCTGCGGGTGGCGCGCGTCGTGTTGCGCCGCGCGGGCTGTGCCGGGCCCCGCCGCCCTCGAGCTCCAGCGCCTCGAGGGCCAGGGCCGCGCCCTGCAGGCGCTCGTCGGGGTCTCGGGCGAGCATCTGGAACACGACCCTTCGTCAGCCCCGAGGGCAGGTCCAGGTCCTCGGGCAGGGGCGCGGGGGCGTCTCGGAGCATGCTCAGGAACAGCTCGTTGCGGGTCTTGGCCTTCCGCTCAGCGCCGGCCAGGAGCTCGTAGAGGATCACCCCCACGCTGAACACGTCGCAGCGCGCGCGTCGGCTCGACTGGAGCCGTGCTCGAGCTGCTCGGGGCTGAGGTAGCCGGCGAGCCGACCGCGGCGCTGCCCTGGTGAGCTGCGCGTCGGTCTCGAGGTCCTTGGGCCAGCCCGAAGTCGATCACCCGGGGCGTGCCGTTCTCCTCGATCACGACGTTCGCCGGCTTCAAGTCGCGGTGCACGACGCCGTGGGCGTGGGCGCGCTCGATCCCGCGCAGGATCCCGCGCACGACCTCGAGGGCCTCCTCCCACGGCAGCCGGCTGTCCGGGCGCTGCTTGCAGTAAGGCCTTGAGCGACTGCCCGCGCACGAGCTCCATGTTCAGCACGTAGAGGTCCTTGTGGCGCCCGATCCCGAACACGCGGATCACGTTCTCGTGCTGCAGGCGAGCCACGCTCGCCCCCTCACGCAGGAAGCGCTCGAGGGCGACAGGGCTCAGCTCCCCCTCCCGCGGGCGCAGGACCTTGAGCGCCACCTCGCGCTCGAGGTCGGTCTGCACCGCGCGGAACACGACCCCGTAGGCGCCGCGCCCGAGCTCCTCCTTGAGCTCGAAGCGCTCGAGGTCGAAGGGCGGCAGCGAGGAGGAGGCGCTCGTCGAGCCGGAGCCCTCATGGCCCCCGCGGTCGGCGAGGGTCACGCTCAGGTCGAGGGGGTCCCGGCTGGTGAGGACCTCCGCGAGGGAGAGGGTCACGTCGTGGTCGCAGGCCAGGGGGCGCTCGCAGCGGGCGCAGGCGAAGCTCTCGTCCGCGGCAGGGAGCTCGTCGGCGGGGAGCTTGTGCCCGCAGCGCGGGCACTCGTAGAGCCGGGCGCCGAGCTCGCGCCCCAGCTCGAGCAGCTGCTCGCAGTCGAGGGCGCCGAGCTGCACGAGGGCCTGGGCGACGTAGAGCGGCTGCCCGCGCTTGTGCGCCTTGGCCACGGCGCGGCGCGCGGCGCGCTCTTCGCGCTCCGTGATCCAGCCGGCCGCGAGGGCCCGCTTCACGAACTCCCGGTCCAGATCGCGCACGCCGAGAGGATACCAGCGCGACCCCGTCGGCCCCGCACGGATTCCGCCGCCGGGAGCGTTGCCCTGCGTCGGGTTAGGAGGCGGGGGGATCCTCGACCTTGGTCGGGTACTCGTGGAACCCGAGACGCCCCTCGTTCTGCACCGTGCGCACGTTGACCTGGAAGATCGCGTCGTAGCGCACGTAGGCCCGGTAGAGGTCCTCGCACTCCAGCGGCGCGGAGAACACCGTGGCCACGATGTAGCCGCGCCGGAACTCCTCGAAGCAGTTGATCTCGAGGCGCGCCCCGTTGACGAGGATCAGCTCCACGATCGAGACCGGCCCGCGCTCCAGCAGGTCGCAGCGCGGGACCTCCCCGTCCTTGAACTCGCGGCGGAAGAACTCCTGGTCGAAGGCGGTGCGCCCCGCGGCGGCCCCCTCGGGCAAGATCAGCATGCGACCTCCTGCAGGCCTTCACGCTACTGCGTCGCCGCGCTCCGCGAAACCTGCGGGGTCCTGGCTATACTCCTCAGCCAACTCCCAGGGGGTGTCCATGTCGCTCGCCGCCGTGCGCGAGAATGCGCGCAAGCTGATCCCCGAGGCCCTCGAGCGCCTCGGCGACTACGTCCAGGTCAAGGCCCTCAGCCGCGACCCCGCCCTGTTTGGCGAGGTGCGGCGCATGGCGGAGATC
>JAWKSZ010000108.1:0-13430 GCA_041402045.1 Planctomycetota bacterium | reverse complement strand
CTGAGAACCGCGCGTGACGCGACGCGGAAGCAGCGCCGTGGGACGCGCCTGAGCGATTCCTTGAGCGGATTGGGCCCCTCACGGAACCCGTGGGACGGCATGCACTTTGCCTCTGTGTTGGCAAACCGGTCGGGGCGCGTTAGCCCCGCCCACGCAGAAACAGAGGACTCATGAAATTCAGCCTCGGCGCCCTCGTCGCGCTCTGGCTCTGCTCGGTGGGCGGCGCGTTCGCCCAGGGAGCAGGGACGTTGACCCCCGTCGCCGACGGGTTCACCTGGACCCGCGGCGCGCACTCCTTCCACCTCCGCAACCGCACCAAGGACTGGACCGCCGCCGAAGCGGCGAAGATGAAGTACGCGCTGGACCTGCTCCCCGACGTGCTGTTCGAGTACGCCACGAACCTGAAGGTGACCCAGCTCCGCCGCGACGACGTGCCCCGCAAGCGCTTCGGGCTCAAGAGCAACGGGATCGCGACCACGGTCGTCGACCACAAGTGGATCAGCTTCGGGGACCTTCTCCTCCAGCGCCCGGAGCAGCAGGTCTACTTCACCGTCGCCCACGAGTTCGGCCACGTGGCTCAATACGGGCTGACCGGCAAGTCGGCGATCTTCGCCACCGCCGAGATCATGCTGCGCGGGATCCCGGCCTGGGGCACGATCTCCTGGAGCTCGATCACCCTCGGCGGCCTGCGCCAGTTCAACGGCTTCGTGAGCAACTACGCGCGCACGAACCACCGCGAGGACTTCGCCGAGTCGGTCGAGTTCTACTGGATCAACCCGGCGGAGCTCCTGCGCGTCAGCCCGCAGAAGTACCAGTTCATGCGCACCACGGTGTTCAAGAACGTGGTCTCGCCCACGACCAGCCAGGTCCCGACCCACGTCGCGATCCAGCCGGTGCTGCCCACGATCCAGAGCTTGAGCAAGACCCGCGCGGGCTCGTTCTCGATCGTGCGCGTGCGCGGCGAGTACTTCATGGGCTTCAAGGACGGCGGGCGCAACCGCGTCGAATACCGCCAGAAGAAGGCCCTGACCCTGCCCCTGACCCGCAAGACGATCCTGACCTGGGTCCCGTCCTTGAGCCCGGGCCAGGCGCCGGTGACCGTCGAGACCCCGGACGGGAAGAGCGCCGCGGCGCCCTTCGAGTCCAAGAAGCCCTGGTGGAAGTTCTGGTGATTCGCCTCCCCGCTCGCACCCCTCGCACCGAACGCCTGCTGGCGATCCTCGGCGTGCTCCTGAGCGCGTCGGCCCTGGGCGGGCTCATGGGCGTCGCCCTGGGGCTCACCGAGGACCCCGGCCGCGGGCGCCTGCCGATCCACCCCGGCGCGCGGCGCACGGCCCCTGGAGCCACCGCGGCGCCCCCGATCCGGGTCGCCGCGGCGGAGGCCCAGCGCGCGGCCGAGGTCGCGCCGGCCACGCCGGCGGAGGTCGTCGCCGCCTCCCCCGCGCTCCCCTGCGTGCG
Source organism: Planctomycetota bacterium (assembly GCA_041402045.1). Taxonomy (GTDB): domain Bacteria; phylum Planctomycetota; class J058; order J058; family J058; genus JAGQRJ01. The sequence continues at coordinate 11,972 of JAWKSZ010000108.1, read as the reverse complement.
GGGCGAGGTGGTCGACCTGGCGCCCGGCGCCGGCGCGGCCTGGGTCGAGGCCCTGGACCCCGACGGGGTGCGGTCGGAGGCCCGGCTCGAGGCCGGGCGCTTCCGGCTCGCGCTGCGCGGCCGCGCGCCCTGGCGCGTGCGCGCAGCCCGCGACGGCGCGAGCTCGACCTGGTCGATCGTCGAGGGCCCGCGGGACGGGCTGCGCCTCGAGCTGCGCGGGCTGGACACGCTGCGGGGCTGGGTCACCGGTCCCGAGGGCGCCCTGGCCGGGGCGCAGGTCCTGGTCGACGTCGACGGCGGCCAGGCCCTCGACACCGAGAGCGGCCTCGACGGCGCCTTCGCCCTCGAGCCGGTGGCCGGGGCCTCGCTCCGGGTGCGGGCGCTGTTCCCCGGCCTGGCGCCGGCGAGCGTGGCGATCCAGGCCCAGGACCGCTGCGAGCCTGGGGGCGCTCGAGCTGCACCTCCAGCCCCTGGTCCCGGTGGTCGCCGGGCGCTTCCTCGACGCCGAGGGCCAGCCCCTGAGCGGGCCTTTGATTCGACCCCCTGGCGCCGGACCCCCACGAGCACGCCGTCGAGCGCGACTCGTTGTTCGTGGAGTTCGACGCCGAGGGCCGCCCGGAGCTGGAGGGTCTGCCCGACGGGGTGTGGATCGTGTCCCTGCCCGAGCCCGCCGCGGACGAGCTCCGAGCCTGGGTGCGAGGTCGAGGCCGCCGGATCAGCCGGTGAACCTCGAGCTGCCCCAGACCCCTGCGGCCGCCTCGGCGGCCGGGTGGCCGCGCCCCCGGGCGCCGAGATCGAGGTCGAGCTGCGCCCGCACCCCCCGACCCGCGAGCGCTTCGGCTTCCTCGCCACCCGCTTCGCCGCCGCAGACGGGAGCTTCGACTTCCCCGCGGTGCCCGAGGGCAGCTACCGCGTGCAGGCCGCCTGGGGCGACGGCACCAGCGCGCCCGCGATCGTCGAGGTCGCCCCCGGCGGCAACGCCTGGGTCACCCTCGACCGCGAGTAGGCGGGCACGCGCGGGCGGGGCTGACCGTGTTTGGCACGGTAGGGGCGGGTTCAGCCCAATCAGGCAGCACGCAGCGTGCACCGCAGGTCACGAGTCCTTGATCGACGCGCCCGGCCAGCGCGGAGCTCTTCGCAGAGGCTTTGCTCCCACACTGTGTAGGGGCGGGGCTTGTCTCCACAGGTGTTCGGCACGGTCTTCGCCACCGAGGCTCGATTCGGCTGTGCCTCTCCAATCCGGCGCTGTGCCTCGCCAGGTAGGGGCGGCTTGCCTCGCCCGCGGGCGTCGGCCTGCTTCCGCAAAGGGTAGGGCGGGGGCTTGTCCCCGCCCGGGTATGTGCGTCCCCTCCACCCTGCGGGAGGGAGGGCATACCCGCGGGCGTGGGGGCACGCGCGGAGCGCAGCGCCCTGCTCTGCGCACGCGGCCCGACGCCCGCCGGCGGGGGGCACGCGCGGAGCGCAGCGCCCCCGGCACGCGGCCTGACGGCCCGCGGGCGGGGATAAACGGTTTATCCCCGCCCGCGGATGCCGGGCAGCTCCCGCAGAAGAAGGGCTCTGGGGCGTGTGCCCCCGAGCGGCGGAGCGATCAGGGCTGGCCCTCTGGCCCGAGACGTGGACGGAAGGACAACCCCGGGAGGGGATAGACCCCGCCCCTACCCCACTTCAGAGCGATCCGGCCGTTCATGGGCCCATGGACCCCCGCGTCGGCGGCCGCTACTCGACCCGGAACAGCTCGCCCTCGCCGCGCTCGAAGGCGCTCACGTTGCCGAGGGTCGTGCGCGCAATGTTGGCCAGCGCCTCGCGGGTGAAGAACCCCTGGTGCGCGGTCACGAGCACGTTGGGGAAGGTCAGCAGGCGCATGAACACGTCGTCCTGGATCACGTCGCCGGAGTGGTCCTCGAAGAACAGGGCCTCCTCCTCTTCGTAGACGTCGAGGCCGAGGTACCCGACCTTCTGGGCCTTGAGCCCCGCGATCACGGCGCGGGTGTCGACCAGCGCCCCGCGCCCGGTGTTGATCAGCATGACCCCGTCGCGCATGTGCTCGATCGCCTCGGCGTCGATCAGGTGTCGGGTCTCCGGGGTCAGCGGGCAGTGGAGCGAGATCACGTCGCTCTCGCGGAACAGCGCGTCGAGCTCCACGACCTCGCCCAGCTCGAGGAACTCGGGGCTGGGCCGGGGGTCCGCGCCCAGGACCCGACAGCCGAAGCCGGCCATGATCCGCGCGAAGCAGAGCCCGATCTTGCCGGTGCCGACCACGCCCACGGTGCGCCCGTGGAGGTCGAAGCCCAGGAGCCCCTGGAGCGCGAAGTTCCCCTCGCGCACCCGGGCGTAGGCGCGGTGCGTGCGCCGGTTGAGCGCGAGCACCAGCGCCACCGCGTGCTCGGCGACCGCGTAGGGCGAATACGCTGGGACCCGGGCCACGGTGATCCCCAGGCGCCGCGCCGCCCCGAGGTCGACGTGGTTGAACCCCGCCGAGCGCAGCGCCAGGAGCCGCGTGCCCCCCTCGGCCAGGGCCTCGAGCACCTCCGCCGAGCAGGTGTCGTTCACGAAGGCGCACACCGCCCCGAACCCCGCGGCCAAGGTCGCGGTCCGCAGGTCGAGCCCCGCCTCGAAGAACACCAACTCGTGCTCCCCCGCGGCGTTCGCCGCCTCGAGGAACTCCCGGTCGTACGGCTTGCTGCTGAACACGGCGACGCGCACGCGCACCTCCCTCGCGAGGCGAGCCTACCCCGGCGACAGGGTGGGGTCAGTCCCGCAAGGGATCCGCTATCGGGTTCACAACGCCGGCGCAGACGTGGGGGTGGGACTCGACCTGCAGGACGCCCTATCCCCCATAGCCCGTCCTCCCACTCGACCTCCAGGACGCCCTATCCCCCATAGCCCGCCCTCCCATTCGACCTCCAGGACGCCCTATCCCCCATAGCTCCGCCCTCCCACTCGGACCTCCAGGACGCCCTATCCCCCATAGCCCGTCCTCCCACTCGACCTCCAGGATCGCCCTATCCCCCATAGCCCGTCCTCCCACTCGACCTCCAGGACGCCCTATCCCATAGCCTGTCCTCCCACTCGACCTCCAGGACGCCCATCCCCCATAGCCCGTCCTCCCACTCGACCTGCAAGACGCCCTATCCCCCATAGCCTGCGCTCCCACTCGACCTCCAGGACGCGGGGACGCGGCACTCTGCGGTCCCGTTTCGAACGGAGCACGGACCAAGAACTTTCACGGAATGCGGTGAATAAACGCGGCAAAAAGTTCTGGGAACCACCGCCCGCTCCGTCGCGTCCAAAGGCCACGAGCCGGCGGTGTTCGTCGGCACGGTTCTTGGACCCGCGACCGCGCAGCGGTCGCACAGCTTTGGAGTTCACCATGAGTTTCGACGTGTCTACCTTGATCAATCTGTATCGCTTCCCCTCGGGGCGGCGTCACTCGTGCCTGATCGGCATGCGCGACCACCTGGAGCACGGAGCCTTCGACGAGCTGCGAGCCCGGCTCGACGCGGCGATCGACGCCGAACGCGCCACTCGCCAGCTCGAGGTCGCCTTCCGTGCCAGCCGACGGGGGGGCGATTACTCCCCGAGGCCAAGGCGCTCGACGCCGAGCTCGACCGGACGTTGGGCGCCCTCGACGACTCCCTCGCGGCGACGATCAAGGGCTACGGTCCCGACTCGCCGAAGGGTGAGGCAGCGCAGCTCGCTCGCGAGCGGCTGTTCCCGCAGGGTCTGCGGGTCGTGATCCACCTGCCCTACGCGGAGCAGGAAGCGGAGGTCGGCGCTCTCCTGGAGCGCGCCAGGGACGACGCCGAGGTGGCCGACGCCCTGCGCCTCTTGGGCGAGGACGACCTGGTCGCGCGGATCGCGGCCTTGAACCTGCGCTACGGCGAGGCGATCCGCGGCCGGGACGAGGCGCCCTCCTACGACGACGTGCGCGCGGCGCGCGTCGCCGGGCAGGAGCGGCTGTGTTGGCTGCTGCTCCGGATCGCCGCCCGCCTCGAGGACGCGCCGGTCGGGAGCGAGGAGGCGGCCCGCCTCGCCGCCGCGATCGACGTCGTGCTCGACGAGAACGCCGCGATCCGCCGCTATCGAAAACGCCGACGGAACGGGGTCGACGCCGAGGACGCCGAGGACGCCGAGGACGCGCCGGTCGCGAGGCCGAGCCCGACGCCGAGGCCGCCTGAGTCAGAGTGGGCGGGGGCCTCCTGCGGGAGGCCCCCGCCTGCCTCGTCCAAAGTGCAGGCTCATAGCCTTCCTCGGAGCTAGGGTGACTCCAGGAGGATTGGGTGAGTAACCCCTGCAGGCGAAGCGAGAGCCCCAAACGTGGCCCCTGACCCCGCGGATCCCCTGGCGGGATTCGATCTGGAGGGGTTCTGGGAGTCCACGGACGAGGGGCTCTACCAGGACAGCCCCCTCGACGCGGGCCTGCTCGCCAGGGTCGAGGCCGACCTGGGGCGGGCGCTCCCGGCCTCCTACGTAAAGCTCCTGAGCACGCAGAACGGCGGGGTCCCAGCGCGCCGGTGCTTTCCCCACGAGGCGTGCATGGACGGGTATCTCGCGATCGAGGGAATCCTGGGGATCGGGTATGGGAAGGACTACTCCCTCTGCGGTCGCTTCGGTAGCGCGTTCATGCACCGCGAGTGGGGCTATCCGGAGCACCTCGTGCCCGTCTGCCGTCACGCAGCCGGCGCGCACGTTCTGGTGGCCCTCGACTACGCCCAGCGAAACGCGCAGGGTGAGCCGGCCGTGGTCTACGTCTCCGAGGAAGCGGACTACGAAGGCTGGGTGCTCGCCGAGACCTTCGAGGCGTTCGTCCGCGGCCTCGTCCCCGCCGAGCGGTTCGACACCCAGGACGAAGACCTGCGGCGCGACCTGCAGAAGATCGACACGGGCGCGTTCTCTAGCCTGCTCTCGGAGCTCCTCCGGACGTTTGGCGACCCGGACCTGGAAGCCCGGCTGCGGAGGGTGTGTCGCGAGCTCACCCTCGCCAAGGGGTTCTTCGCGCTCCACGGCGAGCCGCTCTCCGAGCTGGTCTACGACCTGCAGTTCCTGCTCTACACCGCGAGCAAGCCGAGCGGGACGCCGGAGGAGTATCTCCGGGCCTACCCCGCGATCCTCACGTTCTCCGACGGCGACTTCGACCTCGGCGGCTACTCCCCCAGCTTCGTCGAGGCCTGGTTGAAGACGCGCCGACGGAAAAAGCAGATCGTCGCCCACGCCCAGGGCGATCTGCGCTTCACGGACGCGTATCGCGCCGAGGTTCTCGAGCGCGTCGCGACCCGCTTCCCCACCCGCGAGTAGGGGAGCAGCTTGCTGCTCCCGGTATGAACGGCCGTCCACCTCCCCGCATTGGAGGGGTTCGTGACGAACGGCCTCGCCCTGGCGGAGCCCTCCGACTTCGGACGGCTGGAGGGACGCACATATCGGGAGCAGCAAGCTGCTCCCCTACCTGTGACGCGCGCGCGTGCTGAGCAGGGACGCTCCCTCGCGTCGAACGCGGCCGCGCGGTTCGAGTGGGCGCGGGCCTCCAGCGGGAGGCCCGCGCTTGCCTCGTTCCGCAGCGCAGGCTAATGGCCCTCCTCGGAGCTAGGGTGACCGCGAACAAGCCCGAGCCTGACCCGACGCAGCAAGTCCACGCCCGTGTACCCTAGAGGACGCAGCATGCACTCCTAGGGACACCGCGGAGTCGAGATGACCGACCACTCCCTTTCCGACCTTCGCCGAGCCTGGGAACGCGAGCGGACGCAGGAGAGCCACGCGGCGCTCCTCGCGAGGCTCGTGCGTATGGGGGAGCTGGAAGCTGGCCGGGTGGAGTTGGCCGCCGACCTCGGCTACGGCCCCGCCATACTCGCAGGCTGTGGCAGGTCCCTGGCCGTCATCGAGCTCCCAGCAGTCGCTGAGAGGCTCCTTGACCATTCTCGGCGCGGAAAGACCCAGGCTCACGCTGTGAGAGTCTTCGCTTGCGGCTGCGCTCGCTCGGTCCTTGGCTACTTCGAGTCCATACGTCCCGAATCTGGGGAGCCTCGCCAAGCCATCGCGACCGCGTCAGAGGCTCTTTCGGTTCCAGAACCGGGGCTTCGAGCGGCAGAACGGGCCGCGCGCGTCGCCGCCGCCGAAGTAGAACCGTGCCTCTCGCTCGCAAGCCCGACGAGCGATCCCGAGGAGGCCTATCTGGCAGTAGGTCCACCCACGTTTCATCTCGCCGAGGCCGGGTTCTATGCCGCAGAGGCGGCCGCTTACGCGGCTTCTCACGCAAGCCAGCACCTGGCCTTCGACGCAACCGCGAGCGCCATGCTCACGGCCGCCTGGCGCAACGTCGAAACTGGCACGCCACCCATCGAGCTCCGGGCGGAGCACCACCGCCTGCGCCACGAGTTCATGCTGAGCGCGCTCGCTGCCGGGCTCGGAGAGCTGTTGGACGTTCGCTTGGAACCCCAAGAGCTCGAGAGTCTACTGGTCTGGCCGGGGGACCTCGACGCTCGGATCGTTTGCATGCGCGCAGTGCTCCGCCGGCGGATCGAGGCCACCGGCGCCGGACGACAACGAGACGAGTTGGAGTCCCTGTTGGATGGAGGCCACGGCAAGACGCTCGGCGAGGTCTTGAATGACCTGGCGAAGCACGGGCCGGAAGCTCAGGTTCACGCCGCATTGGGAATCCACGACGTTGTGGCGTGCAGTGAGAGCTTTAGGACCGAACGTTCTCGACTCGCCGTATCCAGAGTTCGCGCATGGCTACGGCAACCCTGTTCGGCCTCGGCGCGTGCGGCAGCTGAGGCGGGAGCCCTAGCGGCGGCAGACGCCGAGAAACTCCGGCGCATAGACGTCTGCGACGACCCACGAGACGCCCAGGCACGGCGGATCGCCAGCGTCAATCTCGCCACTCTTTGCGCTGCACTCCCGGCCTCGATCGCCGCCGGGATCGCCGCTTCGATCCTGCAGCGAGTGGTCGCTGAGGCGCAGCCATTTGCCTCAGAGGAAGCAATGCTGTTGGCGGTGAGGCTGAGCTTGCTGGAGCGGTAAGGGCCAGCGCCACACTCGTTGCAGCAACGGACACGCCCCGGAAGTTGGGTTTTGGGACGCGACCGCTTGTGAACTTGCTCGGTCCCTTCCGCTGATTAGTGCCCTACTCTTCCTTGAGGTGGACGGCCGTTCACACCGGGAGCAGCAAGCTGCTCCCCTACCTGTTATGCGCGCGCGTGCGCGCTGCGCGGGACGCTCTCTCGGGTCGAACTCGCGGCCGCGCGGTTCGAGTGGGCGACCCCCTACCCCAACCGGCGCAGGGCGGCGCGGGTGAGGGCTTTGCGCTGGGCGGGCTCCCACTCGTGGGTCTCGCGGCAGTAGCCGCGGAGGAAGTGGCCCCACACGGCGAAGCGCACCGGGTCGTGGGCGGTGGCGGAGCGGAACAGGGTCGCGAGCTCGCGGGCGCGGTCGGCGCGGGGGGGTTGGCGGCGGGAGCGCTTGGCGCGGTCGAGGTCGAGGAGCACCCAGTCGTCGACCGTGCGCAGCGCGTTCTCGAGCTGGAGGTCGCCGTGGAGGAAGCCCGCGGCGTGGAGCTTACCCACGAAGGTGCCGGCGGCCTGGGCCATGCGCGGCGGGAGCTTGACCCCCGGCGGCACGCCGTCCACGAAACGGGTCACCAGGTAGTCGTGGCTGCCGACGGTCGCCCAGCCCAGGGGCTCGGGCACCGGGATCCCGAGCTCGCTCAGCTCCCGGGCGGCGCGGTCGGCGCGGGCCGCGGGGCGGCTGCCGAACAGGCGCTCGCCCAGCGCGGCGAGGCCGCCGCGGGGGGCGAAGCGCTTGACCACCACGTCGCCGTCCGGGTCGGGCACGCGCCACAGGCCCGTGCGCTCGCCGAGGGCCTTGGCCTCCCCCGCCTCGCAGCGCGCGATCCAGCCGTGGAGCGCGTCGCCCTCAACCACGGGGCCCCAAGGCGCGCAGCTCGCCGGCGTCGGTGGCCACGATCAGGAGCCCGCCGGCGAACACCGGCTGACCGACCGGAGTCCCGGGCAGCCGGGGCTTGGCCAGGACCTTGCCCGTGTCCGCGTCGAGGGCCGCCAGGCCGCCCTCCGCGTGGATCCAGAGCACCCGGTCCGCGAGGGCGAGCCCGTGGACCGCGCCCAGCTCGGGCTGCGCCCAGCGCACCGTCTGGCTGGGGAGGTCGAGGGCGGTGACCCCCTGGGCGCCGCCGACGAAGGCGCGGGGGCCGGCCAGGCACAGCGCGGTGCCCGTGGGCTCGGGGAGGGACCAGGCCAGGGCCCCGTCGTCGAGGTAGGCCGCGGTCAGCCCGCCGTCGCTCAGGCACAGCGCGAAGTCGCGCCCGCAGGCCACGGCGTGGGCCCGGCCCGGGAGCTCGAGCTTCCACAGCGCCTGGCCTTCCCAGGCGTCGAGGCCGTGGAGCAGGCGCGGCTCCCCCGGGAACAAGGGGTCGCAGGCCACGAGCAGGAGCGCCCGCGGCGGCGAGAGCGCCAGGGGCGCCGTGGGCCGCCCGCGGATCGAGGTGCGGAACGCGGCGCGGCCGTTGCGCGTCGCGGCGGCGTAGACGTTCCCGTCCGCGTCGGCGGCGAACACGTGGTCGTCGAAGATCAGGGGCGCGGGGTAGGCCACCCCGCCCCGTCCGGCCATGCTGAGCGGGCTCGCCTTGCGCCACAGGACCTCGCCGCCGCTCTTGCGCACGCAGTAGAAGATCCCCTCCGCGTCGCCGTAGAGCAGGTGGTGGTGCGCCACCGCGGGGGTCGAGCTCACAGGCACCCGGTCCCGGGGCACCAGCCCCTGGGCCACCAGCGGCCAGGCCGGGCTCGCCTCGCGCACCGGGTCCGTGCGCAGCGCGTAGCGGCCCTCCCCGGTCTCGAGCTCGAAGGCGTAGAGCCCGCCCTCGCGGTCCGGGACGTAGAGCAGCCCGTCCTGGCCCACCGCCGGGCTGGCGCAGGCCGGCGCGTTCAGGCGCAGCGTCCAGCGCGTCTCCACCGGCGGCGCGAAGGCCTCGCGCATGGCGCTCGAGCGCGACGGCGCCCGCCCGTAGCACGGCCAAGCGTTGATCCGCTCGCCCCCGTAGCGCACCCGCGGCGTCGCCTCCTCCTCGAAGCGGAACAGCTTCGCCGTGGGCTCCTTCGTCGCGGGCTTCTTCTTGGCGGTGGGTTTCTTGGTCGCGGCCTTCTTCGCGGGGGCCTTCTTCTTCGCGACCTTCTTGGCGGCGGGCTTCTTGGCCGCGACCTTCTTCTCGCTCGCCTTCTTGGCGGCGGGCTTCTTCTTGGCGGCCTTCTTCGACGACGTCTTCTTCGCGGCCTTGGTCTTGGCCGCGGGCTTCGCCTTGGACGTCTTCGTCGACTTCGCCACCGTGATCCCCGGGACGCGATGTTACCGCAGGAGCCGGCTGGGATCCCGCGACAGGCCGCGAGCGGCTCGACCGTCGGTCAAGCGGAGGTGAACAGATCGATGCGCCGTCCCCCGTCCGCCGTGCGGTCCCTGATGTTCACGTTCATGATGTAGGGGCGCAGCTTGCCTGCGCCCATCCCATCACCACCACGCGCGCGCAGCCGCGGAGCTCCGCTGGGCCCACCCGCCGCGCGGGTGGGATGGGCGCAGGCCAGCTGCGCCCCTACACCGCATGCGAGAGCTCCGCTACGCCTCACCCCGCCGCGGGTGGGCTGGGCGCAGGTGAGGCGCCGCATGCGTCGCCCTGCCGCGGGAGCTCCGCTGAGCCCACCCGCCGCGCGGGTGGGATGGGCGCAGGCGAGCTGCGCCCCTACACGGACCGCGAGGGGCACGGCCTACGTCCTACCGCGGCGCAGGCGAGCTGCGCCCCTGCCCAGCGACCCGACCGACCCCCTCACCGGCTCAGACCGTAGAATCGGCGCCCTATGACCCACGAGAGCTTCTACGTCACGACGCCGATCTACTACGTCAACGATCGGCCCCACATTGGGCACGTGTTCACCACGGTGCTGGCGGACTGCGTCGCGCGGCACCACCGGCTGCTGGGCGAGCGGGTGTTCTTCCTCACCGGCACCGACGAGCACGCGACCAAGGTCGTGGACGCGGCCAAGGAGCGGGGGCTCACGACCCAGGCCTGGGCCGACCAGAACGCCAAGGCGTTCCGCGACACCTTCGAGCGCCTGGGCTTCACCCACGACGACTTCATTCGCACCAGCGAAGAGCGCCACAAGTCCCGGGTCACGGCCTACGTGAAGACGCTCCTGGACTCGGGGGACGTCTACCTCGGCGACTACGAGGGCTGGTACGACGCCGGGCAGGAGGAGTACGTCCCCGAGGCCAAGGCCAAGAAGCTCGACTACACGAGCCCGATCAACAAGAAGCCGCTCGTGCGCAAGAGCGAGAAGAACTACTACTTCCGCCTCAGCCGCTACGCCGAGCAGTTGCAGCAGTTGATCCAGGACGACGTGTTCCACGTGCGCCCCGAGGCGCGCAAGAACGAGGTCCTGGGCCGGATCGCCGAGGGGCTCGAGGACGTGCCGATCAGCCGCACCGGCGTCGCGGGCTGGGGGATCACCGTCCCCGGCGACGACGCGCACACGATCTACGTGTGGATCGACGCCCTGCTCAACTACCTGACCACCGTCGACACCGACGAGCGCCGCGCCCTGTGGCCGGCGACGGTGCAGTACGTGGGCAAGGACATTCTCTGGTTCCACGCCGTGATCTGGCCCGCGCTCCTGCTCGCCCTCGGTCAGCACGAGGCCTACGCCTGGGTCGAGCTCCCGGGCACGCTCTACGCCCACAGCTTCTGGACGTCCGAGGGCGCCAAGATGAGCAAGAGCCTGGGCAACTTCATAGACCTCGAGCGCCTCGACGGCTACGTCGCCGACTACGGCCTCGACGCCCTGCGCTGGTTCCTGATCACCCAGGGCCCGACCGGGACCACCGACAGCGACTTCTCCGCCGACCGCTTCCGCGAGGTCTACAACGCCGACCTGGCCAACACCCTCGGCAACTGCCTGAACCGCGTGGTCAACATGACCCAGCGCTACTTCGGCGGGCACCTCCCGGCCCCGGGCCCCGAGGTCGAGGGCGCTCAGGCGGTGCGCGAGACCACCGAGGCCGCGGTCAAGGCCGCCCTCGCGGCGTTCCAGGACCTGCGCCTGGACGAGGCCGCCAGCCAGGGCCTGGGCGTGGTGCGCGCGATCGACGGGTTCATTGAGCGCACCCAGCCCTTCAAGCTCGCCAAGGACGAGGCCCAGCGCCCGGCGGTGGGCACGATCCTCGGCACCTGCGCCGAGGCCCTGCGCGTGGCGTCGCTGCTCCTGTGGCCGCTGCTCCCGGAGAAGTGCGCGGCGATCTGGGAGCGCCTGGGCTGCGCCCACTACGCCGAGCAGCTCGCCGCGGGCGAGGGCCAGCTCCAGGCCTGGAGCGCCTGGGGTCAGTTGAAGCCGGGGACCCCGATCTCCGGCGGCGAGGGCCTGTTCCCGCGCAAGCAGCCGCCGAAGGAGGCCCCTGCGCCCAAGCCGGCGGCGAAGGCCAAGCCCAAGGCGAAGAAGGAGAAGGCCCCGCCTCCCGGCCCCGCCGCCGAGGTCGCCTTCGAGGACTTCGCCGCGCTCGACCTGCGGATCGCCACGGTGAAGGCAGCCAGCGCCGTCGAGAAGGCCGACCGCCTGCTGCAGTTGACCCTCGAGCTCGCGGACGGCGAGACCCGCACCGTGCTCAGCGGGATCCGCGCCTGGTACGAGCCCGAGGCCCTCGTCGGGCGCCAGGTCGTCTACCTGGCGAACCTCGCCCCGCGCAAGATCCGCGGCGTGCTCAGCCAGGGCATGGTCCTCGCGGGCAACGACGTGGGCGACGCCGCAGTGCTCCTCCGCGCCGAGCGCGAGGTCGCCCCCGGCTCCAAGGTCTCCTGAACGGACGGCCCGTTCGGCTGGAGGCAGCGACCTGGGTCGGGGCGCGGTCGGGCGGGCACGGGCAGACCGGGCGCGGAGCCTGAGGGGTCGCCCGCGAAGGGCGCGGAGCAGCTCCCCCGGCGCGCTCCC
>JAWKSZ010000107.1:0-14347 GCA_041402045.1 Planctomycetota bacterium | reverse complement strand
CTGCTTGCCCTGCAGCACCTCGTCCAGGGTGCGCGTGCCCACCGCGCGCCGCAGCCCGAGCTGCAGTTGGCGGTAGAGCACCGCGTGGGGGTCGTTGGCCGCCTCGTGCCAGCCCCGCGCGTCGGCCACGCGCCAGGTCGCGCTGAGGTTGATCCGCAGCGTGACCTTGTCGGCGGTCAGCACCTCCTGACCGCTGAGGTCCAGGGTCTGGGTGCGCTGATCGATCACGGTCGCGGTGGTGTCGTGGACCCCGCGCCAGAGCGCGTAGCGCCCGGGGGCGAGCTCCCGCCGCAGGACCTGCTCCACGTAGAGCAGGCCCCGGTGCCCCGGGGGCACGGTCACCGGCACCAGCTCGGCGGCGCCGCGCGGGTGCGCGAGGATCCGGTCGAGCTGCGGGTGGCGCAGCTCGAGCTCGTCGGCGTCGAAGCGCTCCACGCGCAGCGCGCCGGCCTCGTTCCAGTAGGCGACCGGGCCGCCGTGGGTCGGACCCCACACGCCGTGCAGCCGGCCGTCGACCCACACCGCCGCCCGCTCGTGCTGGGCCAGGTCGAGCACGGTCAGCTCGGCCTGGACCTGCGGGTCGCGCAGGAGGGTCTTGAGGTGGGGGCTGTTCAGGGTCGGGGTCTCGAAGGACGCCCGCTCCAGGGTGTAGGCGCTGCGGATCCAGTGCACGCCGGGGCGCAGGTAGCGCACCAGGTCACCGCTGAACAGGGCGAAGCCGCGCTCGCGGCGGCCGATACGAACTCGGTGGAACATGAGGACCTCCTGTCGACGGGGCGACGTGGGAGTGCGCGAAGGGGCCGCGAGGCCCCGGGTGAAGGGCGGAGGGAGACGGCGCGCTGCGAGGGCTCCCCGCGGCCTGGGGCGGGGTCGCGCAGCGGACCCGAGCCCTCGATCCCACCGCGCGCCGAGGCGCGGAGCGGGGGAGGGCCCGGGGCGGGTGCGCACCGCATGGCCGGCCGGCGGCGGTGCCCCGCGGACCCGAGGGACCGCGGCGCTGGAGCACGACGCAGGACGCCGCCTCCCCCCTGAGAGCACGGTTAACAGCCGTGTTCCTCCTGGAGAAGGAGGGGTCAGCGAGTGGGAATCGAACCCACATCCGTCAGGTTTCGAGTCTGACGCTCTACCGTTGAGCTATCGCTAGTGGGGAAGTGAGCGGAACGCGAGGGAACACGGAGGGCGAAACGCCGACCGCGCCCGCCGAGCTCCGAGCTCGGCAAGCGTTGGACGCCGAGCTCACCGCCCGGCGCCCGCGGCACCTCCACCCTCTGCTACCGGGGGCAGTGGGGGGTCTGTCACGCGCGTGAGGGACCCTGCCCCTGCCCGAGCTGACCCTCGCAAGGACCGAGGTCGGGGGCGCCACCGTGGGATCCCCACCCAACACGGAAGCTCCGCGCAGGCGCGGTCGCGCTCGGTGGGAGCTTCGCTGACTCGATCTCGCGCCGATCGACGGTTCAACCGCCAAGGCCGCCAAGGGCGCCAAGGCTCCGCCATGCGCCTCCGCTACGGAGAGGATAGGTAGCTCCGCTGGGTCGAGGCGCACATGGACTAGGCACCGCTGAGGCCCGGTGCGCAGGAGCGGAGCCACCCACTCTCTTTGGTCGACGCGGCAGGTCCCCGGCGGAGCCTTGGCGGCCTTGGCGGCCTTGGCGGTTGAACTCTCTCGTCCGCACGCGCGCGTAGCCAGAGGGCTGCGCCGGAGCGGCCACGCCCTCGCCTCAGAACTCGATCTTGCGGAAGTAGGCCGCCGCGCGCTCGAACTTGCGCTTGGCGGACTTGAAGTTGCCCTCGTCGACCAGGCCCTCGCCGTCGCGGAACTGGCGCTCGCCCTCCTTGTAGTCGGGCTTCCAGGTCAGGCGCGCCTCGCGCACGCGGTCGCGTAGGCCCTCGGCGATCGCGCGGGCCTCCTGGGCCTCGAGCATGCTCTCGTGCCGCGGCTGGGAGGCGCGCAGCGCGAGCTGGAAGCGGTAGAGCGCCTTGCCCAGGTCGGTCAACGCGTCGGCGAACACGCCGCGCTCGAGGGCGCCCTCGCCGCTCGACTGGGCCTGGACGCCGGACTCGAACTCCTCCGCCGAGAAGCGCGCGGCCTCGTACTGGGTCGCCTCGGCGCGCACCTGGCGCACCTGGGTCCGGAGCCCCAGCGCCTCGAGCAGGGCGTCCTTGGCCGCGAGCAAGACCTCGAACTCCTCCTGCGCGGTCTCGTAGAGCGTCTTCGCCAGGGAATACTCGGCCCGGGAGAAGTGCAGCTCCGCCTGGCGGTAGTTCTGCTCGGCGCTCTGGTAGCGCAGGAGCTCGGGCTGGGGGCCGATCGCCTGGTGCAGCGCGGCGCGGACCTCCTGGGCCGCGGCGCGGGCGGTGGAGACGTCGCCCTTGCCCTCGCCGGTGCGCGCGGCGCTGCGGAACAGGCTCGCCGCCGACTCGAACTGCTGGGCCGCGTCCTCGTAGTCGCCGGCCTCCAGCGCCCTGCGCCCGCGCAGCGCGAGCTCGCGCGCGCGGCCGAACTCGCTGGGGGCGAAGCTCCGCGCGCGCTGCTCCTCGGCTCGGCGCTCGGCCTGCTCGCACTGGGTGCGCGCCCGGATCGCGGTGGAGCGGGACGCGGCCTCGGCGAAGCCGAGCTTGGCCTCGCGGTAGGCGACCCGCGCCTCGCCGTAGGCGCCGGAGCTGCGCAGCTCCTCGCCCCGTGCGAGGGTCGCGTCGGCGCCGGTCAACAGCGCCGCGACGCGGTCCTCGCGCTCGGGGTCGGGGCCGGAGCCGAGGGACGTCAGCGCCGCGCCGCGCGCGGTCGCCGCCTCCTTGGCCAGCTCGTCGAGCTCGGCGAGCACCAGCCGCTCCTGGTTCGCGCGCTTGACCGGGAGGTCCTCGTTCTGCGGGTCGAGCTGGCAGGCGCGGTCGTAGACCCCCATGGCCGCGAGGTGGTCGCCCTTGGCCGCCGCGGCCTCGGCCAGGCGCTCGAGCTCGGCCAGGCTGCGCTCCAGCCGCTCGCGCTCGAGGGCCACGTCCAGGCTCGCGACCTTGTCGCGCAGGTAGTCGGCCCCGAACCCGGCGCGGGTCAGCTCCTCGAGCCCGCTCTGATACAGGCGCCGGGCCTCGCGCAGGTCGCCCGCCCGCTCGCGCTCCTGCGCCTCCTCGGCCCAGTGCCCCAGCCGTGCCGCGGCCAGGCGCGAGGCGATCACCGCGGGATCGACCACGCTCTGCCCCAGGCCGAACACGAACTCGGCGAAGGTCGCCTCGCCGGCCTCGATCAGGTGGTCGCCCAGCTCGAGGATCACCCCCTGCTTGGCCTCGAGGGCCTCGGCGTGGTCGGGCCGGGCCAGGAGCACCTGCTCCAGCTTGAGCAGCGCGTCCAGGTAGCCCCGGCGCTTCTCGCTCGCGTCCTCCTGCTTGCGGGCCGCGCGCACCAGGCTCAGGGCCTGGTCGATCTGCTCCTGGCGCGCCACGCGCTCCTGCTCGCGGCGGGTGCGCTCCTGCTGCCAGCCCCAGAGCCCGGTGCCCAGGAGCCCCGCGCCCAGGACCACGGTCAGGAAGATCAGGGTCCGGTTGCGGCGCGCGGCGCGGGCGAGCTTGGTCCCGAAGCCCGGGGGCTTGGCCAGCACCGGGTCACCCTTGAGGAAGCGGCGCAGGTCCTGGGCCAGCTCCTTGGCGCTGGCGTAGCGTCGGCCGGGGTCCTTCTCCAGGCCCTTCATCGCGATCGCCGCCAGGTCGACCGGGATCGAAGGGTTCAAGGTGCGCACCTCGGCGGGGTGCTCCTCGATCACCTTCACCATGATCTGGTGGATCGCGTCCCCGTCGAAGGGCGGCTGCCCGGTGAGCATCTCGTAGAGCGTCGCGCACAGCGAGTACACGTCCGAGCGCACGCCCACCCGGTCGTGCTGACCCCGCGCCTGCTCCGGCGACATGTAGCAGGGCGAGCCCAGGGTGAACCCGGTCCGGGTGAGCTTGAGGTCGTCGGCGTCCTCGGTCAGGTCCTTCACGATCCCGAAGTCGGTGATCTTGGGCTGCCCGGTGCGCCGGTCGAGGAGCACGTTGTCGGGCTTCACGTCGCGGTGCACGATCCCCTGGCCGTGGGCGTGGTCCAGGGCGTCGGCGATCGCGGCCGCGATCTGCGCCGCTTTGCGCACGCCCACGCCCTCTTGCTCGATCACGGTGTCGAGGTCCGGACCGTCGACGTGGTCCATGACCAGGTAGGCGTACTCCCCGTCGGCGCCGGCGTCGTGCACGCGGACGACGTTCGGGTGGTCCAGCCGCGCGGCGATCTTGGCCTCGCGCTGGAAGCGGGTCAGCGCCTCCTGGCTGTTGGCCATGCGCTCGCTCAGGACCTTGAGCGCGAACACGCGGTCGAGCTCCTCGTGGCGCGCCTTGTAGACCACGCCCATGCCGCCCTTGGCGATCCGCTCGATCAGCGTGTAGCGCCCGATCCGTTCGGGGTCGGCGCGGCGCAGCTTGCGGCTGGCGCTGACCGCGGCCAGGGCCTTCGAGCTCTGCGCGCCCGCGGCGGGGGTCTTGGCGGCGGGCTTGGGCTTCTTCTTGGCGGCGGGCTTGCCCTGGGGCGGGGTCTTGGCCTTGGTCGGCGCCGGGAGCTCGGGCTCGGGGCGCTTGCTGGGCAGCTCCTTGGTCTCCTGCTCCTCGACCGGGGTCGCGGTCTCGGCGCGGGGGGCGCGCTCCGACGGCCGCGAGCCCTTGCGCTGCATCTTGGCCACGCGGCGCACGAGGGTCACCTGGGCGCGGTCGATCTCGCCGCGCATGAACAGCGCCTCGGCCAGGTCCTTGTCCGGGTGGTGCTCCGCCTTCCAGGCTGCGGCCTCGGCCACCTGCGCCTTGCTGGCGAGGCGATTGCCGAGCACGACTTCGCGCAGCTCCTCGTCCGTCGCCAAGCGCCCTCCCCGACTGCGCCCTACTCTACGTCACCGAGCGGGGGGCGAGCCAGCGCATGACCCGGCGGATTGCTCCGCGCCCCCTCTCGCCGTAGGGTCCTCGGGGGGCAGCCCGGGAGGGCGGCTGCCCGCGGAGGCCTCATGCTCGCCGACCTGCTCGTGATCGACCTCACCCGGCACCTCCCGGGGCCCTACACCACTTGGCTCTTGGCGCACCACGGGGCGCGGGTGGTCAAGGTCGAGGCCCCCGGCGGCGACCCGGCCCGGCGCTTCCCGCCCTACGACGAGGACGGGGTCTCGCAGGTCTTCGGGCTGCTCAACCGCGGGAAGCAGAGCCTGGGGCTGAACCTCAAGCACCCCGACGGGGTCGCGACCCTGAACGCGCTGCTGACCGAGGCCGACGTGCTCGTCGAGGGCTTCCGCCCGGGGGTGATCGAGCGCCTGGGGGTGAACCCCGCCGAGCACCCGCGCCTGATCCGCTGCTCGCTGAGCGGCTACGGGAGCGACGGCCCCTACCGCGACTTTCCCGGCCACGACCTCAACTACCAGGCCTACGCCGGCGCCCTCAGCCAGTCCGTCGATCCGTCGGGGGTCCCCGTCGTCCCCGGGATCCAGCTGGGCGACATGAGCGCGGCCCTCGGGGCCACGATCGGGATCCTGCTCGCGCTCCACGAGCGTCAGACCACCGGGCGCGGGCGCGTGGTCGACACGAGCATGCTCGAGGCGCTGGTCTCGCTCCAGACCATGGGCCTCGGCGCGCACCTGGCCGGCGAGCGCTGGACGCCGGGGAGCGGGCTCCTGACCGGGGCCGTGCCTTGCTACCGCACCTACGCCACCCAGGACGGCCGCGCCTGCGCCCTGGCCGCCCTCGAGCCCACGTTCTGGCAGCGCTTCTGCGCCGCCGTCGAGCGCGAGGCCTGGGTCGGGCGCCAGTTCGACGCGAGCCTGATCGAGGACGTGGCCGCGCTCCTCGCCGAGCGCCCCCTCGCCGCCTGGTGCGCGCTGCTCGAGCCGGCCGGCTGCTGTTTCAGCCCGGTGCGGACCTACGACGAGCTCGAGCGTGACCCCCAGGTCGTCGCCCGCGGGTTGCTGCCCCCGCGCCCGCCGTTCCGCTTCGACCCACCCTGCGACCCCGAGGGCGTCAAGGCGCCGGGGGAGGCGGGCTGCGACACCCGGAGCGTGCTCGCCGAGCTCCTGGGCTTCGACGGCGCCGCGATCGCAGCCCTCGAGGCCGAGGGCGCGGTCTTCTGAGCCGGAGTTCACGATCCCCACGAGCCCGCTGCCCTGCGCTCGCCCGGGAGGAAGCTTCGCCCAGGATCGACCGGCCTGACGGACCGACAGGGCGAGGCTAGGCTGAGCGCCATGCACGACCACGACCCGCCGACGGTGAGCGCACAGGGCCTCAACCGCTGTCCGTATTGCCACGACGGGATCGAGATCGAGGCCGAGGGCTGGCTCGCCTGCGGACGCTGCCTCTCGCGGCACCACCCCGGGTGCTGGTCCGAGGGCGAGGGCTGCGCGAGCTGCGGGCACGAGAGCTCCCTGGCGCGCTCGGCGGCCCTCGACGCGGGCCCGCCGCGGCCCCTGGCCGAGCGCCAGCTCGAGGCCTACGCCGCCTTCGGCGGCGACCCGAGCCCCAGCGCGGGCTGGGTCGTGGACGCGCTGACCCTGGGGCTCGCGTCCGCCTTCCGCGCCGAGCGCACGTTCCTCGAGCACAAGCAGGCGAACCAGGCCCAGGAGCCGCCCTTCGCCGAGGTCGAGCGCCCGGACCTGAAGGTCAAGCTCTACAAGGTCCACGCCCGCGCCTTCGGCGTGACCCCCGCCGACACCGCCCGCAAGGCGCTGCTGTGGGTGACCGCGCTCCTGCCTGTGCTGCTCCTGCTCGTGACCGTCAACTGCTGGGTCCTGGGGCTGATCGACGAGGACGCCTGGAACCTGACCGCCTTCGGGGTGTTCTGCGCCTTCCCTCTGCTCCTGACCGCGCACCTCCACGCCCTGCGCGGGGCCTGGGTGCGCCACGAGCGCGGTCAGCAGCAGGCGCGGCTCGTGACCCGCGGCGCGCCGACCGCGACCGTCGAGCGCCTGCGCGCGGCCAGCGAGGCCGCCTGGGCGCTCACCGGCCGCCAGCACCTGGCGCTGACCCTCCTCGGCGCCTGCCCCGGGCTGAACCTGCTCCTGCCCTTCGTGGTGCCCATGGCGCTCCGCCGCACCGAAGAGCAACACAAGGAGCACGAGGCCTCCCTCGAGGCCGAGTGCCCCCGCGTCGAGCCCCGCTCGAGCCGCCGCGAGCGCGAGCGCCCAGCGCCCCCGCTCAAGGTCCACCCCCGCGAGCGCGCGTAAGTCGTTCGGGAACGCACGCGGAGCGGTCTGGCCGTAACGCCCTTCGCGGACGCCTGCGGAGAGGGTCGACCCAGTCGTACGGCAGCTCGGCTGTCCAGGGACCTAGCGGGTCGAGGCCGGGTAGATGCTCTTGAACCGCAAAGGACGCAAAGGACGCAAAGGGACGCAAAGGTTGACTGGGACAGGAGTTCCCCCCGCGGACCAGCTCCGCCAGGTCCGGCTCGCGCGGAGCTACCCTCGAACTTCCTCACGAGCAGGGTCCGCGGCTTCCTCGCAGCGTTCGGAGTCGCCAGCCTTTGCGTCCCTTTGCGCCCTCTGCGTCCTTTGCGGTCAAAGGCATCTTCCCGCCTTGGATCGCCGCGTCCCCGTGTACCCCAGCCGCTGCGCTATGCACAGGAATACGCCGCGTTACGTGTCCCGGAACCGGTGTGCCCGAGGTCGTACACCCGTTCGCGAACGCCTGCGGAGTGGGTCGACCTGGTCGTACACCCGTTCGCGAACGCCTGCAGAGTGGGTCGACCTGGTCGTACACCCGTTCGCGAACGCCTGCAGAGTGGGTCGACCCAGTCGTACACCCGTTCGCGAACGTCTGCAGAGTGGGTCGACCCAGTCGTACACCCGTTCGCGAACGTCTGCAGCCCAGGCAGCATGGCCTCGTCGCGGCTGCCGTCGCCTAGGATCGCGAGCTGCAGCGCGCCCTTGCTCAAGGCTTCGTGAGCCCGGCTTCCTGCTCGTTAAACCACACTTCGCCCAGCTTGAACTCGTCGAGGAACACCTTCAGGCCCTCTTTGTCGATTGCTTTGGCGGTGCGGCTGCCGTCGTTCTCACGGCTAAACACGAGAACCTGCTCGGTCTCAGGGTCAATCTCGTCCAAGAGGTAGGGGGAATGTGTCGAGAGCACGACCTGGCAGGGGCGAGTCCCGCCGTAGGCGAACTCACCTTTGGAGAGCGCGCGAAGCAGGCGGATCACGTACGACAAACGTCTGGGATGAAGGCCGTTCTCTGGCTCCTCGAGGAGGAGGAGGTCTGGCGGAGACGGGTGGTGAGCCAAGGCGATGAAGTAGAGGAGGTTCTTGACGCCTGCGGAAGCCTGGTCCGCCGAGAATTCGTAACCCGATTCAAGCTTGAGGTCGAGCGCGACATGGCGGTTTTGGTCAGCCAGGCGGATCTTGAGGTCGCTCAGCCCTCGAATGCGTTGCTTGGCCTCTCGCAGATAGCTATCGAAGCGCTCCCTGTCGGTCCGTAGGAAGTGGTCGAGGAGCGCGGGGACACCGGCGCCGTCATTGCCAAGCCGCATGGAATCGGTTCCCTCGGCGGTCATGGCCGGCCCACTCGCTGGCAATGAGACCAAGTGGATCGCGTCTAGCTTCCAGCCAAGCGTAGCGCCCTTCCCAATGCCGACTCCTCGCTCCGACTCGTCTCCACGCTCATTCCAGCCTCGAATACTGCCTCGCTCAGTACCCAGACGTCGATTCTCCGGGTTGTCCCAGTCGTTGACCTGGAAGTTCTTGAGCGCGCCGAGGAAGCTCGACTTGCCGGTGTCGTTCTCACCGATCAACACCGTCAGCGGCGCCAGGTCCACGTCGACCGACTTCAGGCAGCGGTAGTTCTGGACGTGGACCTTGCTGATCACCGCCGGCCTCAGTCCTTGCGCTGGCTCGCGAGCTTGTCGAGCTTGCGCAGGAGCTTCTCGCGCTTGAGCAGCTCCTCCACGTCGACGCGGCCGCGGGAGCGGGCGTCGCCGAGGAGCCGGGCCAGGCGGCGGTTCTCCTTGTCGAGGTCGTCGAGGAGCGGGCGCAGCTCGCGGATCGTGTCGTTGACCTCCTCGAGCTGCTGGTCGCGGCGCTTGAGCTTCTGCCGCAGGTCGTCGGCCTCCTCGGCGTCGCGCTTGAGCCGCCCGGTCTGGTTCCGGGTCTCGAGCAGCTCCCGCGCCTGGGCCTCCTTGGCCGCGCGCAGCTGCTCCGCCTCGGAGCGCGACTCGAGGGCCTCCTCCTGGGAGTCCTTGAGCTGCTCGAGGCGATCCTGGAGCTCCTGCTCGCGGTCGTTGAGCAGGCCCTGGGTCGCGCTCAGCGCCTCCTCGAGCTCGTTGGCCCGGGCCTCCCAGGCCTCGGCGTTCTCGTAGAGCTGGCGGTAGGCCTCCTCCGAGGCCTCCTTCTCCTGGACCGCGGTCTGGAGCTCGGCCTCGAGGGCGCGCAGCTGCTCGCTGTCGACGGTCTGCGAGCCGAGCTTCTCCTGGGCCGCGATCAGCTCGGCGCGCACGCCCTCGCGCTCGGCCTCGATCGAGGCGATCCGGGTCTCGATCGCCGCGGTCGTGGAGCGCGCGGCGACGAGCTCCTCCTCGAGCTCGACGCGCCGGGTGCGCAGGTCGACGAGCTCGCTGTCGCGGCTCTCGAGGGTGGTGCGCACGGCCTTGAGCTCGGTCTCCACGTGCTGGAGCCTGGCCTCGGCCTCGACCGCCTCCTCGAGGCTCGTGGCCGCGCGCTCGCGCAGGCTCTCGAACTCGCGCAGCTTGGCCTTGGCCTCCTTGAGCTGGTGGTCGGAGACGCCCAGGCGCTCGCGCAGCGAGTCGCGCTCCGAGCGGAAGCCGATCGACTCCTCCTGCAGCTCGCTGACCCGGATCTCGAGGGCCTGCCGCTCGCGCAGGCGCGCGGCGCGCTCCTCCTCGAGCTCGCCCTCGAGCACGTTCTTGCTCTCGGCGATTCGACGCGCGTCGCCCAGGGTCTGGCGGATCTCCTCCAGCGCCTCGCCCAGCTCACCCGGGGCCTCGAGCTCGGCGGCGAGGTCGGTCAGGTTCTCGAGCTTCTCGCGCAGCGACTCGATCACGACCTCGAGCGCGTACTTGCGCCCGGCCATGGAGGTGCGCTCGGCCCGCAAGAGCTGGTTCCGCGAGCGCAGCGCCTTGACCTCGCCCAGGAGCTCGGCGTACGGCGGGCCCTGGAACGTCTGCTCCGGGTCCTCGGGCTCGTCGCCTTCCATGACCAGCGGCGTCGAGGTTTCGGGCTCGGCCGACTCCGTGCGCGTGCTGGTCGGGTTCAGCGGCTCGAACACGGCGCCTTCGTGTTCCTCGGTCATGGGACCCCCTCGGCTCCCCGGATTGTAGAAGACGGATCGTGCGGCGGCAGCAGCTCGAGGGCTGCGGCCAGCACGTCCTGCGGGTCCAGAGTGTCCATGCACGGCGAGATACGCCAGGTACCCGTGGGGGTCTCCTCCGGGCGCACCTCGGGCAGCGGGCAGCGGCGGTAGGTGCAGGGCGAGCAGGGGTAGCCCGAGCGGACCACCCGGGACGGCTCGAAGAACGGGCCGTAGATCGAGGGGGACTTGGGTCCGTAGAGCCCGAGCACCGGCGTGCCCACGCAGGCGGCCAGGTGCAGCGGGCCCGAATCCACCCCCACGAACAGGTCCGCGGCCTCGAGCAGGGCCACGAAGTCCAGGACCGAGCGGGTCTCGGGGGCCAGGCGCGCGCCCGGGGCCCCGGCCACCACGTGCTCGGCCAGCGGGAGTTCGCCGGGGCCGTAGGAGATCCACACCCGCGCGCCGCTCGCCACGAGCCCGCGGGCGACTTGGACGTAGTGGGCGGCGGGGTAGGCCTTGAGCGCGCCGAAGCGGCTGACGCCGGGCTGCACGAGCACGTGGGGCCCCGGCTGCCCGCGGAGCTCGGCAGCCACGGTCGGGTCGCGCGGGGGCAGCTCGCCCCGGGGCACCGGGTCCAGCGCGACCCCCAGCGGGCGAAGCAACTCCATATTGCGCAGGATCTTGTGCGCCTGGGGGTCGATCGGGTCCGGGCGCAGGGTGCTGAACAGCGGGCTGAACTCCTTGGCGAAGGGCTTGGGCTGCCCCACCCGGACCTTGGCGCCAGAGAGCCGGGCCACCAGGCTCGAGCGGAAGTTGCTCTGGAAGTCGATCGCGTGGGTGTAGCCCTCGGCGCGGATCTCGGCCACCGCCTGCCGCGCCTCGGTGCCCACCGAGAGCCCCGCCCCGCGCTTGAGCCGCGTGGCCCACTCCTTGCGCGCGATCACGTGCACCCGGTCGAGCTGGGGGTGCCCCAGGAGCAGGGACGCGGCCGCGGTCTCCACCGCCCAGCCGAGGTGGGCGTCGGGCCAGTGCCGGCGCAGCGCGCTCAGCGCGGGGAGCACGTGGATCACGTCGCCCAGCGCCGAGAGTCGCACGATCAGGATCCGCGGGGGCGCGTCGCTCACCCGCAGAGCGTAACCCGGAAGCCCGGCCCCACAGAGCCCCGCCGAGCAGGCCGCGCGTGCCTGAGTCTCGGCGAGCTGCTATAAGTCGTGGTGTAAGGCGGCGTGGTGTCAGTCCCCCAAGACGGAGCGTTCGACGCGATCAAGGTCAGCAAGCTGCTGGCCTTCTTGTTGCGTCACCGCCCGGACACCGTGGGCCTGACCCTGCACACCGAGGGCTGGGTCGAGGTCGCCGACCTCGTGCGCGAGATCAACGTGCGGCAGCGCTTGCCCTTCGAGCTGAGCTCGGCGCAGGTCGCCGACGTGGTCGCCGACTCGGGCAACGGGCGCTTCGAGCTGGTCGGCGCCCGGATCCGCGCGCGCTCCGGGCACAGCGTGCCGGGGATCCGGATCCAGCGCGAGCCGACGGAGCTCGACGACTTCGCCTTCGCGATCCTCGAGCCGGGGGAGCGCGAGTCGATCCTCGAGGCGGGCGGGCTGAGCGCCGGGCACGAGCTGCGGCTGGAGGAGCCGTTCCACGCCGACGACGACCGCGTGCTCGTGGTCGAGGTCGCGCGGGCCAACCGGCAGGGGATCCCCTTCGACGTGGGCGGCGACCGGCTGGTCGCCGCGGACGCGGTGCCGCTCAAGTATCTGCTCTCGCTGCGCCCGGGCTTCACGCGCCAGATCTCCGCGGGCGGGGTGTTGGTGCGGGGGACCGAGCCCGACGTCGAGTTCGCCCTGATCCGCACCAAGCCGCGCAAGGAGACGCGGCGCATGATGCTCGAGGACCTGGGGATCTCCCCTGACGAGGAGCCGCGGGACCCCTCGGATCGCCGCCAGGTCGAGCGTCGGCGCGAGAGCGCGTCGCCGCCGAGCGGTGTGGAGCGGCGCAAGAGCAGCGGCCGCCGCCGGCGGCAGCGACGCAGCGGGCGCTGGGGCCCCGACGGGCGGCTCGAGCTGCCCAAGGGCAAGCTCGAGCCGGGGGAGACCCCGGCCCAGGCCGCGGTGCGCGAGGTGCGCGAGGAGCTCGGGATCGCCGACGAGGTCGAGGTCGTCGAGCAGCTCGCGGCCAACCGCTACGCCTTCCGCACGCCGGAGGGCAAGGCGATCTTCAAGACCGTGCACTACTTCCTCCTGCGCTGCGACAACCCCACGCCGGACTTCAACCCGGCGTTGATCGAGGGGATCGTGGGCGTGGAGTGGATCCGCGGGCGCGACGCGATCTCCGAGGTCGCGTTCCCCAACCTGCGCCCGATCCTGGAGCGCGCCTGGGAGTTGATCCACCGGCGCGGAGCGTGAGCCGACCGAACGGGTAAGATCGCGCCCATGCTGCCGGTCCTGTTCACCCTGCCCAACGGTCACCCCGTCTTCAGCTACGGCGTCATGCTCGGGCTGTCGTGCGTGATCGGCGCGCACCTCGCGGTCTACCTCAGCCGGCGCTCGGGGATCGAGGAGCGCCGGGCGTGGTGGATGGTCCTGACCGTGATCGTGGTCGGGCTCGTGGGCGGCCGGGTGCACGACCTGATCGTCAACGGTCGCCCGTTCAGCGAGCTGTTCCAGCTGACCCACTCCGGGCGCACGGCCTACGGCGCCTTCGTCTCGGCGACGCTGGCCGGGATCGTGGCCGCGCGGCTCTACAAGGTCCCCTTCTGGCGCTTCGGCGACGCGGCGGCGCCGACCATGGCCCTGGGCCTGGGCCTGACGCGGGTCGGCTGCTTCCTCTACGGCTGCGACTACGGCTACGTCACCGACGACTGGGGCGTGCGCTTCCCCACCGGGAGCCCGGCCTACGAGGACCACCTCGCGCGAGGCCTGGTCGCCGAGGGCGGGACCTCGCTCCCCGTGTTCCCGGTCCAGCTCCCGGCCTCGGTCGTGGGCCTCGGCCTGGGGGCGTTCCTGATCTGGCTGTGGTTCCGCCAGCCGCGGCGCGAGGGCACGGTGCTCCTGGGCTTCGGCCTGGGCTACGGCCTGGCCCGCGCCTGCCTCGAGCAGTTCCGCGACGACGCGGGCCGGGGCACGCTGCTCGGGCTCTCGACCTCGACCACGATCGGGCTGGGGACCGCGCTGCTCTCGCTCGCGTTCCTCACCGTCCCGCAGTTGCGCGCGCTGCGCCCGCCGGCGGCGCCGCCGCTCCCCCACGACGCGGTGCCCGAGGGCCCGCCCGAACCGAAGGGCAAGGCGTGATCCACCGCCGACTCCTGCTCCTGGCGCTGTGCGCGCCGCTGTGCGCGCTGGCCCAGGAGGCCGCGCCCTCCGCGGAGGCCGAGGGCGAGCCGCTGTGGGTCCACGACCCCGACGAGGAGCCGCTCCCGCCCAACTGGGGGCAGGGCCTGTTCGAGATCAGCGACCCCTACCTGCTGAAACTGAACCGGCTGTCCCCCTGGGCCCGCTCCCCCGAGGTGCTCCCGCACCTGGGGGTGGGCTTCGCCGTGCGCGGCGCGTGGTCCAACACCTACGCCTTCGCCAACGGGCGCTACGTGATCGACGGCGAGGTGCGCACCGTCACCGGGAGCCTGCGCCTGGGGCTCTTCGACCGGATCGAGCTGGGGATCAACCTGCCCTACCAGTGGCGGGGGGGCGGCGTCATGGACTCGTTCATAGACGGCTTCCACGACGCCTTCAGCCTGCCGGGGGCCGACCGCTCCCGCGTGCCGGAGAACCGCTACCAGGTGACGGGTCGGCTCCCAGACGGCCAGCCCTTCGCTTACGACCACGCCGGAACCGGCTTCAGCGACCTGATCCTCGAGAGCCGGGTCAAGCTCACCGAGGGCGGCGACTACGTCCCCGCGGTCACCGCCGGGCTCCTGTTCCGCCTGCCCACCGGCCGCCGGACCTTCGACCTCTCCGACGGCGTCGACGTGTCCTTGACCCTGGACCTCGCCAAGCGGCTGGGGGCGCGCTCGCCGTTCGTGCTCTACATGGGCGGCGCGCTGACCTACTACGCCCACGCGCACCTCCAGG
>JAWKSZ010000106.1:0-14481 GCA_041402045.1 Planctomycetota bacterium | reverse complement strand
GCGCACGTCGACCCCGAGCCGGCGGCGAGCGCGCGCGCCCCGCGGGGCCTGCTGCAGACGAGCCGGGGCCCTGCCCTCGCCCCGCCGACGCCGACGAGCGCGCGTCCACCCGCGCCGTCCGCCGCCCCCTCCCCCCCGAGCGCCCCGCGCGCCCCGCAACCACCCGCCGCACCCGGCCGCCCGAGCCGAGGCCCGAGGAGCGCCAGCTCCTGCGCACCCTCCATACGCGGGGCAGCTTCCGCGCGACCCTGACCGCGCTCCTCGGGCGGCCGGACGACCCGGGGCAGGTGGCGTAGCGGCGCGGGCGCGCGGGGTGGGACAGCGCTGTCGGGTCGCGCGCGCTAAGCGCAGGCGCCGGGAGCGTCGGTCTCGGAGCGCGATTCGCGGCGCGTCGCGCCGTGACCTCTGACGCCTGCACGCCGCCACCCGAGTCCGCGCCGAGCCTCGAGCGCTCGCTCTCGCTGTGGCAGCTCGTGGTCTACGGGACGGGCACGATCCTCGGCCTGGGGATCTACGTGCTCCTGGGCAAGGTCGCCGGCGCGGCGGGCATGCTCGCGCCCTGCGCGTTCCTGTTCGCGGCCCTGATCGCCGGGCTGACGGGGCTCAGCTACGGCGAGCTGGCCGCGCGGATCCCCAAGAGCGCGGGGGAGGTCAACTACGTCGACCGGGCCTTCGGGCTGTCCTGGCTCTCGGCGATCACCGGCTGGCTGATCGTGATCTCGGCCCTGGCCTCCACCGCGACGGTGGTCAACGGCTACGTCGGCTACGTGCGGGTCTTCGTCGACCTCCCGGACTGGCTGGTGATCTCGGGGATCACCCTGCTCCTGGGCGCGGTGGCGGTGTGGGGGATCAAGGAGTCGGTGGCCCTGATCGTAGGGGTCACGGCGATCGAGGTGCTGGGGATCGTGCTGGTGCTCGTGTTCGGGGCGCCCAACCTGGCGCACCTCGGCGAGCGCTGGACCGAGCTCTTGCCTGCCGCGAGCCTCGCTGACGGGCAGGCGATCGCGCTCGGCGGGTTCCTCGCGTTCTTCACGTTCATTGGGTTCGAGGACCTGGTCAACGTGGCCGAGGAGGCGAGACACCCCGAGCGCGACATGCCGCGGGCGATCGCGATCTCCCTCGTCGCGCTGACCGTGATCTACGTGCTCGTGGCGGTGATCGCGGTGCTGGGGCTCACTCCCCAGGAGCTGGATCGGAGCGAGGCGCCCCTGGCAGACCTCCTGGCCAAGCGCGGGCCGAGCTACCCCAAGATCATCTCCGCGGTGAGCCTGGTCGCGATCCTCAACGGGGTGCTGGTGCAGATCGTCATGATCGGGCGCGTGCTCTACGGCATGGGCGAGCAGGGCCTCGCGCCGCGGCTGTTCTCCCGGGTCAACGCTCGCACCCGCACGCCGATCTGGGCCACCGTCAGCGCCACGGGCGTGATCCTCGCCCTCGCGCTGTGCTTCGACCTCGAGCCCCTGGCCCACGCCACCACCTACGTGCTGCTGGTCGTGTTCTGCGCGGTGAACCTCGCGCTGTGGCGGATCAAGCGCCGCGACCCCGACCCCCACGGCGTCAGCACCTTCCCCCTCGCGGTCCCCGTCCTCGGGTTCTTCCTGAACCTCGCCGTGCTCGGCTTCCAGATCTACAGCTCGCTGTGGGGCAGCGCGCCCGAGGCCGGGGCGTAGGACTCGCCGAGCGAGCGATCTCGAGCTCGCTGCGGCGCGAGGCGGGATTGCCGCGCAAGCAGGACCCCAGGCAGGTGGCCGAGGGGTCTTCGTCGCGGGCCTACCTACCTAGAGCTTGGGGTTGGCCGCGACGTGCTTGCCCGTCACGGCCTGGGCCGTGCCGGTGATCGCCAGGGCCAGGCCAACCGCCAGGAGCCCTGCGCCGACCACTCGCGCCTGCGAGCCGAGGGTGATCGCGGCCGCGGCCGCGGTGAGCACCACGCCCACGACCGCGCGCAGCACGCCGCGAGCTCGGGTCGCGGCGCTGCCCGTGCGCGGCGACCGCTGGGGGGTGGGTGCGGGACGAGGGGGGCGCTGGGTGTCGAGGTAGCTGAAGTCGCTCACGGGAGTTCTGGCCTCACCCGCCGAGGCAAGCACGGTGGCCTACGCGTGGATCCGCGGGGGCCTCGAGCTGCGTCTTAGGGTTCCTGAACTCCTCTCTCTCCGTCTGCAGCGCAGATCCTACCCAGCCGGCGTGCCCCCGGTCCAGGACGAATCGCCGACTCTCCCGAGCAGACCCTGGTGCGCGAGACTGAGGCCGCCCCGGCAGTCCAGATCGAACTCGGCTGCGGGACCTGAGGCTACAGGCGGCAGGGCTCGGACGGCAGACGCCGACGGGCCCAGGCCGGCGGCTGGCTCACGCGCAGGTCGTGGGGGCCGTAGGGGAGCCCGACCTGACCCTCGGCCCAGCGCGGCTCCCAGCCCGCGGGGAAGCTCGGGCGTCGGACGTCGCCGGCGTGGGTCAGGCTGCGATCGGCGAGCTCGATCAGCTCCGCCTCCAGGTGGTCGCGGATCGCGCGCAGCTCCTCGTCGCTCGTCTCCGGCGGGACCCAGTAGGGGCCGATCACGTCTTGATACAGGGTGCTGAACGGGAGCGGGATCGCGGTCTTGTCCCAGGTGTCGAGTCGGAGGTTGTGCGAGAACCAGGTGCGCACGAGGTAGATCGGCGTGCGGCACGCCCGCGCGATCACGAGCGCGCCGGTCTTGAACCGGTAGACGGGACCCCGCGAGCCGTCCACCGTCAGCCCATACAGACAGTGGGTGGCCTGATCCATGTAGCGGATCATGTCGGGCAGGACCTCGCGCCGCCGGGTCCCGCCGCACGACGAGCCGCCGCGGTAGACGTCGCAGCCGCACAGCTCCAGCATGCGGGTAATGATCCGCCCCAGGTTGCTCGTGCTCGCGAGCGCGCTCCCCTTGAGCCGGCCGTAGGCGAAGGCCGAGGCGAACACCTCCTCGTGCCACATGACCGCGACGACCCCCACGTGCTTCGTCAGCGCGGTCTTGATCTTGCCGTTGAGCTGGTCGTGGTGGTGCCGGACCGTCTTCCACACCACCCAGCAGTAGGCGTAGTAGAGGTAGGGGAACAGCCACGCCGTGAGCCCGACGAACAGCCTCGCGACGCGTCGCTTGGCCTCGCGTCCCGCTCTGCGTGAGCGTCGGCGGGGGTTGTCGGCGTCGTAGCCTCTCCCCTCGGGGCCGACGGGAGGGGGGGAGGCGGGATGGTTCACCCGCCGAGGGTAGCAGGCCTCGCGGGCTCGCCCCCGTGTCGGCGGAGAACGGTGAGCTCCGCGCTAAGCTGGACCCATGGACGACTCCCCACCTGGCAGTGAGCCCTTTGTCGTGCAGCGCCGCGCCGGGTTGCTCCGCGGGCTGCTCCTGTTCTGCGTGGCCATGGGGCCCTGCCTCGTCCTGCTGGGCCCCATGCTGCTGGGCGGCGAGGCGCTGTCTACGAAGCTCGGTCGACTCGCCCGCCTCGCGCGGACCCTGGAGCCGTTTGGCTTGCCCGAGCGCTCGCCCGCGCCCTTGCTCACGCTCTCCGCGCTGGGCCTGAGCACCCCCCTGCTGGTGTGGCGCTACACCCGCCGGCGCTTCGCGATCTGCGCGCTCTCGCCCGAAGGGTTCGCGCAGCGCGGGGTCGGCTCGAGCCACGTCCACCAGGTGCCCGCCGCGCAGGTGCTCGGCTTCGAGCGCACGCCCCATGGCTACGAGGTCAAGGTCCGCGGACGAAGCCGTGCGCTCGAGTTCCTCTCCCCGCTCCTGATCCCCGCTGACGCTCGAAGCACTGGGGTCTGGCCCGAAGTTACGGGTCCTCTTGGGCTCTGGCCTGTGGGCGGCTGGTGCTACGACGCTCTTTGCCCACTTCACCAAGTACTACTCTCCCCAGCTTGAGGTTCCCGGAGCACTCATAAGCCTCGAGTCAGTCGCGGGCTTCCAGCTGCTCGGGCCTCCCTGGTTGGCTGTGGGGCTCTCGGCCTTTGCGCTCGCACTACTCGCGTCGTTGCTGGTCGAGGGAACCCCGTCGGGATCCGGGGGGCAGCCTCCCCAGGTCCCTCCACGCAACACCTTCTGTAGCTTGCCAAAGCCCGAGGGCGTTAACCGCGCGGTCGAGGCCCGGAGCCCCGAACACGATTGGCATGCCCCTGGGTGAGGGCCCGCGGCGAACGACCCCAAGCGGCGAGGTCCCAGGGACCTACGCGCTGGGAGTCGACCTCCGGGCGGGACGTCGGTGAGGTGTGAACGTTGGGGGTCGACCCCCGTCGTTCACGTCCCAGGGACGTGCGCGGTCGGAGTCGACCCCCGGCGTTCACGTCCCGGGGACGTGCGCGGTCGGAGTCGACCCCGGGTGTTCACGTCCCAGGGACATGCGCACCCGGAGTCGAGTCGCGGCGGACACGTCCCGGGGACGTACGCGGTCGGAGTCGACCGGGGGCGCGCACGTCCCAGGGACGTGGACGCCGGGGAGTGGTCGGCCATGGGCACGTCCTCAGGACGCGCTCGCTCGCGCTCGAGTCAGGGGGCGCGCGTTCGGGCGTCTCAGACGCCGGGGGTCGCGTCGTCGGACCTCTGCGTGGGGACGGCGCTGCGTCTCGCCTGAGGCCTGGTGGGGCCGACGAGTGCGGGACGCGAAGGAGCAGCGACGAGGCCGCCTGAGTGCCTATTCACTCCGAGGTGCGCGGAACATTTTTTCGCGCTCGTGCGAACCGGGCGCAGAGCAGGCCTGGAGGCCCACTGCGCGGCGTTCGTGAAGTCGTTCGCGGACCGGGGCGAAAAGTTGGCGGGAACCTGAGGAGGGTGTGCGGGCGTCCAAGACCCTGCGCGCGGCGGAGCGGATTCGTCGCGGCACCTACTCAGAGCCGGCGACAGCCGGCAGGAAGGAAGCGGAGGACATGAGTTCTCTGAGTTCGCTGGTCAACGTGATGAGCTACAGCACGAACCGCAGTACGTTCGCGTTGAAGGTCATGGAGCAAAGGTTGGCGCTCGGCGGCGAGGACCTCGCGGAGCTGGTCGCCCAAGTGCGAGGAGCCCTCGAGGCGGCGCAGGCCGTGCGGGCGCTCGAGGAGCGCTGGAAGGGCAGTCGCGGGCAGGTCCTGCACGGCGGGGAGGCCCGGCGCCTCGACGCCGAGCTGGATCAGGTCCTGGGCGCGCTCGACAGCGCGCTGGGGTCGGCGCTGCGCGCGTGGGGAGACGACGAACCCCTCGCCGCGGCGGCGACCCAGGTCCGCGCGCGGCTGTTCCCCAGGGGCGTGGCGCACCTGATCCACCTCCCTACGTGGAGGCGGCGGAGGAGGTCGACGTGCTCCTGGCGCGGGCCGAGGGCGAGCCCGAGGTCGTCGCCGCGCTCGGCGCGCTCGGCCTCGGGATCTACCTCGACCGCGTGCGGGAGGTCCACGCGCGCTACGTCGAGGCGCTACAGCCGGCGGCCCTCGTGTCCTGGGACGAGATCCGGGACGGTCGACGGGAGGTCCACGAGCGCTTCTGCGCGGTCGTGTGCCTGATCGCCGGGCGCAAGTACCTGGCGGACCCCGACTCCGTGGAGGCCCTCGTGCTCGAGGGCGCGCTGCAGGTGGTCTGGGAGCAGAACCGCGCGGTGAAGATCGCGCGCCAACGCCGCCGCCGACCGCCTGACGTCGACCCCGAGACCGGGGGCGAGCTGGCGGACGAGGACCTCGCGGACGAGGACGGCTTCGAGCCCGACACGCCCGCGACGGTCGAGCTGCCGCCGATCGCGCAGCCGCTCGTGCTCCCCAGCCTCGACCGGGGCGTCGAAGACGTCGCGTAGGCCCGGAGGTCGAGCGGTCCACCCGCTGGGGCGGACCTGAGGCGAGGGGAGGAGGCCCTGAGGGGCCTTCTCCCCTCCGCCGCTGGCGCAGGCGGGCGGGCGTCCAGCAGCAGCGGGGACGCGCCACGCGGGGGCTGGCCAGAGGCCGCTAGAACGGCGGCCTTCAGCCGATCGGGCGAGGGAGATTCGAACTCCCGACCTCATGCTCCCAAAGCACGCGCGCTACCTGGCTGCGCTACCGCCCGTGAAGCCGGAATTGTAGCCCGGAACGCCGAGGGGGGAGTGTCGCGCGGCCAAGCGAGACCGCCACGACGTGGCTGAATCGAGTCGGATCCTGTACGCTCGCTGCACGGGAAGGCCAGGACGGCCCGGTGAGCTCTGCGAGCGACTTGCACGCCTATCTAGCCCAGAACTTCCCGAGCCTCAGCGGTGAGGGCGGCGGCACCCGGGTGGAGAACCTGGGGCGCTACACCGCGCGCATGTTCGCCCGCGGCGCGCGGGTCATGCAGCAGGAGGGGATCGAGGTCCCCCAGTCCTTGTTCCAACGGCTGGCGCCCTTGGCGCACCACGCCTCCACCGCGCCCGGCGAGGGCGCGCGCTTCTTGCAGCAGATCTACCTGGGCTACCTCAACGCGCAGCGCACGCCGCAGTTCCTGGCGCTGGTGCGCGCGATCGGGCTGCACGCGCAGCGCCACGCCTCGCAGCCCCAGCTCGCGGCGCCGACGCTCGAGGAGAGCGTCGACGACTCCGGGGAGGAGACCTCGAACCTCGCCTCGCGGGCGTTCGCGGTGGTGGGCTACGAGGTGCTCGAGCCGATCGGCGCGGGGAACATGGGCCGGGTCTACAAGGCGCGGCAGCTCAGCCTGGATCGGCTGGTGGCCCTCAAGGTCCTGCACGAGGGGCTCGCCGACGAGGACGCGACCTACGTCGAGCGCTTCGAGCTCGAGGCCCAGGCCGCGGCCAAGCTCCAGCACCCGAACCTGGTGGGGGTGATCGACCGCGGCACGACGCTGGACGGCAAGCGCCCCTACATTGCCTTCGAGTACGTCGACGGCGAGACCGCGAGCCAGCTCCTGGACGCGGCGGGGGGCAAGCTCCCCGAGCGCGAGGCGCTCTCGATCTGCCACGCGGTGGCCGAGGCGCTGGTGTGCGCCGAGCAGCACGAGATCGTGCACCGCGACGTGAAGCCGGACAACGTGCTCGTCGGCCGCGACGGGATCCCCAAGCTCGCGGACCTGGGCCTCGCCAAGCGGCGCACCGAGGGCAAGGAGATCACGAGCGCCGGGCTGATCGTGGGCACGCCGCACTACATGGCCCCCGAACAAGCCCTGGGCGTGGAGACGGTGGACATTCGCGCCGACCTCTACGCGCTGGGGATCATGCTGTTCCACCTGCTCAGCGGGACCTTCCCCTTCGACGCCGACAACGCGGTGGGGGTGCTCACCCGGCACGTGAACGAGGACGTCCCCGACGTGCGCAACTTCGTGGCCCCGGTCTCCCCCGGGACCGCGCGCCTGATCGAGGAGCTCTGCCGCCGCGAGCCCAACGCGCGCTACCCGACCGCGGCGGCGGCGGTCGTGGACTTCCAGCGCGCGCTGGCGGGCAAGGCGCCCCTCGGCCCGGCGCGGGCCCAGCAGAGCCTGAGCAGCACCCCCGGGCGGGTGCGCCTGGGCGGCGTCTCGACGCGGCTGCTCACGAGCGAGGTCCCCCTGGCCGAGGTCGAGCCCCCCGCCGAGCGCGGCTTCGGCGCCGGGCGCTGGTGGGCGTTCCAGCACACGGGCAACCCGCGCTACCTGCAGGAGATCCTCTCGACCCTCCCCGGCCAGGACTCGGCCAGCGACTTCGCGGCGCGGGCGCTGGTGGCCTTCGAGCTCGGCCGCGACGAGGAGGGGCGCGCCGCCTTGGCGCGGGCCCAGGGGCTGAGCGTGGCCGAGCCGCTGACCTACGCCGCGCTCGCGCGCTCCGAGCGCGAGGCGCGCGAGGTCTCGAAGTATCCCCGCCTGCTGCGGCAGCTCGCGCCGCTGTGCGCGGTGGACCGGCTGGCGGACGCCGGCGACCTGGCCGCCGAGCTGCGCAAGCAGTACCCGCGGGAGGCGCACCCGCACCTGGTGCGCGCCTGGATCGCCCACGTCGAGGGCGACGAGCCCGGGTTCTGCGAGGCGCTGCAGCTCGCCTGGGCGCTGTTCCCCAGCGAGCACAGCGCGCTGCCGCTGGGGCGCGGCCTCGACCGCAAGCTGGCGCGGGTGCTGATCGACTACGGCCGCAAGGCCCTCGACGAGGGCGACGCCGAGCGCCGGCTGCAGACGGTGGAGCAGACCGACGACCGGGGGAACCTCGTGGCCGGGTCGCTGCAGCTGGGGATCGGCGTGGCCCACGCCGCGCTGGGGGAGCTCAAGCTCGCGCAGGAGTCGCGGGTGGCGCTGCAGCTGCTCGTGCTCCGCGGGCTGACCGGGCTGCAGTACTTCGCCCAGGGCCTGGAGCTGATCGCGCGCCTGCGCAAGGAGGAGCTCGCGGACTCGCAGGTGCTCGCGACCCTCGACGCCGAGGAGCGCGCGATCGCGGGCTACAAGGGCGCGGCGACCCAGCCCGGGATCCGCCCGCAGCGCGGGCGCTACGCCTGCCCGATCACCGCGCGCCTGAGCCAGGAGGCCAAGGAGCGCCTGAAGGTCCTGGGCGAGCACCGCGCGAGCCTGAGCCAGGAGCTCACCCGCCTGACCCAGGCCCTCGAGCAGCGGCTGACCGAGGACGAGGCCGTCAAGGTCGCGCTGCGGCTGTGGGCGCCAGGGGACGACCCCTACGCGGCGCTGCTCGAGGTCCAGGCCGAGCTGGCGAAGACCCAGGAGCAGCTGCGGCAGGTCACGCAGTCGCCGAGCGCGCCCGCCGAGCAGCCCGGCGGAGGCTGGCTCATGTCGCGGCTCAAGGGCGCCGCGGACATGGCGAGCCGGGCCGCGAGTCTGGCGCAGTTGAAGCTGATCGAGTCCAATTTAAGGACGAGGCAGCTCAAGGAGGTCAAGGCGCTCGGTCAGTGGGCGCTGGAGGCCTTGTGTGAGGACCCGCCTCCCGAGCTCCGCGACGAGCTCGCGCGGGCGGGACGTCTCCGGGCGTTGCTCGCGCACCGCGAGCGCGAAGAGCAGGCACAGCTCGAGGTCCTGCAGCGGATTCACTGAGGGAGACCCCCATGCCACGCAAGCCGCTCTCGATCCTGCTGGTCGAAGACGACGAGGCCCACGCCGAGGTCGTGCGCCTGGCCCTGGACGAGGCCGGGGTCGGCGGGTCGTTGACCGTGGCCCCGAGCAGCGAGGCCGCGTGGGACCTGCTCCGCGGGACCGACCCCGCGCGCAAGATCCAGAAGCCCTTCGTCGCGATCATTGACCTCCGGCTCCCCGGCGCGAGCGGGATCGAGTTCCTCGACTCGCTGCGGCAGGACCCCGAGTTCTGCGACTCGGTGGTGTTCGTGCTCTCGGGCACCGCCAGTCAGGACGACGTGGAGGAGGTCTACGAGCGCAACGTGGCGGGCTACGTGCGCAAGGACAGCCTGGAGCAGGCGGCGCGCGGGCTGGCCGAGCTCCTCGGGCACTTCCAGCGCTCGGTGGTGCTCCCCGGCGAGCCCCTCTACTAAATGAAGAGGCGCGATTCCGAGTGCTTGCGCGCCGCGTTCACGCTACGGATCTCCACCGCGAGCACTCGAACTCGCGCTCTTCATGCCCGTGATACTCCGCGGTCCCGTCGCGTAGAGTCGAGGCCATGACGCGTCCCCGGATGTCGGTGCTGCTGATCGAGGACGACCTCGCGTTCGCCGAGCAGATTCGGCTCGCGCTCAGCGAGAGCGCGCTCCAGCCGCGGCTGGTGGCGGTGCAGAGCGCCGAGGAGGCCTG
This sequence comes from Planctomycetota bacterium, assembly GCA_041402045.1. Lineage (GTDB taxonomy): Bacteria > Planctomycetota > J058 > J058 > J058 > JAGQRJ01. The sequence continues at coordinate 4,834 of JAWKSZ010000106.1, read as the reverse complement.
GCGCGTGCTCCGCGGCCAGGACCCGCAGCGTTCGATCGAGCGCCCCTTCGTCCTGCTCCTGGACCTGCACCTCCCCGGCGCAGGGGGGGTCCACTTCCTGGACGACCTGCGCCACGACCCCGTCTACTGCGACACGGTCGTGCTCGTGCTCTCGGGGGCTGAGTCGCAGGAGGCGGTGGAGGAGGTCTACGAGCGCAACGTCGCGGGCTACGTGCGCAAGGCGACCTTCAGCGCCGACTCGAGCTGCCTGGTCGAGCTGCTCGAACACTTCGAGGGCAAGGTCGTGCTCCCCGGCGAGGAGCTGGAGTAACGGGAAGGCCGACTCAGGCCGGGGTCGACCCGCGGGGAATGTCGTTGGGGCCCTTGTCGCTGACGTAGGTCCGGGCGTCGAACAGGTCCTGCAGCGGGGTCCCGGCGTAGTCGAACTTGCCCTTGAGGCAGCAGCCGTGCTGGGCCTGGATCGGGACCTCGCCCTCGACGTGGAAGTCCACCTCGAACCGGGGCATCTCCGGGGCGTAGAACTGGAGCTTGAGCGCGCCGCTCTGCGGCCGCTGCTCGAACACGATCAGGCCCAGGGCGTCGGTGCGCCCGGGGGCGATCCGGACCTTGACCAGCAGCCCGCGCTCGCAGTCGGGCGACCACTCGTTCACCGCCACCGGGAGGGTGGTCATGAGCGTGCGCACCGGCGTGTTGGGGGTGTACTCCTCGATCCCGCGCACGCAGTAGGTCTCGACCGGGAGCGCCTTGCCCTTGAGCGCGACGGGGGCCAGCTTGCAGGCCAGGACCCGGGACTCGCAGCGCTCGTGGGTGGTGGGCGTGATCAGGACCATGCCGCGCCCGGCCTTGGACTCCACCCGCTGGGCGAGGTTCACGTTGTCGCCGATCACGGTGTATTCCATGCGGCGCTCGGAGCCCATGTTCCCCGCGACGAAGCTGCCCGAGTTGAGCCCGATCCCCATGTAGATCGGGGTGGCGCCCTCGGCCCGCAGCTCGCAGTTGAACAGGAACAGCGCGTTCTGCATTTCGATCGCGGCGCACACCGCGTTCACGGCCTCTTGCTCGAGGGGCACCGGCACGCCCCACACGGCCATGATGCAGTCGCCAATGAACTTGTCGACCGAGCCCTTGTACTTGAACACGATGTCGACCATGTACTTCATGTAGCGGTTGATCTTGGCCACGACCTCGGTCGGGGTCAGGTTCTCGCTCATGCTCGTGAAGCCGATGATGTCGGAGAAGAAGACGGTGCCCGTCTTCATGTCGCCGCCGAGCTTCAGGTCGATCTCGCCCGAGGCCACGCTCTGGGCGAGCTCCGGGGAGAAGTAGCGCTCGAGGTTGGCGCGGGCCTCCGCCTGCTTGTGGTTCTTTATGAACGTCGCGGCCTGGGCCGCGATCCCCACCATGAGGTTCAGGTCCTCCGGCGTGAACTTGCGCATGCGGTCCTGGGTGTCCAGGTGGAACAGGCCGTAGGTCTCGTCCTGGAACACCATGGGCGCGCTGGCCAGGGAGAGGATGCGGAAGTTGAGGATCGAGGCGCCGCCGGCGAAGCGGTCGTCCTCCATGGCGTTCTGCGAGAGGATCGCCTGCTTCTCGCTGAACACCTTGCGCGCGATCGAGCGCGACATTTGGATCTTGCCGCCCGCGTTCTGGTCGCGGTTGCGCACCACGATCGGCTCGAGCTTGTCGAAGGTGTCGCCGATCAGAATGAACCCGCGGTCGGCCTGGGGGAAGACCGCGAACAGCTCGTCCATGATCTTCTCGCACAGCTCCTCGAGGCTGCGCACGGCGCCGAGGGCCTGGGCGATCGAGAACATGATCCCCAGGCGCTTCTGCAGGGCCTGGGCCCGGTCCTCCGGGTTCTCGATCCCCTGGGTCAGCATGGACGGGTCGAACACGATGCTCGCGTCCATGGAGAAGTCCTCGGGGGCCTCCTCCTCCTCGTTGTCGTCGGCGAGGACCACGCTCTGGTCGTCGCCGCGGGCGGCGGCGGGCTTGGGGCCGGTGTCGCGCCCGAAGCTGCCGAGGGAGACCTCGTCGCTCGAGGACGAGTTGCCGAGCTGCGGGTGCTCGGCCTGGGAGAACTGGATCTGGATCCCGCCGACCGTGATCAGGTCGCGTTCGCGGAGCTCGTGGCGCTCGATCCGCTTGTTGTTGACGTAGGTCCCGTTGGAGCTGCCGAGGTCCTCGACCCACACCTTCGGACCCTCGACGCGGAACTGGAAGTGGCGCCGCGAGACCCCGGGGTCCTGGACCTGGATCGCGTTGGTGGGGTCGCGTCCTACCTGCTCGCCGCCGCCGATCCGGAACGTACGGTTGGCGGCCTCGCCGTTGAGGATCCGGACGCTGGGCATTGACCCCCGCTCCCAGTTGGTGGACGGATGAACCTGGAGTATAGCCCGATTCCCTGGCGCGTGCGGGCGAACGGGGTCGCCGCCGCCTGGCGTTCCCGCGACGCCGGTCGAGGGGCTGGAGGATCGACGCCGAATGCGGTGCAGAGTATCCCGCGCACGTTTCGCCTGGAGCGTATCCGGGGCGAACACTCTTCAAGTACGTCCCACGTGATCCCGAAACTCGGATGGCCTAAATCCAGGTGCGGCGCCCGCACGTTCCCGCAACCTGCTTCATTTCAGACGCTTGGGGTTTGACGAGAGTATGACGAGACACCCGGTACGAGAGCTGCTACTTTTCGCCACCGGAGAGGAAGTAGAGGGAACTCAGGGACTGCACGAGGAACGATTCAATGGCTAGCACTACGCTCACGAACAAGCTGGACGTTACTTGCCAGGGTTGCGACGCGCGTTACCGCGTCCCCGAGGAGAAGGCGGGCAAGCGGGTCCGCTGCCGCAAGTGCCGCGCGAAGATCGAGGTCCCCAAGCGGGATATCTCCATGCGCACGCGGAACGTGATCCTCGACGAGCTCGGGATCACCCACGACGATCAGCCGGCGTATACACCCAACGCCGCCGCGGACGAGGTCGACGTGGCCGCGCTCTACGGCCTGGACCACGAGGGACCGGACGAGGACGCCCCCAGCGCCGATGGCTCCCCGAAGAAGAAGAAGAAGGAGCTGCAGAGCTGGGTCCGCAAGGAGGACCCGAGCAAGGCGCTCTACAAGGCCGTGGGGATCTCCGCGGTCGTGCTCCTCGGCGGGCTGGGCTTCGCGCGCTCGGTGCTGTTCCTGGGGTGGGTCGGGGCCGCGGTCACCGCGGCGGTCCTGGCTGGGATCGCGTTCAAGGTCGCCAAGGACGCCTGCGCCCAGGGCGACTACACGCCCACCAAGGGAGACCGAGCGCCCCGCGACCGCCTGAGCGCGTGCGCGACCCCTCGAGCTCCGCCGGCGCGCAGCGTTGCCTCGCGCCGCTCGCGCTCTTGGCCGGCTGCTGCAGCGGCACGCTCCAGGGCAAGGTCTACACCGGCAAGCCGCTGACGCCGGTCGAGGGCGCGACCGTGCTCGTCCTCGCACGGCGAGCGCGAGCTCGGTCGCTTCACGACCGAGGCCGACGGCGCGTTCAGCCTGGCCCTGTGCTGCCGCTCCGAGCGCTATCAGGTGGCGATCTACGAGCCCGGGGCGCAGGTCCCGGCGGTCGTCGACGCGGTGCGCGTGATCGGCGGGGGCGACGTGGTGCGCAACTACCAGGTCAACGGGCGGCAGTAGCGCCCGCTCACCTCGGGCGGCGGAAGCTGAGCCCGCGCCGGCTGCGCTGCAGCCAGAACGAGGGGAACACGATCGTCAGCGGGGGGAAGATCTCGAGCCGCCCCAGGAGCATGGCCACCACCGCGAGGATCTTGGCGCTGCCGGCGTAGGGCAGGAAGCTCCCGCTGGGGTCGCAGGCGCCGAAGCCCGGGCCAATGCTGCCGAAGGACGAGACCGAGATCATGAGCGCGCTGACCGGGTCGTCGCCGGCCTGGCCCGTGAGCGAGGTCAGGAAGCCGACCAGCAGCAGCAGGCTGAGGTAGGTGCCGGCGTAGCGCGCGGCCTCCTGGACCTGCGCCGGGGGCACGGGCACGCCGCCGACCCGGATCGGGATCACCGCCCGCGGGCGCGGGAGCAGGCGGATCTCGCGGTAGGCGGCCTTGAGCAGGATCTGCACGCGAATGAACTTGATCCCGCCCGCGGTGCTCCCCGAGCAGCCGCCGATCAGCATGAGCACGAGCAGGATCACCTGGCAGGCCGAGGGCCAGAGCGCGTAGTTCTCGGTGCAGAACCCGGTGGTGGTCGAGATCGCGCCCACGGTCACGGTCCCGTGCACGAGGGCGTCGAACCAGGGCAGCGTCCCGTGCAGGGTCAGCAGCCCGGCGACGCTCAGGCTCAACACGCCGATCATGATCAGGTAGCCGCGGACCTCGCCCGAGTTCCACAGCGACTGGCCGAAGGTCGGGAGCGCGAGCTTGAGCACCTGCAGCGAGGCCCCGGTCGCGCTGGCGCCGTCGCCGCGGGAGGTCTTGTAGGTCCAGCGCAGCTTCTCCACGACCCGCCCCAGGACCACGAAGTTCAGCGCGCCCACGACCATGAACACGAACACCACGAGCTGCACCCCCGGACCCCAGGCGCCGAGGCTCGCGGTGCGGGTGCTGAAGCCGCCGGTGGAGATCGTGGCGAAGGCGTGGTTCACCGCGTCCCACAGCGAGAGCCCCAGCGCCCACAGGAGCAGCACCAGGAGCAAGGTGGCCCCCAGGTAGACCGTGAACAGGCCCTTGATCGAGGTGGACGAGCTCCCGCGGTAGTTCTCGGTGAAGAAGCTGGCCTCGGCGCGCTGGCTGCGGCGCAGCTGCTCGCCCTCGCTCACGAAGGGGGTGAGGATCAGGACCACGAGCACGATCCCGGCCCCGCCCA
>JAWKSZ010000105.1:0-14816 GCA_041402045.1 Planctomycetota bacterium | reverse complement strand
GGGACCGCGCCGACGGTCGCGGGCGGGGGTAAACCCAGGAGTGTTCGGCACGGTCTTCGGCAGCGAGGCTCGAATCGGCTGTGCCTGTCCTATCCGTCGCGTGTGCCCTCACAGGGGTAGGGGCGGGGGTTACCCCCGCCCGCGGGCGTCGGTCCGCTTCCGCAAGGGGTAGGGGCGGGGCTCGTCCCCGCCCGGGTATGTGCGTCCCTTGAGCCTCCGTGGCGGCGGAGCTCCGAGCAGGCGCCGCGGGTAGGCCCTCCATTCCGAAGGGTGGAGGGACGCACATACCGGGCGGGGACAAGCCCCGCCCCTACCTTGTGTGCGAGCAACGCCACCGCAGAAGAGCTCCGCGCTGGCCAGGGCGCCACGCGCCTGGCGCACGCTGCGTGCCGAACACTCCTAGGTTTATCCCTGCCCGCGCAGGAGAAGGGCGCTGGGGGGGTGCCCCCGCTCCTTCTCCGCCCCCCGTCGCAGCGCCGGATCCGAGGCGTGATCGGGACCGCGCCGGCGGTCGCGGGCGGGGGTAAACCCCAATGCCAGGAGGCATTCCACGTAAGCGGTGTGTACCGTTTGGCTTGTGTCAGTACATGAAGGTGGTCCGACCCCTGAGCCAGTCTGAATTCACCACAAACACAAAACCAGCGACGGGAGGCGCGGACCAATAGCACTGTAGCCGCTGCCTCCGTCGCCTGGTGAAGACTGGCGGTGAACGCGTGCTCGCTTCAGGTCCTCTCTTGCGACACCTGGGAGAGGTGATCGATCAGGTTCCCGACGACCGCGTCTTCGACGACGCGATCCCCGAGGAGATCTTCCAAGCGTCCTTGGAAGAGTATGAGAAGGCTGACAACCGGTTCGGAGTGAAGCTCCCATTCTGGCTGACGCTTCGCCTGATCGTGCACATGGCCCTTCTCCGGCACCTCGACATTCGCTCCGTTCTCGACCGGGTGGCGCGCGTGTTTGGCACTCCCACCTCGTGGCGCGGAGGAGTTCCCCATTCCACGTCAATCGCGCAGGCCCGTGACCGCCTCGGCCTTGACGTCGTGCAGGGTCTCTTCAAGCGCTTCGCTGCGTATCTGGCGGACTGGGATCCCTCACGCTGGAAGGGCCTGCTCGTCGTGGCGATCGACGGGACCATGCTGGACGCACCAGACTCACTGGCCAACGTCTCCGAGTTTGGGCGACCTGGTGGACGCAATGGCTCAAGCGGTTTCCCGAAGTTCCGCCTGGTCGCGGTGGTCAGCACTCTGAGTCACTTCGTCTTGGGCTGCGTGACGGGTGCCTGCAAAGGTCCAGGCACCGGCGAGAAAACCTTGGTCCATAGCCTCCTCCCGCTGTTGCAGCCGGACTGGCTGATTCTCATGGACTCAGGATTCTGCTCCTTTCCCTGGCTCAAGGCCCTCGGAGACAGGCCGTTCTTCGTTCGGAAGACGCAAGGGCAGACGGCGGTGAAACCTCGAAAGGTCGAACGCGCGATCAAGCCGCGCGCGGACCACTGGGTCGACTACCTGCCGGTGAGCTCGAAGTCAGGCGAAGCCCCGCTCCGCCTGCGCTGGATTCGAATCAACGTCAACAAGAAGAAGAGGGGAAGGAAGGCGAAGTGGGTCGAATTCCTCACGAACCTTCCGCCAGAACGCTATCCGTACGACGAACTGGTCAGCCTCTACATGCAGCGCTGGGAAGTCGAGTTCGCCTTTCGCGAGCTGAAGGTCGACCTTCTGAAGAAGGTCATGTTTCGAAGCCAAACCCCGACGCGCGTGCTCCAAGAGACCTACGGCCTGCTCCTTGCCTACAACTCGATTCGGCTCCGCATGGCCCAAGCGGCCAAGCTAGCCAAGGTGGAGCCGAGGCGAATCAGCTTCACCTACGCCGTCGCGATCCTGCAGCTCGCGGCTCTCAACGGCCTACGAGAGCGCCAGGTCTTGCTCCTGTTGGGAAGCAAGCAGATCCACAAGAGGCCTTCGAGGTCGTACCCACGACAGGTGAAGCGCCCAGCAGCGAAATTCCCAGCCAACCGTCGACGCGCGGATTCAGGCTAAACCTGATCGATACAGGCCTTAGCTCGAACGCCATCTGCCATTGGGGTTTATCCCCGCCCGCCGGGTGTCGGGCCGCTCTCGCAGGAGGAGGCTCTGGGCGCGGGCCCTCGAGGGGCGCTGGCAGCTCACTCCCTCGGGCCGCCCCTGCCCCACTTCAGGGTGGGCCCTGCCCTGCCCTACCGCTCCCGGCGCTCGCGGAGCATGGCCACGAACAGCTCGCCCTGTTCGAGGGCGTCGTCGAGGGCCACGTGGGTGTGCGGGCGCTTGGAGAACCAGCGCCGGGGCATGCTGCGCTTGCTCGTGGCGCGGAAGTCGCCGCCCAGGAGCGCGCAGGCGTAGGACTTGAGGTCCAGCCCGGCGTGGCTGAAGGGGCGCTCGCCGGTGAAGCGCACCAGATACCAGTACACGAACATGAAGTCGTAGGTCGCCGGGTAGCCCACGAACACGGGCTTGCCCGGGAGCCCGCGCAGCCAGCTCAGGTAGCGGCGCATGGCGCCCTCGGGGGGCTCCGGCGTCTCGCGGCAGGCCGCCCAGGCTTCGGGCTGGCCCTCCCACCAGGCCTGGGTCGCGGGGTCCGGGCTCGCGTCCGGGAGCGTCAGCAGGTTCGCGCTGAAGGTCCCCTCCAAGGTCCCTTCGCCGGTGAACGCCGCGGAGGCGAAGCTCAGCATGGAGTGCGGGCCCGGGATCGGGCCGTCGGCCTCGACGTCGGTGCTCACGTAGATCTCGGGTTTGGCCACCGGGTCACCTCCCTCTCGCCCCCCGACGCGGCCCGGGAGGCGCGCTGTCAGTCGGCGAACAGCGCCTGGAACTCGGGCGACCCGCGCAGCTCGGCGAAGTCGGTGTCCTGGTCGCGGGCGTAGACCAGCGACTGCGCCACCTGCTCCTGGATCGTGCGCAGGCGCTCGAGCTGGGCCGGGGGCAGCCCGCCCTCGGCGATCTGGCTCTCGACCTGGGCCAGGGCGCCGCGGCGGAGCTTCACGTCCCGCCGCAGCCACTCGAGGCTCAGGGCCACGTAGGGCGCGCGGGCCTCGGGCAGCGCGGCCCGGGCCGCGCGAGCAGCCGCGCAGGCGGCGTTGTAGACGTTCCCCGAGCCGAGGTCGCCCAGGACCTCGGGGTCCTCGAGCGCCGCGCGCCAGGCCTCGACCGCCTGGGCGAAGGCCTGGCGCTCGTAGCAGGCGCGGGCGAGGTCGACGTAGTCCTGTGGGGTCTCGGGTTGGCGCTCTCCCGCGATCAACTGGCGCTCGTGCTCCAGCGTCGCCAGGTAGCGCCGGAGCTGCTCGAGCTCCGGCCCCAGGCGCGGGTCCTTCAGCGCGAGGTCCTCGTGGTTCTCGACCGCCGCCCTCATGGCGGAGCAGGCCAGGCGGATCTTGCTGCGCGCGGCGAGGAACCGCGCGTGGGCGTAGAGCGAGACCGAGTAGTCGCGCACCAGGTGCAGCTGCGTGGGCACCTCCTCGGCCAGGTCATGCAGGAGCTGCACCGAGCGCCGCAGGGCCTCGTTCGCTCCGTCGTAGTCGAGGAGCTGTTCGAGCACGACCCCGCGCCGCCCGCAGAGGATCGCCAGGTGCCGGCGCTGCGCGTAGTGGGTCGGCGAGGCCGCGACCAGGGCCTCGAGCCGCTCGCTGGCCCGGGTGTAGTGTCCGAGCGCCCCGCGCACGTCCCCCTGCGCCTCGAGGGCCTGCCCTACGTTGTCCTCCGCGGTGGCCAGGAGGTCGAGGTGTGTGGTGTTCTCCGGGTCCTTCTCCACCAGGGACTCGGCGACCTCCACGCCGCGCGCGAACTCCGCCTGCGCCTCGTCCGGGCGCCCCTGGAGCAGGAGCGTCGAGCCTACCCGGTCGAGGTTGATCACCAGGTCGGCCAGGTGCGAGGCGTTTCCGGGCTCGGCCTCGAGCTGGACCTCCGTCTCGGCCAGCGAGGCTTGGTAGGCCTCGAGGGCCCCCTGCATGTCGCGGCGGTCGCGGTAGACGTCGCCCTGCAGCCCGTAGGTCCGCGCCAGCCGGCTGTGGACGTGGATCAGGCGCGGGTCCCGCGCCAGGAGCTCGCGCTCGTGCTTCAGGGCCTCCTCGCACAGCTCGAGCACCCGGTCGCCGTCGCCCATGGCGTAGGCCACGAGCCCGGCCTGGTTCAGGCTGCTGGTGAGCTTGAGCTGGTGCGCCGCGGTGCGGTGGTCTCGCGCCAGCTGCCGGCGCGCGGCGTTGGCCTCGTCGTAGGCGGCCAGGGCCTCGGGCAGCTTGCCCTGGAGCTGGAGCACGTCGCCCAGCGCCTCGTGGGCGTCCGCCGAGTCCGAGGTGAACAGCGCGTTCTCGGGGTCGGCTCGCCGCAGCCCCACGGCCACCTCGACCGCCTCCTCCGCCAGGGAGCGGGTCCGTTCGAGTTCGCCCTTGAGCCGCAGCAGCCCGCAGGTGCCCTCGAGGGCCGTGAGCAGGTCGCGCCGGGCCTGGAGCGAGTGCGGGCTGGCCTCGAGGGTCGCGCGGCTGATCTTCAGCGCCTCCTCGTGCTTGGCCAACCCGTCCTGCATTCTGCCCACGCGCACGTATTCGGTGCCCAGGCGGTTGAGCGCCAGGGTCATGGTCCGCTGCACCTTGGGCTCGTCGGCGAGCGGCCGCAGGCCTTCCAGCGCCTCTTCGTAGGCGGCGATCGCCTCGCCGCCGCGCCCGAGGTGCGCGCACACGTCGCCGATCAGGCACAGGGCCCCCGCGGCGGAGCGCGGGTGGCGGGGATCCTTGGGGTCCAGCTCCTGCAGCCGCCGGCAGATCCCGAGGGCCTCACGGTAGGGCGCGAGCGCGCGCTCGAGTTCGACCCGCTCCATGTAGACGCGCCCCAGCCCGTTGAGGCTGCGCTCCAGGCGCTCGAGGGCCGCCAGGCTCTCGGGGAACCCCTCGACCAGGAGCCGCGCGATCGAGGTCGCGGTGACCCAGGCGTCCTCCGCGCGCTCGAGCTCGTCGGCGGAGAGCGCGAGCTCGCCGATCTGCCGCCAGGCGTCGCAGGCCTCCGACGACGCCTCGACGATCGTCTCCTGGGTCGCTTGCAGCTGCTCGAGCTGCTTCAGCGCCGAGCGCTGCAGCCGGCCCAGGGCCTCGCGGATCGCGGTTCCGGGCAGGTCGCCCAGCTCGAAGTTGACCTCGTTCACCAGGAGCTGCACGGACTCTCGCGCGATCCGGGCCCGCTCCTCGGCGCGCGCGGTCTGCCGCCGCGCCTCCTTGGCCTCGCGCTCCGCCCGCTCGGCCTCGCGCTCCGCCCGCTGCCGCTCCTGCTCGGCGCGCCCCTGAGCTTCCTGGGCCAGGTCGCGCTCGCGCTGCACGCGCTGCAGGAACCCCGCCGTCCCGACCACGAGGACCACCAGGGCCAGCCCCGCGGTGAGCCCCACCCCCCGCGCCAGCGTCGGATTCCGCCGCAGCCACTTGCGTCCGCGCTCGCTGAGCCCAGGCCGCCGCGCGAGGATCGGCTCGTGGCGCAGGTAGCGCCCGAGCTCGTCGGCCAGGACCTGGGCCGAGGCGTAGCGCGCCTCGGGCTCCTTCTCCAGGCAGCGCAGGCAGATCGTCTCCAGGTCCCGATCCAGCTCCGGCCGCAGCGCCCGCGGCGCCGGCGGCTCCTCCTCGGCCACCGCGCGCAGGAGCTGCGGCAAGCGCGCCTCGACGAAGGGCGGCCTCCCGAGCAGCGCCTCGTAGAGCGTGGCCCCGAGCGCGTAGACGTCGCTCCGCCGATCGACCCGCTCTTGCTCGCCCTGGGCTTGCTCCGGCGGCATGTAGGCCGGCGTGCCCATGATCTGGCCGCTGACGGTGAGGCTCTCGGCCTCCTCGGCGATCTCCTTGACCAGCCCGAAGTCGGTGAGCAGCGCGGTCCCGTCCTGGGCCAGGAGCACGTTCCCCGGCTTCAGGTCCCGGTGCAGCAGGGCCTGGGTGTGGGCGTAGTGCAGGGCCTCGGCCACCTCCCGCGCGATCCGCGCGGCCTCCTCCCCGGGCAGCGCCCCTTCCCGCGCGATCCGCGCCGCGAGGGACTCGCCCTCGACGTAGTCCATGACGAGGTACGGTCGCCCGTCCTGCTCGCCTACCTCGTGCACGGTGACGACGTGGGGGTGCCGCAGCCGCGCCGCCGCCCGGGCCTCGAGCCGGAAGCGTTGCAGCCGCTCGGGGCTGTCCTCTGCCCCCGGCCGCAGGAACTTGATCGCGACCCGCCGCCCGAGGGTGGGGTCCTGCGCGACGCACACGATCCCCATGCCGCCTTGCCCGATCACCCGCTCCAGCGCGAAGCGCGTCGAGCGCAGGAGCTCGAGGGGATCCTCCTCCCGCTCGTCCTCGTGCCGAGCCAGCCCCCGGCGCAGCCGCGAGCGCCACCCCTGCGGCCCCGCCGCCGGCTCCTCCGAGCCGGGCACGTCCACCGTCTCCCCGCCCGGATCGACCGCCGGCGGCACCGTCGGCCGCGAGTCCGGCGCCGGCCCGTCCCCGGGCGGCGTATCGGCAGGGTCCTCGGACATACACGCTCCCGCCACATTTGAACGCCCCCGCCCGCCCGACGCCAACGCCCTTCCTGGGATCCGCGACCCCGGCGACGCGTCGATCCCGATCAACCAAAGAGGGTGGAGCTCGGAGGTTCAAAGGCCTCCGAGCCCCGACGGTGGTGGGAGTCGAACCCACGGTCTCCGAAGTGTCGATTCGGCGTCTTGCCGCTAGACCACACCGTCGAGCAGCCCTCTCGAAGGTCCCTCTTGAATGCTGACGCGGGGGTGTTTGAACGTGGCGCTCTCCCGCTGAGCTACCGGATATGAAGTCGGTGGGGATTCGAACCCCAGTCTCCGCGTTGCCCCCTCAATGGTGCGAGGTCCCTTACAGGGCTGAATGAGCCTGCGAGCAACAACCTGAAGCGGCGGTCTGTCGTCCACCTCGTGAACCTGGACCTGAACCTCAACCTGAGCCTGGCTCGTGTGTGGGGTGCAGGGGGCGGCGCGAACGCCGCCCCCTGCCGCTAGCTGCTCTCCTGGATCGGGGCCAGGAGGAAGGCCCGCAGCGCGTCGGCGATCCGCCGCGCGGGGTCGACCGCGCCCTCGTTGGCCCGCGCGCGGGCCCGCTTGACCGCCCCGATCAGGGTCTCGACCTGGTCGAGCAGCGCCTGCTTCTGTCGCGGGCTGATCAGGCCAGTCCACTCGTGCGAGCGGATCTCACCCACGGGCTGGTCGACCTCGACGACGTCGACCTGCGCGGGGTGCTCCTTGGTGGCCTCGACCATGACGTTGTACTTCCGCGCGCGCTGCTTGCGGACGGTGATCACCGGCTCCGCGCGCAGCACGTGCGCCTTGTCAGCGCCCGGGTCGGGGGTCCAGATCCGGACCGGGTCGAAGGTCGGGACCTCCTTGAACACCGAGCGGATCTCGCGCAGCCGCTTCTCCAGCTGGAGCAGGAAGGTCGCCGGCACGCCCTCGGCCAGGACCTCGCCGTTGAGGGTCAGGTCGGCGCGGGCCTCGGTGTTGGCCTGGTCGATCTGGTAGCCGACGTCGACCCACTGGCCCAGCCCGCGCAGGAAGCCGTCGAGCTCCTGGGAAACGGTCTTGACCAGGCGAGTCTCGGCCTCGAGCCGCTCGCCCGCGGCCTCGCCCTGGGCCTCGTCGACCGCGAACGGACGGAAGGTCCGCCGCTGGCCCATGAAGTGGTGCTGGCTGGTGCGGAAGGTCTCGACGGTCTGAGTCCGCAGTCGGTCCGCATTTCCCTTGCGCTCTTGCTCCACGGCCAGCAGCTCGTGCAGCTTGGGGGTGCGTCGGTCGTTCACGGGACACCTCCTCGGGGTGTGCAGGGGGATACCCCGGAGCGCGCGGCGACTGTCGCCCGCGGCGAGGCGCGCGAGCCCTCGCCCGCGCAGCAGCGTCCCTTCGCAGGCCGTTGCCTCGCAATGAGTTGAGCGCGACCTGCAGAATTCCCAGAAATCCCAAAAACCCTGGCGAGCGGCTGCACAAGAGAGGGCAAGCACGGAGGAACACGATGGGTGCAAAGGTGTGGTACGTCGCGGCGGGCAAGAAGAAGGCCGGCCCCATGACCAGCGGGCGGCTGCGGCAGCAGCTCGACGTGGGCAAGCTCCCCGACGGGGCGCTCGCCTGGCGAGACGGCATGGAGGCCTGGGAGCCGGTCGCTGAGATCGAGCACTTCCAGAGCGCGCCGGCCGAGGCCAGCGCGGTGGAGGAGGCCCCCGAGGCCATGGCGCCTAAGGCGCGCACGAAGACCAAGACGTCGTCGACCAAGCGCAAGAGCCGCAGCGGCGTCAGCGCCTCGGGGGAGCGCAAGGTCACGCGCAAGAGCGGCACCAAGCGCACGGCGCGCAAGGCCGAGACCGGCGCCGCGGGCTTCACCCCGCCCTACCGCCTGGAGTGGAAGCACATGTTCCTGGCCTTCGGGCGTGGGCTCGAGCTCGAGCGGGTCAAGCTCGCGCTCATGGGCTTCTCGCTCCCCGCGCTGGCCCTCGTGCTCCTGGGCGGGGTCGGCGTGCTCGCGGCCAAGCTGCACGTGCTGCTGGCGCTGCCCTGCATGGGCCTCGGGGCGCTGGCTGCCTACGTGCTCACGACCGTCGCGGTGGGCGCGCTGAGCTACCACGCGCGCTTCCAGATCCTGGAGCAGGAGCCGCCGCGGGCGCAGGAGGCGCTGCGCCACGCGCTGTCCCAGGCCGCCTCGCTCAGCGTCCCGCCCTTCGTGCTCTCCCTGGCCTGGCTCGTGCCCCTGGTCCTGCTCGGGATCCTGGCGCTGGTGGTCAAGATCCCCTACGTGGGTCCGGTGGGCACCGGGCTCTTGTTCGGAGTGCACCTGGCGCTGGGGGCGCTGACCCTGTTCCTCGTCGTCGCCGCTGGCGTCGCCGCGGCCTTCGGCCCGGTCGCCGCAGCCTTCGAGGGGGCGGGGATCAAGGACACCCTGGGGCTGGTGCTCGGCTTCGCCAAGCGCTCGCTGGTGCGGGCCCTGGCCTGGGGCGCGCTCCCCAACCTGGGGATCAGCGCGCTGGCGCAGGTCCTGTGCCTGATCGCGGCCCTGGTCGTGGCCCTGCCCTTGGCCGCCGTGTTCGCCAGCGTCGGCCCCGAGACCCTGGAGTGGCTGCAGGCGGGCGGCATGGGCGACGCGCCCTACCCCGGGGCCATGCTCATGCTGATCTTCATGGGGCTCTGGATCGGGTTCGTGGGGGTCGTGGTCTGCGCGATCCTGGCCTCGGTCCACAACGCGCTCCTCTCCCTGCTCTACGCCGCGGGCCGCCCCGGCAACGACAGCCTGATCTCCCGTGACACCTACCTCGCGCGCTGCGCCGAAGGAGCCGAGTAATGTCCAGCCACGACCTCGCCCCGCCCCCGCTCCCGGGCCTCGACGGAGCCGACGACGACGACCTCGACTGGGGCTCGGCCAGCGGCTGGGACCTCGACGCTGGCTCGGGCCCGCCGCCGCTGGGCGACGACGAAGACGACGACCTGTTCGAGGACGAGGACGACGACGCCCTGGTGGTCGCCCTCGACTCGGACGCCGAGCTGCCGGTCGAGGCGGACGACACCCTCGCAGGCGTCGGGCTCGAGATCGAGAGCGTGGAGGACGGGTTCGCCGCGGCCTTCAGCGATCGCCTGGGCCTGCAGCGCCGCGCCGCGACGCCCCCGAGCCTCTCGGAGTGCGGGCTGCACGACGCGCTCGAGGCCTCCGAGGACGACGAGGAGCTCGTCCCGCTCTCCCCCGAGGAGGCGCTGGCGGACCTCGCCTCGGCGACCGGACGCGCCGAGCGCGAGCAGGCCCGCGAGGCCCTGGCCGCGGAGCGCGCCCAGCTCGACGCCGAGCGGGCCGCCCTGACCGAGGAGCGCTCGAGCCTCGAGGCCCAGGTGCGCGAGGCCCTGCGCGCCGAGCTCGCCGACGAGCAGGCGCGGGTCCAGGCCGCCTCGGCCTCCCTGGCCCGGGCCCAGGCCGAGCTCGAGCAGCGCGTCGCTGCGCAGGTGGAGGAGCAGCTCGCCGAGCGCAGCGAGGCGCTCGAGCGCACGCGCCGCGAGCTCGAGGCCGAGGTCGAGCGCCGCGTGAGCGCGGGCCTCGTCCCCGCGCTGGAGGCCTGGGAGGCGCGGCTGCCGCGGCCCACCCCGGCCCCTGAGCTCGCGGCGGCCCGCCACGCCCTGGAGGCCGAGCGCACCGCGCTGGCCCACGCCCTGGGAGACGTGGAGGTGCGCCTGGAGCGCGAGCTCGAGCGCCGGCTCGAGGGCGCCCGCGCCGACCTCGACCGTGAGCGCCTGGTGCTCGAGGGCGAGCGCGGCGGGCTCCGCAGCGCCGTGGCCGAGGTCGAGGCCGTGCGCGCCGCCCTCGGCGAGCAGCGCGCGGCGTTCCAGGAGCTGATCGCCGAGCGCGTGGCGGCAGAGGTCCAGGGCCTGGCCGAGGCTCGCCGCGGGGTCGAGTCCGAGCGCGCCGAGCTCGAGGGTCGCCGGAGGCAGCTCGACGAGGACCGCGCGGCGCTGGAGGGAGCGCGCGAGGCGCTGGCAGCCGAGCGCGCGGCCCTCGAGGCGCGCGTCGCCGAGGCGATCGCCGAGCGTCGGGCCGAGCTCGAGGCCGAGGTGGCCGCGATCCGCGAGGGGCTCGAGGCCCAGAGCAAGGAGGCCGAGGCCCGACTGGTGGGCGAGGCTCGCTCGACCCGCGCGGAGCTCGAGCAGGCCCGGGAAGCCCTGGGCGAGAGCCGGCGAGCGCTCGAGGCCAAGGCCCGGGAGCTCGAGCAGAAGCGCGCCAAGGTCCGCGAGGCCCACGAGCGGCTCGGCCGCGAGCGCAAGGCCCTGGAGGCCGAGCGCGAGGCCCAGGAGCAGCGCGCGCAGAAAAGGGCCGAGCGCGCCCTGGCCCAGGAGCGGGACGCCCTCGCGGTCGAGGCCCGCGCGCTGCGGAACGAGCGCGAGGAGCTCCTCGCGTCGCAAGAGCGCGTCGCCCGGGCGAAGCGCGAGCTCAAGGCCCGCGAGCGCGACGCCGAGGAGCGCGCGCCGCGCCCCGCGCCGGCGCGGCGCAGCGCGGCCACCCCGCGGCGTCGCCGGCGGCGGAGGACCTACTAGTGGGCCGCCCCGCCGACGACCCTCGGCCCCGTCGCAGCGCGAGCGCGCGGATCGTCGCCGGGCTCCTCGCCCACGAGCGCGCCCGCGCCCGTGGGTGCCCCGAGGAGACCGACCCCGAGCTCGACGCCGCGGAGCGTGCGCCGGTGAGCGCGACCCCCGCGGCCCCGGTGCGGGTGGCCCTCCGCAGCCGGCGCAGGCGTTAGTGCCGCAACGTCTGACGCACAGCACGAGCGCTGTGCGTCCCAACCGCCAGGGCGTCGCCTTCAGGGGGGCGAGGCGCCTTCACGGGAGCTTGCTGTGCGCCGGCCGCCGAAGCGCTAAGCTCGGGGCGTGAAGGATCGCTACACGACCCTCGGCGCCGGCGGCGGGGAGTTCCCTCCCACGAGCTGGAGCATGGTCGTCAACCTCAAGACCGACGAGGACCGCGCCCGCGGGCTGGAGCAGCTCTGCGCGCGCTACTGGAAGCCGATCTACTGCTACGTGCGCCGCGCACTGCGCAAGACCAACGAAGACGCCAAAGACCTGACCCAGAGCTTCTTCATTTGGCTGCTCGACGGCAACGTGCTCGAGCGCTACGACGCCGAGCAAGCCACCTTCCGGCTCTACCTCAAAGGGCTCCTGCGCAACTACGCCCGGAATCACGAGCAGAGCCTGCGCCGCCTGAAGCGCGGCGGGGCCACGACCCACGTCCCGATCTCCGACGACGAGGTGACCGGGCTCGAGGCGCTGCTCGCCGACCCGCGGGCCGAGTCCCCCGAGGACGCCTTCGACCGCGCGTGGGTCGAGGACCTGCTCGACACCGGGCTCGAGCGCACCCGGGAGTGGCTGCGGGACAACGGCCACACGCTGCGGCTCCAGGTCTACGAGGCCTACGAGCTGGCCGAGGCGGGGGAGCAGCCGACCTACACCTCCGTCGCCGAGGCCTTGGGGATCAAGGTCTCCGACGTGCGCAACCACCTCTACGCCGCGCGAGAGCGCCTGCGCGCCGAGATCCGCGCCCAGCTCCGCGAGACCGTCGCCTCCAACGAGCAGCTCGAGGAGGAGTGGCAAGTCGTCTTCGGCTAGGCGGAGTTCACGAGGCGGAGCGGACGAGGGCGGACTGCGGGGGCGCTCACGCCTCGGCGACGCCCTCGTCCGCTCCGCCTCGTGACTCCGCCTACGAGGAAGAAGCTCCGCCGACGCGCGACCGCCCGGCGCCGCCATAAGCGCCAGCACTGCAGCCGCTTGAGCTGATCGAGAGATTTCTCGAGAACGGGCAAAACCCTCCCCCGCCCACGCACAACCTGCAGGCAGAGAGAGCCTGTAAAGGAGGTGCGTGTTGAACGCCAAGGCTGGAATCCTGTTCACGAGCGTGGGGCTCGCCCTGGTGGGCTGCTCCGACGAAACCATCGCCGGCTACGTCGTGGGAGCCGTCCGCGCGGCGCCCAGCGACTACGAGGTCGTCGCCTACGACGACCTCGACGACGGCTACGAGGACGAAGCCTCCGAGGACGCGGGCTACGACGTCCCCGACGAGATCCCGGCGCCGCAGGTCCCCGAGCCGGTGGCCTACGACCCCGAACCCGTCGCCCCCCGACCCGCCCCGCGCCGGGCTCCTGAGCCCCAGCCGGAGCCCGAGCCGCTGGCGCGCGTCCCCGACCCCGAGCCCGCCCCTGCCCCGCGCGCGGCGCCTGAGCCGGCGCCCATGACGGTGGACGTCATGCAGCTCGACCTGCCGGGCATGACCGCGATCGACTCGGTCTACGTGGCCAAGGGGATCGGCCGTCACGTCTACCCCACGTGCACCTATCAGCTCAAGCGCAAGGACCGCGAGCGCGCCGACCCGCCAGTGGTCTTCGCTGGCGAGCGGTTGACCCTCGTCGAGGCCAAGCCCTTCAACCGCGACGGCCAGCCCCTGACCTACAACTACGTGGTCGTGCGGCGCGCCGACGGCAGCGAGGGCACGATCCAGATCCAGTACCTCTCGGCCACCCCGCTCTGCTACGACCTCACGCAGCCGGGCGACGCCAAGACCCTGATCCGCAACCTGTGCCGGGAGGCCCTGCGCGCGGGGGTCGAGTTCCACCGCACCCTGAACGCCTACGCCTACGACATTCCGCGGGACCCGCCGGAGGTCTACGAGAAGGCCTACCACCGGCGCCAGGTCTACGAGGCGGGCTTCAAGTTCGCGCGCTCCCTGGCCGGGACCCTGGCCCGCGGCTCCCACAGCTCCTCGGCGAACATCCTGCGCAACCCCATGACCCGCTGGGCGCCCCTGGCCGACGACCCCTCGGTGCTCGAGGCCTACGAGAACGGGATCCAGGACGACCCCGAGTTCACCCGCTTCAGCAAGGCCGCCGACCGCGTGCTGGGCAGGCTGCAAAGCCTGCGCTCGTACGGGTTCGACCTGGCGCGGGTCGAGGCCGAGCGCAAGCGCGAAGGCTGGCTGCGCGGCATGAAGGACCTGCCCGCCGAGGCCGTGGCCAAGCTCACCGAGAAGGAGCTCGCCAAGCTCGCCGCGCGCCAGGCCGAGCTCGAGCAGCGCATGCAGGACGCGCTGCGCGAGGCTGGGGAGCGCTACGTCGAGGCCTTCGGCGCGCCGCGCTGACCCACGCTCGCCCGTGGGTGCACCGCACCCGCGGGCGCGGCTATCCTGGGCCGCCGACCTCGCTCGGCGGAGGACCCATGCTCACCGTGGTGGCGATCGGGGGGAACGCGCTCCTGGATCCTGCGCTCCCGCCCACGATCCAGAACCAGTTCGCGGTCACGGCCCAGGCCATGAAGCACATGGCGGACTTCATGCAGGCGGGGACCAAGGAGGACCGGGTCGTGCTCACCCACGGCAACGGTCCCCAGGTCGGGTTCAAGGCGCTGCGCTCGCAGATCAGCCGTGACCACGTACACGAGGTCCCCTTGGACTCGATCGTGGCCGAGACCCAGGGCAGCATGGGCTACATGATCCAGCGCGCGCTGCGGGTCGAGCTCGAGCGCCGCGGGCTGCCCTGGACCGTGAGCACGGTGGTGACCGAGGTCGAGGTCGACCCCAGCGACCAGGCCTTCCAGGAGCCGACCAAGCCGATCGGCGGGTTCTACCCCGAGCAGCTCGTGGAGCAGCTCGAGCGCGAGCGCGGCTGGAAGATGAAGGAGGACTCCCACCGCGGCTGGCGGCGGGTGGTGCCCTCCCCTGCCCCGGTCGAGATCCTGCAGCTCGAGCAGATCGTCAAGCTCACCGAGTGGGGCTCGGTCGTGATCGCCTGCGGCGGCGGCGGGATCCCCCTGGCCCGCAACGCCGAGGGGAACCTGGTCGGGATCGAGGGCGTGATCGACAAGGACCGCTCCAGCGCGCTGCTCGGCGTGCGCATGGGCGCAGAGCGGCTGGTGATCACCACCGGGGTGTTCGGCGTCTACAAGGACTTCCTCAGCGAGACCCGGACCCTGCTGCGCGAGGTCACGGTCTCCGAGCTGAACCGCCTCGAGGAGCAAGGCGAGTTCCCGCCCGGGAGCATGGGGCCCAAGGTCAAGGCGGCCGACCGCTTCCTGCGTAACGGGGGGAAGGAGGTCGTGATCTGCCTCCCCGAGCACATCGTCGCGGCCTGCGAGGGCGACGCGGGCACCCGGATCCTCCCGGGCTGAGCCGAGTGGTCCGTCAGGTCGATTCCAGCGGTGATCGCGCCGCAATCGTCGTTCCTGGCTAGGCGCGAGGAGCGAGCCATGCGGGCCATTGTGAAGGGCCCCTAAACGGAAGTGCGCGATTCTGAGTGGTCAGCACTGAGACCACGTGCTGA
>JAWKSZ010000104.1:0-15124 GCA_041402045.1 Planctomycetota bacterium | reverse complement strand
GCTCGGTGCCGAAGGTCGACCCCTCGTCGCGGAGGGAGGGGTTGTTGGCGGCGTCGAGGCGCACGCTCGCGTGGAGCTTGGAGACCCCGGGATACGGGAGGACGACGTCGTTGTTCTGCGCGCGGCCGATCATGATCAGGCTCGTGAAGGGGTTGCGGTCGGACTTCACGAGCGCCGCCACGACGTAGGCCCGACCGAGGGCGCGCTCGGGCGCGAGGGTCATGAAGTCCTCGTCGTCGTCCTGCGAGCGGTTGGGCTGGAACAAGAACCCGCGCTCGGGGCAGAGCGTTGGGTCCTTCAGCAGCCGCCACGCGGGGATCAGAGCCATGCCTCGACTCTACGCGCTGGCGGGAGACGGGGACACCCCCGAAGGGTCAGCGGTTGCGCAGGAAATACGCCTCGGCGCCCAGGAGGTGCCGCCACAGCTCACCCTCACCGCCTGAGGCCTGCAGCCGCAGCGCCTCGTCGCGCTCGGCGTCGCTGGGGGCGCGGCCCAGGAAGGCCGCGTAGGCTGCGCGGGCGACCCTCGTGCGGCGCTCCGGAGAGGCCAGGAACCCGCGGGCGAGCCGGGCGCGGGACACGCCGGACCGCAGACCCGCCAGGTGCGCAGCCAGCCCGCCCGGATCGCTGCCCCGCCCGAGGAGGTCCCGATAGAGCGCCTCGACGAAGGCGGCGTCCGCGGCATGGCGCTGGCTGTAGGCGGGCGAGGCGACGAGGCTCTCGGTGAACGCCTCCCAGGCCTGGCCCCCCTGCAGGCGCTGGACGGCCTGGTCGCGGACGGCGGGCGCTGGATCGGCGCCGAGGAGCGCGCGGTGCTCGGCCGTCACGCGGCGACGGAGGTGCTCCGTCGAGTCGACGATCGTCCGCGCGACCTCCGCGCGGGTCGCGCCCGCGTCGAGGCGCGCGCTGTGGGCGGCCAGGCCGCCTGGCTCGGCCTGCCGCAGGAGCACGTCGCGATACAGAGCGCCGACGAAGGCGCGCGCCTCGAGGCCTCGCGCGCCCGGACCCGCGGGCGCGGGCGGAGGCGGCGGAGGCGGCGGGGCGCCGCCGCGCCCGGCGGCGCTCCCGGGCTGGGGCCGCGTGCCGTCGGCGTTGGGGGGGAGCTGGGGGGAGGCGGTCGGGACCGTCGTCGAGTCGAGCGCGCGGAGGTAGGCCACGAGGTCGGCGCGCTCCTGCGCGCTGAGGCCGAGGGGCCGCACCTCCGGATCGCGACCGGCGCTGCGTCGGCCGCCCCGGTCGTAGAGCTCTACGACCTCCTCCAGCGTGCCCACGCTCCCGTCGTGTAGGTAGGGCGCCGTGCGGGACACGTCGCGCAGCGTGGGGGTCTTGAACCCGCGCCGCTCGAGCTCCCGGCCGGTGACCTCGAAGCGACCGAGGTCCGTGGGCGCGTCGACGAAGCCCGTGTCGTGGAACGCCTCGTCGGTGAAGGTCGCGCCGCCGTGGCAGGCGGTGCAGCGGGCCTTGGTGCGGAACAGCTCGCGGCCGCGGAGCTCGCTGGGGGTCAGGGCGCCGGTCTGACCGGCTTCGAAGCGGTCGACCCGCGAGTCGCCGGAGAGCAGGCTGCGCTGGTAGGCGGCCAGCGCGCGCAGCAGGCGCTCGCCGGTCACCGGGCCGCCGTAGGCCTGGGCGAAGAGGGGCGGATAGCCGGGCACCCGCTGCACGGCGGCGACGGCGCGGTCGAGGGTCGAGCCCATTTCGTCGGGGTGCTCGATCGGCACCCGCGCCTGCTGCTCGAGGTCGGGGGAGCGCCCGTCCCAGAACTGCAGCGTCGAGAACGCGCGGTTGACGACCGTCGGTGTGTTGCGCCGCAGGGTCTGCCCGTTGAGCCCCACGGCGGTCTGGAACCCGTCCGAGAACCCGCGCGCCGGGTCGTGGCAGGACGAACACGCCACCGCGCCCGTCGCCGAGAGCCGGGGGTCGAAGAACAGCAGCTCACCCAGGGCCACCTCGGCGGCAGAGGCCGCGCCCGGGGTCGGCACCTTCAGGTCCCGGGGGTCGAGCCCCAGGGGCAGCGGGCCGACGCCGCCCGGGAACGAGGGGGGCGGGGCCGGGCGATACGCGGTGGCGCGCAGCTCGGCGGCGCTGCGCGCCACCCGGGACAGGCGCAGCTCGTCCAGGATCACGAGGGGCTGACCCGCGGGGTAGGTCCCCGGCGTCTGGCCGCTGGGCCCGATCAGGAGGTCGCGGGTGGAGCGATCCAGGGGCGCGGCGGGGAAGGCGGCGGTGCGCTGTAGCTCGCCGTCGAGGTAGACCCGCAGCGCGCCGTCGGGCGCGTAGGTCATGGCCACGTGGACCCACGCTCCCAGGGGGAGCGCGGGCCCGACGCGGCCCGAGCGGCGCTGCTGACCGGCGGTGAACACCGTGGCCTGCACCGTGCCGTCGGGCTCGAGGATCAGGTGGAACCGACCGGGCTGGTGGGCGAGGAACTGATACGCGCGCGGGTCGGCGGAGAGGTCGCGCTCGCGCTTCACGAACAGCTCGCAGGTGAGCGCGTCGCCCTCGAGGCTCGGCGCGGCGGGGACCCGCACCCGCGCGTCGCCGTCGAAGCTCAGCCCCTGGCCTACGGCGCCGATCAGGACCTCGCCCTGGCCGAGCTCCTGGGGAAAGCGCGCGCCCTCGACCCGGCCCAGGTGGCCGTGCCCGCTGGTGTCCGGGGTGCGGCTGGGGTCGATCCGCGTGTCCTTGCGCAGGACCTCGTTCATGCCCAGCGCGAGCGCGTAGTCCCCGTCCACCAGGTCGGCGAAGTCGACCTCGCCGTAGTTGGCGGTGTTGCTCCCGAACAGGGGGAACACCGGGCGGCGCGGGGTGAGCGGGAGCACCGGGTCGCGCAGGGTGGGGAACGGGCGCCAGAAGCTGGGGGTCGCGCCTGGGCTGGAGAAGAACAAGCGCACCGTGGCTTCGCGGTCGGGGTTCAGCGGGCCGTCGATATGCCGGAGCGTCCAGCCGGTCCAGCGCCCGATCACCGAGAGCGCGCCGCGGCGGGCGCGGTTGACCCCAGCCTGCCCCGCGATCGACGTGGTGTGGAACAGCTCGGTGCCGTCGCGGGTGACCCAGGGATACGCCCCGCGGTAGAGGTCACCCCGGCGGAAGGCGCTCCCGTCGTTGGCCACGAGCGGCTGGGCCGCCAGGGGGAAGCGCTCCCGCGCCGGGATCCCGGCGACGAGGGTGTCCTTGTCGACGTGGTAGAGGTCGGCCAACGAGCGCGGCCGAGTCCAGCCCGTGAGGCTCCCGGGGACCTGGTTCAGGCTGTAGAGCAGGACGTCGATCTTGCCGTCGTTGTCCGGGTGGCCCTGCCAGATCAGGAGGTGCCCGTCGAAGGTCGCGGTGGGCTCGATCCCGCGCAGCGGCTGGTTGCCCGCGCGGAACTCCTGGAACACGTCGAGGAGCTGCGCGCTCTGGATCCGGGCCTGGGGCGTCTCGGGGTCCGCGACCACGATCCGCAGCCGGCGCTGGCCGAGGCGGTCGTCCTGGGGCGCGTAGTGCTGCGTGATCAGCAAGGCGTCGTAGGCGCGGTAGGCGCCGGCTGGCTGCGGGCGGCCGGCGGCGTCCGCGGGGTAGGGGTTGGTCGCGACGCTCTGGTCGGGGACCAGGGCCAGGGCGTTGTGGTCGGAGAGCCCGCCGGGGTCGCCGTTGAACTCGAGGCCGAGCGGCGCCGAGAAGGCCCGCGTGAAGTCCGGTCGAGCGCCCTGCAGCGCGAGCGCCTCCGGCCGGAAGGCGCGCACGACCCAGCCCACCCGGCCCTGGACGTTCGCGGTCTGCACGAACACGCGCCCGTCCCAGGTCTCCGCGTGGCCGTTGCCGCCGACCGCGGGCACGGCGATCGGCTGGGGCAGGGGCGCGGCGGCGGCGGCTCCCGCCGCCAGCCAGACCCCGATCAGGGACCCGGCCACCCGGCGCAGGCCGGGGAACGAGACGTGTCGCATGGCGCCGCTCTCTCTCTCCGGGCACGAGCAAAGCAAACACGCGGACGAAATGAAATGGAATTCTCGGTCGCCTAACCCTCTATACGGCGGAGATTCGGTTCGCAAAGATTCGCATGCGTTTCGGCGCGTGCCTCAGGTCGGGGTGGGTGGAGCCAGCCCCCTCAGCTTCGACACGCGCCACAGGAGCACCACCGCGGTGCCCGTGAGCCCGATCGCGAGCGACCACCACACCGCCCGCGCCCCGCCTCCCCAGTGCAGGGCCCACACGTAGGCCAAGGGCAAGGCCACCCCCCAATGCGCGCACACGTTGGCCACGAAGGGCCAGCCCGTCTGGCCGGCTCCGCGCAGGGCGCCCGCCGCCACGGCCTGAAGCCCGTCGGAGAGCTGGAACGCGCCCGCGATCGCGAGCAGGCTCCCCGAGAGCGCCACGACCTTGGGGTCCGGGGTGAACGCCCGCGCGATCCAGGGTCCGCCGAGCACGAAGCCCAGCGCGCTGAGCGCCATGCCGCACGCCCCCAGCCCCAGCCCGACCCAGGCCGCGCGCGCCGCGAGCTGAGGACGTCCCCCGCCGATCGCGTGTCCCACGCGGATTCCGGTCCCGGTTCCGATCGCGATCGCGAACATGAAGCTGGCGGTGGCCATTTTCATGGTCACGTGGTGGCTGGCGAGGGCGACCACCCCCACGTGCCCCACGATCAACGAGGCCACGGCGAAGGCCCCCACCTCGCTCGCGTGGGAGCACCCCATGGGCACCCCCACCCACAGCGCCTGATCGATCAGGCGCCGGGTCGGGCGGCGGATCTGACGGTAGGCCGCGTAGCGCGCGCGCTTGGTCCACAGCCGCAGCCCCACGAACATGCACAGCCGACAGCCCGCGGTCGCCAACGCCGCCCCCGCCACACTCAGCGGCGGAATCGGCCCCACGCCGAAGATCAGCAGGTAGCTCAGCGCGGCGTTGAGCCCGATCGCGAACAGCGTGATCGTCATGGCCGGGCGGGTGTCGCCCAGGCTGCGCAGGAAGCAGCGGTCGGCCATGTAGAGGAACGACGGCACCAGCGCCAGGCTCCGCGCGAGCACGTAGTCCCCGCAGAGGGTGATCGTCTCGGGGTCGATCTCGGTCAGGAGCCGGAGCCCGGGGCGGATCGCGAGGATCGCGAGGAACACCGGCGGGACCAGGGCCAGCGCCAGCCCACGCCCGAGCCAGTAGGCGTGGGACGCGCGCTCGGGGTCCTGGGCGCCGTAGGCCTGCGAGATCAGCGGGTCCATGGACATGATCAAGCCCACGGCGAACACCGCGAAGGTGAAGTAGAGCGCGTCCCCCAGCGCCACCGCCGAGAGCTCGATCGCGCCCAGCCGACCGACGAGGAGCGTGTCCACGAGTCCCATGGCCAGCATGCCGACCTGGGACACCGCCACCGGAGCGGCGAGGCGCAGGGTCGTCGACAGGTCCTGGCGCAAGCTCGGCACGCGGGGAGCCTACCGGACTAGGACGCGAACACGCGCTCCAGGACCTTGACCATGGCCCGCTGGTCGTGGGCCCCGGCCATTTCGCGCACCGAGTGCATGGAGAGCATGGGGTTCCCCACGTCGACGGTCGGCATGCCGAGCTGCGCGGCCGAGATCGGCCCGATCGTCGAGCCGCAGGCCAGGTCGGTGCGGTTCACGAACTTCTGCACCGTGACCTCCGCCTCCAGCGCGCAGCGCTCGAAGCGGCTCGCGGTGTCGGCGTTGGTGGCGTAGCGCAGTTGGTTGTTGACCTTGATCACCGGCCCCTGGTTGATCCGGGGCATGTGCCGCGGCTCGTGCTTGTCCGCGTAGTTGGGGTGCACGGCGTGGGCCATGTCCGCCGACACGAGGAGCGAGCGCGCGACCGCGCGGTGCAGCGTCTCGCGGGTCCCGCCCCCCGCGAGCACGATCCGCTCCAGGACCGTGGCCAGGAAGTTCCCCATGGCGCCCTCGGCGCTGCGGCTGCCGACCTCCTCGTGGTCGTAGAGCGCGATCCCGCGGGTGTGCGCCGTCGCCCCCTGCGAGGCGAGCAGGGCCTCGATCCCGGCGTGGCAGCTCGCGAGGTTGTCCAGCCGCGGCGCGTGAATGAACTCGCCGTCGAGCCCCGAGATCGTGGACGGCACCACGTCGTAGAGCATGAGGTCGAAGCCCAGGACCTGCTCCGCCTCGACCCCCAGCTCGCGGGCGAGGAAGGCCTCGAACCAGCGGGGGTCGTCGCCGTCGCCGGCGAGCCCGACGAGCGGCGGGAGGTGCGTCTGCTTGTTGAGCCCGAGCCCCTTGTCGTTCGCCTCGCGGTTGAGGTGGATCGCGATGTTCGTGACCCGACACAGCGGCCGGTCCACGCGCAGCAGGCGCGGGGTGGGGTCGTCGCGCAGGGTCACGCGCCCCGCCAGGGACAGGTCGCGGTCGGTCCACGTCGCGAGCAGCACGCCGCCGTAGACCTCGACGCCGAGCTGGCGGAAGCCCTCCTTCACGTAGCCCGGGTTCGGCTTGAGCCGCAGGTTCGGGCTGTCGGTGTGCGCGCCGACGAGGCGGAAGCCCGCCGCCGGGTCGCTGCCGACCACGAACGCGATCAGGGTCGAGTCGTTGCGGGTGACCGCGTAGCGCCCGCCCGGCTCCAGGCTCCAAGCGTCGCCCTCCCGCAGGAGCGTGAAGCCGCCCGCCTCGAGCAGTCGGGCCGCCTCCGCCACGGCGTGGAAGGGGGTCGGCGAGGCGTCCACGTAGTTCAAGAGGCGACGGGTCAGGGGGCAGGGGTCGGTCACGGGTCCTCCTCGGCGCACCAGCCTAACCCGCCTGCAGTGAACCCGAGTTGAGCCCGAGTCGGATTCGTTCCACCCCACCCGCCCTGCTTTCGTTGCGTGGGTTAGGGCCCCGGGCCCGAAAACCGTCCAGTTAGGACGCCATCGCCGTGGCACGGCCCCTGCTTTAGGAGGGTCAAGAGAGACAAAGCCATGAAAAACCTACTGTTCTGCGCCGCGGCGATCCTCGCCGTGGTGGGGTCCGCCACCGCCGGCCCCGAAGACCAACTCACCAACCTCCTGATCTCCGCCTCCCAGAGCTCGAACCCCAGCGTGAGCTTCTTGCAGGGTCTGGGGGGGATTGGAGACGCCCAGCTCAACGCGGGGCAGGTCAGCAACGCGATCGGTCGCGCCGAGGCCCAAGGGCTGAAGGTGCACCCCGCGCTGCGCACCATGCTCTCGAACGTGAGCGCCATGCAGATCCGCGGCGGGAGCCGCGTGCGAATCCGCATGAACAAGAACAAGACCAGCGTGGACCTCGCCGGGCGCGGCTGGGCGCACCTGGGCCGCGAGGTGTCCTTCCGCATTCGCGACAACGGACGCCGCCTCGACGACTTCGACGGCTTCCGCCTGAGCGAGACCAAGAACGGCATGAGCATTACGCCCAAGTCGATCGTGTTCGGCAAGAAGAACGGGACCCCGATCGCGACGATCGACCTCGGGTTCTTCGTCGGCAAGCGCGAGATCGAGCTCAAGCCGGGCACCAAGAGCGCCGAGCTCGAGCACGACGGCCTGCTCCAGGCGATCACCCGCCAGGCCTAACCCTCACCACCCCTCACCTTCCCGAAACCTCTTCGACTTCCCTGGGGGAGCGCTCGCCGCGGCGAGCGCTCTTCTGTTTTGGTGGGGAAGCGGCGCACGGACTGGCCCGCAGCCCCGTCCCTCGCGGACGGGCTGAACCTGGCGCTGGGTAACCCTTTGTTCCTTGGGCCAGGCGCAGCTGGCACACGACCTGCGCAGACGCCTCGGTGAGAGGTTGTCCCATGAAAGTCCTTGCTTGCCTCGCGGGTGCCCTGCTCGCGCTGTCCGCCGCCGCCCACGCCACCCCGGAGCAGGACCTCGCCCGGGTCCTGCGCCGCGCGTCCGGGAGCTCCAACCCCAGCGTGAGCTTCCTCGAGGGGATCGGCGCGCTGGGCGACGTCGACCTGAACGCCGCCCAGATCCGCGCGGCCGTCGCCTCCGCGCCGATCCACCCGGCCCTGCGCCCGATCGTCGACCGCATGCAGGGGCTCCAGATTCGCGGCGGGCGCGTGAGCTTCAGCTTCCGTGAAGCGTTCGCGCTGAACCTGAACAACCGCGCCTACGCTCACTTTGGCCGCACCGCCGGGTTCCAGCTCTCGGGCCGGAGCCTGACCCAGTTCCGCGGGTTCAAGCTCAGCCAGACCCCCAAGGGGTTGAAGGTGGCGCCCTCGGAGATCCGCTTCGGCGAGCACGCAGGCGTGCCCTCCGCCTGGATCACGGTGCCGCTGCTCGGCACGCACCGCGTCCCTCTGGTCGAGCAGAGCGCGGGCCTCAGCGAGCGCGTGCGGATCGGCTAGCCCCGCGCTCCCGATCGGATAGGGTAGGGGCCATGCGCTGGCTCCTCCTCGCGACCTGCTCGCTCCTGCTCGGCTGCCCCGACTCGCGGCGGGCCCCCCCGCCGCCTCAGCCCGACCCGGTCGAGGTCGAGCCCCAGCCCGTCGCGCCGCCCCCCGCGCCGACCGAGCTGAAGGCGCTCAAGGCCGCCTACGAAGCCGACCGCGCCGCCTTCGACGCCGAGCCGACGCTGGCCCACTGGGAGACGGCCATGGCGAGCCTGGAGGCGCTGCGCGTCGCGGCCGAGGACGCGCTCTTGATCCTGGAGGAGTACGAGCCGGTCCAGCGCGACGACCTGGTCCGCGCCCGACCCGAGCCCGAAGGCGACTAGTGCTGCATGTCAGACGTTCCGCTACGTCTCGCTTGCCCTCGCCGCCCCTGGCTGTGTTGTTCGTCGGGCACACTGGCCCGCATTGCTCCCTCCTCTTGCCAG
Organism: Planctomycetota bacterium; assembly: GCA_041402045.1. Classification (GTDB taxonomy): domain Bacteria; phylum Planctomycetota; class J058; order J058; family J058; genus JAGQRJ01. The sequence continues at coordinate 6,389 of JAWKSZ010000104.1, read as the reverse complement.
GGACGACGATTGCTGCGCGACCTGGAGCGAAACGTCTGACGCACAGCACGAACCGCCCTCCGGGGAGGCGGCGGCTGGGTGGGACCTAACGCCCCACCCCGCAGTGCAGTGCGAACAGTTTCCCCATTTTCGAATGCGCAGAGGCGCCCAGCGTTCACACTTCCGGACCTCAGCGCTCGACTTACGGCGGCTTCACACTTGCAGGAAGCATCCCTCGAGTAGGGGGTTGCTCGTGGATGTAGCTCAAGGCGCGGACTCTCATCGCCGACAAGGAGCCCAGGACGCTACGTGGTCACCGGCTCGTTGGCGCGAGAGAAGGCGAAGGCTGATGCGCGAACGACGCCTCGACCCCCGGACCGACGCCGCCTTCAGCCTGCGCAATCTGCTGCGCGTTCGCTCCGCCCAAAACGACTACACGCTGGCCGTGCTCGGCACCTCCGAGGGCATGGTCATGGCGGGCTCCAAGCTCGACGACGCCGCCGCCCGCGCGGCGGCCGAGGCTAGCTACGAGCTGTTCCGACAAGCTCAGCAGCACCCCTACGGTCGCTACACCAGCAAGGTCGGCAGCAGCCGGCTCTCGGCGATCCGGTTCGAGGTCGAAGGGCGCGCGCTGCTGCTGGCGGTGCTCGACCGCGAGGGCCTGCAGCCCGAGCAGCGTGACGAGTTCGTGCTCGATCAGCTCGCGGACCGCGTGCAGTCGATCCTCGAGGAGAGCGCGCGCCACGCGGCCTGACCCCAGCAGCCCGTTGAAATCCGCCCCGGTCTTCGGGGGTCGGTCAACCCACCCCCTCGATCGTCAGGAGTTGCTTCGCAGCTCTTGACGACTTCGTTGCTCGTCGCTCCCACGGGCTGCAGAGTCTGGGGGGACGACGCCCCGCGAGCTCGCCTACTCGGGAGGGAGCCCGTAGCGCTCGGCCAGCCCGTGCTTCCGCAGGCGGTAGTAGAGCGTGCTGCGGTTGATCCCCAGCGACCTCGCGGCGGCGGCCTTCGACCCCTTGGCGGCCTCCATGGCGCGCACCAGCTCGTCCTTCTCGACCTTCTCCAGCATGTCGGGCAGGGCCGCGTCCGCCGAGCTCGCGGCGACGGGCGCGGGCGGCTTGACGCTGAGGTCGAGGAAGCGCAGGTCCTCGGCCTCGATCCGCGTGCCCTCGGTGCACAGGATCACGGCGCGCTCGATCACGTTCTCCAGCTCGCGCACGTTGCCCGGCCAGCTATAGCTCAGCAGCCGCTCGAGGGCCGCGCCCGAGATCCCCTCCAACTGCAGGCGTCCGGCTTCACGGGCGTGGCGCTTGAGGAAGTAGCGGGCGAGCTTGGGGAGATCCTCGCTCCGCTCGCGGAGCGGCGGGACGTGGATCGGGAAGACGTTGAGGCGGAAGTAGAGGTCCTCGCGAAACTTCCCCTCTTGCACCAGGGACTCGAGGGCCTGGTGGGTGGCCGAGACGACCCGCACGTCGACCCGCACCGTCTCGGTGCCGCCGACCCGCTCGAACTCCCGCTCCTGGAGCACGCGCAAGAGCTTCGTCTGGATCGCAGGCGACACGTCGCCGATCTCGTCCAGGAACAAGGTCCCGCCGTCGGCGAGCTCGAACCGTCCAGGCTTGCGCCGCTCGGCCCCGGTGAACGCGCCCTTCTCGTGGCCGAAGAGCTCGCTCTCGAGCAGCGACTCTGGGATCGCCGCGCAGTTGAGCTTGACCATGGGCTTGTCGCGGCGGGGGCTGTTCTCGTGCAGGCAGCGCGCGATCAGCTCCTTGCCGGTGCCGGTCTCGCCGCGAATCAGCACGGTCGAGCGCGTCGAGGCGACCTTCTGCACGTCGGCCATGACGTCGCGCAGCCCGCCCTCGGCGCCCACGATCGCGCTGGGGTCGTAGTCCGCGGAGAGCTCGCCCTCGAGGTAGCTGTTGACCTCTTGCAGTTGGTGGATCAGCCGCTGGCGGTCCTTGACCAGCACGAAGCGCTCGATGGCTCGGCGGATCGTGATCCGCATCTCCTCGACGTTCCACGGCTTGACCACGTAGCGCGAGACGTCGCCCTTGTTCACGGCGTCGAGGATCGACTCCGCGTCCTTGTAGGCGGTGACCACGATCCGCACCGTGTCGGGACGCAGGGTCTTGGCCCGCTCGAGGAGCTCGACGCCGGTCATCCCAGGCATGCGCTGGTCCGTCAACAGCACCGCGGGCTCGAGCTCGGAGAGCAGCTCGAGGGCCTGCTGGCCGCTCTCGGCCAGGCGCAAGTCGAAATCTCGCCGATAGTTGAGCCTGAACACCTGCCGCTGGTCGGGCTCGTCGTCGACGAAGATCACGGGGTAACGCGTGTAGTCGACCTCGTTCACCCCGCGATTCTAGCGCGCCTGCTCGACCCACGTAAGCGGCCATCGACCGGGGATCCGTTGGGGGAGGCACCGGACCGGCGGGTGAGGTATGATCGGAGGCCTGTGGCACGACGCCACGTACCAAAATGCCACACCTCGACCGGGAGCTGCGACGCGATGAAAGCCCTCAAGAAGATCTTCGAGCAAAACGCCGCTTGGGCGGAGAAGGCCCGCAAGGAAGACCCCGAGTTCTTCGATCGCCTCGCCGCGATGCAGAAGCCCGAGATCCTCTGGATCGGCTGCGCCGATAGCCGGGTTCCTGCCAATCAGATCTGCGGCATGCAGCCGGGTGAGGTCTTCGTCCACCGCAACGTGGCGAACCTGGTCGTTCACACGGACATCAACTGCCTGAGCGTGTTGCAGTACGCCGTCGAGGTGCTCAAGGTCAAGCACGTGATCGTCTGCGGCCACTACGGCTGCGGCGGGGTGCTCGCCTCCCTCGGGGACAAGCCCCTGGGCCTGATCGACAACTGGATCCGCAACATTCGCGACGTGCTCGACCTGCACTACGACGAGCTCGAAGGGATCAAGGAGCCAGAGATCAAGGGCGAGCGCCTGGTCGAGCTGAACGTCGCGGCCCAGGTCGCGAACCTCGGGGTCACGACGATCGTCCAGGACGCCTGGGCGCGAGGCCAGGATCTGACGATCCACGGCTGGGTCTACAGCCTGAAGAACGGGCTGTTGAAGGACCTGGACCTGTGCATCTCGAACAACACCCAGCTCCGCCAGGCCTACCGCCTGCAGCACTAGCGCGAGACGCGGCTGCCGTCGGCGCGCCTACTCCTGGCGTGCCGGGGGCTCGCCGCGGAACGCCGTGACCGCGCCGCGCAGCGCCTCTTCCAGGGCGTCGCGCACGGCGCGGGTGTGGCAAGGGATCTCGAGTCGTCGAGGACGAGCTTGGTCCCCGCCGAACAGACCCCCGTCTCGCGGCGCAGGCTGAGAACGTCGCCGTGGTAAGGCCGACGCGCGGGCGGGTGCTGGAGAACACCCGGCGATCCGTGAGCACCGTGCCGCGGTCGCCGTGTCCGGCGAGGCTGCTGTCGTAGAGCGCGATCACCCGCTCGTCCGACTCGAGGTTCGCCACGAACGTTCCCAGCGCCAGGTGCAGCGCGCTCTCGGGGATTCGCGGCGCGGTGTGGACCTGATACACGCGGCGCAGCGCGGCCTTGATCGCGAGCTCCGCCTTCGCCGCGAACTCCTGGGTCGCGCTGCCACCTTCGCGCGCGGCGCCGTCCTGAGCGATCACCGCCGCGGAGCGGCGCTGGTAGTCCCCTTGCAGGATGCGCTGGTAGGACCCGCTGCGGACCCACTTGTCGACCTCGTGGGCGCGCACGACGACCCAGGGGTGCGAGCGGTCGAACTCGAGCAGCGCGCGCCACACCCCGTCGAGGCGCCCCAGCTCGCTGTCCTGGAACTCGCGCACCTGCTCCATGAACGCGTCCAGGTTGAGCTCGCGCGCGATCCGCGGCCCCGGCCCCGCGCCGAGCTTCATGTTGGCCCGCAGCGCGACCTCCGGGTCCTGGACCGCGAGCAGCCCGGCGCGATCGGCGGTGAGCTCGGCGCACCGGCTCCAGGCCTGGAGCGCGACGATCAGACCCAGGCGCACCAGCCCGCCGAGGGGGGTCATGTCGCTCACGAGCTGCAGGATCAACCCCAGGTTCATGGCCACCATGCGGTAGAGCACGTGCCCGGCCAGGATATGGCCCATTTCGTGGCCGAGGACGTAGGCGATCTCGTCGTCGGAGAAGCCCTCGACCAGGCCCGAGGTGACGACGATGAACGGCGCGTCGACGCCTGAGGTGTAGGCGTTGATCCGCACGTCGTGTTGGAGGTAGAGCGGCGGAGGCTCGATGTCCAGGACGCGGGCGACCTCCTGGTGCAGCGCGTAGACCGAGCCGACCTGGCGCTCGCTCAGGCGAATGTTGCTGGACTCGTTGATCAGACGCCCCACGCGGTCGAGCCCCACGTTCGCCAGGCCGCGCATGAGCCGGTCGAAGCCGGCGGTGCGCTTCAGGCGCTCGAGCGCGGCGCGATCGGCCTCGTGCTCGAAGCTCTGGCTGGAGATGGCTTCCAAAACGACCCGCTCGGGCATGCGTCCTCCACCCGGAGCTTACTCCCCCCGGGCCGAGCGTGCCGGTTTGCAAGCCGGAGGCCGGGGGGGGGTCCTTGCTAAGGCATTGATTGTCAGTGACTTCGGGGTGGCAGGTGGCTTGACCGCCCGCACCCAGGGTGCTACCACGGAGAGCAGCGCGGCACGACGCAGCAGATGGGGGACGCGTGACCCACTCGAGCTCCAAGACCCTGGGCGTCGACCCGAACTCGACCGGCGGGCGGGTGCGGAAGGTGCGCAAGTCTCCGCCGGTACCGCCCCGCGTGCGCACCCAGATCACGCCTCCGCCCAAGGGCGCGATCTTCGAACGCAAGCCGGGTCAGTCGCGCTCGAGCGTCATGACCGCGCTCGGGCTCGCGCCCAAGGGGCCCGATCGACCCGCGGCGTCGGAGCGCTACGCGGTCTCGGAGGAGCTCGGCCGCGGCGGCATGGGCAAGGTCCTGCGGGTGGCCGACAACGACCTCCACCGGGAGGTCGCGATGAAGGTCTTGCTCTCCGAGGAGGGCAAGGACGGCCTCGACGCGGAGATGCTCCAGCGCTTCGTCGAGGAGGCGCAGATCAACAGCCAGCTCGAGCACCCGAACGTTCTCCCGGTTCACGACTTCGGCCTGACCGCCGAGGGCGAGCCGTTCTTCACCATGCAAATGGTCCGCTCGTGCGACACCGTCGCCGACGTCCTGGACCGCATGATCGAGGGCGACGCGGAGACCTTCCTGGAGTACACCTTCGAGCGCCGGGTGCAGATCGTGCAGCAAGTCTGCAACGCGCTCCACTACGCCCACGAGCGCGGGGTGGTCCACCGGGATATCAAGCCCGAGAACATTCTGATCGGGACCCACGGCGAGGTGTTCCTCGTCGACTGGGGCGTCGCCAAGCTCCTCGACGTCGAGCGCTCGGAGCTGCGCACCGTGCGCACCGAGCAGCTGCTCGAGGGCGACGGCTCGGCGCTCGAGACCCAGGCGGGGGGGCTCATGGGGACCCCCGCCTACATGGCGCCGGAGCAGGTGATCGGCAAGCACGACATGGTCGACGCGCGCACCGACACCTACGCGCTGTGCGCCGTGCTCTACGAGTTCCTGACCCTGCACTACTACCTGGGTCGGATCGACGACTCCATGCGCAAGCTGCTGAAGGCGATCCTCAACACCCGCCCGGCCGACGCGGAGTCCTTCCTGCACCGGCGAAACGGGCGCGTGCCACGGCAGCTCTCGCGGGTCCTGCGCAAGGGCCTCGAGAAGCGGCCCGAGAAGCGCTTCCAGTCGGCAGAGGAGCTGAGCGACGCGCTGCAGAAGTGGCTCGAGGGCAGCGCCCCGATCGTGTGCCCCGGGACGGCCATGCAATGCAACATGCGCAGGTTCAGCCGCCTGATCGACCGGCACCCAGTCCTGGTGCCCGCGGTCACGATCACGACGCTGGTGCTGCTCCTCGGGTGGAGCATTGCGGCGACGGTGATCGCCCTGCGCTGACTTCCCACGCAGTGGTTAGGCGCGTTTCGGGGGTGGGATTTCGCTCCCGGGAGCGCGCTCCGTAGACCTCGTGAGGCCGGCCACGGCCAGGGACCCCGCAAGCTTGGGCGGGGCGATCCGAGGTCCCCCCTTCGGATCGCCTCGACCCTGGCGTTTGCGGCGCTTAGTCCTCCTTCATGAGGTCCTTCGAGGTCTCGTCGCCCTCGGGCTCCGCGGCGCCGCCGCCGTCGCCGTCCTCCTGCATGAGGTCGGTCTTGGTCTCGTTGCGCTTGGGCTTGGCCTCCTCGCGCGGCTCGTCCCCGCCGTCGAGGTCACCGTCGCGCCAGGCCGCCTGGAAGCTGAACACCAGGTCGATCCACTCCCGCGCGTCCTCCACGTTCTGGTGCAGGATCACCGAGAGCTCGGTCCCCGACGCGTCGTAGACGAAGGTCCGCGCGTTCTCGTA
>JAWKSZ010000103.1:0-15524 GCA_041402045.1 Planctomycetota bacterium | reverse complement strand
GGCGTCGCGGTGCCGCCGCGCCCGGTCCGAGACGGACCCCGCGGGGACGAAGTCGTCGATCACGAACACGGTGTCCTTGGCCAGGAACAGCGTCCCCTCGAGCGCGTTGGCGCTGCTGAGCCAGCTCCCGGGCAGATTCTGGTAGTGAAGCCCCTGGCCAAAGAACTGCTGGACCAGGGCGGCGAGGCAGGACTTGTGACCGCCTGAGCTCCCGTAGAGAAAGGCCGTGAAGTCGGCCTCCCCCAGCGCTGCCCGAAACGGCAGGGCCAGGAGCGGGACCGTGAGCCGCTCGGGCGCGAGCTGGAGGAAGCTCAGGCAGGCGGCCAGCGCCTTCTCGAGCTCGGCGCCCTCCGGGGGCGCCGGCAGCGCGAAGCGCTCCAGGGGGTCGCCGACCTTGATCCGCACGTCCTCCTGCGCCCCGTCTGCGCCGATCGCCCCCTCGGCGTGGAGGAAGGCCCAGCCGTCCTCGAGCTCGCGCCACCCCAAGTGCGTGTAGACGCGCTCGCTGGGCGGGATCCCGGACAGGACCTGGATCCCGTGCCGCACCCGGTCCTGGAGCGCCTTGCCGGGCTCGAGGGTGGCGCTGGCCCCAAGCTGCCCCAGCACCCACTGCAGCCCCTGGAACTGGAGCGCCGGCACCTGGACCACCTGGGTCGCGCCGTGGAGCTGGGCGGTGACCTCGAACACGCGCCGCTCCTCGGCGCCGTCGTCCTCGGTGATCTCGGCCGTGATCCGCGCGCAGAAATTCGCGAGCGGGACGTCGTCGTAGGCCGGGCGCCCGTCCTTGTCGAAGCGCTCGCGCACCCACACGAGCCCCGACGGGTCCTCTCGATAGGGGACGTCGAGGGGCAAGAATGCCTCCGCGGCTGCCCCCGGGGCGCGGGCGGGCCGCTCCCCGCTCGCTGGGGGCAGCTCGGCCTTGAGGTGGCTGGCGGCGAACCCGGTCGCCTTCGCGGTGATCCGGACCAGCTCGGCCCGCTCCCGGGCTGCCGTGCGCCCCTGGAGCTGCTCGATCACCTCGCCCACTCGGCGCAGCGCGGCCTCGCGCTCGGGGCGCGGACTCTCGGGCTGAACGCCCTGGAGCGCCCGCTGCGCCAGGTAGCAGGGGCCCGTGAGCGCGCCCCGGAGGTGCGCGCGCCACCCGTCCACCCCGTCCCGGAGCACGTACTCGTTCGGGTCCAGGCCGTCGGGGAGGGTGGGGGCAACGTAGGCCTGGATCCCGGCCGCAGCGAGCGACTTGAGGCACGAGCGGGTGCCGGCCTCGCCCCCCGGGTCGGGGTCGAGGACCAGGGTCACCGAGTCGACCCGGTTCCGCTCCAAGGTCTCGACCTGGGCCTTGCTGAGCTGCGCCGCGACGCAGGCCACGACCTGGGTCTCGCCTCTCGCCTGGAGCACGGCGGCGTCGAACACGCCCTCGACCAGGACCAGGTCCGAGTGGCCGGCGTGCTTGGCCCGGTCGTAGTAGAGGGGAGAGCTCTTGGTCCCAGCACCCGGGAGAGCCTGGGTCTTTGGCAAACCCTGGGGGAGCTCGGACCCTGGCCAGCGGAAGTAGAGGGTCAGCGGACGGCCCCAGGCGTCGAGCCAGGGCACCACGAGGTAGCCCGCGAACTGCTCGCGAAACAGGCCCGCGTCCTGGGCGGCGGCGTGGAGCTCAGTGGGGATCGCGCGGCGCACCTCGCCCACGCTCGGCCAGAGCCCGACCGCGAGCTCCTCCTGCGCCTCGAGGCTCAGGCCACGTCGTTCGGCGTAGGCCCGAGCCTGAGCGCCCTCAGCGCCCCTCAGGACGTTCTGTGCGAGCTGGGTCGCCCGAGCCAGCACCTCGCGGCGGGCCTCGGCCTGGGCAAGCGCCTCAGCCTCCTGGGGCGAGTGCGCTCGCCCGGGGCTGGGGAGGCCCGCCAACTCGCACAGCCGCTCGACCGCGGCCACGAAGCGCGAGCCTCGAGGCTGCGCCTCCCCGCTCACGTAGGCCACCCAGGTCCGGGCTTCGCCGCCGTGGGCGTAGAACCCGTAGGGCCGGTTGCAGACCACGCGCTCGGGGCGGGCGTTGAGGACGTGCTTCGTGGTCTCGCGGGTCGTGGCCACCCAGCCGTCCGGGGTCCGCTCCCAGCCGAACTCGGGGAACGCCTGGTCGAGGCGCTCGAACAGGCGCGGCAGGACCTGCTGCTCGAGCAACGCCACGAGGTTCGGCTGGGAGGGACGCTGGGTCATGCGGAAGCGCTTTTGCGGCGTGCGGACGGCAAGGAGGAGGAGGACGGGGAGGGTCGGCGGCGAGCGCTCACGGGAGGTCGCTCCGCCTCAGGTCCTCGAACTCCTCCCGCACGGTCTTCGGGACCGGGAGAGCGCGAGCGAGCGCGTTCGCCGCGCGCACGCGCCCGAGAATGCCCAGGTAGCCGATCGCGTCGCGCAGGTGGTCCGGGTTCTCGGGGCTGTGCCGATCCCGGTTCAGCTTCATTTCGATCAAGACCCAGAGTGTGTGCTCGGCGGAGAGGCGTAGGCCGGTGCGTTCGGTGACGGCGAGCGCCACCTCGTGCCAGCTCTCCACCATGTCGCCGTAGGCGCGCTGACGGGTCATGAGCAGCTCGTGAGCTTGTTTGCAGAGGGTGTCCATGGAGGTTCCTTTCGGGGATTCCCGAAGTGAGGGTGGGTGGAAGGGGCAGACAGGTGCGGCAGGGCGAGCGCTCTGCGCTGGCCCAAGCGCAGGCCTACGCCGCGCGCGCCTGGTGGGCGCGGAGGTAGTCCCAGAGGCCCTTGAGCTCGAGCGTCAGCTCCCGCATGTCCTCGAGGGCGTCCTCGACGTCCTTCGGTGTGTCCGGGTCCGGGGTGTCCGACCGCGGGTGCCAGCGGTGGTGGACGAGGAAGTAGAGGTGCTGCACGGCCTGATCGATCTCGTAGAGGGCCGTGGGGCGAACGTTCTTGGGCATGATCCACCTCGGCGGGGTTGCGCCTGTGGAGATCAAGCTAGGAGGGGCATGGTGTAGCCGTGAATCCCGCCCCACTACCCGCTGTCTACCGCGAGCTATCGGCGAATCTAGGCACTATGTCGCTTGGACTTAGGCGACCTCCATGCGAAAACGTCCGCCAAGAGAGGCCACGAGCTCATGAACGCGGATTCCGGTCCTACCCCCACGTCTGACACCGCGACGGCTGACGAGGCGACCGTGAAGGCCGCCCCCGAGGGCGCCGCGACGGCGAAGAAGCGCAAGGCCAAGAAGAAGACCGCCGCCAAGAAGAAGCGCACGGCGAAGAAGAAGCCCGCCGGCAAGAAGAAGCGCCAGGCCAAGAAGGCCGCGAGCAAGAAAGCGCCGAAGAAGAAGTCCCGCACGAAGAAGCGCACCGTCACCAAGAAGGCCGCGAGCAAGGGCAAGCCTGGCCGTCGCGCCTCGACGTGGTCGGAGGTGACGCAGGAAGACTTCCTCAGCGCTGCCCAGGACTCGGGCCTGAACCAGCGCCAGATCGCGGAGCTCCTCAGCGTGAGCGTGAGCACCCTCCACAACTGGCGCTCCGGGAAGTCCGTGCCCGCCCGCGGGAAGCAGCGCGAGGTGGTCGACCTCCTCCGCGGCCGCGGCGGGCGCTCGACCCCGGCTAGGAGGTCAGGGCCCCTGGCCCCGATCTCGAGTGACCAGCTCGGCGCGGTGACGACCATGCTCTGCGCCTACCTGCGCAGTGCTCCAGGAAGGCTCTCGGCGGATCAGCTCGTCGACTGCGTGCGCCAGGTGCGCGACTCGGTCACCAGCTAACGGGTCAGGAAGCTGACCGCCTGCCCAACCGCTCGGGCAGCCCCAGATCGTTCCTGCCCACTGCAACCGCCGTCGCTCAAGGACGTTCGAGCGAACTGGTCAGGTGGTCAGGTCATTCCGTGAAGAGAGAGTCGCTTGACGCGCGAGTCGCTCTCGGCGGTGACTCCCTCGTGTGGGGGGAGGGCGTCGAGCAGCTCACGTACGTAGTAGTACTTCTAAGAGTACTTACCTACTGACCAAGAGCTTGCCTCGCCCTTGCTCCCCACGGAGTTGCGGTGGTCAGGTCGCTCGATTTTCCTGCCCACCCACCTGACCACCTGACCTTCGGGGTCAGTTCGAGCCTCCAGCGGTTGCCCAGGCAGCAGCGGGCTATCGATTCGCGTCCGCGAACCGGGCCGCTGCTGCTGAGTTCGCGAACGTGAAAACGTAGGCACCGTATCGACCAAGCTGACCGTGTTGTCGAGGACTGAACTTGACGGGCAACGCCCGCGCCCGAAGCCCGATCGAGGTGAAAGCCACGACGACCGCAGCGATCCCAAGAACGGCAAGGGTGGTCCCGTGGGGCTTCAACGCTTCGTTCTCGAAAGACAAGAACAGCAACCCGAACGCGCCGGCAGCCAACAAGAAGCACGCAACCTGAACCAGTGCGATCTCGGCTCATGACGCTCTTTGTAACGCGCCGAGCAGTCGTTGCAGAGCGGCACCTCGAGCCAGAAGGACTCAATTCCGCCCAGAACCCCAAGGATCAGGGTGCGAGTGAACCTGACCATGACGGGCTGCTCGCCCTCGTCGGCGAAGCAAACGAAGCAGCCCTTTCCATAGCGTATTGCCTGCGGGTCTACGGCGACTCGCTGCCGGTCCACGTTGGAGAGTTCTTCGATCAGCCCCACTCCACTCTCGGGACGCGCCATTCAACCTCCGGTCAGCGCTGATGCTGGCTAGAAGTCCGCACGCGTGCCAGTCGACCTCGCCCGTCCGTCGGGTGTCCTTGCCACCCCTGGCTTGTCCGACGATCGCGCCCCGGAACCACTACTCTTGGGAGCTGTGAACTCAACCCTAGAACCCAAGAAAGGACTCACAGCGCCCGAATTTCGACAGTTTCGTGGAGCTCGCGCTCCCCGACGAGCTAGTCCCCTCCGCGCGCGTAACTGGCGATTTTGTGGAGGAATTCGAAAGTTTCGCGAGATCGAGCCTGTCGCATGTCGCAATGACGCACTTCGAGGGGGTCTGAGCCATGGCTAAGACCCCCTCGTCCTCCTCCTTGGAGTTCATTGCTGAGCAGCTGCGGCCGCTCGCGATCCCGCTCGAGCAGCTCACGCTCGACCCCGCGAACGCGCGCCTGCACTCCGAACGAAACCTCACCGCAATCCGCGCGAGTCTCAAGGCTTACGGGCAGCGCAAGCCGATCGTCGTGCGCCGCGAAGGCATGGTCGTCGAGGCCGGAAACGGCACCCTCGAGGCGGCCCGCGCCCTCGGCTGGAGCCACCTCGCGGTGGTGGTCGTGGACGACGATCCGGTCACCGCCACGGGCTACTCGATCAGCGACAACCGCACTGGCGAGCTTGCGACATGGGACGACGAGGTTCTCGCCCGTCTCCTGCAAGAGCTGAACGAGGCGGAGGTTGCGCTCGGGGACCTCGGCTGGGCCGAGAGCGACATTGACGCGCTCTTGTCGCAGGTTTGCGACGCGCCTGTCGCACCTGAAGGCGAGGACGCGGGCCCCAGCGAGCCGCCCGAAGCGCCTCTGTCTCAGCCTGGCGCAGTCTACGCGTTGGGCCCGCACAGACTTATGTGCGGCGACTCGACTTGTGCCACGGACGTCGCGGAGCTTATGGCGGGCGAACAAGCAGCGCTTATGGCGACCGACCCGCCCTACCTCGTGAACTACCAGGGCGGCAACCATCCCCAGTCCTGGCACAACTCGCCCGACGTTCGGAACAAGCACTGGGACGACTACGTCGACCAGGACGCGGGCGTCGAGTTCTTCGAGGCGTTCCTGCGCGTGGCCCTCGACGGCCACTTGGCGCCGGGCGTCGCGGTCTACCACTGGCACGCACACAAGCGCCAAGCCCTGGTCGAGGAGGCCTGGACGCGCGCCGGCCTCCTGTGCCACCAGCAGATCATTTGGGTCAAGGCCCGCGCCGTCCTGACCCGCTCCCACTTCATGTGGCAGCACGAGCCGTGCTTCTACGGCTGGGTCAAGGGCACGCCGCCCAAGCGCCGCCCGCCCAACAACGAGACCACCGTGTGGCCGATCGACCAGAAGGGGCAACAAGACGGGATTCACCCCACCCAGAAGCCCCTCGAGATCTTCCTGCGGCCGATCCGCTTCCACACCGCGCCCGGCGAGCTCTGCTACGAGCCCTTCGGCGGGAGCGGGACCTGCTTGATCGCGGCGGCCATGGAAGGCCGCCGCTGCAACGTCATGGAGCTCTCCCCCGGTTTCTGTGACGTGATCCGCAAGCGCTGGGGGGACTACGCACGATCCGCCGGGCTCGACCCCGGCCCAGGAGCCCTATGAGCCAATCCCTGACCAAGACCCAACTCAGCCGAGCTCTCGGCGTCACCCCGCGCACCGTCGAGCGCTGGGTGCAGCGTGGCTGCCCCTCCGAGGGGAGCGGCGCGAGCCGCCGCTTCGACCCCGCCGAGGTCCGCGCCTGGCTGCAGCGCCAAGGCATTTCGGGGCGACTCGGACGGCCTTCGCACATGGACGCCCTCCCGTCGAGCAGAGGCTCGGTCCCAGCCGCCGGGCCTGCCTTCTCACCTCCCCCTGTGGCGGCCGGCTTCTCCCGCGCCCCGCAAGAGAGCCCAGGCGTCGCGGCCTCGAAGCAGAACCTGGCCAAGGCCGAGCTCGCGCGGAAGATCTCGATCGTCAAGAAGAACGAGCTCGAGGTCGCCTCGGAGAAGTCGCTCGCCGAGCTGGGGCTCGACACGAAGATCCGCGAGGCCAAGACCTACGACGACCTGCTCCAGCTCAACAAGGAGGTCGCCGCCCTCATGGCGTCGGGGGCCATGCTCCCGTCCCGCGGGCTCGCGATCCAACGCACCATGGCCGAGGCCCGGCAGAACCTGCAGGCCAAGCTCGAAGCACCGGCCGAGGACGACGACGGCCGCCTGTTCCTCTGCACCGAGGAGAGCGCCGAGATCGCCCAGGTCTTCGACCACATTGTCTCGGACGAGCGCCGGCAACTGATCATGGACTTCGTCGAGCAGCAGGCCTGGGAGGACCTGGAGGAGACCCCTGAGCTCCAGCCAGCGGACATTGCGGATTGAAGCAGGAGGCCTGGGGAAGGGGTGACACCCGCAGGCTCTGCACCCGCGATCTGCCCGCTGAAGTGCTCGACCTCGTCGATCGCAAGCAGGGCGGCAGGTTCTGCGTGCTCTGCCGCGAACAGGGCCTGGTCACCCCTCCCGACGTCCCGCTGGTGATCGACCACCTGCAGCCCCTGAGCAAGGGCGGCGACAACCACTGGACGAACCTCCGCTGGCTCTGCGCCTCCCACAACTCAGGCCGCTGCAACCGCGCGGGGTGGCGTGGGCTGCCCGCCTGGCACCGGAGGCGGCGTGAGCCTTCTTAGCGCCCGGTCGAAGCTGGCCGAGCGCGGGGCCTCCACCCTGCGCCCCCGTTCCCGCGGCCTGGCGACCAGCTACCGCCCCTGGTGGGCGCAGCGCATGGCGTCGCGCTCCAAGGCGGAGACCCGAGTCGTGGTCGCTGGCCGACAGTCGGGCAAGAGCTACTGGGCGGCCTTCGAGACCCTGAGCGTGGCCTGCAAGCGCCCCAGGTCGTTCTCCGCGGTCCTCGCGCCCACGTTCCCGATCGCCCAGGCCGCGATCGACCGCCTACGCACCCTCAGCCGGCAGATCCCGGGAGCGGTCTGGAAGGAACAGAAGAAGCGGCTGCTCCTCCCCAACGGCTCCAAGGTCACGGTCTACTCCGCCGACCGCAAGGAGTCGATCCGCGGTCCCACGATCGACGGCGTGTTTTGGGTCGACGAGGGGGCCTACCTCTCGGAGAAGGCCTACGAGGCCGCGCTGGGCGCGCTCGCCTCGAGCAACGGGTTCGTCGTGATCACGACCACGCCGGCGGGGAAGAACTGGGTGTATCGGGAGTTCACGACGGACGACCGGCAGACCTCGCGCTTCCGCTTCCGCTCCGCCGACAGCCCCTACAGCAACCGCGAGCGCCTGGCGCGGCTGCGCCGGCGCATGAGCGCGGACAAGGCTGCTCAGGAGTTCGACGCGGTGTTCGTCGACGACTTGCTCCTGGCCTTCCCAGACTCCTCCGGGCTCTTCGTCTCGAGCCACCCGAACCACGGAGACGGCGACCTGCAGTGGGTGCTGGGCGTCGACCTCGGCAAGGAGCACGACTGGCTCGTGGTCACCGCCATGAACAAGTACGGCGACGCCGAGGTCCTCGCCCGCTGGCGCCACCTCAAGTGGACCGAGTCGGTCCCCCGCCTGGTGAAGCTGGCCAAGGCCCGGAACGCGCTCGTCGTGCTCGACCACGGCGCGGGCGGTGGCTACGGAGGGGTCCTGATCGACTTCCTCGAGGCCGAGGGGGTGCGGGTCCTGCCGATCAAGACGGCGGTAACCGGCACCAAGGCGCAGCTCGTCGAGCAGTGCCGGGCGGACGTCCAGTGGGAGCGGATCCACGTGCTCGAGAACGTGCACGCGCCCCAGCTGCGCCACGAGCTGGCCACGTTTCAGGGGATCAAGCGCGTGCACCGCGGCCAGGAGGTCATGGTCTACGAGGGACCCCAGCTCGAGGACGAGCACGACGACTGCGTGATCTCGCTCTGCCTTGCGAACTGGGGCCGCGTCCACGGCGACCACGGCGAGCCGGAGGAGGAGCTGGAGGACATTCGGGGCTTCCTCCCCAAGGAGCACGTAAGCCGACGCCCCGGCTGGCGGTTCCCCTCCCCGCCCTCCTGGCGGTTCTGAGGTCGGTGACTCGTGGGCGTGAAGCCAGACACGACGCCGTTTCGCCGGGTCAACGCCCTCTTGGGTGGGCTGGCCGCGACCCACTCCCGGCAGCTGGGGGCGTGGGTCAGCACCCAGATCGGCAAGGACACGAGCCCGCACCTGGTCCCCTTCTCGGCCCTCCAGGCCATGAGCACGCACCCGATCGTCTACCTGGCCGAGCGCACGATCTCGGGCGTCACGCGCCGCCCCGACCTCTACTACGTGCGCCACCCCGACAAGCGGGTGGTCAAGGAGACCGAGGAGTGGCTGTGGCCGCTCCTCCCGCGGGTGCTGGCTTCTGCGGCGCGCGCCTACGCCTACGGCTCGGTGCCGGTGATCTTCAACTGGGGGCGCGAGGACCTGCGGGTCCAGGTCCCTGGCGAGGACGGCGCGGAGCGAGCGGAGACGCTCACGGGGCACACGCACTACGTCTCCGCGCACGAGCTCTCCCCCGAAGAAGTCACGATCGAGACCCAGGACGACCGGCTACGCGCGGTGCGCGTGGGAGAGCGCGCCTACCGTGCGGACCGAGCCCACGTCTTCCGCTGGGACGCGGAGTTCGGGTCGTGGCTAGGGCAGAGCGCGAGGCGCAGAGCGTGGCGCGACTACTGCCTGAGCATGCACGTGGGGGTGCTGCAGACCCAGTACCTCGAGCGGAGCGTCGACTCGCCGCGCGTGGCCTTCGCGCCGGCGGGCTTTCAGGAGATCGACGGGGTCCAGGTCTCCAACAGCGAGCACGTCAACGAGCTCCTGACCGCGCTGCGTGGGTCGGGGTCGGTGACCTTCCCCTCGACCCGCGACCAGAACGGCCAGCGGCGCTACGACCTCCAGAGCCTGGACCTCCCTGACCGAAAGGACGTGTGGCACCAGGCGCTCAACCGCTACGACGGCGGGATCCTCAAGGCCTACCTCGTGCCCCCCTCTCTGGCCGGGGTGGAGGACCTCGCCGCCGCCGGGGCGCGCGTCCTCGACGGCATGCTGCGGGAGTTCATACAGGATCTGGCCCAGTTCGCCGCCGACAACCTCACGGAGCTGGTGGAGGTCGTCCACGCGGCCAACTACGACCCGGCCAAGGTCCCGCCTCCTGAGATCCTCGCCTTCGAGGTTCCTGCCGCGATCCGCAAGCTCTACCTCGAAGTGCTCCGGCTCGTCAGCGCCTCGGGTCGTGAGGAGGCACCGGCTGACTGGGTGGACGTCCCGGCGCTCCTTGACCAGCTCGGAGTCCCGCTGCGGACCTCGCCGGCACCTCGCATTCAGACCCCGAGGGTCGGCCCTGGGAGACCGCGGGACATGACCGGCGAGCGGCAGGAGCGGCGCGAGTCCGCGCGGACCACGAAGGGCGAGGAGGCGACCGGAGCCAAGGGAACAGGAACGGGCGAGTGAGTTCTCCCAAAGGGGCGTAGCCCGAACAGGCGCGTCGCAACCCGGAGCGCGGAACGGAGGACTTTGGTGGGGAAATGTGGTCGGCGGCCTTGAGCATAGGCGCCTCGTCCGACTGGATCGCGCGATGACTCGGAGCAAAATAGACCCCAGGCTATTCGGAGACCGACCCCTGCCCACCTCCTGGCCACACATGGCTACTAAGTGGAGTTTGCGCTCAGCGACCTACCTTGGCCGCTAGGCCCACAAAGACCGCGGGCTCAGTCCACCCGATACACAACCAACACCGCGTTCTCACCCACAGCGAGCTTCCACTCCTTCTGGGCGATCGTGCGCCCCCCGGCGCTTACAGTGAAGGCTGCGGTGTTCGGCGGCGAGGAGCCCGCGTCCAAGGAGCGGATCTCGAGGGCGTTCGAGCCCTTGAAGAGCCTGATCGTGACCGACTGTCTGTCGTTCGTGAGGTTCACCCGGCGCACGGTCTCCCCGTTGAGGAGGATATCGACGCGGTCGCCGTCCTCCGAGCCGTGGTCCCAGCACACGACCACCGCCGTCTCGCTCGTGACCTCGACTGCCCCCAGGTTCTGGGTGGCGGTCTTCGCGGACTCCACCGCGCGGCGCGCGGCCTCCCGGCGCGCCTGCTCGGCCGCCTCCCGCGCGCGCTGCTCGGCCAGCGCGCGCTGGCGCGCCTGCTCCTTCTCCGCGGCCTCGAAGGGGTTGTCCGGCGCGGAGTCGGGCTTCGGCTCGAAGGGGTTGGTCGGGTCCTTCGGGGGTGGCTGCTCGAAGGGGTTCTCCTTCTGGGTTTGCGCGCGCTGGCGCCTGTCGTCTTCAGCCTGTAGGCCGCGGGCCAGCCCATGCAGCTCCTCTGCGCGTTGACGTCCCGGTCCCTGGGTCTCCAGGCTCGCCCGCTGGAGCGACGTGACGAGCCGGTCGAGTTCGGCGCGAGCGCCAGGGTCGTAGGGCAGCGCTCCTCCGAGCTGGCCCGCCCGCAGCCGCTCGAGGTCACGACTCGCGCCTGCGTGGGGGTCTGGGGCGCTTGGCGGTCCGTTGAGGGCCGCGCGCTGCTGCGGGGAGAGCCCGGCCAGGGCCGAGCGCTCCTCGGCGACCGCGCGCTCGAACTCGCCCAAGAGCGCGTCGACCCGGTCCGTCGTCGCGCCCGTCCCTCGCTCGAGCTCGGCCTTGACTGCGCGCACGCGCTCCAAGGAACTCCGCAACGCCTGCGCGTAGGCCGCCACCGCGGGCGCGTTCTGCAGGATCCCCCGCTTCAACGGGTCTTGCATGGCGGTGGTCAACGCCCGCAGGGCCTCGTCCAGGTCGGGGAGGGTCGCGCTCAACGCCTTCAGCAGCTTCCCCGAGGCGCTGGAGCTCCCCCCCTTGCGAAACGTGACCACGTAGATCGACCGGGTCCACCAGAGCATGGTGCCTTTGTCCAGCTTCGACTCACTGGACTTGAGCTCCACCTCGCGCTCCACGTGGACAACCTCGGCGCCGCGATCGCGCGCGAGGCGATCCACGTTCAGCGTCTCGGGGTACTGCCTCGCCTGCGCTTCGCTGAACCACGCGGGCCAGCTCCACTTCGTCTCGAAGCGCTCGGTCCACACCTCGCCGTCTCGTCGTGGTGTCGGGGAGGCCTCCTGGGCGAGGCCAGGGCAGGCGAGGAGCAAGAGCAGGAGGGGCTGTGATCGCATGCTGCGGAGGGTAGTCGTGCTGGCGAGCAGGAGCAAGATCGGGGCGCCCCACCCAGATGGGTCACCGCGGGCGACACGGGCGTCACGTTGGTAGCGTGTCCTGCAAAGGAGGCCATGAGTGCACACCACCCACCGCCTGTGCTGGCTCGTCGCGATCGCGGCCGGCGCGCTCGGCGCCCAGGAGAACCCTTTCAACCGCGTGGCCGCCGAGTCGTTCCGGGGTCGCTTCGCCTCCGCCAAGGGCGAGGTGGTCTTGCGGAAGGTCGGCGAGCGCTACGAGGGCACCGCGAGCTTCCTCGGCCAGACCCTGCCGCTGGTCGGCCGGCTGCACGAGGGCGTACTCCGGGGGCTGGTCGGGACCGAGGGCGAGGAGTTCGAGTTCGCCTGCGAGCTCTCCCCGCCCGAGGGGATCGCGTTCAAGGCGGGCACGTTCTCGGACACCTTGAAGCGCGTGCCCAAGCCGGACCTGGTCGGGTTCTGGACCGACGGGAAGGTGAACCTGAGCCTCTCCGCCGCCCGCGGCAGCTACACGGGCACGCTCCAGCTCAACGGGCAGGACTTCCAGCTGCAGGCTCAGCAGGACGAGGTCGGCGAAGCCACGGGCAGCTTCGAGAGCGGTGGGCAGCGCTTCGAGTTCTCGCTGAGCCCCGAGGGGGACCGGCTGCGCTTCGCGACCGGCGCGTTCAAGACGGTCCTCGCGCGGGGCAGCGAGGCCGCGCGGGTCGACCCCGGCTACGCGAGCGCGGTCGAGCAGGCCAAGCAGCTCGGCGGCTTCCGCTACCTGGACACCAAGCGCTTCGAGTGCGGCGGGAACGCCTTCGAGCTCGCGCGCTTCCAGCATGCGCCGACGGGGCTCACGTTCCACCTGATCCCGGGCGGGTCTTACGACCGCGGCAGCGAGTCGGGGGACAGCGACGAGAAGCCGGTGGCGCGGGTCAGCGTGCGGCCGTTCCTGCTCTGCGCGACCGAGTGCACGCAGTCCGCGTGGCGCAACATCAAGGGCGACGACCCCTCCCGCTTCAAAGGCGCCCAGCGCCCCGTGGAGCTGGTCTCGTGGGAGGACGCGCAGTCCTTCTGCCGCAAGGCGGGGCTGCGGCTGCCCAGCGAGGCAGAGTGGGAGTACGCCTGCCGCGGAGGGTCTGCCGGCGGCTACTGCTACGGCGACGGCGAGGGCGACCTGGGGCGCTACGCAGTCTACGGCGGCAGCAACGCTGGGGTCAGCGAAACCCAAGCCGTTGGCGGCAAGTTGCCGAACGCCTTCGGGCTCTACGACGTGCACGGGAACGTGTGGGAGTGGTGCGAGGACGCGTATGCCGACGGCTACCAGGGCGCGCCCGTTGACGGCTCGGCCCGCGCCGCCGGCGCGTCCCGGCGCGTCTACCGCGGCGGCGGCTGGTACTTACTCCGCGGCCTACTGCCCGTCAGCCTTCCGCGACAGGGCGAGCCGGGCAGCCGGCTCAACCGCGGGCTTCCGCCCCGCCAGGTCGTTACCCTAGGTCCTCTCTTTCTCTCTTACATCTGCGCCGCTTGACGTCAGCGGGGCGGCCTGGAATTTTCTGAGATTTGACTAGACGGGGAGGACCGGGGAGGCACGGGAGACGCGGAAGCACCTGCACCTTGCTGGAGGCCTCGTGTTCGTCTCTGTCGTCACCTGCCGCTTCGACCCCACCCGCTCCAGCTTCGACCCGGAGCCGCTCACCCGCTTCACGCGAGACAAAGTCGTGCTCGCGGTCCGTGAATACTTCTTCCACCAGGGAGACACGCCCCACCTCGCGTTCGTGGTCACGTATCGCCTGATCGCGCCCTCGGCGCTGGACGGCTCGAGCGGGCGACTGGACGCAGCGGGGCAGCGCCGCGCGCGCCGGCCGACGACCGAGGATCTGCGGGACGAGCTGGAGGCGCCCGCGCGCGAGCGCTTCGACCTCCTGCGCGCCTGGCGCAACGCGACGGCCAGGACGAGGGCGTCCCCGCCACAGCGTGCTCACCAACCGCCAGCTGGTGTCCCTGGCCGAGCACGCGCCGCGAACCAAGGCCGGGCTCCAGCGCATCCGTGGCTTGGGCAAGAAGAGGCAGGCAACCGCTTCGGGCCCGCGATCCTGGAGGTGCTCGGCCGGCGGCCAGCGGAGGCGCAGGAGGGCCTCGGCGAGCCGCCTCCCGTCGAGTCTCGAGCGCCGGCTGCCAGGCCTCCACCCAGAGCGACCCGGCCGAGGTGGTGCCGCTGTTCGCTCCCGCCGCGCTCGACCGTCACCCCGCGCCCTGGACCGCCAAGTGAAGCCTCGTCGCGGTGCGGGGGCGCCGGCGCAGCGTGCCGAGCGAGCTGCCGGTCCTGACTCACTACTACCGCTTGCTGAACTGGAGCTTCGAGCGGGCGGAGGCTTCCCCAAGCTCCTGCGGCCGAGCCTCACCCAGCGCTTCCTGGCGCTCCTGCTCGAGGGGCTGGAGGGGCTGCTGGAGCTGCGCTACACCCGCGAGCGGGAGCCGCTGTTCCGCGCCACCAACCTCACCTTCGAGAAGCTGCGCTTCCTGGCGCGGGCGCTCAAGGACCGCCGCGCCCTCTCCTTGACCCAGTACGAGCACTTCCAGCGCGAACTCAACGCGGTGGGGGCGCAGCTCGGCGGCTGGCGCAAGGCCTGCGCCCGCCGCGCGGGGGAGGCACGGGCCCGCCGGCTAGTGTCCTCGGCGGACGGGCCATGAGGCGCCTGGGCGGGGTGTTCGGCGAGCTGTCCAGCTTTCAGAGCCTGCTCGCGGCCTACGAACGCGCCCGCAAAGGGAAGGCGGGCCGGGCCAGCGTGGAGCGCTTCACGCGCAGGCTGGAGCCGGAGCTGTTCGCCCTCGAGGAGGAGCTGCGCGCGGAGCGCTACCGGCCCGGAGAGACCGTGACCTTCCTGGTCCACGACCCCAAGCGGCGGACCATCACGGTCGCGCCCTTCCGCGACCGGGTGGTGCACCACGCCGTGATCGGCGCCCTCGGCCCCTGGCTCGAACGGCGCTTCGACCCGGACTCCTACGGCTGCAGGGTGGGCAAGGGGACCGACGGCGCCCTCGCGCGAGCGCAAGCCCTGGCGCGGCGCGCCCCCTGGGTCTTGCGCGGCGACGTGGCCCAGTTCTTCGCCTCGGTCCCCCACGACCGCCTGCTCTCCCTGATCGCGCGCCACGTCAAGGATCGCCGCCTGCTGCGCCTGCTGGAGCGGATCGTGCGAGCCGGAGGAGAAGCCGGGCGCGGGCTGCCGATCGGGCACCTCACCAGCCAGTGGCTGGCGAACCTCTACCTGACCCCGCTCGACCGCCACCTGCGCGGGCTGCCCGAGGTCTCGGGCCAGGTGCGCTACATGGACGACGTGGCGCTCGTCGGACGGCGGGCCGAGCTGCTCCGGGTCCGCGCGGAGCTGCGGCGCTTCCTCGGGGACGCCCTGGGGCTGGAGCTCAACGAGCGCGTGACCCAGCTCTACCGCAGCCGAGACGGCTTCCCCTTCCTCGGCTGGCGGGTGCGTCCCCGCGGGCTGCGCGTGCGCAGCTCGACCTGGCGCCGCCTGCGCCGCGGGATCCGAGCGCGCGAGCGCGCCTACCGGCTGGGGTGGCTCGACGAAGAGGCCCTGGCCGCCGCAGGCGAGAGCGTGGCCGCCCACCTCGCGCGGGGCCACACCACCGCGCTGAGGCGAGCGTGGGTCGCGCGGGCCCCGCCCGTCACCTGGTGAGTCCACGAGGGGCGAGGGCGCACGCCGGCGCGTCCAAGCGCGTCAACCGCGGCGGCAGCTGGAAC
>JAWKSZ010000102.1:0-16436 GCA_041402045.1 Planctomycetota bacterium | reverse complement strand
TGAGCTGCTCCGCGGAGCTGCTGGGCACGTCGGGCTCCAGGAGCTGCGCGCCGTTGCCCGCGACCTCGGTGCGCGCGAGGCGCTCCTTGAGACGAGCCAGCAGCAACTGCCCCGCGCGCAGCTCGCGGTAGCGACGATCCCCGGCCTCGATGATGTTCCAGGGGCTGATCCCCAGGTCGGTCATGCGGATCGCGCGCTCGGAGACCTGGGCGAAGTCGGCGTAGCGTTTGACGAACTTGGTGCGCTGGCTGTCGGTGCGCCACTCGGACTTCAGCGCCTTGCGTCGCTTCTTGTCGCCCTTCTTCAGCACCCGCTCCGCGGACTCGAGGGAGAGGTGGAACCACAGCTTGACGATGCACGCCCCCTCGCGGGCGAGCATGCGCTCGAAGGCCGCGATCCGGGAGAGCTCGCGCTCGTAGCCCGCCTCGTCGAGCTCGCCGAACACGCGCTGCACGATCGGCTGGGTGTACCAGGAGCCGTAGAACACCCCGATCGAACCGTGGGGGGGGAGTGTGCGCCAGAAGCGCCAGTAGCGCGGGCGCTCGCGCTCCTCCTGGGTCTCGTCCCAGAAGCTGGTGGTGATCACCCCGCGCATGTCGAGCCAGCCGCTGAGCCGGTTCACGACCTCGCTCTTGCCCGCGCCTTCGACCCCCGAGACGACGAGGATCACCGAGAACCCCGCGTCGCGCAGGGCGCGCTGAGCGGCGAGGAGCTCGGTGCGCAGCGTGGCCTCGGCCTCCTTGAACTCCTGCTTGCTGACCTTGCGCCCCAGCTCGGCGGCTTCGAACACGGCCCACCTCCCCGAGGATCGTAACCACGGCGTCGGGCTCGGGCTCGCGGGCGCCCGGAACTCCGCTACCCTGGCGCCATGCGTCCCCGAGCAACCGCCCCATGAGCGCCCACCACGCCGGCCAGCGCAGCCTGACCGCGGCCGTGGTCGTGGCGGGGGCGCTCGCGGTGGTCAAGTTCGCGGTGGGCCTGCTCTCGGGCTCGCTGATCGTGCTCGCCTCGGCCGCCGACTCCTTCGCCGACACGCTCATGAGCGCGGTCAACCTCTGGGGCTACCGCCACGCGCGGACCCCCGCCGACGAGGAGCACCCCTACGGCCACGGCAAGATCGAGGGTGTGCTCTCGGCGGCTCAGGGCATGCTCCTGGTGGGGGTCGTAGGCTCGCTGGTCGCCGCCTCCACCGCGGCGCTGACCTCGGGGGAGCGCCAGGCGCCCCGGGTCGCGCTGGGGATCGTGGCGATCGTTGTCAGCGGCTGCGTGTCCTTCGCCCTCAGCTGGATCCTGACCCACACCCCGGACGAGGGGCGCTCGGTGGTCGTCGAGTCCGACGCCGCGCACTACCGCGTGGACTTCCTCACCGCGTTGGCGGGGGTCGGGGGGCTGCTGGCGGTGGAGCTGACCGGGCTGTCCTGGATCGACCCCGCCGCGTCCCTGGTCATGGCCGCGTTCATGGGGATCGAGGCCGCGCGGGTGCTGCGCAACGCCAAGGCCGAGCTCCTCGACGAGGTGCTCCCCGAGGAGGAGCAAGCGCTGCTCGAGGCGGTGCTCGAGCGCAACCGCGAGCGCGTGGTCGCCTTCCACGGGCTGCGCACGCGACGCAGCGGTCCCCTGCGCTTCGTCGAGGTGCACGCGGTGCTCCCGGGGACGTTGAGCCTGGCCGACGCCCACATCCTCACCCAGGGGATCGGCGCCGAGCTCAGCGCCGCGCTCCCCTCCTGCCGGGTGCTCGTGCACCCCGACGCCGAGGGGCTCTACGACCGGGTCGACGCGCCCCTCGAAGGGCCGGACCGCGAGTAGTTAGTCCTTGACCACGGCCTGGACCACGTAGACCGCGGTCGCGCCGCGGTCGTCCTCGACGGTGAGCAGGATCGTCTGCAGCCCGGCCTCGTGGAAGGTGTGCTGGAACGTGGGCTCCATCGAGCGCTGCGGCGTCCCGTTGCCCACGCGCCAGGTGTAGGCCACCACCTCGCCGTCGGGGTCCGAGGACGCGCTCCCGTCGAGGGAGACCTCCTGCCCGACCCGGGTCTCCACGGTGCTCGGGGTGACCTTGGCCACCGGCGAGCGGTTCGGGACCTCCGCCTTCACCGGCTCCGGCTGCGGTCGGGGCTCGGGCTCGGGCTCGGGGCGCGCCTGCGGCGGACGTCCGCGCTTGGGCTCCAGGGGCTCCTGGGGTTCGGGGCTGCTGCAGCCCCAGCCCAAGGCCAGGAGCGCGACGATCCACAGACGACGAGCCACGGCGTCCTCCTCGCTCCCAGGGTAGCGCCGACGCCCCCCGTCGAGAGCGCAAGGACTACGGACGCAGGGCGCGGAGCGCGGCCTGGGGCGCGCCCCCGCGCCAGGTCGCGCCGCCGTCGAGGGCGACCTCGCGGTAGATCGCCTCCACGTCGGCGGCGGCGGCGCGGCGCTCCGTCCGCGCCGCGGGCAACGCCCCCGCGCAGAGCCCGAGCAGGACCAGGGCGTTGCAGCCCAGGGCCACGCGCCCCCGGAGCGCTGCGAATCCCGGCCGCGACGCGCGCCGGGCCACGAACACCAGCGCGAGCCCGCCCGCCTGCACGCCGAGGCCCGCGAGCTGGAACACCCCCAGCGGCGCGCCCCACACCAGGGCTCCGCCGAGGAGCAGGCACGCCGCGGGGAGCGCGCTCCCCGCCGCGAGCCCCAGGCGGCGCGCCAGCGCGCGGTCGAGGGCCCAGCGCCCGAGCCCGCTGGCGCCGAGGACGACGGCCAGGGCCGCGGGCAGCGCGGCGGCCCCCACCGGCAACCCTCCGGCCAGGAGCCCCACCGCCAGCGCGTGGGGCAGCCCCACCGCCAGGAGTCCGCGCCCCAGGGAGAAGCGCGCGGCGCAGGCGCCCACGGGCCGCCGCCCGCGCCAGGCGCCCCAGGCCGCCCCCCACAGCGCGAGGCAGGTCAGCGCCCACAGGGCGCCGGAGCGCGTCAGCGCGCGGTCGAGGCGCAGCCCCGGCCCCGGGTCGAAGCCTGCAGCCCACACCCCACAGGGCACCGCCACACCGTCGAGGAGCCCCAGCTCGCCGCGCGCCGCAGCGGGCGCGGGCTGACGCTCGAGGGCGCGCAGGCGGCGGGCCTCAGCGGTCAAACCTGCGGCGTCCGGGCCCCCGCGGGCGGCGAGGGCTTCGTCGGCGGCGGCCACCAGGTCGAGCCCGATCAGGAGCGGCAGCGGCGCGTCAGCGCTCTGGCCGAGGGTCAGCCCCAGGCGCCGCGCGAGCCGCAGGCGGCGCGACGCGTCCGCCTCCGCGCCGGCCTCCGCCGCCACGAGCGGGCCGCGCCGCAGCTCGAGTCACGCCAGGTCTTCGGGGTGGTCGTCGAGGTTCGCCGCGACGAGGCGAGCGACGAGGCCCGCGAGGTCGTCGCTCGGGAGCGCGGCCCAGCGCTCGCGGCAGCGCGCGCCGAGGTGCGCGCTGAGGTCGCCCTGCGCCCGCGCGGCCTCGAGCAGCGCCTCCCCGCCCGTCAGCGCGGCCGGGTCGCTCACCCGCTGCACGCGCACGCCCTGCTCGTCCGCCAGGCTCACGAGCGGGTCGCCGAAGGGCGGCCACAGCCCGCGCTCGAGCTCGACCAACCCGGCCAGGGCCCCGTGGATCCCGCTCTCGGGGTCGCGGTCGGCGAGGGCGCGGGCCTCCGCGACGAAGCGCCCCCGGGCCAGATCGAGGCGCGCGAGCTGCGGCGCCTGGGCCGCGCGGTAGCGCGCCAGCTGCGGGGCGTCGGGGTCCGCGCGTGCCAGCTCGAGCAGCGTCGCGTCCGCCGGCTGGGTCCGCGCCGCGACCTGGGCGTAGCGCGCGCGCGCCGCGGCGAGCTCGTCGAGGGCCGCGCGCAGGTCGTGGATCGCGCGGGTCTCAGGGGAACACGGCTCGGGGCCGGACGTCGCGCGCTCGGGAAGCGGACCCGTGGAGTGCGCAGGCAGGCGGAGGTAGGCAGGCAGCGCGGCGAGGCCGGCGTCGGCGCGGAGGGCCCAGGCGCAGGCGGCGGCTGCGGCGCAGGCGTAGAGCTGGCGGGAGGCGAAGCGGGGCATGGGCAGATCCGGGGGGCGGGTGCTGCACGTCGGACCCCGGAAGGTCCGACGCGCAGCACGGGTGGCCTCAGCAGTCCACGGACGCGCGGAGACCCGCGGGGTTCAGCGACGCTGGTTCGAGACCGGCGCGGCGGTCATGCTCGGCGCGCAGGAGACGACCGTGAAGCTGACCTTCCTCGGCGCCGCCGGGACCGTGACGGGCTCGAAGTATCTGCTGGAGGCCGAGGGCAGCCGCGTCCTCGTCGACTGCGGGCTGTTCCAGGGGGTCAAGACCCTGCGCCAGCGCAACTGGGCGCCCTACCCCCTCGACCCCGCCTCGTTGGACGGGATCCTCCTGACCCACGCGCACATCGACCACAGCGGCTACCTCCCGGTGCTGCTGCGCGACGGATTCGAGGGGCGCGTGCACTGCACCGAGCCCACCCGCGACCTGTGCGCGATCCTGCTCCCCGACAGCGGACACCTGCAGGAGGAGGACGCGCGCCACGCCAACCGCAAGGGCTACAGCAAGCACCACCCGGCGCAGCCGCTCTATACCCGCGAAGACGGGGAGCGCGCGCTCGCGCGCTTCAGCCCACTGCGCTTCGGTGAGCCGCTGCAGGTGGGGGCGTTCGAGGTGCGCTTCGCCCAGGCCGGCCACATTCTCGGCGCGGCCTCGATCCACGTACGCCACCGCGGCAAGACCGCGGTCTTCTCCGGCGACCTGGGGCGCTACGACGACCTGCTCATGCGCTCCCCCGAGCCGCCGGGGGAGGCGGATTGGTTGCTCGTCGAGTCGACCTACGGCGACCGCCAGCACCCCCAGGGCGACCCCCTCGACGCCCTCGAGCGCGCCGCGCGCCCCTGCCTCGAGCGCGGCGGGGTCCTGCTCCTCCCGTCCTTCGCGGTGGGCCGCGCCCAGACCCTGATCTACGCGCTGACCCGGCTGTTCGAGGCCAAGCGCCTGCCCCGGGTCCCGGTGTTCCTGAACAGCCCCATGGCCACCGACGCCACCGCGCTGTTCCGCCGGCACGCCGCCTTCCACAAGCTGGCCGCCGACCGCTGCGCCGAGGTGTGCGGCGGTGTGACCATGGTGCGCTCGGTGGAGGAGTCCATGGAGCTCGACCGCCGGGGCGGGCCCATGATCGTGATCTCGGCCAGCGGCATGCTCACCGGCGGGCGAGTGCTGCACCACGTGAAGGCCTACGGGCCCGACCCCCAGAACGCGATCGTGCTCCCGGGCTATCAGCCGCCCGGCACCCGCGGCCACGCCCTGCTCCAGGGCGCCGAGCGGCTCAAGATCCACGGGAGCTACGTGCCGATCCGCGCTGAGATCGGGCAGCTCCAGGTGTTCTCGGCCCACGCCGACCAGGACGACCTCCTGCGCTGGGTCGGCGGCTGCGAGCGCCCCCCGCGCCAGGTGTTCGTGACCCACGGCGAGCCCGCGGCCTCGGACACGCTGCGCCGCGAGATCCAGGATCGCCTGGGCTACAAGGCCCGCGTCCCCGAGCACGGGGACAGCGTCGAGCTCACCTAGTCGTGCGCGCGATCATGAGCAGCGCCGTGTCCGGCAGCGCGGCGGCGGCCCGGACCACGTGCCCGAACAGGGGCGTGCCCGGGCGGCGGCTGAGCCCGAAGATCACCAGGTCGTGCTTGGGGATCTCGTCCAACAAGGCCTGCGCCGGGTCCTGAGCGACCACGACCCGCGCGTCCTTGGCGCGCAGGTCCTCGGCCAGCTCGGCCAGGGGCTCGCTGGCCTGGCTGCGCTCGGTCTCGTCGCGCACCACCCGCAGCAGGGTCACCTCCCGCGAGCCAGTGCGCTCGAGCAGCGCGAGCACCCGCGCGCGCAGCGGGTCGTGGCCGCTGCCGCCGGCGACGGGGACCAGGATCCGCTGCACGTCTGGGAGGCGGAAGCCCTCGGGGGCGTTGAGGATCGCCACGTCCAGCGGGCTGTCGGCGACCAGCCGCTCGAGGAACGCGGTGCTCTCCGGGCGATCCAAGCGCGACATGCCCAGGAGCAAGATCTCGGGCTTGCGCTCGCGGATCGTGGCCCCGATCCCCGCGGCCACGTCCTCGACCACGCGCACGAGCCCCTCGAAGTGGCGCTTGGAGCGCGCGGCGGCGAGCACCGCGCGGCGCATGGCGCCGGTGGTCCGCTCGTAGGCGGCCAGCGCCTCCTCCGGCGGGTCGTCGGGGGCGTGGCGGGCCACCGTCAGCGCCGCGACCCGGCCCCACTCCCGAGGGGCGAGGGCGTGGGCCAGCTCGATCAGGGTCTCGGCCCGCTCGGGGAACGCGACCGGCACCAGGACCAGGGGCTCGCGCCCGCGGAGCCGGATCAGGTCCGCGTCCAGGGCCTCGGCGCGGGCCGAGAGGGTCTCCGCCCGCGAGCGGAAGCGCAGCTGATACAGCCCGATCCCGATCACGAGCCACACCCCGCCGAGCAGCGTGGCCAGGGGCGCGGTCTGGACCTGGGCCAGGGCCAGGACCACGCAGCCGCTGATCCCGAGCAGGGGCAGCACCGGGTAGAGCGGGGCCTGAAAGGTGGCGTGGGACACGCCGCCCCGCACCCGCACCAGGAGCCCGGCGCCGTTGGTGAGCGCGAAGGAGAGCAGGAAGATCAAGGACGCGAGCGCGCCCGCGACCTCGACGTCGCCGGTGGTCAACACCAGGAGCAGCGCCAGGCCGAGGCTGGCGTAGAGCGCAGGGCGGGGGAAGCGCGTCGGGCCGCTGCGCTTGGCCAAGAGCCGCGGCAGCGCGCGGTCGATCGCCATGGAGTGGGAGGAGCGGCTGGCGGCGAGGAGCGCCGAGGCCAGCGCGGTGTAGGTCGCGAGCAGCCCGCCCACGACCACGACCCACAGCCCCAGCGCGCCCAGGTAGCGCTGGGCGCCGACGGCGACGGCCTGCTCGCCCAGGGCGCCGAGCTCGACCCAGCTCGCGCGCTCGCCGCTCCCGCCGAGCACGAGCAGCACCAGCAGCAGGCTCAGGTAGCACACCAGGGTGATCGCGATCGAGAGGAACATGGCCCGGGGCAGGGTCCGCGTGGGCGACTTGACCTCCCCCGCCACCGCGGCGATCACCTCGAACCCCTCCAGCGCAATGAACGTGAAGGTCATGGCCGCGAGCACCGCGCCTTGACCGTGGGGGAACAGGGGCTGCAGCGCGTGCAGCGTGTCCTCGAGCGGCGTGCGCCCCACGAAGAACAGCCCGGGGATCACGAGCACCGCGAACACGACGAGCTTGGCCACCGTCACGCTCTGCCCGGCGGAGGCGCCGCCGCGCAGGAGCTGGGCCGAGCCCACGATCAGCACCGCGAGGGCGGAGCCGGTCTCGACCCAGCCTGGGGCGTCCCAGCCGAAGGCGGCGAGGGCCATGCCCACGAAGGCGCCGAAGCCCAGGGCGTAGAGGGCGGCCGCCACCACGTAGGCCAACCACAGGACCCAGCCCGCGGCGAAGGCGCCCCCGATCGGGAACACGCGCTTGGCGAACACGTAGCTCCCGCCGGACTCGGGGAAGGCGGAGGCCAGCTCGGCGAAGCTGAACGCGGTGACGAAGGCCAGTACGCCGCTCAGCCCGAAGGCGAGCAGCGCGCCGGGCCCGGCGCTGCGGAACGCCACGCCGGAGAGCACGAAGATCCCGGCGCCGAGCATGGCCGAGATCCCGATCAGGGTCGCGCTCCACAGCCCCAGGTGCCGCGCGTCGCTGCCGTGCTCGTGGCCCTCGTCGCTCACCGCTGCTCCTCGGCCGGGAGCATACCGGCGCGCTGGGGGGAAACCAGCGCGGTGGGGGGCGAGCGGAGCTGCCCCGGCGAATGCAACGCGTCTGGGGAAGAGTATGAGATTCAACCGCCAAGGCCGCCAAGATCGCCAAGGCTCCGCCCCGACAGCCCGGCGCGGCGAGCCCACGAGGGAGGTAGCTCCGCCATGTCTCGGCGTGCGGTGGGTGGAGGCAGAGCCCCGTCCCGCGTTCGCCCAGCCCCTCTTCTTCCATCGTGGCGGACCTTGGCGGCCTTGGCGGTAGGTCTTCGATCCTCGTCCATGCGCGCGCCCGCGCGGGAAGTGGGCAGGGGCTGGGCAGGGCGCGGAACCAGGCGTATAGTGCCCGCGTGGACCCCGCCGCCGGCGAACCCCAGCCCGCCTCCGCGACCTCCCCGCCTGGGGAGGTGGTGTTCCGCACCCAGGGGGTGACCAAGGTCTACGACATGGGCGAGGTCCAGGTCCGCGCGCTGCGCGGCGTCGACCTCGAGCTCTACCGCGGAGAGCTGGTCGTGCTCCTCGGCGCCTCGGGCAGCGGGAAGTCGACGCTCCTCAACATTCTGGGCGGCCTCGACACCGCCAGCGCGGGCCGGGTGTGGTACCGCGACCAGGAGCTGACCGCGGCCACCGACGCCGAGCTCACCGCCTACCGCCGTGAGCACGTGGGCTTCGTGTTCCAGTTCTACAACCTGATCCCGAGCCTCACCGCGCGGGAGAACGTGGCGGTGGTCACCGAGATCGCGCGCGACCCCATGCCCCCCGAGGAAGCCCTGGCCATGGTCGAGCTGCGCGAGCGTCAGGACCACTTCCCGGCGCAGCTCTCCGGCGGCGAGCAGCAGCGGGTGGCGATCGCCCGCGCGATCGCCAAGCGCCCGAGCGTGCTGCTCTGCGACGAGCCCACCGGCGCCCTGGACTCGAAGACCGGGATCCTCGTGCTGCGCGCGCTGGAGCGGATCAACGCCGAGCTGGGGACGACCACCGCGGTGATCACCCACAACGCCGGGATCGCGGCCATGGCCGACCGCGTGATCCGCCTGGGCGACGGCGCGATCCAACACGTGGAGCGCAACCAGACCCGCGTCGCCGCGGCGGAGCTGAGCTGGTGATCCGGACCCTCGACCGCAAGGTCCTGCGCGATCTGTGGCGGCTGCGCGGGCAGGCGCTGGCGATCGCGGTGGTGATCGCGGGGGGGGTCGCGACCTTCGTCATGTCCCTCTCGGTGCTCGCGACCCTGGAGACGACCCGCGCGCGCTTCTACCGCGACTACCGCTTCGCCGAGGTGTTCGCCGCGCTCAAGCGCGCCCCGGACGCGACCGCCGCGCGGATCGCGGAGATCCCCGGGGTGCGCCAGGTCGAGACTCGGGTCGCGGCGCCGCTGACCCTGAACGTCGAGGGCTTCGGTGAGCCGATCACGGGGATCCTGGTCTCCCTCGACCCCGACGACCGCGGCGCGCTGAACCAGGTCTACCTGCGCGCCGGGCGTCAGGTCTCGCCCTTGCGCGACGACGAGGTCCTGCTCTCCGACGGCTTCGCCGAGGTCCACGGCCTCGGCCCCGGGGACACGCTCCAGGTCGTGGTCAACGGGCACCAGAAGGAGCTGCGGGTGGTGGGGATCGCCCTCGCGCCGGACTACGTGTTCCAGCTCGGCCCCGGGACCCTGCTCCCCGACTTCTCGCGCTACGCGGTGCTGTGGATGGCCCGGGAGCCCCTGAGCGTGGCCTTCGACATGGAGGGCGCCTTCAACCGCGTGAGCCTGACCCTCACCGCCCAGGCCCGGGAGGAGGACGTGATCGAGCGCCTGGACGAGCTCCTGGCGCGCTACGGCGGCACCGGCGCCCACGGGCGCGAGGACCAGCTCTCGCACCGCTACCTGGACGAGGAGTTCAAGCAGCTGCGCATGATGTCGCGCATGTTCCCCACGATCTTCCTCGGGGTCGCGGCGTTCCTGCTGAACGTGGTGATCACGCGCCTGGTGCACACCCAGCGCGAGCAGATCGCGGCGCTCAAGGCCTTCGGGTATCGCAGCCTCGAGATCGGCGCGCACTACGCCAAGCTCGTGGCCGCGGTGACCCTGCTCGGCGCGGCCCTGGGCGTCGCCAGCGGAGCCTGGCTCGGCGCGGGCATGAGCGACATGTACGTGACCTTCTACCGCTTCCCGAGCCTGCGCTACGCGCTCCCGCCCTGGGTGGCGCTGGCGGCCACCGGGATCAGCCTCGCCGCCGCGCTCCTGGGGGCGGCCTTCGCGGTCCGGCGCGCCGTGCTCCTGCCCCCGGCGGAGGCCATGCGCCCCGAGGCCCCCGCGCGCTACCGGGTGAGCGTCGTCGAGCGCCTGGGGCTGGGCCGGGTGCTCCCGCAGTCCGCGCGCATGATCGTGCGCGGCCTCGAGCGCCGCCCGCTCAACGCCGGGCTCTCGGTGTTGGGGATCGGCTTCGCCTGCGCGCTGCTCATGGTCAGCTCGTTCTTCTCCGACGCCACCGACTTCATGCTCTACGTGCAGTACAACCTCGTGCA
Source organism: Planctomycetota bacterium (assembly GCA_041402045.1). Lineage (GTDB taxonomy): Bacteria > Planctomycetota > J058 > J058 > J058 > JAGQRJ01. The sequence goes on along the minus strand of JAWKSZ010000102.1, from coordinate 6,164 downwards.
GCGCGAAGACGTGACCGTGAACTTCGTCGAGCCCACCGCGCGCGAGGCGCTGTTCGAGCTCCAGGGGCTGCCCGGGGTGTGGCGCGGCGAGCCCTTCCGCCAGGTGCCGGTGACCCTGCGCAAGGCGCAGCGCAGCTACCGCACCGGGCTCAACGGCGTGGAGCCCGGGAGCGAGCTGCACCAGCTCCTCGACCGCGAGCTGCGCCCCTTCGCCCCGCCCCCCGAGGGGCTGCTCCTGGGCGAGGCGGTGGCCACGATCCTCCAGGTCCGGCCCGGGGACACCCTCACCGTCGAGGTGCTCGAGGGCGCGCGCCCGGTGGTCGAGGTCGAGATCGCGGGGCTGGTGCGCGAGTTCGTGGGCGCCTCGAGCTACATGTCCCTCGACGCGCTGAACCGGCTCCTGGGCGAGGGGCCCACGATCAGCGGGGTGCACCTGACCTGCGACCCCGCCGCGCAGGACGAGCTCTTCCGCCGGCTGCACGACCGCCCGCGGGTGGCGGGGATCCTCAGCGTGGGCAGCTCGTTGGCGACGCTGCGCGAGACCATGGAGCGCCAGATCCTGACCTTCGCCTTCTTCAGCACGATCCTCGCCGCGAGCATCGCCTTCGGCGTGGTCTACAACGCCGCGCGGATCGCGCTCTCCGAGCGCAGCCGCGAGCTGGCCAGCCTGCGGGTCCTGGGCCTCACCCGCTGGGAGATCTCCTCGATCCTCCTGGGCGAGCTCGCGCTCCTGACCCTGATCGCGATCCCCCTGGGCTGGGGGATCGGGCTCGGGCTGTGCTGGGGCATGGTCCAGACCTGGCAGAACGACCTGTTCCGGATCCCGTTCGTGATCGAGCTCCGGACCTACACCTTCGCCGCGCTGGTGGTCCTGATCTCCGCCAGCGTGTCGGCCTTGATCGTGCGGCGGCGCCTCGACCGGCTGGACCTGGTCGCCGTGCTCAAGACCCGGGAGTGACCATGCGCTGGCTCCGACGCCTCCTGCTCCTCGCCTTCGCCCTCGGCCTCGTGGCCGCGATCGTCTACGGCTTCATGCCGCGCCCGCCCCAGGTCGCCCTGGGCGAGGTCGCCCGCGGCGCGCTGCAGGTCACCGTGCGCGAGGAGGGCCAGACCCGGGTCAAGGACCGCTACGTGATCTCGGCGCCGGTGCCGGGCTACGGCGAGCGGGTGACCCTCGAGGTCGGCGACACCGTGGGCCAGGGCCAGCCGATCGTGGCGATCAAGCCGCTGCGCGCCACGCTCCTCGACGCGCGGACCCGCGCCGAGGCCGAGGCCCGGGTGCAGGTGGGTGAGGCCCAGCTCAAGGCCAGCGAGGAGCAGGTCCAGGTCGCCGCGAGCGAAGCCAAGCTCGCCGAGGCCGAGCTCGCGCGCCTGCAGGAGCTCTACGCCGGCGGCGCCGGGACCCGAGCCGACCTCGACCGCGCCCAGGCCGCCCAGCGCGCGAGCGTCGCGCGCCAGCGCTCGGCGGTGTTCGCGGTCGAGGTCGCGCGCCACGAGCTGCAGGCCGCGCGCGCGGCGCTGAGCTACTCGGCGGCGAGACCGCCGAGGCGATCACGGTCCAGGCGCCCCTCGAGGCGCGGGTGCTGCAGGTCCTGCGCGAGAGCGAGGGGGTGGTCCAGGCCGGCGAGCCGATCGTGGAGATCGGCGACCCCTCGGCGCTGGAGGTCGAGGTCGAGGTGCTCTCCGCCGACGCCGTGCGGATCCAGCCCGGCATGCGCGCGCTCCTCGACCGCTGGGGCGGCGAGACCCTCGAGGCGGTGGTCCGCGGCGTGGAGCCGATCGGGTTCACCAAGGTCTCGGCGCTCGGGGTCGAGGAGCAGCGGGTGCGCGTGATCGTCGACATTCGCGCGCCCCGCGAGACCTGGCGCGACCTGGGCGACGGCTACCGGGTCGAGGCCACCTTCGTGCTCTGGGAGGGGAGCGACGTGCTCCTCGTCCCCAACAGCGCGCTGTTCCGCGGCGACGAGGGCTGGCAGGTCTACGTCTACGAGGACGGAGTCGCCCGCGCGCGGAAGGTGGACCTCGGCAAGCGCGGCGGGCTGTTCGCCCAGGTCGAGGGCGGCCTCGAGCCGGGCGCGCGGGTGATCACCCACCCCGACGACCAGGTCAGCGACGGCACTGCAGTGCGTCCGCGCGACTGAGCCGCCCCCCTCATTGCCAATCCCGCGCGCTCGACGCAAGATCCCAGGGTTCGAGGGGGGGACCGTGAACCTGCGACACCGTCTGTGGATCTCGACCGGCGCCGCGCTGCTGGCCTTCGGCTGCAGCGGGGACCCGGAGCCCCAGCCCGCGGAGCCGGCGCCGCAGCAGGCGCCCGCCCCCGCCGAACAGGCCCCCGAGGTGGACCCCTTCACCACGGTGGCCCGGGTCCTGCGCCACCCGCGCTGTCTGAACTGCCACCCCGCGGGGGACCGCCCCCGGGTCGGCGACGACGCGCGGATCCACCCCCAGAACGTGCAGCGCGGCCCCGAGAACCACGGCATGCCGGGGCTCCACTGCGCGACCTGCCACCAGCCGGCGAACCAGCCGCTGGCGGGGGTCCCGGGCGCGCCTCACTGGGGCCTCGCCCCGCGCTCCATGGCCTGGGAGGGCCTCGACGATCACGCCCTGGCCGAGGCGCTGAAGGACCGCGCGAAGAACGGCGACCGCTCGCTGGAGCAGCTGCTCGAGCACGTGAGCCACGACGCGCTGGTGCTCTGGGGCTGGGACCCGGGGCCCGGACGCGAGGCGGTGCCGGTGGCGCACGACGCGTTCGTCGCCGCGTTCCGCGCGTGGATCGAGGGCGGGGCGGCGTCGCCCCCGGCGAAGCAGTAGGAGGTCGGCTGTGGCGGAGTACGAGTTCGAGCTGAACGGGGCGGCGACCCAGGTCACCGCCGAGCCCGGGACCCCCATGCTCTGGGTCCTGCGCGACACCCTGGGCCTCACCGGCACCAAGTACGGCTGCGGGCGCGCGCTGTGCGGCGCCTGCACGATCCACCTCGAGGGCCAGGCGGTGCGCGCCTGCGCGCTCCCGGTCGAGTTCGCCCAGGGCAAGCGCCTGCGCACGATCGAGGGCCTCGAGGACGAGCGCGTGGGCAAGGCGGTCGTCGACGCCTGGATCGCCGGCGACGTGGTCCAGTGCGGCTGGTGCCAGCCCGGGCAGTGCATGAGCGCGGCCGCGCTGCTGGCCGAGGTGCCCCAGCCCGACGACGCGGCGATCGACGCGGGCATGGCCGGCAACCTCTGCCGCTGCGGGGCCTACCCCCGGATCCGGCGCGCGATCCACCGAGCCGCCGACGCGCTGGCGCAGGAGGGCAAATGAGCGGGGTCGAGAACCTCTCCCGCCGGGGCTTCCTCAAGGGCTCGCTGCTCGCGGGCGGCGGCCTGATCCTCGGGGTGAGCTGGGGCGCGCGCCGCGCCCAGGCCCAGGACGCCGAGCCCGAGGCCCCGGCCGTGTTCCAGCCCAACGCCTTCCTGCGAATCGCGCCCTCGGGAGAGATCACGCTCCTGGCCAAGCACGACGAAATGGGCCAGGGGATCTGGACCGGGCTGGCGATCGTGGTCGCCGAAGGCCTGCGGGTCGACCCGGCCACGATCCGCGTGCTGCCCGCCCCCGCGGACCCGGCCTTCGCCAACAACGCCTTCGGCGTGCAGGCTACCGGAGGGAGCACCAGCACCTGGAGCTCCTACGAGCAGATGCGCATGGCCGGCGCGACCGCGCGCGTGGCGCTGGTCACGGCGGCCGCCACGCAGTGGGGGGTCGACGCCGCAGACTGCGAGGCAACCGACGGCAAGGTCCGCCACGCCGCCTCGGACCGCGTGCTCGGCTACGGCGAGCTGGCCCAGGCCGCCGGCGACGTCCAGATCGCGGAGCGGGTCGAGCTGCGCGAGCGCGCCCAGTTCGAGCGGATCGGCAAGCCGACGCCGCGCCAGGACTCCGCGGTCAAGGTCCGCGGGCAGGCGCTGTTCAGCCTCGACCAGCGGGTCGAGGGCATGCTCACCGCCCTCGTCGCCCGCCCTCCGACCTTCGGGGGCAAGCTCGCTCGGTTCGACGCCGCGGAGGCCAAGGCGATCCCCGGCGTGAAGGCGGTGGTCGAGGTCCCGAGCGGGGTCGCAGTGATCGGCGACGGCTACTGGTCGGCGTTCCGCGGGCGCGCGGCCCTCGAGCTCGAGTGGACGCCCGGCGAGGGCGGCGACGCGCCCCTGGACTCGGACGCGCTGCGCGCGCACTTCGAGGGCCTGAGTCAGCGGCCGGGGAACGTGGCCCGCGACGACGGCGACGTGGTCGCGGCCCTGAGCGCCGCGGAGCGCACCCTCGAGGCGGTCTACGAGGTCCCCTATCAAGCCCACGCGCCGATGGAGCCGCTCTCGTGCCTGGTCGAGCTGCGCGCGGACGGGGGCGCGAAGCTCACCACCGGGACGCAGTTCCTGGGGATCGACCACCCCGCCGTCGTCGGACGCCTGGGGGTGACCCCGGAGCAGGTCGAGTTCCAGAACTCCTACCTCGGCGGCGGCTTCGGCCGGCGCGCGAACCCCGCCAGCGACTTCGTGCTCGAGGCCCTCGAGGTGGCCCTGGCCGCCAAGGACCTGGGGGCTCCGATCAAGACGGTATGGACCCGGGAGGACGACCTCCAGGGCGGCTGGTATCGCCCGCTGTTCGTGAACCGGATCGTGGCCGGGATCCAGGACGGCGCGATCAGCGCCTGGCACCAGCGGATCGTGGGGCAGTCGATCGCCCGCGGCACCGCCTTCGAGGGCGCCATGATCAAGGACGGCGTCGACGGGACCTCGGTCGAGGGGGCCGCGGACATGCCCCACGGGATCCCGAACCTCAAGGTCGAGCTGCACTCGCCGGTCCTGCGCGTGCCCGTGCAGTGGTGGCGCTCGGTGGGCCACTCGAACACCGCCTTCGCCAAGGAGAGCATGCTCGACGAGCTGGCCGAGGCCCTCGGCCAGGACCCCTACGCGCTGCGCATGCAGCTCCTCGAGGAGCACCCGCGGCTGCAGCGCGTGCTGCGCGTCGCCGCCGAGGCCGCGGGCTGGGACACCGAGCCCGCCGAGGGCATGGGGCGCGGGATCTCGGTGCACGAGTCGTTCAAGGGCTTCGCGGCCCACGTCGTCGAGGCCACCCTCGAGGACGGCGTGCCCCGGATCCGCCGGGTCGTGGTCGCGATCGACTGCGGGCTCGTGATCAACCCCGACCAGGTCGAGGCCCAGCTCCAGGGCGCGGCGATCTTCGCGCTCTCGGCGACCCTCGGGCAGGGGATCACGCTCAAGGACGGCCGCGTCGAGCAGTCGAACTTCCACGACTACCCCCTGGTGCGGATCCACGAGGCCCCCGCGGTCGAGGTGCACATCGTGGAGTCCGAGGAGCCCATGGGCGGGATCGGCGAGGTCGGCGTCCCCGGTGTCGCCTCGGCGGTGTGCAGCGCGCTGCGCGCCGCCGGCGCCCCCCGAATCCGGCGCCTGCCGATCGGCACGCAGCTCCAGGGCTGACCGCCAGACCTGCGCCATTTTGGCCGACGAACACTCCCCTAACCCCCGGCTCGCAGGGCTTCGAGGGTTGGACCGGAAGTTGCGTTGGGTAGGGAAACGCCCGTGACCCTCCCCACCCACCGGGGGTGAGCCCAGAAGAAGGCACCATGACCCTGCACGACGTACACCTCCCCAAGAACCTCAAGGAACCGTGGCTCGTCGCCGCGTGGCCCGGCATGGGGCACGTGGGAATCCTCGCCGCGACCTACCTCCTGGAGCAGCTCGGCGCCGAGCAGCTCGGCGAGGTCCAGATCCAGGACTACGCCGACCTGAGCGACGTCTCGGTCAAGCGCGGGCTCATGCAGCCGCCGCGGCAGCCCCGGGGCGTGTTCTACGCCTGGCGCGACCCGGAGGGACGGCGCGACCTGGTGATCTTCCTCAGCGAGGCCCAGCCCCAGAGCCGCGGCTACAGCCTGTGCGAAGAGCTGATCGGGGTCGCCGCGCGCATGGGGATCCAGCGGATCACGACCTTCGCCGCCATGGCCTCGCCGATCGACCCGCAGTCCGCCTCGCGGGTGCACACCATGGCCACCGACGCCGAGACCCTCGCGCGCTTCACCGACGCGGGCGCCGTGCCCCTGGCCCAGGGCGAGATCAGCGGGCTCAACGGCGTGCTGCTCGTGGCCGGCCACGCCCACGACCTGCCGGGG
>JAWKSZ010000101.1:0-16772 GCA_041402045.1 Planctomycetota bacterium | reverse complement strand
TGCGCGCCTTCGCGGGCCGCCTGGTCGAGGCCCTGCTCGCCGACGAGGACGCCTCGCTGCGCGTGCTCGCCTGCCGCCGCGTGGAGGCCCTGCCCGGGGAGGGCGACGAGCGCCTGGGCAAGGTCCTGCCGCTGCTGCGGGACCCCATGAGCGACGTGCGCGCGGCGGCGGCCGAGGCGCTGGTCACCCTGGCCAACCCGCGGGCGAGCTGGGGCCTGGCCCGGGCCCTGGCCCGCGAGAGCGACCCCTACGCCCAGGCACGCATGCTCGCCGCCCTCGAGGCCTCGGAGCCCGAGGCGACCCTGAACCTGATCCTGCGCCTCCAGCGGCGGAAGGACGTGGACGACCAGCGCGGGGCCGCGCTGGCGCTGCGGGCGTTCTCTGGCGAGGCGACCCTGGGCGGGCTGCAGCGGGCCCTCGGCTCAGCGGAGCCCGCGGTGGTGGAGGCCGCGCTCGAGAGCGCCCTGGCCCTGATCGAGCGCGACGGGGCCGAGCCCTGGACGCCGTGCCGGGCGGCGGTGGAGGCCGTCGACCCCGCGGGGCCCCAGGGCGAGCTGCGCAGCCAGACCCTGAACGCGCTGGATCGAGCGGGCTGAGTCGGCGTCGATCCGACCGAGCCTACTGCGCGGCGGCGTCGTCGCGCAGCAGGCGCAAGAGCTCGTCGGCGAGGTCCCGGGGCCGGACCGGCTTGGGCAGGAACGCGGTGCGCGGGTCCTCCAGGTCGGCGTCGAACCCGTCGCTGGCCTTGCCCACGTAGCCGGAGGTCAGGATCACCGGCACCCGGTCGCCAGCCCCCCGCAGCTCGCGCAGGAGCTCGACCCCGCGGCCGTCGGGCAACAGGACGTCGAGCACGATCGCCGCCGGGCGCTCCTCCGCCAGGCGCTCCCGGGCCTCGGTCAGGCTGCGCGCGGCGGTGACGCCGAAGCCGTAGAGCGCCAGCGCATAGGAGAGGGACTGGCGCAGAGCGTCGTGGTCGTCCACGAGCAGCACGAGCTCGCTGGCCCCGCTGCCGCGCACGCGCTCGGCCACCGGCGCCATGTCCTCGGGCCGCACGTCGAGCACCGGGAGCGAGACCCGAGCCAGAGCGCCGCCCTGGGGCGAGTTCTGCAGGCTGACCGTCCCGCCCACGAGGTGCACCAGGTCCTTGACCGTGGACAGCCCGAGCCCGGTGCCTCGGTCGCTCTCCTTGGTGGTGAAGAACGGCTCGAAGGCCCGCGGGAGCACGTGCTCCGGCACCCCCGCGCCCGAGTCCTGGAGCTCGAGCACCAGGTGCTCGCCGTCGCGGCGGGTGACGATCGCCAGGGTCCCTCCGCTGGGCATGGCGTCCCGGGCGTTGAGCGCGAGGTTGATCACGATCTGGCTGAAGTGCCCAGCGTCGAGCGGGACCCAGGAGGCCCCGCAGTTGGGGACGACCATGAGCGCGACCCCTTCGCCCAGGGTCCGGCGCAGGAGCGGCTCGAGCTGCAGCAGCTCGTCGTCGGGGCAGCAGGGGCGCCCGCGGACCTTGTGCCGGGAGAGCGCGAGGAGATGGTTCGTGACCTGCTGCGCGCTCTCGACCGCGGAGTCGATCGCGTCGAGGCACTCCTTGCCCGACACCGAGGTGACCTCGGAGGCGAGCACGCTGGAGGAGGCGTAGATCGCCGAGAGCAGGTTGTTGAAGTCGTGGGCGACGCGCCCGGCGAGCTGGCCCACCGCCTCCAGGCGCTGCGCCTGCGCGGTGCGGCTGGCGTGCTCGCGCTCGGCGGTCACGTCGAACGCGATCGCCACGGTGCCCTGGTGCGAGCCGTCGTCGCCGCGCACCGCGGTGACCTGCGAGCGGATCCAACGCCGGCCGATCGCGGGTCCCTCGATCCGATAGCTGACGTTGAAGGGCTCGAGGGTGTGCTCGTAGCGCCGGATCAGCTCCTGGAAGCGCTCCACGTCGTCCGGGTGCACGCAGCGCGCCCAGCCGAAGCCGCGAAAGTCCTCCCAGGACATGCCCCACATGTCGAGCAAGGCCTGGTTCGCGTAAATGCACCCTTGGACCGGGTGGTCCACGTAGACCGCGAACGGGGCGATCTCGACCAGCCCGGCGAAGGCTCCCAGCATGCGGGTGCCCCCGCCCAGCGAGGCGAGCGCGTCGACGAATTCCTGATCCCCTGCCACGCTTCGACTGTAGCCGTCTTTACGGGAGGGAACAGTCCAACCATGCAGCTTGACAGCGCTGTCGTTCCCCTCCAACAACTTAGGTCCCTCGCTTGCCCGTGCGGTGCGGGGGCGGGCCGCCGCGACGACGGCCAGGCCCGTCACGCCGGCGCCCCCGAGGCCCGCCGCGGCCCGTGCGCGGGGGGCCCCCCGCGCGCTCGTGCGACTCGGCGCGGCGCGGGTGCACCACCCGACCGCGGATCCGCGCGCCCTGGAGCGCCTCGAGGATCGCCGGGGCGTGCTGCTCGGCGACCGAGACGAAGGCCACGGACTCTTGGATCTGGATCGCGCCTACGACCTCGCCCGGGAGGTGGGCCTCGCCGGTGATCGCGCCGACCAGGTCCCCTGGCCGCAGCCGGTTGCGCTTGCCCACCTGGAACAGGAGTCGGGCCTCGGCCTCGGCGCCGAAGCGCTGGCGGGGCGGCCGGGGCGGCCGGGCGCGCCGGGGCTCATCGTCGTCCTCCTCCTCGGCGTCGGCGAAGGAGCGAGCCGGGCGAGGCGCGGGCGCCGGGCGGTCCTCCCGCCGCGGCCGCTCCTCGCGGGCGGGCGGGCGGGGCGTGTCCGCCGCGGACGGCGTCTCCTCGACCCCAGGCGCGGCGGCCGCCGGCGGGTCGTCCGCAGGGGCAGGCGGGGCCGCGGGCGCCGGGGGGGCGACGGGCGCCTCGGGCAGCGGCTCCGCGGAGGCCGCGAAGGGGTCTGCGGCCTCGATCGGCGCGGCCGGCTCCCCGCCCTGCGGGGGGGGCGGCGGCGGTGGAGGCGGCGGCGGCGCGTGGCGGCGCTCGTCGCGGAGCCCGGCGGTGGGGGTCAGCGGGTGGTCGCCCCAGGCCAGCTTGAGCCCGGCGGCGGCGACCTGGCGCAGGTCGAGCCCCTCCTCGTCGCAGAGCTTGTCGATCAGCGCCAGGAACTCGGGGTAGGCCTCTCCGCTCATGCGCCGGATCTCGGCGGCGAAGCGCTTGCGACGCCGACCCTCGATCTCGGCCTCCGACGGGACCGGGAGCGGGCTGAGGGGCACCCCCGCGTAGCGCTCGAAGCGCTGCAGGGTGCGCCGCTCGCGCGGGACCCAGAACGCGATCGAGCGGCCGGTCCGGCCGGCGCGGCCGGTGCGCCCGATCCGGTGCAGGTAGGTCTCGGCGTCCCAGGGGAGGTCGTAGTTGATCACGAGGGAGATGTGATCGATGTCCAGGCCGCGGGCGGCCACGTCGGTGGCGACCACCACCTGCAGCAGCTCCCGGCGCAGGCGGCTGACGACCTGCTCGCGCTGGGCCTGGCTCATGCCGCCGTGGACGCAGTCGGCCTGGTAGCCCGCCGCTTGCAGGCGCTCGGTGACCTCGGCGCAGCCGCGCTGGGTGCGGCAGAACACGAGCACGGCCTCGTAGTCCTCGGCCTCGAGCACTCGCTCCAGCGCCTCGAGCTTGCGCCGGAAGCCGACCTTCATCGCGAACTGCTCGATCGTGTCCGTGGAGCGCGCCTCCGCGGCCACGTGCACGTCGACGGGGTCCTTGAGGTAGCGCTGGGCCACGCGCTTGATCGCGTCGGGGAGGGTCGCGGAGAACAGGGCGATCTGCCGCTCCGGCGGCGCCTGCTCCAGGATCCACTCCACGTCGTCGATGAAGCCCATCTTCAGCATTTCGTCGGCCTCGTCGAGGCCGAAGAAGTGCACCCCTGAGAGGTCGAGGGTCCCGCGCTCGAGGTGGTCGCGGACGCGGCCGGGCGTCCCGATCACGACCTCGACCCCGCGGGCCAGGTGGTCGAGCTGGATCCCGATCGGCTGCCCGCCATAGACCGCGAGGGTCCGCACCCCGCGCCGGCCGAGGTGCTGGCCGTAGCCCCGCACGGCCTCGTTCACCTGCAGCGCGAGCTCCCGGGTGGGGGCGAGCACGATCGCCTGCACCCCCGTGCGCTCTCGGTCGAGGCGCTGGAGCAGCGGGAGCGCGAAGGCCGCGGTCTTGCCGGTCCCGGTCTGGGCCTGGCCGAGCACGTCCCGGCCGTCGAGGAGCGGGGGAATCGCCTGGGCTTGGATCGGCGTGGGCTCGTCATAGCCGCGGTCCGCGAGCGCACGCTGGAGCTCGGGCGCGAGCTCGAAGTCGCTGAAGCGGGGCGGTGAAACGGTCAACGGAGGGCCTCCCGTGGGGCACGATGGTGCAATCCTCGTTCATTTCGCCCTCGGCACGAAGGGCGGAGGCGAGAATCCTCGCCTAGCCTCGCCGTCCGAGCGCGTCTTTTTTTCCCGGGAATCGCCGGGGTCGGGGCTGCTAAGCTCTCTGACGTAGTCAGGGTTAGGACCCCGAGGGACCTCCTGCGCCGCGTGGCCAGTGATCGGACCTCCTCACAGGAGAAACGGAGTCGACCGATTTCTCGATCCATTCCTCCCAGCCTCCAACAGTTGTTGGACGACGGGATCATCGACGCCATGGTCTGCCCGCTCAAGAGCGGCAAAGAGGCCGACCTGTTCGTGGTCGAGCGCGAGCCCTATCACTACGTAGCCAAGGTCTACAAGGAGCGTAAGCACCGCTCCTTCAAGAACGACGCCGGCTACCGCGAGGGCCGCAAGGACCGCAACTCCCGCAACTCCCGCGCCCTGAGCAAGGGCACGCGCTACGGCCAGAAGCTCGCCGAGCAGGCCTGGCACCGCGCCGAGGTGGACGCCCTGATCCGGCTCTCCGCCGCCGGCGCCCGGGTCCCGCGGGTGCTCGCCCACCACGAGCGGGTCCTGATCATGGAGATGATCGCCGACGAGCGCGGCCAGCTCGCGCCCCAGCTCGCCCAGGTGCACCTGAGCCCCGAGGGGGCCCAGGAGATGTACGACATGATCCTGGAGCAGGTCGTGCTGATGCTGCTCAACGACCTGGTCCACGGCGACCTCTCGCCCTACAACGTCCTCGTGCGCGGCGGCGAGCCGGTGATCATAGACATGCCCCAGTGCGTGTCCGCGGCCCACAACCAGCAGGCCAGCGCCATGCTCGAGCGCGACGTGCACGCGATCTCGCGCTTCCTGGGCCTGGTGAACCCCGCGATCCGCAAGCAAGGCGACGCCGCCTGGCAGATCTGGATCGAGTACGAGCGCGGCACCCTGACCCCCGAGTTCCGCCCGCAGGTCGGGCTCGCGCGCCCGACCGAGGTCGCCGACGTCGAGGGCCTCGTGGACTTCGTCAAGGCCGCCGCGGAGGAGGCCGAGCTCGAGCGCCTCGCCGAAGAGGGCGATCAGGACGCGCGGGCCCTGCTCAAGGCTGCCCAGCGCCGCGCGGCGAAGCGCGCGCGCCGGGCGCAAGAGGCCAAGGAGGCCGAGGCCGAAGCCGAGGCCGCCAAGCGCCGCCCGCCCCAGGACGCGGCGAGCGAGGGAGGCGGCAAGAAGAAGCGCCGCCGGCGCCGCCGAGGCCGCGGCGACGGTGACGGCCCGCGCGAGGGCGACGCCAAGGGCGACGACGGCCAGAACAAGCGCGACGGCGGTCGACGCGGCGAAGGCTCCGGCAAACGCGGCAAGCGCGACGGCGGCCAGGGCAAGCGCGACGGCGGCCAGGGCAAGCGCGACGGCGGCCAGGGCAAGCGCGACGGCGGCCAAGGCAAGCGCGACGGCCGCGGGGAGGCCCAGCCCGTCGGAGGCGGCGCCGCGACCCCGAGCTTCGGCCGCCGTCGGCGCCGCCGCGGCGGCCCCAAGACCGACTAGCTAATGACGACGACCTCGTCCATTTCGATCGGCTGAGCCTGGGCTGGGATCGCGACCTCGAAGTCGCTGATCAGCTCCGGGGGCGTCAGCGGGTCGGCCTGCACGAACAGGGGCGGCGGAGGCGCGGGGGGAACGACCTGCTCCTGCTCCTGCTCGTACTCCGTGTTGAGCCGGATCAGCCGCGCGCGGGCCTGAGCGGCCGCAGCCTGAGCGGCGTCCTCGCGCAGGCCCTGGAGGATCGCCTCCTGAATGTAGGGGGCCAGCGTGCTCATGCCCGGGATCCCGCTGGTGCACCCCAGCGCCTGGAACCCGAACGCGAACGCGGCGACCGCCACAGCGAAGCAGAGTTTCTTCATGAATGACCCTTCCTTCCTTCTTCCGTTCACAGGCAAGGCAAAGGCCAGTCCGCACATAACCCTCGTATCGACGGACCGCTTCTTTTCTCAGTCGCCTCGTTCGCAAGCTGGGTTGACAGCGGTTCGTTCCATTCCATGGGTCGATCGCCTCCCCCGTGCATGAACACACAAAGGGTTAGACGCTGTCCGCAAGAGCGCGCTCTCGCTAGGCCGGGAGCGCGGGCGCGTCCTGCCGTAGGAGCTGCAAGAAAGCCTCCGCCGCCGGGCTGAGGCTGCGGTCCGCGCGGTAGATCAATCCCAGCTGCCGGTGCAGCGGGCGGTCCTGGCAGCGCAGCCCGCGGGTGCGGCGATCGAGGGCGAAGCGGCTCACGAAGGCCGCCCCGATCCCCTGACGAACCATCTGCTTGATCGACTCGATCGAGCGCAGCTCCATGACGATCTGGACCTCGATCCCGGCGCTCTTCAGGCGGCGGTCGATCAGGTTCCGCACCGACGACCCGGCCTGGAACAAGACCAGGGGCTGCCCGTCGAGGTCGCGCCAGGTGAACGTCTGCTGCTTGGCCAGCGCGGAGCGTCGCGGCACGATCAGCACCAGCTCGTCGTTGGCCCAGGGCTCGACCACCAGGGGCGGCCGGGCGGGGGCGTGCACCGGGAGGGTCACGATCCCCAGGTCCAGCTCGCCGCGGGCGACCGCCTCGGTGACCGCCTCGCTGCCCTCCTCGCGCACGAAGAGCTGGATCTCCGGGTGCCGCGAGTGGTACGTGCCCAGGTGCTGCGGCAGGAGGTAGGTCGTGGCCGTGGCCCCGCCCCCGACGCCCAGGGTGCCGGTCGTCAGCCCCGCCAGCTCCGCCACCGCCGCCCGCCCCGCGTTCAGCCGCTCCAGCCCCTCCTCCACGAACCCGCGCAAGAGCTCGCCGGCCGCGGTCAACTGCAGCCCCTGGGGGGTGCGATCGAACAGGCGCTGGGCGACCTCGCCCTCGAGCCGCGCGAGCTGGTTGCTCACCGCGGGCTGGGTCAGGCCGAGCTGCTCGGCGGCGCGGGTCACGTTGCCGAGCTGGGCCAGCACGAGGAACGACCGCAGCGCCGCGAGGTCCATGCCCCGAGGCTATCACGCGGATCTATGGCGAGGATACGGCGAATCGATTTCCATAATGCCGGCGGGGGACTACCCTCAGCGCTGAACCGGAGGACTTCATGACTGCGAACTACCCCCACGGCGCCGCGCACACCCTCGAGGTCAGCTCGGGCGCCTACACCGTGGCCCGCCTCGGCGCGCTGACCGAGGCCGGCGTGGGCCAGGTCGACGCCTTGCCCTACTCGATCAAGATCCTGCTGGAGTCGTGCCTGCGCAACCACGACGGCCACGTCGTCACCGACGAGCACGTGCGCGCGCTGGCGACCTACGACGCCACGAACGTGGGCGAGCAGGAGATCCCCTTCAACCCGGGGCGCGTCGTGCTCCAGGACTTCACCGGCGTCCCCGCCGTCGTGGACTTCGCGGCGCTGCGCTCGGCCATGCAGCGCCTGGGCGGCGACGTGAAGAAGGTCAACCCGCTGATCCGCGCCGACCTCGTGATCGACCACTCGGTGCAGGTCGACGCCTACGGCAGCCCCGACGCGATCACGAAGAACACCGAGCTCGAGTTCGAGCGCAACCAGGAGCGCTACGAGTTCCTCAAGTGGGGCCAGAAGGCCTTCGCCAACTTCTCGGTGGTCCCGCCGGAGACCGGGATCGTGCACCAGGTCAACCTGGAATACCTCGCCGGCACGGTGCTCACCCGCGAGGAGGGCGGCCAGAAGATCGCGCTCCCCGACTCCCTCGTCGGCACCGACAGCCACACCACCATGATCAACGGCCTGGGCGTCGTGGGCTGGGGTGTGGGCGGGATCGAGGCCGAGGCCTGCATGCTCGGCCAGCCGATCTACATGCTGATCCCCGAGGTCGTGGGCTTCCGCCTCGACGGCCAGCTCAAGGAGGGCTCGACCGCCACCGACGCGGTGCTCACGATCACCCAAATGCTGCGGAAGCACGGCGTCGTGGGCAAGTTCGTCGAGTTCTTCGGCCCGGGCCTGGCGAACATGTCGCTGGCCGACCGCGCCACGATCGCCAACATGGCGCCGGAATACGGCGCCACCATGGGCTTCTTCCCGGTGGACGAGCGGACCCTGGAATACCTCAGGCTCAGCGGGCGCAGCCACGACCAGATCGAGCTGGTCGAGGCCTACTGCAAGCTCCAGGGCCTGTGGCGCGACGACTCGCGCAAGGTGACCTACAGCGCCGAGCTGTCCCTCGACCTGGGTGAGGTCCAGCCGTCCCTGGCCGGGCCCAAGCGCCCCCAGGACCGGATCCTGCTCAGCGACATGAAGGGCACCTTCGCCCTCACCTGCCAGGAGCTCGGCCGCAAGGGCCAGCCGCAGAAGGTCACGCACAAGGGCCACGAGGTCACGCTGCAGAACGGCTCCCTGGTGATCGCGGCGATCACGTCGTGCACCAACACCTCGAACCCGAGCGTCATGCTCGCCGCCGGCCTCGTGGCCAAGAAGGCGCGCGAGCGGGGGCTCACCGCCAAGAGCTGGGTCAAGACCTCCCTCGCGCCGGGCTCGCGGGTCGTGACCGAGTACCTCCAGGCCGCGGGGCTCCTCGACGACCTCGAGGCGATCGGGTTCTACACCGTGGGCTACGGCTGCACGACCTGCATCGGCAACTCGGGCCCCCTCGACCCCCCGATCGTGGAGGGGATCAAGCAGGGCGACCTGATCGCCACCTCGGTGCTCAGCGGCAACCGCAACTTCGAGGGCCGCGTGAGCCCCCACACCCGGGCCAACTACCTGGCCTCGCCCCCGCTGGTCGTCGCCTACGCGCTGGCCGGGACCGTGGACATAGACGTCTACAAGGAGCCCCTGGCCACCGACAAGGCCGGCCAGCCCGTGTTCCTCAAGGACGTGTGGCCGACCAACGCCGAGGTCGCCGCGGCCCTGCAGAAGTCGGTGACCCGCGAGCAGTTCCTCTCCAAGTACGCCGACGTGTTCAAGGGCGGCGAGAACTGGCAGGCCCTCGACGCGCCCCAGAGCGACGTCTACACCTGGCGCGACGACTCGACCTACGTCCAGGAGCCGCCGTTCTTCATCGACATGCCGCCCAACACCACGCCGATCCAGGCGATCGAGGGCGCCAAGGTGCTCGTGCTCTGCGGTCACTCGACCACGACCGACCACATCAGCCCCGCGGGCTCGATCCCCAAGGACAGCCCCGCCGCCGACTACCTGCGCTCGCTGGGGGTCGCGGAGAAGGACTTCAACAGCTTCGGCGCGCGCCGCGGCAACGACCGCGTCATGACCCGCGGGACCTTCGGGAACATTCGGCTCAAGAACCTCATGGCCCCGGGCACCGAGGGCGGCTACACGACCTATCACGGCCCCCAGGGCAAGAAGACCGGCCCCGTCCCCGGGCTGCCCTACGAGTCCTCCAAGGACCCGCAGCCCGGCGAGGTCACCACGATCTACGACGCCTCGGTGAAGTATCAGCACCACGGTGTGCCCCTGCTCGTGCTCGCGGGCAAGGACTACGGCATGGGCTCCAGCCGCGACTGGGCGGCGAAGGGCACCTGGCTCCTCGGCGTGCGCGCCGTGATCGCCGAGAGCTACGAGCGGATCCACCGCTCGAACCTGATCGGCATGGGCGTGCTGCCCCTCGAGTTCCCCGCGGGGGAGAGCGCGCAGAGCCTGGGCCTCGACGGCAAGGAGACCTTCTCGATCCAGGTCGACGACGGGCTCAAGCCGCTGAGCGCGGTCAAGGTGACCGCGACCAAGGCCGACGGGAGCGTCGTCAACTTCGACGCGCGCTGCCGGATCGACACCCCGGTCGAGGTCGACTACTACCGCAACGGCGGGATCCTGCACGCCGTGCTCCGGCGCCTGGCCAAGGCCTGAGCGACCGCAGCGCCGCCTAACCGCGACGGGCCCGAGCAGCGACGCTGCTCGGGCCCGTCGTCGTAGGGCTGTGGGCAAGCCGCGCGTCACTCCCTGAGCCGCAAAGGCAGGAACCGCCAAGGCCGCCAAGGGCGCCAAGGTGCTCCGCTCGGACCCAACGGACCGCTGGCTCGAGACCACGCGCGCGAGGGGCGCGACCGAGGGTGTCCGCGCGTGTCGGCGCCTGCGGAGCCTTGGCCCCTTGGCGGCCTTGGCGGTTTGGATTCCTGGTCCTGCCGGCGCGGTGTCGCGCGAGATTCTGGTGCCTCGGACGTGGTTCTTCGTCCGCCCGTGCTAGCGTTCAGGTGACCGGTGAGTGCGCCCTGCACAGGGCGGGCGCGGACCGAACGCAGGACCGGGATCCAACCTCACACCGAAGCACCGTGGTACTTGGCCTCCAGGCCAGGGCGTGGTCCAACGTTGGTCCAGGAGTAGCCGTGGTCCAAGAGGCCGAACCAGCCGTCGACCTGAACAACTGCGACCGCGAGCCGATCCACACTCCGGGAAAGGTCCAGGCCCACGGCGCGCTCCTGGTGGTGGACCCGACCACCCTCCGCGTAGACCTGGCCTCGGCGAACCTCGGCGCGCTCTCCGGGCATGCGGCCCAGGACGTCGTCGGGCGGCCCCTGGAGGCGTGGGCCGCCCCCGAGCTGCTGGCCGCCTTGGAGCACGCGCCGCCGTCGACGGACGGCGGCCAGCTCGCGGCGCGCCTGATCCACGTCGGGCCGGTGTGCGCAGGGGTCGAAGCCGAGGTGCTCGCGCACTGGAGCCAGGGCCGCCTGGTGCTCGAGCTCTGCCCCGAGCAGAGCGCGCGCCCGCCGGTGGGACGCACGGGAGAGCTGATCCGCGAGCTCACCGCCCGGCTGCGCCTGCACGAGACCCTGGCCAGCTTCTGCGACGGCCTCGCCCTCGCGATCCGCGAGCTCAGCGGCTACGACCGCGTCATGATCTACCGCTTCGCGCCGGACTGGCACGGGGAGGTGATCGCCGAGGCCAAGCGCGAGGACCTGGCGCCGTTCCTCGGGCTGCACTACCCGGCCTCGGACATTCCGCGTCAGGCGCGCACGCTGTTCGCGCTCAACCCCTCGCGACATATCGCCAGCGTCGACACCCCGGGCGTGGGGCTCGTGCCCGAGGCGCTCCCCGACGGGACGCCCCTGGACATGTCGCTGGCCTACCTGCGCGGGGTCTCGCCGATCCACATCGAATACCTGCAGAACATGGGGGTCACGGGCTCGTTGACCTTCGCCCTGCACCAGGGCGAGCGCCTGTGGGGGCTGGTCGCCTGCCACCACTACGGCGGCCCCCGCTACCTGGGCTACTCCACCCGACTCGGCCTCGAGCTGCTCATGGGCAACGCCACGAGCCGCGTGCAGGAGCTGGTCTCGCGCCAGGCCGAGCGCGCCACGCAGCTCGCGCAGCTCCGCACGAACGAGATCCTGCGCGACATGGCGGGCAGCGAGAACCTGATCGACGCGCTCAACGAGTGCACCGCGACCCTGATCCCGGCCGAGGGCTTCGTGGGCACGCTGGGCGAGCAGTCGGTGCGCAAGGGCTCCCCGCCCACCCCCGAGCTCGTGCGCGAGCTGATCCGCTGGCTCGACGCCCAGGTCGGCACCGAGCTGCGCTTCGCCACCGACTGCCTGAGCGAGGTGCTCCCCGCCGCGGCCAAGGAGCCCGGCCACGCCGCGGGCGTGCTCGCGATCCGGCTCTCCCACGAGCGCTCGTCGTGGCTGCTGTGGTTCCGCGGCGAGCAGGTGCGCCACGTGCACTGGGCCGGAGACCCGCACAAGCCGGTCAAGGTCGGCCCCAACGGGCTGCGCCTGCACCCGCGGGGGAGCTTCGCGCTGTGGAAGGAGGAGGTCCGCGGCAAGAGCATTCCCTGGAGCGAGCTCGAGCTGCGCACGATCGACCGCCTGCGGGCGGCGCTGGTGGAGGTCGTGTTCCGCGAGCGCTCCAAGCTGCGCCAGCTCGCCGACGACCTGGCGGAGGCCAACCGCTCGCTCTCGACCTTCGCCTCGGTCGCCAGCCACGACCTGCGGGCGCCCCTGCGCGGGATCCGCTCGCTGGCGAACTTCCTCGAAGAGGACGAAGGGGAGGAGCTCGAGAGCTCCTCGCGCAAGCACCTCTCCGGAATCTTCCGGCTGGCCGAGCGCATGAACTCCATGATCACAGGGCTCCTGGAGTTCGCCCGGGTCGGCGGCGCGGCGATCGACCCCGAGCCCCTCGAGACCCGGTCCGTGGTCGAGGACCTGCTGCTCGACCTCCAGGGCCGGATCGTCGAGAGCGGCGCGACGATCACCGTCGCCGAGGACCTCCCCCGGCTGACCTCCTGGCGGCTGGGCGTCGAGCGCGTGTTCTCGAACCTCCTGGACAACGCCCTGAAATACGGCGGCGAGCCGCCGCGGATCGAGGTCGACGCCCGCGAGGTCGCGCCGCGGGTCTACGAGTTCTGCTTCCGCGACCACGGCCCCGGGATCCCCGCCGCCGCCCAGACCACGATCCTGCGCGCCTTCGAGCGCAGCACCAGCGAAGGCGAGGGCACCGGCCTCGGGCTCGCGATCGTGAGCCGGATCGTGCAGCGCCTCGGCGGCTCGCTGCGCCTCGAGTCGACGCCGGACGAGGGCGCGCGCTTCTTCGTGCGCCTCCCGGACCTGGCCGACGCGTGACCGCCCGCGACGCGATCCGCGCCCGGATCGGCCCGATCCACGAGCGCCTCGAGGAGCTGCCCTTCGCCGAGGCCCTGGCCCGGGGCGAGGTGAGCCGCGAGGACTACGCGCTCTGACCCAGCTCGCCCACGTCCACGAGGCCTGGAGCGCCTCGCGCCGCCGCCGGCGCTCGGCGCGCTGCCAAACCTGCGCCCGCGCGGCGCACCTGCGCGCCGACCTCGCGCGGCTCGCCGCGGCGCCTCGGCAGCCGTAAAGGCACCCGGGGCCTGGTCGAGTCCTCGACGCCGCCGCCGCCGAGGCCCCCGCGCTCGCGGGCTGGCTCTACGTCGTCGCCGGGTCGCGGCTCGGCGCCGCGGCGCTGCGCGCGCCGCCCTGGCCCGCGCCCTGGGCGTCGAGCCCGGGCCAAGCGGGGCCTGGACTACGTGGTCGGCGCGGAGAGCTTCCCCCGTCGCTGGCTCGCCCTGGCGCGACGTGGACGGATATGACGGGTCCCGAGGACCTCCTGCGCTGCGCGGAGGCCGCCGACGACGCCATGCACCACTTCCACGCGGTCTCACGACGGCCTGGGCTACGACACCGCTAAGCACCTCGGAGAAAGCCACTTACAGGCCAGGCCCTCCCTCTGGGAGAGTTCGCAAGGCGTGGTACCCGTCCAGGGAACGGAGTGACTCTCCCATGGCCGACGGATCGACCCCCGTGCGCCCCCTCACCCCCTCACCGCCCCTCGCCGACCCCCACGCTGGATCTCAGCAACTGCGAGAACGAACCGATCCCGCATCCGGTGCGTTGCGATCCCACAGTGTGCTGGTGGCCCTCGACGCCGCGGGCGTCGTGGTCGTGGCCTCCGCCAACGCCGGCGCGCTGCTGGGCACCCCGCCGAGGGCTCTGGGCCAGCGCTACGGCGGCGACGTCCTCCCCGCCCCCGCCGCCGCGACCGTCCCCGCGGTGCTCGCCGCCGGCCCGCCCGACCACGAGCAGCCACCGCAGCTCTTGTTCGCCGGCCAGCTCCTTCCCCCTCCCTCGAGGGGCGAGGCTGCTGGCGCACTGGTCGAGGACGCCTTGCTCCTCGAGTTCTGCCCCTTCTCGGCGCCGACCCGGCGCGGAGACGTGGCGATCACCGAGCAGGTGCGCACGATCAAGGCCGAGGCTGCGCGCCCCGAACGCCCTCGGCTACTGCCGCAAGCTCGCGAGCTGCCTGCGGGAGCTCAGCGGCTACGACCGCGTCATGATCTATCGCTTCGCCCCCGACTGGCACGGCGGTCTACGCCGAGGCCAAGCTGGAACCCTGGAGCCGTTCCTCGGGCTGCACTACCCGGCCTCGGACATTCCGCGACGCGCCGCGACCTGTTCCGCCGCAACCCCTCGCGACTGATCGACCACATAGGCGACACCCCCGCCCCGCTGATCCCCGACAGGCTCCCGGACGGGTCGCCGCTCGACCTCTCGCTCTCCTACCTGCGGGGTGTCGCCGATCCACCTCAAATGCCCTCGCCAACATGGGAGTCCTGCGACCCTGGCGATCGCGCTGCGTGCGGCGAGGCGCTGTGGGGCTCGTGGCCTGCCACCACTACGCGGGCCCCAAGCGCCTGTCCCACGCCGAGCGCCTGGCCATGGAGCTCGTGGCGCACCGCCGAGCCGGATCAACGAGCTCAACAGCGTCGACGAACGCCAACGGATCGTGCGCTCGGAGGTGCGCGGCCAAGATCACCACCGCGATCTCCCGGGCCGAGGAGCTGATCGACGCGCTCAACGCCTGCACCGCGGACATGGTCAGCTCCACGGGCTTCGTGGGCACCGACGGCGAGCACATCGTGCGCGAGGGCGACCCTCGGACGCGCTCGTGCGCGGGTCGTGGAGTTCCTCGAGACCGACGTCGCCGTGGCCGACGACTTCTGCACCGACCACCTCGGGCGCTACGTGCCCGAGGCCAGAGACCGAGGCCGACACCGCGGCCGAGCTCCTCGCGGTGCGCCTCTCGCCCGACCGGGACTCGTGGATGCTCTGGTTCCGCGACGAGCGGGTGACCCACGTGCACTGGGCGGGCAACCCGCACAAGCCGGCGAAGGTCGGGCCCCACGGGCTGCGCCTGCACCCGCGCGGGAGCTTCGCGCTCTGGAAGCAAGAGGTCCGCGGCAAAGCATTCCCTGGGGCGCCCACGACGTAAACCTCGCCAAGCGTCTGCGCTCGGCGATCCTCGAGGTCCTGTTCCGCGAGCGCACTGGCTCAGGCGCTGACCGCAGGAGCTGGTTCCGCGCGAACCAGTCCTGGCGCCTTCGCCAGCTTGTAGCCCGATCACGACCTGCGCTCGCCCCTGCGCGGGATCAACAACCTCGCGAACTTCGTGGAGAGGACTGCCAGGAGCTCAACGACTCGGCCCGCGGACACATCTCGGACATTCGTCGGCTGACCGGGCGCATGCAGTCCATGATCAAGGGCCTGCTCGACTTCGCCCAGGTGGGCGGCGAGGACGTGGAGTTCGAAGCGGTCGAGCTCGACGAGCTGTTCGACGACATGCGCCTCGACCTGCGCTCCCGGATCAAGCGCTCGGGGGCCGAGGTCACCCTCGCCCCGGGCCTGCCCACGGTCACCAGCTGGCGCATGGGCCTCGAGCGCGTGTTCGCGAACCTCCTGGACAACGCGCTGAAATACGGCGGCGAGCCGCCCCGGATCGAGGTCGAGAGTCGCCGCCGCGACGGGTGGACCGAGGTCCTGGTGCGCGATCACGGCGGCGGCGTCGACCCCGCAGACCGCGAGCGAATCCTCAAGGACTACGGCCGGCTGAACCCGGTCGCCGAGGGCCTGGGGCTCGGGCTCTCGATCGTGAAGCGGATCCTGACCCGCGTCGGCGGCGAGCTGCGGCTCGAGACCCCCGCGGAGGGGAGCGGCGCCTGCTTCGTGGTCCGGCTGCCCGAGACGCCCGTGCTGCGCGGCTGACCGCCAGGCCGGGTTGCCCTCGGGCCCGGCGCCAGCTAGCGTCCGCTGCATGAAGATCGTGCTGACCGACTCCGCAGACCACGCGGCCGAGCTCGTCGCCAACCGGATCCTGGACGCCCTCCGCGAGAAGCCGGACCTGGTGCTGGGGCTCGCGACCGGCTCCACCCCGCTCGGGGTCTACGCGCGGCTGCGCGAAGCCCACGCTCGGGGCGAGGTCAGCTTCGCGCGGGTGCGCACCTTCAACCTCGACGAGTACCTCGACCTCCCCGCCGAGCACCCGCAGAGCTACCGCTACTTCATGCGCGAGCACCTGTTCGAGGGCCTGGACCTCCCGCTGGAGCACACGTTCTTCCCCCCGTCCGAGGGCAAGGACCTGCGCCGCCGCTGCCAGGAGTACGAGGCGCGGATCGTGGACGAAGGCGGGATCGACATTCAGCTCTTGGGCATGGGGCGCAACGGGCACATTGGGTTCAACGAACCCACGAGCAGCCTCGCCTCGCGCACCCGGATCAAGACCCTCGCCGAGCGCACCCTCACCGACAACGCGCGCTTCTACAGCGAGGGCGAGACGCAGCCCGTGCTCGCCGTGACCATGGGGATCGGCACGATCCTCGAGGCCAAGCGGATCCTGATCCAGATCACCGGCGAGAAGAAGGCCGAGGCCGTGCGCGAGGTGGTCGAGGGGCCCGTCTCGAGCTTCTTCCCCGGGAGCGCGCTGCAGCTGCACGCCCACGTCGAGGCCTTCGTCGACCCCCCCGCCGCGGCGCTCCTGCGCATGCGCGACTACTACGCCCAGACCCGCGACTACGAGCTCGAGCTCGACGCCCAGGGCCGGCTCTAAACCAGAGTTCACGATTCTGAGCGTGCGAGAGTGGCTCCCATGTCGTCAGCGATCTGGCGCTCGCTCGCCCGCTCAGGATCGTGACTCTGGTTTCGGAGGTCAGCACGTGGTCTCAGCGCTGACCCCTCAGAGTCGCGCACTTCCGTTTAGCAGCC
>JAWKSZ010000100.1:0-18907 GCA_041402045.1 Planctomycetota bacterium | reverse complement strand
GTCGCCGACGACTGCGGCGGCTGCGAGGGCGAGGCCAAGGTCGCCGACGAGTGCGGCGGCTGCGAGGACGCCGGCGGCTGCGACGAGGCGGCGGCCGACGAGTGCGGCGGCTGCATGGACATGGAGCCGCTGAAGATCAAGAAGATCGAGCGCTAACTCCGAGACGACTCCGTCTCGCTCGAACGGCCGGCGCCTGGCGCCGGCCGTTCGCGTTGGTTGGCTACTCGGGGGCCCGCACGCGGCCCATGATCACGTCGCGCGGCTCCTCCTGGCCGCAGACCTTGGGGGTGTCCTCCTCCGGGGTCGGCTCGGGGACCATGATCTCGCCCATCATCATCTCCGGTTCGACCTCGATCACGGGCTCCACCACCGGCTCGACCACCGGCAGCGGACGCGGGGCGCCCATGGCGATCACCGGCGGGTGCGAGGGCGGGCTCGACTGGCCGCGGGCCCCGAGGAGCACGCCGCCCACGGTGGCGAGCAGGCTCGCGGCGAGGCCGGCCAGCCAGCTCAGGCGCCGGCGCAGGATCGCGCGCAGGCCGACCGGGCAGTCCTGGGTGATCAAGGTCCCGTCGCGGCGCTTGTAGAGCCGCACGCACAGCCGGCCCTCGGTCTCCTGCACCAGCGTCTGGGCCTCGCCCTCGCTCATCGCCGAGAGGTTGTAGACGTTGAGCTCGCACTGGCCGCAGAAGCGCACGCGCTCGTCGCCTTGCATGGCGTCCCAGTCGGCGGTGCAGGGGGCGGCGATCGTGATCGCGTTGAGGTCGACGGTCATGGGTGGCTCTCCTCTCCCGGTGTTGAAAGCAGCACACCGCCGCCGCCGATCTTGGGGGCGGGGCCCTCAATGGAATTCCTAAGCAGCTGCGAACAGACGCCTTAGGAACACGCCTCGTCCGAGAAGCTCGTGGACCTGGCCCCCAGGACGGGCTAAGCTGCCGGCTCGGGAGGGTTCATGATCCGGCTCCAGCTCGCGGTGCTCCTCGCCGTCTTGACCCCGTTCGCGGCCGCCCAAGAGGCCGCCCCCCGCGACCTCTGCGGCGCCTGGGCGCTCAGCGGCGAGCTCCCCAACGGCGACGCCGCCGACGGGACCCTGGCCCTCGTCCCGCTCACGACCCCCGGGCGCTACCGCGCGCGGATCGTGGAGGCCGACGGCGACGCCTGGAGCGCGAGCGTGTGGACCGAGGGCGACGGGCTGCGCCTGCGCCCCTACCGCTCCACCCAGGGCGTGGCCGGCGCGCTCGCCGACGCCAAGGCGCCCTGGGTCGCCCAGCTCGCGCCCGAGGGCGAGGGCTTCGCGGGGAGCGCCGCCGGCGCGCCGCACACGACCCTGCGCCTGGCCCCCGCCGCGCTCCCGCGCCTGTCCCTCGGCGACGCGGCCCTCGACCCGGCCCGCCCCGAGGCCGTGCAGCTCGAGCCCGGCGCGCGGACGCTGCCCGTCGCCGTCGCGCCCCGCGCCCTGCGCAAGCTGGTGCAGGTCGTGGCGCCCCCGGCGCTGCGCGCGCGGCTGGGCGACGAGGGGCTGAGCCTCGAGGCCGAGCGCCCCGGGCGCTACACCCTGGAGGCGCGCCTCGGCGGCGCGCGCGGCGCGCTGCTCGCGACCCTCGAGCTCCGCGTCGCGACCCCGGTCCTGGCCCAGGTCCGCGAGCGGATCGCCGCGGTCAAGGCGCAGGGCCAGGTCCCGGTGGTCGTGTTCGACCTCGACGACACCCTGTTCGACACCCGCTACCGCACCGCGGCGCTGCTCGAGGACTACCACCGCACCCACGGCGAGCCGCGCCTGGAGCAGGTCCCGGTCGAGCGCGTGCACTACGCCATGCCCGAGACCCTGGCCGAGCTCGGCTTCAGCGAGCACGAGGTCGAGGGCCAGACCTTCGAGGCGATCCACGGCGAGGTGTGGCCGAAGTTCTTCCGCGGCGAGAGCCTGCTCCTCGACGCCCCGATCCTGGGCGCGGTCGAGGCGGTGCGCAGCCTGGCCCCGGACGCGCTGATCGTCTACCTCACCGGCCGCAAGACCTTCGTCGCCGACTTCTCCGAGCGCGCGCTGGCCGAGGCGGGCTTCCCGACCCCGAGCGACCCGGGCGCGGGCCCCGGCGTGCTCCTGTTCCACAAGCCCAAGAGCTACCCCGGCCAGCAGGACCCCGCCAAGCTCCACACCGACGACTTCAAGGGCCTGATCACCCGGGTCGAGCTCCCCAAGCACGGCGTGGTCGTGGCGGCCTTCGACAACGAGCCCAAGAACTGCGTGGCGTTCCGCGCGAGCGCGCCCGCCGACGCGATCGTTGTCCACCTCGACACGCTCTACCCCGCCGAGGACGCGGAGCTCGTGGACGACAGGGATGCGCGGTGCTGCCGGACTTCCGCGAGGGCGAGTAGGCGACACCCGTTCCAGATCGCGAGCGCGCGGGCGTAGCCCTTCCGGTCGTGAGCGCGCCGGCGATTCCGGTTCAACCGCCAAACCCTTCAGCTCGTGAGCGCGCCAGCGATCGGACCAACCGCCACCCCTTCCAGGTCGCGAGCGCGCCGGCGATCGGTTCAACCGCCAAGGCCGCCAAGGGCGCCAAGGGCTCCGCTCGAACCGACCGTGCCGGGTGAAGAGGGAGAGGTAGCTCCGCGGTCTCGAGGGCGTCGCGCGGAGCCCTCTCTCGCGTGACGTTGCCGGCCTCCGACGCATGAACCGCCACGTTCGCCGAGGCTCCGCCGCGCGGGCGCTGGTCGCAGAGGCGCGGAGTTCGTGGTCACGCGCGCCGATCTGGCTCAGCGGAGCCTTGGCCTCTTGGCGGCCTTGGCGGTTCCTGCCTTCTCTGCCTTCCTGCCTTCTCTGCCTTCTCTGCCTTCCTGCCTTCCCTGCCTTCTCTGCCTTCCCTGCCTTCCTGCCTTCCTCTCCGAGACGCGCGCTACTTCCCGAGCGCCTCACCGACCAGCCCCGCGGCCTCGTCGCACACCGCGCTGAGCGCGACGCCCAGCGCCCGGGCGATCGCCTCGGGCTCGGGCTCGCCCACCGGCGCCGTAGCCTCGAGGGTCCGCTCGAGCTGCGTGCCCTCGGGCTGGGTGAAGAGCACGTGCAGCGCGACCCGGGCCTGGGCGGCCTCGCGGTCGTAGCAGAACTCGCGCAGCTCGGCTTCGAGGGCGGGGAGCCCGGCCCCGCTGCCGCGGCGCAGGCCGCGGCCCTCGAACAAGCGCTGGGCCAGGGCGCGGTCGGCGTAGCTCTGAGGCGGCTCGCTCCACACCCACAGGTCGGCGAACCAGTACTCGACCGGCGAGAGCCGCCAGGCCATGCGCTGGTCGAGGTGCGGGCTGGCGCTCACCGCGCGGTAGCGCAGCGCGGGGCCCTCGGCGGCGGCGGGCTCGACCGCGGCGAGCTCGGGGCGGAAGCTGCGCGGCGCGGGCGAGGCGCCGCCGAAGCAGCCGGTGAGCGCGAGCAAGCAGAGCGGGATCAGCGTGCGGGGCACGTCAGTCTCCTGGGGGGCCGGCGGCCGGTTGGCGCCCGTGGAGCAAGGCTCCCGGGTCGCGCTCGAGGGTGTCGGCGAGCTGGGTCACCGCCTCGGCGGCGGCGCGCAGCGCGCGCAGGCTGTCCTGGAGCTCGGGGCCCACGCCGGCGGTCTCCTCGGCGACGCCGCCGAAGGCCTTGACCGTGCGCCGCAGCTCGGTCCCGGTCTCCTCCAGCTTCAACTGGTCCAGGGCGAGCTCGATCGCCTCGGCCAGGGTCCGCATGCGCCCCAGGAGCTGCTTGACCTCGCCGTCCTCGGAGCGCACGTCGTCGAGCAGCGCACGGGTCGAGCTCAGCGCGTCCCGCGCGTCGGCGATCAGCCCGTCCAGGTCCTGGGTCAGGCGCTCGACGTCCAGCGCCTCGAGCTTGGTCTCGGCGGTGCCCATGAGCTTCTGCACGCGGTTCGAGAGCGCCGGCGCGTCGAGGTCGTCGAACAGGGTCTCGATCCGGGTCGCGAGGCTCGAGAGCCGGTCGGCGAGCTTCGGCAGGCGGTGGAAGGTCTCGGACAGGGAGTCCGAGAGGTCCTTGAGCGTCGAGGGCACCGAGGGAATGTAGTTCTCCGGCGGAGGGAACCCGAGCTTGAGCTTGGGGTAGCTGTCCTTGTCGGGGAACACGTCCACCTGCAGGAACTTGACCCCGGTCAGCGCCGAGCTCACGAGCTGCACGCGAATGTCGTCGGGGACGAAGTCGGCCCCCGGGCGCCCGTGGATCCCGCCGGTGTGCGCGAACAGGCGCTCGATATTCTCCTGCGGGATCTGGGCGTGGACCTCGATCAGGCGCTGGTTGGGGGCCACCGTGATCTTCGAGACCGTGCCCAGGGTCACGCCGCGGAAGCGCACCGGGGAGCCGACCTCGAGCCCGGTCACCGCCTCGTCGAGGTAGGTCACGAAGTCGTGGGTCTCGGTCACGAGCTTGGCCGCGCCGAGCCAGATCAGGGCGGCGAGCCCGGTCCCGATCCCGAACACCACGAAGGCGCCGAGCTTGGTGTGGTCGCTGGGGGTCAGGCGTCACCTCGCGGGGTGCGGTTGAAGAAGGCGCGGACGCTGGGGTCGTCGCTGGTGTCGCGCAGCTCGCGCGGGTCGCCGCGGGCGATCACACCCTTGCGCTCCTTGTCGAGCATGACACAGCCCGAGGCGATCTTGAAAATGCTCTCGAGCTCGTGGGTCACGAGCACCGTCGTGACCCCCAGGTTGCGGTTGAGCGAGAGCAGGAGCTCGTCGAGCTCGACCGCGCTGATCGGGTCCAGGCCCGCCGACGGCTCGTCCAGGAACAGGAGCTGGGGGTCGAGGGCCAGGGCCCGCGCGATCCCCGCGCGCTTCTTCATGCCGCCCGAGATCTCCGCCGGGAGGTGGTGCTCGAAGCCGTCGAGGCCCACGAGCCGCAGCTTGTCGCGCACGACCGCGTCGACCGCGTCGGGGTCGAGCCCGGTCCACGAGCGCAGCGGCAGGCCCACGTTCTGGGCCAGGGTCATGGAGCCGAACAGCGCGCCGGACTGGAACATGACCCCGTAGGGCGGCGCCCCGTCCCCGATCCGCGGCGCGCCCAGCCCGGCGATCTCGATCGTCCCCGCCTTGGGGACCTCGAGCCCGATCAGGTGGCGCAGGAGCGTCGACTTCCCGCAGCCCGAGCCGCCGAGGATCACGAACACGTCGCCCTGGGCGACCTCGAAGCTCACCTCGCGCATGAGGTCGAAGTCGTCCCAGCCGACGGTCAGGTCCTGCACGGTGATCGCGGCGTCGCTCACGGCTCAGATCCCGTAGAGGTGGAACAGCACGGCGAACACCGCGTCGAGGGCCACGAGGGTGAACAGCGTCGTGACCACCGCCGAGGTCGTGGAGCGGCCCACGCCGTCGGCGCCGCCGGAGGTCGAGAGCCCGCGCTCGCAGGCGATCAGCGCGATCGCCAAGGCGAAGAACACGCTCTTGAGCACCCCCGAGAACACGTCCCAGGGCTCGAGGGCCAGGCGGGTCTCGGTGAGGTAGGCCCGCGGGGTGAGGTCCAGGATCCCGACCCCGGTGATCAGCCCGCCCACGACGCCGGTGAGGTCGGCGATCAACGTCAGCAGCGGGAGCGCGAGCACCAGG
The DNA here is from genome assembly GCA_041402045.1 of Planctomycetota bacterium. Classification (GTDB taxonomy): domain Bacteria; phylum Planctomycetota; class J058; order J058; family J058; genus JAGQRJ01. Next base: position 13,336 of record JAWKSZ010000100.1, on the reverse strand, counting down.
GCCGCGACCCGCGGGATCACGAGGAAGCGGAACGGGTTCAGCCCCAGGGTCGTGAGCGCGTCGACCTCTTCGGAGACCTTCATCGTCCCCAGCTCCGCCGAGAACGCGGCCCCCGAGCGCCCGGCGACCACGATCGCGGTCATGAGCGGACCCAGCTCGCGGGTGACCACGAGCCCCACCAGGTCGGCGACGAAGATATCCGCGCCAAACTGCTGGAGCTGCACCGCCGATTGGAAGGCCATGATCAGCCCGATCAGGAAGCTGATCAGGATCACGATCGGGAGCCCGTCGGCGCCGGCGCGCTCCATGATCCGCACCACGTCGCGCCAGGGCACGCTCCGGGGCTGACGCGCCGTCGCCCCGACCGCCGCCACGCACTCGCCCACGTAGTTCAGGGTCTGGAGCCCGCGCAGGTAGAGCCCTTCGCTGACCTCGCCCACCTGGCGCAGGAGCCCCGGGCGCTGAGGCTGGTGGCGCAGGCTCTCCTGCGGCGCCTGGCGGTAGAGCTCGAGCACGTCGGCCACGCGCCCGGTGGCGCCTTGGACCTCGGCCTCGTGCCGCCGCCCCTCGTGGAGCAGGAGCGCCAGGGCCCCGGTGTCGATCCGCTCCAGGCCGGAGAGGTCGAACACCAGCCGCCCGCGGCTCTGGTCGACCGCCGCGCGCAGCGTCGCCACGAAGCGCGGGGTGTGCTCGAGCCTCACGCTCCCCGAGAGCACGAGGGTCGCGCCGCCCTCGTCCTCACGCCGCTCCAGGGAATAGCTCTCGGGCTCCGACTGCACGCGCTCTCCGCTCGGGGGAGGTTACCCCGCGTGGCGGGGGTTGGCACCCGGCCCGAGGTCTTCCTGACGCGGCGGGGGAGAACCCCGCGTCGCTGTGGGATAGTGCACGGGTGAGCGAACGCGAACGGGTCCAGGCGTGGGTAGAAGGCAACGGGTGCGTCCTGCCCGACGCCGCGCGCCCGAGCCTGGTGAGCCTGATCCGGGCCTTCAGCGCGCTCTGCGACGGCCAGGCCCCGCCCGACGCGCACACCCAGGCGCTGACCGAGACGATCGGCCCCGCGCGCCACATGGTGTTCGTGCTGATCGACGGCATGGGGGTCTCGCACCTGCAGCAGCTCGGGCCCGAGGGCTTCCTGCGTCGGCACCAGCGGGGCGAGCTGACCTCGGTCTACCCCTCGGCCACCGCCAGCGCGATCACGACCCTGGCCACCGGCTGCTGGCCCAGCCAGCACGGGGTGGTCGGGTGGTGGAGCTACGCCCCCGAGCACGACCTGTCCTTGACCTGCCTCCCGTTCCTGGAGCGCTTCAGCGCCGTGCCCCTCGAGGAGCGCGGGCTCTCCCCCCAGGACCTCTACCCGCAGCCGGCCCTGCTCAAGGACTTCGACCGCGACACCTGCTGCTATCAGTTCGCGCGGATCGCCGACAGCGCCTACTCGCGCTACTTCCGCGGCGACTCCCCGGGCGGGGCCTACGAGGACCTCCCCGACGCCGCGACCACGATCCAGACCCGCCTCGCCCACAGCGCGCGCCCGACCTACACCTACCTCTACTACTCGCTCCTCGACGAGTCCTCCCACGCCCACGGCCCGGCAGGGGAGGCGACCCTCGAGCTCCTGCGCGAGATCGAGCGCGAGCTCGAGGCCCTGGTCGGCGGCCTGCCCCCGGACACCCGGGTGGTGATCACCGCCGACCACGGCCTGATCGAGGTCCCCCAGAGCCACAAGCACGTGCTGACCCACGAGGACCCGCTGGTCGCGCTCCTGCGCTCGCCCCCCAGCGGCGAGCCCCGGGCGCCGGTGTTCCACGTCGAGCCCTCCGAACGCGCGCGCTTCGCCGCCGCCTTCCGCGAGCGCTTCGGCCCGCGCTTCGCACTCCTCGACCTCGACGACGTCGAGGCCCTGGGCCTCTACGGCCCCGAGCCCCTGCACCCGACCTCCCGCAGCCGCCTCGGCGACTTCGTGGCCGTGGCCCACGACCGCGACGTGATCCTCTACCGCCCCGGCGACACCCCCACGAGCACCGAACAGCTCGTCGGCTACCACGGCGGCCTCCTCGCCGACGAAATGCGGATCCCCTGATCGTCGTCCGAGGCCGCGCGGACTGCGCTGCCGACTCGCACGCGTGAGGGACGTCCATACCGGGAGCAGCGAGCTGCTCCCCTACCCGGGTGGGGGGGCGACCGGGCACGTCCACAGACTGCGCTGCCGACTCGCAGGCGTGAGGGACGTCCATGTCAGGTAGCCGGGGGCGGTTTCCCGCCCCCGGCTCCCACAGAACCGGACTTGTGCTGTTCACATCCGGCTCTTCGGGACGGCGGGTTGTACCCCGCCGCCGGCCGGGTCACGACCTCGCGGTATTCCAGGGCAGCAAGAGCTGCCTTGGAGCGAGCGTCCTCGTCCATGCGATCCGAAACGTCTCCAGCAGCGAGACGAGCCCCTGTTCGTCGATGCGAGTTGCAGAGTCCTCGGTTGACTGCGGGGTTGGCGCTGAGGGCCCACAGCGACTGGTGTCGCTTGTAGATCCCGCGCCAAGCCAGCTTCAGATTCACTCCCAGACGAATGAGGCGTTGGACGATCGATCGTTTCCGTTTCCAGTGCTTGAGCACGATCGCGCGCAACCGTCGCCGGAGGTGCGCGTCCGTGGCCCGGAGGATCAGACCGATCGTTGGCGTGCAGACTCCAAAGTGCCCCCGCCAACCGTTGAGGAACGCGTTGATCCGGGAAACGACCGCCTTGAGCGAGCGCCCCCGGACCGCGGGGTCAATTCAACGATCCGCTCTCGTAGCCGCTTCACGCTGCGCTCCGAGCCCCACCTGGGCGGTAGACCCCGCTGGGGGATCAACCGGTATCCGAGGAAGTGGCGGGTCTCTGGTTGGGCCACCGCGCTCTTCGCTGCGTTCACCTTCAGTCGCAAGCGACGCTCAATGAACTGGCTCAAGCTCGAGAAGACCTCTTGCCTGCACGTTCACTCCGCACGTAGACGTTGCAGTCGTCTGCGTAGCGGACGAACCGGTGCCTGCGTCGGGCGAGCTCGTGATCGAGCTCGTCCAACACCACGTTGGACAGCAGCGGCGAGAGCGGGCCCCCTTGGGGAACCCCTCTTCCGTGCTGACCCTCACGCCGTCCGGCATGACCACCTTGGCTTTCAGCATGCGCCCAATCAGGACCAGGAGCTGCTTGTCCTCGACTCGCTGGGCGAGCCGCGACAGCAGCCGTTGGTGGCAGACCCGATCGAAGAACTTCTCCAGGTCGAGATCCACCACCCACTCGTATCCTTCTTGCACGTAGCTGCGAGCTTCCGTGATCGCCGTCTGGCAGCCCCGGTTCGGGCGAAACCCGTGGCTCGAAGAGTGGAACGTCGGCTCGTAGACGGGCTCCAAGACCCGCCTCACCGCCTCCTGCACCACCCGATCGATCACGTTGGGGATTCCCAGCCCCCGCTGCCCTCCACCTCCCTTCGGGATCCACACCCGCCGGATATCCCCGGCCGGTGCATCCTCCAGGAGGCTGGCGCGCAGCTTGGCCAACACCGCCGGGGTGCTTGCGCACCGCCCCGATGGTTTGGCCATCGGGACCAGGAGCCCCTTTGTTCGCCGCGACCTTATCGAACGCCTCTTCGAGGTGTTCGACCACCTCTTTCACACTCGCGGGACCTACGCTGCTCGCCTTGTTCTTCGCCTTCGGCACCCTGGGCTCCAGCCCTGAGGATCGGTCCTCAAGGCCTCGTCCCCGAGGCCCGCGTTTCCGCGGACGTTCTGCTGTAGCGGAGAACAGCACGAGCTGTAGACCCACTTCCTTGACCGTCACCGCCTTCCCGTCCCCGCGTTGCACGCCCTCGACTCCCTGCTTCCGACTCAACGGAACCGGTCCATCGTCTTGCGGGCTTTCACCATGCGTGCCCCTCGGAGGTGAGCCTGAGTTTCCCCTGGCTCCGGTACCTCGCGGATCTCCGACTTCTGCCGGGTCATTAGCCTTCGTCTTTCGTCCTCGGGCCTACCGTGCAAGCGGAACCCGGCAGATCTCACTGGGTAAATGCAACAGACTTCGTGTCCGCCCCGTCGCCAATACGTCTGCGAAACCGACAGAAACCGGGTTTCACCGTCGGGTGGCGGCTCACCCTTCGCAGCCCGCCTTACGGCGCTTCACTTTCGTTCGAGACGTTCACGCACCTACGGCTTCCACCAGACCCCCTCGCGGACCGCCAGGCCCCCGTCGACCTCCTTCCGAGGAGCGGGCAGTCCTGACGTGCCCCGGTGCTCCGGGGCGGCGCCCTTGCTCATCGGTGTCGGGTTCCCTCTGTCAGGGCCCCGGGATAGGACTTACGGACTCAACCGTTCACCTCCAATCTGTTGCACATGCCAGTCGCACACCGGGAGCAGCGAGCTGCTCCCCTACCCGTGTGGGGCGGGCGGCCGGGCACGTCCGCAGACTGCGCTGCTGACTCGCACGCGTGAGGGACGCACAGACCGGGAGCAGCGAGCTGCTCCCGCCCCGTGGGGGGGCGGCCGGGCACGTCCGCAGACTGCGCTGCCGACTCGCACGTGAGGGACGTCCATGGGAGCGCGGCTGCTCCCCGCCGGCCGGGCACGTCCGCAGAGCTGCCCCACGAGGGCGGTTCCACGCAACGCCACCCACACCGCGGGCTCAAGGCCCTTCCGCTCCCCCTCCGTAGGGAGCAGCTTGCTGCCCCGGTATGTCCGTCCCTGGCGCTCACGAAACAGCGGACTCGCACGCGTGAGGGACGTCCATACCGGGAGCAGCGAGCTGCTCCCCTACCCGTGTGGGGGCGGGCGGCCGGGCACGTCCGCAGAGCTTCGCCCCACGAGGGCGGTTCCACGCAACGCCACCCACACCGCGGAGCTCCAAGGGCCCCTTCCACACGCTCCCCCACACACCCGTAGGGGAGCAGCTTGCTGCTCCCGGTATGTCCGTCCCTGGCGCTCACGAAACAGCGGAGCTCTACGGCAGTCGTCCGCACGCTCCCCCCCACACCCGTAGGGGAGCAGCTTGCTGCTCCCGGTATGTCCGTCCCTGGCGCTCACGAAACAGCGGAGCTCTACGGCAGTCGTCCGCACGCTCCCCCACACACCCGTAGGGGAGCAGCTTGCTGCTCCCGGTATGTGCGTCCCTGGCGCCCACGAACCAGCGAAGCTCCAACGCGCACGCACCGGCGGAGCTCTACTCCCAGATCGAGAGGTCCCACTCGAGGGAGCCGTGGAGGGGCCAGTCCTCCCAGCGCTCGACGAGGCCCGCGCGCACCGGGTTGAGCAGGGTGTAGAGCGCGGCCCCGCGCACGTCGCCGTTGCGGATCGCGCGGTCGTGGAAGCTGCGCTGCCACTCGATCGCGCAGCCGGCGCGCCTCGCCTCGCGGGTCACCAGGCCCTTGTAGGTTTGGACCCAGGTCACCACCGAGCTCCCTGCCCGCGCGGCGAGGACGGCGTGCACGTGGTCGGGCATGACGCACCACGTGAACAGGTCGCAGGGAACGACCTCGGTCGCCTTGGCGAAGGTGCCTTGCGCGATCCGAGACAGCGGCAGCGACGCCAACGACCGCGCCCCGCGCGCGAGGTTGAAGGTGACGAGGAACGCCAGCCCCGGGGTGCGATAGGCGTCCTGCGGCAGGCGGATCGCCTTGCGGCGGGGAGGTCGGGCGGGGACGAGCATGCGCCTACGGTAGGCCCGTGGCCCGACATGCCTGGCGCTCCGGGCGCGCGCGAAGCGCACACCCGACGAAGTCACCTCGCGCGCCTCGGGTTGCGCGCGGCACGCCCGCTACGCGGTGAGCAGCGCGATCGCGTCGCCGATCGACTCGGCGCGTTGCAGGAGCGCGGCGTGCTCCGGGGCAATGAACCCCTCGCGCACGCCGTGGTCGACGAGGGCGACCAGGGGGTCCCAGTAGCCGTCGACGTCGAGGAGCACGACGGGCTTGTCGTGCAGGCCGAGCTGGGTCCAGCTCAGCATTTCGATCACCTCCTCCAGGGTCCCGATCCCGCCGGGGAGCGCGACGAAGCCGCCAGCGAGGGTCGCCATGAGCGTCTTGCGCTCCTGCATGGTCTCGACCACGAACAGCTCGCTCAGCCCGTGGTGCGCGATCTCGGCCCGGGCCAGGTGCCGGGGGATCACGCCGGTCGCGCGCCCGCCGGCCTCGAGCACCGCGTCCGCCACCACGCCCATGAGCCCCACCGCGCCGCCGCCGTAGACGAGCTCCAGCCCGCCGGCGGCCAGGGCCTGCCCGAAGCCCTCGGCCAGCGCCTTGTAGGCGGGGCGCCCGCCGAAGCGGGAGCCGCAGTAGACGGTGACGCGCGGACGGCTGAGCGGCATGGGGACCTCCTGGAGGTCGCTCACGCTACCCCGGCGCCGGGCGCGCGCAAACACCGCACAGTAAGATCGCCGCCCGTGACTCGCCCCGACGCCGACGCCGCACTCAAGGTCCTGCTCGAGCTCTGGGGGCGCGAGCGCCGCGCGTCCCTGGCCCGCTTCCGCGAGGCGCGCAACGCCTTGCCCCTGCGCGAGCGCCTGGCCCGCGGCCTGGCCTGGCAGGCGCGGGTGGGCGAGGTCGACGCCGCCCCCGGCGAGCGCACGCGCTTGTGGCTGGCGGGCAAGGGAGCGCCCAAGGACCTGAGCTTCCGCCCCGGGACGCCCGTCGAGCTCGTGGGCGACGAGGACCAGCGCGCGCGCGGGGTGTGGGAGCGGGTGCGCGGCGAGGAGGCCGCGGTCGTCGTCCACGGCGAGCCCGCGCCCTGGCTGCTCGAGGGCGCGCTGCGCGTCGAAGAGTCCGACGAGACCGCGACCTTCGAGCGCGGCGAGCGCGCGCTGCGCACGCTCTTGAACCCCGCGCCCAAGTCCACCGCCGCGCGCTGGCGGGCCGCGCTGTGGGGGCCGTCCCCCGCGGCCTGGGACCCGGCGCCCTTGGATCCCGAGGTCGCGGACCCCGCGCTCAACGCGCCCCAGCGCGAAGCGGTGGCCCACGCCCTGGGCGCGCCGCAGCTCGCGCTGATCCACGGCCCCCCGGGCACCGGCAAGACCCGGACCCTGGCCGAGGTCGTGGCCCAGGCCGTGGCCCGCGGCGAGCGCGTGCTCGCCTGCGCCGCGAGCAACGCCGCCGTGGACAACCTCGCCGAGCGGCTGGTGGGCCGCGGGCTGCGGGTGGTGCGCCTCGGGCACCCGGCGCGGGTCAGCCCCGCGATCGAGGCCCACTCCCTGGACGCGCTGGTCGCCGCGAGCGACGGCTACTCCATGGCTCGCTCCTGGATCAGCGAGGCCCACGCCCTGCGCGAGACCGTGCTCAAGCGCTGGCGCCGACGGGCGATCGACTACGGCGAGCGGCGCGCGGGGTTCGCCGAGGTCGGGCGCCTGCTGCGCGACGCCCGCGCGCACCTGGCCGGGCTCAAGGACGCGATCGTGGACCAGGCCCAGGTCGTGTGCGCGACCGCGGCGGGGGCCGACAGCGAGCTGCTCTCCGAGGCCGAGTTCGACCTCGTGGTCCTCGACGAGGCGACCCAGGCCACGGACCCGATCGCGCTGGTCGCGCTCCTGCGCGCGCCCAAGGCCGTGCTCGCCGGCGACCCCTGCCAGCTCCCGCCGACCGTGATCGACCCCGACGCCGCGCGGCAGGGGCTGGCCCTGAGCGCCTTCGAGCGCCTGGCCGCCTCGGCCCCCACGCTGTGCCGCATGCTCACCGTGCAGTACCGCATGCCGAGCGAGCTCATGGCCTTCCCCAGCGCCGCGCACTACGAGGGGCGGCTGGTCGCGGACCCGAGCGTCGCCGAGCGCCGGCTGGCGGACCTCGACGTCGCCCCGGACCCGCTGCGCCCCGAGCCCTGGTGCTTCCTCGACACCGCGGGCAAGGGCTGGGACGAGACGCGCCAGGGCGACGACCCGAGCCTGCTCAACCCCGAGCAGGCCGAGCGCGTGGCCCGCGAGGTCGAGCGCTTGCTCGCGCGCGGGCTGGCCCCCGCGGACGTGGGCGTGATCTGCGCCTACGCGGCCCAGGTGCGCCTGCTCCAGGCCCGGCTCATGGCGCCGGTCGCCCACGGGCTCGAGGTCAGCTCGGTCGACGGGTTCCAGGGGCGCGAGAAGGAGGCGGTGGTCGTCGACCTCGTGCGCAGCAACCCCGACCAGGCGATCGGCTTCCTCCAGGACACCCGCCGCACCAACGTGGCCCTGACCCGGGCCAAGCGCTTCCTGCTCGTGGTCGGCGACAGCGCGACCCTGGCCCCCCACCGCTACTACGCGGCGCTGCTCGAGGCCGCCGACCACAGCGGGGCCTACCTCAGCGCCTGGGCCGACGAGGCCGAGGCGTTCGAGGCCTGAGCGGACCTGGGGCGCTGGATATACTCGGGCGGGGGAGCGAACCGTGATCACCACCTCGGACGTCATGACCGGCAAGGCGATCGTGCAGCTCGGGCTGTCGCCGGCCCCCGTCGTGCGCCAGACCCTGCGCGACGCGGACCACGACCCGAGCCCCGAGCACGGCGACCTGATCAACCGGCTCGTGGCCGGCGGGCACCTCGACCCGCGCCACGTGGAGACCCTGCGCCACCGGATCGCGCTCTACGCCCACGTGCGCGGCGAGGCGGTCTACCTGCGCATGCTCGAGCGCCGGACCAAGGTCCCCAAGGAGATCGTGGCCCAGCTGATCAGCGGCCTCGAGCGCCAGACCTACCGCCGGCGCCTGGGCGACGTGCTCGTGCAGCAGCAGAAGCTGAGCAAGGCCCAGGACCAGGTCCTCGTGCGCGACCAGGTCGAGTGGGTGAAGAAGGAGGACGAGAAGATCCTCGCGCGCTACCGCGGCCAGGACTTCGAGGGCGTCGAGCGCGCGCTGATCCCCAACAGCGCGCTGGCCCCCGAGGACTTCAAGATCAGCCGCCTGTTCCGCTCCCAGGAGACCCGCGCGCTGGTCGAGCGCGCGGACCTCGCGGCCTGGCGCCGCGAGCTCGAGGGCGGGCTGGCGATCGCGCCGGCCAAGCCCGGCGACCCGGAGACCCGGCCCCTGGGCGGCGAGTCGACCCACGTCCTCGGCCCCCGCGGCGCGCAGCTCCCGGGCGGCCCGCCGAACACCCAGACCAAGCCCCTGCGCACCCAGCCCCAGCCCCGCGGCTCCGGGACCCCGGCCACGATCGAGGCGATCAAGGCCAAGGGCCAGATCGGCCCCTACCGGATCACCGAGCTCCTCGGCGCCGGCGGCATGGGCGCGGTGTTCCTCGCCCAGCAGGACGGCGACTCGGAGTACGTGGCGGTCAAGGTCCTGCTCGAGGGCCAGGCGCCGGGGATCGAGCGCGGGCGCTTCCAGCGCGAGATCGAGCTCCTGGAGCGGATCCAGCACCCGCACGTGATCCGGCTGCTGGGCTCGGGGCAGGCCGACGGCGTGCGCTACCTCGTGGTCCCGGCGCTCGTGGGCCGCGAGCTGCGCGGGCTCATGAACGAGTTCCCCCAGGGCCAGCCCACGGAGATCTGGGTCCCGATCGCGCGCCAGCTGCTCATGGGCCTGCAGGCGGTCCACGACGCCGAGGTCGTGCACCGCGACATGAAGCCGGCCAACGTGTTCGTGCTCGCGGGCGCCGAGCCCGAGGTGCGGATCATGGACTTCGGCCTGGCCAAGAAGAAGAGCGGCGCGATCGACGAGACCAACTGCTCCCTGACCGCCACCGGCGAGATCGTGGGCTCGCCGGCCTACATGGCGCCCGAGTGCGTGTCCAACGACCCGATCGACGGGCGCACCGACCTCTACTCCTTCGGCGTGCTCCTGTTCGAGCTGCTCACCGGTCGGCTGCCGATCGAGGCCGAGAGCGCGCAGTCCTTCCTCACCGCGCACCTCGTGCGCCCGCCGCTGACCCTGGCCGAGGCCAACCCCCACGGGAAGTGGCCCCCCGCCCTGGAGCTGCTGCTGGAGGACCTCCTGGGCAAGACCCGCGAGGAGCGCCCGGCGACCGCGACCGAGGCCCTGGCCCGCCTCGACGCCCTCGTCGGCGACCTCGAAGCCAGCCGCGTCGACCGCGAGATCCGCCGCGCCGAGCCCGGCACCCCGGGCGGCTGGGGCTTCCGCGGCCTCCTGGGCCGCCTCCGCGGCCGCGCGCGATAGGGGCGCACGGAGGTCGTCCCGGTCCTCCGGCGCCCGCCCCCGAGCAGCAATTCGACCCTTTGGCGGCACGCACTTAGGGATTAGGCTGTGACCCCGCGGTGACCGGTCCCAGCGAGGATCCGGGCCGCGAAGGGGAGCTCCATGAGCCGAACGACCTGGGCCCTGATCTGCGCGTTGACGGCGGGCGCCGCGTGCGCCGACACCGTCGTCCTGCGCAGCGGGCACGTGCTCCACGGGACGGTGATCGACAAGGGCGACAAGATCCTGGTCGAGGTCAAGTTCGGGGGCGTGACGATCGACCGCGACGACGTGCTCTCGATCGAGCTCTCGGACGGCGGCGACCAGGCCGGCGCGCGGCCGGCGGAGGACACCCTGCTCCTGCGCAACGGGCGCGTGCTCCACGGCAACGTGCGCTTCTCCAAGGACGGCACCGAGGTGATCCTCTCGGGCGACAAGGGCGAGGTCCCCTACCCCCGCGCCGCGGTGAGCAAGATCCTGCGCCGGGACGGGAGCACCGAGATCCCCGGGCTCACCGACGACAGCGAGCAGGGCCGCGAGCTGCAGGCGTCGATCAAGAAGCTGGTGGCAGACCTGGGCAGCGAGGACACCCTGGCCAAGCGCGAGGCGGTGCGCGAGCTCCTGGCGCTGGGGCCCTTCGCCCGCGACCTGCTGGAGGAGCTCAAGCCCGAGGGCGGCGCCCCGCTGCTCGCGTTCCTCACCCAGCTCGACCGGCTGGAGGCCATGCGCAAGGCGCTCCCCCGGGAGGCCGAGTCCGAGATCCCCCGGCTGCACGAGCGCCTGGTCGCCGACGAGCCCAGCGAGCGTCAGGCGGCGATCAAGGCCGTGACCCTCGAGTTCCCCGACGCCTCCGCGCAGCTCTTGCTGGAGGTGATCCGCCACGACCCGGACCCCACGATCCGCTCCTACTGCGTGGGCCAGCTCGGCGCGCTGCGCCACTTCGAGGAGCTGGGGCAGGTGCTGCAGATCGAGGACGGCCCGCTGCGCCTGGCGGCGGCCTTCGCCCTGGGGGACGCGGGGATCCCCGCCGGGGTCCCGATCCTGATCGAGGCCCTGCGGCTCAAGAGCGACGAGATCCGCGCGGTCGCCGCCGAGCGCCTGCGCGACTACACCGGGCAGTTCTTCGGCTACCGGCCCCAGGCCTCGAGCGAGGAGCGCGAGCTCGCGATCCAGCGCTGGGAGAAGTGGTGGGCGGCCAACGGCGACGAGCTCCTGCGCCGCTCGATCAAGGCCGTGGCGCCGGACCTCGCCGGGGTGAGATCACCCAGGAGGAGGACGCCGAGGCGCGGCGCTTGTGGCAGCAGGCCATGGTCGACGTCTCCGCGGCCAACGAGAAGCCCAAGGAGCTCGACGAGGCCAGCGCCGACGCGGTCCAGGCCTGGCAGCGCAGCCGGCGCGCCAAGCTGCAGGAGGCCCTCGACCGCCTGACCCGCGCCCTCGAGATCAGCCCCCGCCTGTCCTCGGCGCGGCTGACCCGGGCGGTCCTGCTCTACGAGGAGTTCGACCGCGGCGGCGAGGCCGAGCGCGAGCTGAAGCTGATCGCCGCGCGCGCCAAGAGCGACTACGGCGACCCGGCCCCCGCGCGCAAGTGGGCCTACTACCACCTGGGGCAGCTCATGCTCCGCCGCGGCGACTACGAGCGGGCCACGATCGAGCTCAACCACGCGCTGAACTACGACGACCGCTTCCTCGACGCGCACATTGCCCAGGGGGACGCCTACCTCCAGCTCGCGGTCTCCCCCGCGGGCGAGACCCCGCTCGGCCGCGAGGCGCGGGTCGAGGCCCTGCAGAGCGCGCGCCAGGCCTACCAGAACGCGCTGGACGCGGCGAAGCAGCAGGAGGAGGAGCTGCTCGAGATCATGCGCAACCTGGTCAAGGACACCCCCTCCAACGCCGAGGAGGGCCGCGTGGTCCAGTCGGTGCGCCGCTCCTCGCGGGAGCTGGCCAAGGAGCGCGCGGAGCTGTTCTACAAGCAAGGCCAGGTCTTCGCCGCGCTCCAGGACGTGAGCGGGGCGCGGGCCGCCTTCACCCAGGCCCGGACCCTCGACCCCGACGAGCCGCGCTACAAGCAGGCCCTCGAGGTGTGGGCCGCGGAGCCCCAGGGGAGCGACCAGTGACCCGCCGCGCGCCGCTGGTCTTGCTGGCGCTGCTCGTCGCCTGCGCCAGCGACCCCGAGCCCCAGCCCGGGGTGCGCCAGGGCGGGACCGAGGCGCCGCCGGTCGCCCAGGACAGCGCGAACCTCGCGATCCACTGGGACGCGCTCGCGACCCGGCTCCCGAGCTTCGAGCGCTCGGTGCACGTGGCCTCGGCCTTCACCCAGCGCACCGAGATCGGCGTGGTGCGGGTGATCGACAACCTCAAGCTGCCCTTCGTCTCCGCGTCCTCGGTCCCCGCCGAGTTCGGCGTGGACCTCCCGAGCGTGGTCGTGGTGGTCTCGGGCACCGGCGAGGTCGCGCTGCTCAGCGGCGAGGCCTGGAAGCTCGAGCCCGGCGACGTGCTGCTCCTGCCGCCCGAGGCCCAGGGCTTCGTGACCTGCACCGACCCCCGCCGCACGGGCTTCGAGAGCGGGCTGCGCCTCCTGACCCTGCGCGTGGCCGACCCCGACGCCACCTTCGCGCCCCAGCGGATCGCCTACCAGGAGCTGTGGGCGGCCTCGGAGCTGACGGCGACGGAGCGGGAGCAGGGGCTCCTGGACAAGGAGGCCCTCGTCGGCCGCCTGGGCGACGCCGCGAGCCTGCACGTCTACCGCGCGGAGCCCGGCGCCGTGCGCGGCGGCCGCCAGACCCGGCGCGAGAAGCTCCTGTTCTTCCTCCTCGGCCGCGGCCGCTTCGGCATGGCCAACACCGGGAACATGGTCCAAGCGGGCTCGCTGTTCGCCGTCGCCCCGGGGGCGCTCTACTTCTTCGAGAACAAGGAAGACCCCAAGGACCCCGACACCCAGGGCAACCTCGCGCTCGTGCTCTACACCCCCGGCTGGACCAAGGCGACCGACGACACCGAGCTGCCCAGCCAGAGCGAGCTCGACGAGGCCGCCGCAGCCGACACCGCCGAGGACCGCCAGGGCGGGTAGCTCTGCCGTCGCGGCGCCGCGCCGCGGGTGGGATGGGCGCAGGCGAGCTGCGCCCCTACGAAGAGACGCGACGCCTACGCGTCGCCGTCACGACCCCGCGTCGCGGGTAGCGGCCGCCACCCCCATGTCGAGTGGGAGAGGGAGAGATTTAACCACCGAGCTCCGCTGG
>JAWKSZ010000099.1:0-18976 GCA_041402045.1 Planctomycetota bacterium | reverse complement strand
AGAGCTCCTCGAGGCCGATCTGCGAGCAGCGCCGGTTGGCGATGTAGCGCAGGTACTCGACGAACATGCCCGCGTTCAGGCCCAGGATCCCGCTGGGCATGGTGTCGTTGGCGTAGGCCAACTCCAGCTCCACGCCCTCCGCGATCAGGTCGCGGATCTCCTGCTGGAACGCAGGCGTCCAGAGGTGCGGGTTCTCCTGCTTGATCGTGTTGATCACGTCGATGCCGAAGTTGCAGTGCATGCTCTCGTCACGCAGGATGTACTGGAACTGCTCGGCGGCGCCGACCATCTTGTTGCGACGGCCCAGGCTGAGCATCTGCACGAAGCCCACGTAGAAGAACAGCCCCTCCATGATCACGTAGAACCCGATCAGGTTGCGCAGCAGGCGCTGATCGGAGGCCGGGGTCCCGGTCTGGAAGTTGGGGTCGCCCAGCTCGTCGGTGAACTGCAGCTCGAACGCAGCCTTGTCGTGGATCGAGGGCACCTCGCGATACATGTTGAACACCTCGGCCTCGTCCAGGCCCAGGCTCTCGATCACGTACTGGTAGGCGTGGGTGTGCAGCGCCTCTTCGAAGGCCTGGCGCAGGAGGTACTGCCGGCACTCGGGGTTCGTGATGTGGCGGTAGACGCCGAGCACGATGTTGTTCGCCACCAGCGAGTCGGCGGTCGAGAAGAAGCCGAGGTTGCGCTTGATGATCCGCCGCTCGCCCTCGCTCAGCCCGTTGGGCGAGCGCCAGAGCGCGATGTCGGCGGTCATGTTGATCTCTTGCGGCATCCAGTGGTTGGCGCACGCAGTCAGATACTTGTCCCAGGCCCAGTTGTACTTGAAGGGCACGAGCTGGTTCAGGTCGGCGCGGCAGTTGATGATCCGCTTGTCGTCGACGCCGACGCGGCGCGCGCCGAACTCGGGAGCCTCCAGACCGCTTGCCCCCTTGCCCTGGGCGGGCCCCTCGAGCGAGGGAGTCGGAGTGGCGACCGTGGCGGTCGCCGCGGGGGCAAGCGGCTGGACGGTTGTCTGAGTGCTGGCGCTCTGGCTGGTGTGGGCGACGCGGACGGTGGGCTTGGTGGCCGCCGGGGCGGGGGTGGCGGCGGGCGTGGCTTGCGGTTCGTCCCAAGTGAGCATGGGGTGCTCCTGTATCAGGCAAAGAGGTGGATGCGAAGTGACGGGAAAGAAGGCAGGTGACTGAAGGCAGGTGAGCGAAGGCAGGGGTCGAGCGCGGAGCCTCGGGCCCCGCGCTCGACGGAGAGCGCGCCTACTGGCACGCCTCGCACTCGGGGTCGAGGATCGAGCACACCTTGGGGGAGCTCTCGACCGCGTTCAGGCGGCCGGTGCGGATCGTCGACTTCTCGGCGTGGCTGGCGCCCATGGCCCGCAGGTAATACGTGGTCTTGAGGCCGGTGGTCCAGGCCAGGCGATACAGGCGGTCGAGCTTGGGGCCCGAGGGCTCCGCCATGTAGAGGTTCAGCGACTGGGCCTGGTCGATCCACTTCTGCCGGCGCGAGGCGCAGCGCACGAGCCAGCTCGGGTCGATCTCGAAGGCGCTCGCGTAGAGCTCCTTGAGCTCCTCGGGGACGCGCTCGATCTCCTGCAGGCTGCCGTCGAAGTACTTCAGGTCGTGGATCATGACCTCGTCCCACATGCCGCGGGCCTTGAGGTCCTGCACCAGGTAGTCGTTGACGATCGTGAACTCGCCCGAGAGGTTCGACTTGGCGAACAGGTTCTTGTAGATCGGCTCGATCGACTGGCTGACGCCGGTGATGTTCGCGATCGTGGCGGTCGGGGCGATCGCCAGGCAGTTGCTGTTGCGCATGCCCTGCATGACCTTCGCGCGCAGGCCGTCCCAGTCGAGGCGCTGGGTGCGGTCCACGGTGAAGTGCTCGGGGGCGCGCAGCTCGGCGACCTTGTCCAGGCTGTCGATCGGCAGGATCCCCTGGCTCCAGAGCGAGCCCTGGAAGCTGCGGTAGGCGCCGCGCTCCTGCGCGAGCTCGGCCGAGGCCTGGATCGCGTAGAAGCTGACCTGCTCCATGTACTCGTCGGCGAACTCGACGGCGCCGGCGGAGCCGTAGGGCAGGCGCTTGATGAACAGCGCGTCCTGGAAGCCCATGATCCCCATGCCCACCGGGCGGTGGCGCAGGTTCGAGTGGCGCGCCGCGGGGACGGTGTAGTGGTTGATGTCGATCACGTTGTCGAGCATGCGCATGGCCGTGCGCACGGTGCCCTCGAGCTTCTCGCGGTCGATCTCACCCTGCTGGGTCAGGTGCCGGACCAGGTTCACCGAGCCCAGGTTGCACACCGCGACCTCGTCGTCGCTGGTGTTCAGCGTGATCTCGGTGCAGAGGTTCGAGCTGTGCACCACGCCCGCGTGCTGCTGGGGCGAGCGCAGGTTGCAGGGGTCCTTGAAGGTGATCCAGGGGTGCCCGGTCTCGAACAGCATGCTCAGGATCTTGCGCCACAGGTCCACGGCGCGGATCTGCTTGTGGATCCGCAGCTCGCCGCGGGCGGCCTTCTGCTCGCAGGCCTCGTAGGCCTCGACGAACGCCGCGCCGCTCAGCTCGTGCAGCTGCGCGCACTCGTCGGGCGAGAACAGGGTCCACATGGCGTCCTCGTGGACCCGCTGCATGAACAGGTCGGGGATCCAGTTGGCCGTGTTCATGTCGTGGGTGCGGCGGCGGTCGTCGCCGGTGTTCTTGCGCAGCTCGAGGAACTCCTCGATGTCCACGTGCCAGGTCTCGAGGTAGGCGCACACCGCGCCCTTGCGCTTGCCGCCCTGGTTCACCGCCACCGCGGTGTCGTTGGCGACCTTCATGAACGGGACCACGCCCTGGCTCTGGCCGTTGGTGCCCTTGATCCGGGCGCCCATGCCGCGCACGCGGGTCCAGTCGTTGCCCAGCCCGCCCGAGAACTTGGCGAGCATGGCGTTGTCCTTGATCGAGCCGAAGATCCCCTCGAGGTCGTCGGAGATCGTGGTCAGGAAGCAGCTCGAGAGCTGCGGGCGGCGGGTGCCGGCGTTGAACAGGGTCGGCGTCGAGCACATGAAGTCGAAGCGCGAGAGCACGCCGTAGAACTCGATCGCGCGCTCCTCACGGTCGATCTCGTTGAGCGCCAGGCCCATGGCCACGCGCATGAACATCGCCTGGGGCAGCTCGTAGCGCTGGTCGTCGATGTGCAGCAGGTAGCGGTCGTAGAGGGTCTGCAGGCCGAGGTAGGCGAACTGACGGTCGCGCTCGGGGTCGATCGCCTGGGCCAGGCGCTCGAGGTCGAACTCGGCCAGGCGCGGGTCGAGCTGGTCGACCTCGATCCCCCGGCGCACGTAGCTCGCGAAGTAGCTGGCGTAGGTCTGCTCGCTGGGGTCCGCCTGGGGCAGCGCGGTGCGGAAGGCCTCCTCCTTGAGGGAGTCGAGCAGCAGGCGCGCGGCGACGTAGCTGTAGTTGGGCTCGCGCTCGACCATGGCGCGGGTGCCCATCACGAACGCCTCCTCGAGCTCGTGCTGGCTGATCCCGTCGAACACGTTCTTCTTGATCTCGCCCAGGAGCAGGCTGGGGTCGACGTCGTCGAGCCCCGCGCAGGCGCGCTGGATCGGCTGCATGAGCTGCGCGTCGTTGAGCACGACCTCGCTGCCGTCGGGGCGCACCATGCGCACCCCAGGGGTCTCGACGACGGGCGCCTCGGCCTGGCCCTGAGCCAGCTCCTGGCGCTCGCGGATCCGCGCCTCGCGATAGAGCACGTAGGCCCGGGCGATCTTGTGCTCGCTGGCGCGCATGAGGGCCAGCTCGACCTGATCCTGAATGTCCTCGATGTGCACGATCCCGCCGCGGCTCATGCGCCGACGCAGGACGTTGGTCACCCGCTCGGCGAGGTCGCGGGCCACGTTGTGCACGCGGTTGCTCGCGCTGGCCTCGGTGCCCTCGACGGCGATGAAGGCCTTCTTGATCGCGCGCTCGATCCGCTCGGGATCGAAGGGCACCACGTCTCCGTTGCGCCGCACCACCATGAGTTGGGCGGTCGAGGAGGTCTGGGTGCTCTGGGTCTGGACGGCTTGGACGGGCGGTGCCATGGGCGTGCTCTCTTTCCACGCCGTCTCGGCGCGCGACCCTGGGTAAGGGGCGCGCGGACGGCGTACTCTCTGCCCTCCCGCGTGTGGGCGGGGGATCGATGAATTGCGCTGGCTGGCGGGCCAACTGGAGGAGGAAGTGACGGGTGAGGCGGTTTCGCGCCCCGACTGGAGAAACTACCGACGGCCTCTGACAGGCCGCGGGAGTCCTTTCCAAACTGGAGTGCAAGGCGCTGGCTGAGAGAAACTTACGGTCTTTACAGGGGGTGAGGGGACAGGCGCGTCCCAACCCCAGGCGCAACGGCTAACTCACTTACTGATAGGTAGTAGCGAGAACCTGGCGGAGACCCTGCGGCCGGCTCGCCGCCGGGCCCCAAGGGCGCCCACAGCGGACGAACAAGGGAGCGTAAAGCCCAACCACATCGTGGATTCCATACGGAGGCGCGCCCCCGAGAGCCGGCGCGCGGGCCCGGGTCGAGTTCGGCAACCGCTTGGAGCAGCGCGGCTTGAGGGACCTCGAGGGAAGCGTCCTGGTTGGTCGGCAATCGCGTTGGTTCGAGCCCCCGAGCGATTCCCGCTCCGGGGCGGTGAAACGTTTGCGCGTCGGCTGCGGGCGCGAACTCGTCGTAACCCGAGCGCTCGTCGCCGGGATGGCACGGATCACGGTGTGCGTAGAGGCAGGGTGGAGAAGAGAGAGAGTTTACGCACCATGAGCCTCTGCCGCCCCACCCTGGCCGTCCTGATCGGCCTCTCCGTCGTCGCCGTCGCGCGCGCCGACGACGTGTTCCGCTTGAACGCCAACGACGGGAGCGCCTTCAGCGGGACCCTCACCGTGGGCGACGCCGACGCTCAGGGCCAGCGCGCCCTGCGCCTGGAGACCGAGGCGGTCTCGGGGGCGGCCACGCTCGCGGCCCCGGACCTCGCCCGCTTCCGCGTGCGGCTGCCAGCGGCCGGCGTGACCGGCGCGCTCCAGGGGCAAGACGCCCTCGACCTGATCTGGTTCTACGACGCGGCCACGGGCCAGGGCGTCGCCTCGATCCACCGGAACGGGACCCCGACCTTCCAGGCCGCGGTGACCCCCAGCCAGGACGCCGCCGCGGACGAGCCCTCGAAGGCCGGCCGCCTGGTCGCCTACACCAAGGACGGGATCAACAAGCTCCTGGGCAAGGCCAAGAGCGAGGTCAAGGACGCGCTGCAGGACGCGATCGAGGACGGGATCAACGTCCGCGAGACCCTGCGCCTGACCGACTACTTCCACGTGGGCCTCGACACCGGGATCCGCGCGATCCCCGCCGACGAGTACACCCCCATGCAGAAGGCGCTCAAGCTCGAGCGGCCCGACGACGTGTGGCTCGCCAACTACGTCGAGGGCGGCGCGCGGGTCCCGCTGAGCACCAGCGTGCCCCTGGGCGGCCAGCTCTCGTTCAGCACCGGCGTCCACGCCCGGGGCGAGCTGCGCTACACGATCGTGGACCTCTACCCCAAGCCCCACGGCGTCAAGGACGTGAAGGGCACGATCGAGATCCTCAAGGCCATGGGTCGCCGGGTCTACGACCTGCCGCTGACCGCCGACGAGGCCCTCGGCCTCAAGCTCGGCGCGGAGCGCTCGCTGGAGGGCCGCTGGGAGCTCGCGGTCAACGGGCAGCTGACCTACGGCTACGACCACACCCTCGAGGGCACCAACGTCGAGGTCGGCGCCTCCGCTCGCCTGGGCGGGTTCTACCGGATCCGCGACACGATGCGCGTCGAGGTCAGCCGGCTCCCGGCCTCCTCGGTGCGGGTCCAGGTGCAGTCGATCCGCTTCAAGGGCCCCGGCGTCGGCGCGCGGCTGCTGGTCGGCCTCGACACCACGAACGACCCCCTCGACGCCGGTGACGTGGAGGTCAACGAGTTCTTCGTGCAGGCCGCGGACGAGGTGTTCAAGGTCGAGGTCCGCGCCTCGGCCGGCAAGGAGTCGGGCAGCGACGTCGACATTGCCTATCACTTCGACCTGAGCAAAGCCCCGGCCCGCGCGGCCTACGAGCGCACGATCCGCGGCGACCTGCGCCTGGCCGACTCCCTGCTCGCCGACCGGGACAGCGGGGTCAGCCTCGAGTTCCGCGTGTTCGAGCAGGAGGAGTGGAGCTACAAGCGCGGGCGCCTGATCCTCAGCCGGCTGGTGGGGGGCAAGTGGAGCAAGGACGTCCACGCCTCCGACATGAAGATCGACGACGAGAGCGGTCGGCACCTCTACAACGTGTTCCGCTACCAGAAGAACAAGAAGAGCACCTTCTTCAGCAAGACCTGGAACAAGTCGCTGCTCGTGGACATCGTGCGCTCCTCGGAGCTGCAGGGCGACGAGGACCCCTCCGAGCTCTCGGTGCTCAAGAGCCGCCGCGCGCTGCACTACCGCCTGGTGCGCCGGGACGCCTCGACCTACAACGGCGAAATGCGCCGGATCCGCCGGGTGGCCGCGGCCCTCGGCCTGGGCGACCCCGCCGGCCTGACCCCGCAGCCCGAGTTCAAGCTGTTCCATAGCCGCTACGGCAAGACCGAGCTGCGCGTCGAGGTCGAGATCTCCGAGTGGGGGATCCGCACGATCATGGCCAAGGCCGGGGACCCGACGCTCCTGCGCGACGCCTTCGCCGAGGCCTACGACGTGGTCTGGGAGATCGACCCCCGCCGGCTGAACCCCAGCGACGACGACCTCCAGCCCCGCGAGAAGACCGGCCTGCGCCACATGCGCTCCTTCGTGCACCACCTGCAGGGCGTGCGCAACACCGGCTGGACCGCCGCCAACAGCGACGAGCGCGCCGACCACTACCGCGAGCTGATCGACATGGGCGGCTGGGACTTCGTGACCGTGGTCGCCCTCGCCAAGCTCGCCCCGCGGGACTGCGTGAAGGTCCAAATGGACATCGACGGCAAGCACATGAGCTTCAACGGCGGGTTCACCGGCGAGCGCTTCAGCTCGTTCAAGCCCGACCTGCACGGGCACCTCGACCCGCTCCAGCCCGGCCAGAAGGGCTACGGCGAGACCCCGATCAACGCCGACGACAAGTTCGAGTAGCGCCGGAACGCGCGAGGGGAAGCTTGCCTGCCTCCCCCTCGCGCTTCGAGCTCCTCGACGTGTCTCAGGGGGTCTGTCCCAGACCCCCTCGGGCTCGAGGCAAAGCCTCGCCTCACCCCAAGGGGCTCGCGCGCGCTTCGCGCGCGCTGCGCGCTCGCGGCTGACGCCGCCTCGCCGGCCGCACCGCACGACACCCGGACAGCGGGCCCGGCGCCGGGAAGCGGGCGCCCTCACCCATGGGGCTCGCGCTCGCGGCTGACGCCGCTCGCTCGGCCGCACCCACGACACCCGGACAGCGGGCCCGGCGCCGGGAAGCGGGCGCCCCACACCCATGGGGCTCGCGCTCGCGGCTGACGCCGCTCGCCGGCTGCACCCCACGACACCCCGGACAGCGGGCCCGGCGCCGGGAAGCGGGCGCCCTCACACCCATGGGGCTCGCGCTCGCGGCTGACGCCGCTCGCCGGCCGCACCCCACGACACCCGGACAGCGGGCCCGGCGCCGGGAAGCGGGGCTCCCTCCACCATGGGGCTCGCGCTCGCGGCTGACGCCGCTCGCCGGCCGCACCCCACGACACCCGGACAGCGGGCCCAGCGCCAGGAAGCGGGCGCCCTCACACCCATGGGGCTCGCGCGCTCGCGGCTGACGCCGCTCGCCGGCCGCACCCCACGACACCCGGACAGCGGGCCCAGCGCCAGGAAGCGGGCGGCCTCACACCCAAGGGGCTCGCGCGCTCGCGGCTGACGCCGCTCGCCGGCCGCACCGCACGACACCCGGACAGCGGGCCCGGCGCCGGGAAGCGGGCGCCCTCACACCCAAGGGGCTCGCGCTCGCTACGCGCTCGCGGTCTTGCCGCTCGCCGGCCGGGGCGCATGACGCATTGCCGCGCGCGTACTGCAGGGAGCGGGGCTCGAGAGCGGAGCTCACCCACACTCTCTCTCCAGTCCAACGGCCCGCGAACGACCTCCGCGGAGCTCGGTGTCTGCGGTGTTCTCTTGCCTACCCCGGCCCGCAGCGGTGACTCCCGAGCGGAGCTCGGTGGTTCCTCTCTCGGCCTTCGAGGACCGCCCACGCCTCGGCGGAGCTTCCGTGTCCCCCGCGCACCTTCAGCACGCGTGCGGACCGCCGTCCTTCCGTGTCTTCCGTGTCTTCCGTGTTCCTCTCCCTGGCACACCGGCGCGCTCACGACGCGCCAGCCTCACTCCGCCAGGAGCTGCACCCGATCGCCGTCGGCGAGGGTCGCCGGAGGATCCGCCAGGATCCGCTCGCCGCCCTGGAGCCCGAAGCGCACCACGAGCCGCCCCGCCTTGCGCGCGCCGAGCTCGACCGGGTGGAAGCGCACCTGGTCGCCCTCGAGCAGGAACACCCCCTCCTTGCCGTCGCGGCGGACCACCGAGGTCTCGTCCACGAGCACCGTGGGCTCCGCGCCCTGCTCGGGGTTCGCGACGGGGGCCTCGGCGTCCGGGGGCAGGAACACGACCCGCACCCCCATGTCCGGGCGCAGGCGCTGGTCGGGGGCGTCGAAGGTCACCCGGACCTCGACGGTCGCCTTCTGGCGGTTGGCGGTGGGCCAGATCCGCGAGACCTGACCCGCGTAGGGCGTGCCCGGGAACGCGTCGAGGAAGATCTGGGCCGGGGCGCCCTTCTGGGCCGCGTTCAGGCTGGCCTCGGGGAGGTCGACCTGCACCTCGAGGGAGGCGAAGTCGACCATGGTCACGACCGACCCGCGGGCGGTGGACCCCCCCGCGACGTTGGGGGAGACCACCTCGCCGACCTCGGCGTCCTTGAGCACGACCACCCCGTCGAAGGGCGCGCGGACCTCGGTCTTGCTCAGGGTCGCCCGGGCCTGCTCCTCGCCGGCGGCGGCGACCTCGACCTGGGCCTCCGCCTGGCGCAGCGCGGTCTCGGCGACCGTCACCCGGGCCTGCCCCGAGGCGAGCTGGGCGTGGGCGCCGCGCTCCTGGGCCTGGGTGTCCTGGAGCATGGCCTGGGCGCGCTCGATCGTGGCCCGCGCGGCGTCGAGCTCGCGGGCGCTGGCGACCGCGCCCTGCTCGAGGTCCTGCACGCGGCGCAGCTCGGTCGTCGCCAGCTCCACGTCGGCCTGCGCCGAGGCCACCCGGGCCTGGGCGGAGTCGACGGCCACCCGCAGCGCGTCCACGGTGGCCTTGGCGGCCTCGAGCTCGGCCCGGGCCCGGGCCACGCCGGCCTTGGCCGCGGCGTGGTTGCCCTGGGCCAGGGCGAAGGCGGCGGCGTATTCCTCGGCGAACAGCCGCGCGACCACGTCGCCCTGCTTGACCTCGCTGCCCTCGGTCACGCTCATTTCCACGATCCGCCCCGGGGTGTCGGCGGAGAGCGCGGCGCGCCGGCTGGCGACGACGTAGCCGTTGGCGCTGACCCCCGAGACGGCGCCCACGTCGGCGGGGTGGCTGAGCTCCACCCGCAGCGCGCGCACCTCGGGCAGGGTCCAGCGGTCGAGCAACCGCGAGAGCGGCGCGCGGAACAAGAGCAGGAGCACCAGCGGCACCAACAGCCAGGCCAGGCCCCACCAGGAGCCGCGGCGCGGCGCGCGGCGCGCGGTCGTCTTGCTGCGGTCGATCTTGAGCGCTTCGAGGTCCATGGCGGGAATGCTACCCGCGCGACCGCGGGCCGGGGCGAAAAACTGCTGCCGCTAGAGGCGAGCCGACGGGCTGCTAGTGCCCGGACTGCCAGGTGCGGATCGCCTCGACCGGGTAGACGAGCATGATCACGTTCAGGACCAGGCTGTCCTTGATCCACACCAGGAGCAGGAGCTCGAAGCCGAGGAACAGGAGCACCGAGCCCCAGAGCGGGAGCCGGCGCGCGAGGTAGAACCCCAGCGCGCAGGCGCCGATGTCCGCCAGCGAGTTGAGCACGCTGTCGCCGTAGTAATTGAGCGCCAGGGTCTCGGCGCGGTAGCGCTCGATCACCCAGGACGAGTTCTCGACGAGCTCCCACACCCCCTCGAGGCTGACCGCGGTCAGCATGCGCGCCCGCGGCCCCAGCCAGCGCCCGAGCACGAGCCAGGTCCCGGCGCAGAACCACACCCCGTGCAGCACGTGGGTGAAGGCGTAGGGGTCGAACAGGTGCTGGGAGTTGTGCTCGCTGTGGATCTGAAAGGACCAGGGCACGAGGGAGCCGCAGCCGCACCACAGGCTGCGCCCCATGAGCAGGAGCGCGACCGCGGTCAAGAGCGTGGCCACCGCCGACCAAGTCCAGGCGGCGCGCAGGGAGACCTCGAACGGGAGCCCGTCGGGCGTGTCGTCGCTCACGGCTCCGCTACTCGACCGGGGTGATCCACACCACCGCGGAGTCGTCGGAGAACGTGCGCTGGGTCGAGCGCGCGAAGCGCAGGCGGAAGCGGTGCGCGCCGAGCTCGAGCTCGATCTCCTGCCCGGGCTCGAGCAGCGCCTTCGCCGACGAGCCGTCGGCGTGGTAGAGCCAGAACGTCGACGGGCGCAGGGCGTGCAGGTCGCCCGCCTCCACGGTCAGGCCCTCGATCCCGGGCACGGGGACCGCCGAGCGCTGCTCGAGGGCCACCGCCGAGGTGCCGTCGGGGGCCTGCTGCGGGGGGTCGACCTGGGGTGGCTCGGGCGCCGGGGCGGGCGGCGGGGGACGGTCGGCGTCGTAGGTCTTCTGCGCGAAGCTCAGGAACATGGCGCCCATGGCCAGCAGGGCCGAGAGGGTGACCGCCGCGATCAGGCGCAGCTGCCGTCGCGCCGAGGGCGCAGGCTCCTCCTGCTGCGCGGGCTTGACCTGGGAGACCAGGGCCTCCTCGGCGCCGCAGGCCGAGCAGCGCCCGGCCTCGTCCCAGCAGCTCTGGTGGTGCCGGGCCAGGCAGCCCTTGCAGGCCACGCCGTCGGCGTCGCCGGCGGTGACCGCGGTGTGGCAGTAGGGGCAGCGGTTGGCGGCGACGGCCACGTCGTCGCGGGCGACGTCGCGGGGCGGCTCGGCGGGGCGTTCGTGGAGTCCCATGGGCTCAGGCTACCCGCTCTCGGCCGCCAGGTCAGCGTACATGGGCGCGGCCGAGCCCGGGGGGCCCGGCCGCTCCTGGCGCGCGCTTACTGGTTGGTGAGCACCGCGCGGTCGATCTCCTCGACCTTGTACTCGGCCTCGTCGCCGCCGGGGAGCTGGACCTGGGCCACCTCGCCCGGGACCTTGCCCAGGAGGCCCTTCGCCATGGGGCTCATGTGGCTGATGATCGTGGGGTCCTCTTCGCTCAGGTCCCAGGGGCCGAGGATCGTGTAGGAGACGGTCTCGCCGGTGTCGGAGTGGGTCACGGTGACCCGGGTGCCGACGGTGACCCGCGAGGTCTCGACCTCCTCCATGTCGATCACCTTGGCGATCTCGAGCTGAGCCTGGATCCGCTCGATCTGCTCCGCGAGGCGCTGCTGCTTCTCGCGGGCCGCGTCGAGCTCGGCGTTCTCCGAGATATCGCCGAAGTCGAGCGCCTTGCCGATCTCGATCTTGATCTTCTCGAACTCCACGTTCATGAGGGTGTCGAGCTCGCGCTCCTTGCGGCGCTTGCCCTCCTCGGTGGTGAACAGGATGTCGTCGCTGACGCCGGTGTCCTGCTGGTCCGCGCCGGCGGTCAGGAGCTCGGGGAAGCGCTGGGCCACGAAGCCCTCGGTGGCGCGCAGGATCGTGTCCGTGAGCGCCGGGCTCTGGCGCACGAGCTGCAGCAGGCGGCGCACCTCGTGCTCGCTGCCCTCCTCGACCACCTCACGCAGCACGCGCTGGCTCTTGAGGTTGAACACGCCGCGCATGCTGTCGATCGTGGTCTTGAGCTCGGCCTTCTTCTTGCGGTCGCCGGTCTCCTTGTGAGCGAGGACCATGCCGTCGAGCACGCGGATCGCCTTGGCGATGATCTCGGGCTTGCCGCGCTCCTCGAGGATGTCGACCTTCCCGGTCAGCCGCGCCTTGGCGAAGGACGCGTAGGCGTGGCCGTAGTCCCGGGGCTTGATCACGATCTGGTTCACCGCGTCGAGGACCAGGTCGTCACGGCTGATACGCTTGAGCGCGCGCACCGAGGCGGTCCAGGCGCTGGGCGCCGGGTCGAGCAGCACCTTGCTCACCAGGTCCGCTGATCTTCTCGAACTCCACGTTCAAGGGCGAGGGTGGTCGAGCCCGCGCTCCTTGCGGCGCTTGCCCTCCTCGGTGGTGAACAGGATGTCGTCGCTGACGCCGGTGTCCTGCTGGTCCGCGCCGGCGGTCAGGAGCTCGGGGAAGCGCTGGGCCACGGCCCTCGGTGGCGTGCAGGATCGTGTCCGTGAGCGCCGGGGCCTCTGGCGCACGAGCTGCAGCAGGCGGCGCACCTCGTGCTCGCTGCCTCTCCTCGACCACCTCACGCAGCACGCGCTGGCTCTGAGGTTGAACACGCCGCGCATGCTGTCGATCGTGGTCTTGAGCTCGGCCTTCTTCTCTTGCGGTCGCCGGTCTCCTTGTGAGCGAGGACCATGCCGTCGAGCACGCGGATCGCTCAAGGATGATCTCGGGCTTGCCGCGCTCCTCGAGGATGTCGACCTTCCCGGTCAGCCGCGCCTTGGCGAAGGACGCGTAGGCGTGGCCGTAGTCCTGGGGCTTGATCACGATCTGGTTCACCCCCGCGTCGAGGACCAGGTCGTCACGGCTGATACGCTTGAGCGCGCGCACCGAGGCGGTCCAGGCGCTGGGCGCCGGGTCGAGCAGCACCTTGCTCACCAGGTCCGCGCCCTTGGCGCCGTCCAGGGTGCAGAGGAACTGCACGGTCTGCTTGCGGTAGTCGGGGACGCATTCCCTTGAGCACGTCGCACACGTTCTCCGCGGTCAACGCCGAGAGCGGCTCGACCAGGTGCGGGGGCACGCCGGCGGCCAGCGGCTCGCCGGTGTCCGGGTCGATCTGGGGCTCCGCGGCGCTGATCTCGGGGGCCGCCGCGGGGAAGCCCTCGGCCAGCTCGTTCAGCCACAGCGCATACTCCACGTCGGCCGCGAGCTTGGCCACGTCCTTGCCGTGGGCCTTGGCCAGGTCCTTCTTGCCCTGCTCGATCCAGCCCGGGACCTCGTCGTGCCCGTCCTTCTTGGCCGCGAGCAGCTCCTTGCGCAGGACCACGATCCGCTTCTTGAAGGAGCGGAGCTGGTGCAGCTTCTCGAGCATCTCGTCGTCGCGGGAGAGCTCCTCCTCGCGCAGGCTGATCACCGAGCGCGGCGCGGGGCCGACCTCGATCCGCGGGTCCTGCTTGGCCAGCTTGCGCGCCTTGGCCCAGAACTTGGTCCAGCCCGACTTCTCGATCACCGGGGTCAGGCGGTCACGCAGGTCGCGGGCCTGGAGCTTGCCGCCGGACGCGCCGAGGGCGCTCTTCAGCAGCTCGAGGGGCTCCTGCTCGGCGAGCTCGGCGACGCGCTCGGGGCGCTGCCACATGAGCACGTCGAGGTCGTCCGCGGTGCGGCGCTCGAGGCTCTTGAGCGCCATGCCGGCGTCCATGCGCTTGCCCTGGGGCTGCCCGGGCATGAAGTCGATCACGAACTCGCCGGTCTCGGGGTGCGCCTCGACGACCTTCCCCACGCCCCAGCCGCGGGTATGGAACACGAAGTCGCCCTCGGTGAAGGCGAAGGCCTCGTCCAGCGCCTGCACGGCCTGGCGCACGGTCCCCTCCCCCGCGAGGTCCGTGCGGCTGAGCACGGCCTCGAAGCCCGGGCGCTCGCCGTAGACCCGGCGATACTGCGCGACCAGGTCCTCGCGCACCGCGCGCACGCGGCCCGAGTAGCCCACGGCGCGGCGCAGGACCTCGAACAGGTCGTCCTCGCGGCCCTCGTTCTTGAGGTCCTGGCGCAGGAGCAGGAGCAGCTCGGCCGCGCGCTCCTTGTCGCCGCGCTCGGCGACCTCGGCCGCGGTCTCGTAGAACACCTTGAGGCTGCCGAGCGGCGACGTCGAAGCCTGGAGGTCGACCCACAGCTCCTCGACCTTCTGCAGGTCGCGCGCGCGCACGGCGCCCTTGATCCGGTTGACGAGGTATTGGTCGTAGGCCATGGGGTCTCCTCTGCGGCCCGAGGCTCGTCTAGGCGAGCTCGTTCGGGGTGCGGGTCGTGGACTCGGGGGGTGGAAGGAAGGCGTTCTCGCCGCAAGCTCGAGTCAGACTCGCGGTCAGGTCCGCCGCGGCGGTGGCCACGGCCTGGGGGTCTTTTCCGTCGACGGTGAGCATGACCCGATACGGGGCGCCGGCGTCGAAGCGGGGGTAGCTGCCGATCGCCACCTGAGGGTGGCGCTCCTGGACCTCGCGCACGGCGGGGGCGACCTGGCCCTCGTCGGCGTCGAGGTAGCGCCGCGCGCAGTGGTAGGGGCTCTGGGCGAGCGCCTGCTTCCAGGGGTCGAACATGAGCTTGAGCGCGCCGGGCACGCCCGGGAACACGTGCACGCGCCCCAGCTTCACGATCGGCAGGTAGAAGTCGGAGGGGTAGATCAGCTCGGCGCCCTGAGGCACGTCGGCCATGGAGAGCACGTCGGCGCTGGGGCCCGGGTAGTGCTCGTGGACCGCGCGCTCGAGGTCGGGGTCGCGCACGAGGGGCACGCCCGCGTGGGCGGCGATCGCGGCCAGGGTCCGGTCGTCGTGGGTCGGGCCGACCCCGCCGGTGGTCAGCACGTGCTCGGCGCGAGCGAGGGCGTAGTCGAGGGCGCCGGTGATCTCGGCCTCGCTGTCCCCCACGAACAGCGCGCAGGCGAGGTCCGCGCCCAGGGCCCGCAGCTCCGCCGCGAGATACCACAGGTTCTCGTCCCGGATCTTGCCCGCGAGCAGCTCGTCGCCGATCACCACGACCGCGACGCTGCCTGCGCTGGGCTCAGAACGGGTCGTCGGGGTCGTCGTGGGGTGCTGCAAAGGGCTCGCCGTCGTCCTGCTCGTCGAAGTCCTCGTCGAACGCGTCGTCCGCCTCCTCAGCGGATCCCGGGTCGTCCTCGAACCCGAAGTCGTCGTCGAGCGCGTCGTCGTCGTCGAGGGGGTCGTAGAACCCCTCGTCGTCTTCATCCTCGCGAGGCGCGCGCGGGCTCGAATCGGGTTGTCGTGGGTACACGGGGAGGCGCTCAACGGTTCCTCGGGGTGGCCCAAGATTCGACCAGCGCGGGCCGCCTCCCGCAACCCCCGATTCGCCGGATGCCTTACACTTCCGGGGTGGAGCCCGACGCCCCCGAAGCCCCCGCGTCCCTGGCCGAGCGCGCCGTCGCCGCGTGCGAGCGCGTGGCCCCCAAGCTCGAGTTCGAGTCGTTCCTGATCGGGGTCAAGGGCGACCTCGACGAGGACGCCAAGCGCGCGCTCAAGCGCGACGTGGGCCTGGCCCTCGAACAGCGCTGGCCCGAGCGGCGGGTCGCGTTCCGGCGGCCCGACGTCGTGTTCATCTACGACCCGGCCAAGGATTGGGTCGAGCCCACCGTGCGCTCGATCTACGTCTACGGTCGCTATCGCAAGCTGGCGCGCAACCTGACCCAGACCCGCACCACCTGGCGCTGCCCGGTGTGCAGGAACAAGACCCGGGCGCGGGTGGACTGCGCGCCCTGCCACGGCACCGGGCGGCGCTTCCCGGACTCGGTCGAGGAGCTGCTGGCCGGCCCCCTGGCCCAGGCCTACGCCTCGCGGGAGTTCGCGCTGCACGGCCTCGGACGCGAGGACACCGACGTCCAGTGCCTCGGGCGCGGGCGGCCGTTCGTGCTCGAGCTCAAGCGCCCCCGCAAGCGCACGGTCGACCTGGCCGCGGTCCGCGCGCAGCTCGCGGACGAGCTCGTGGGTCGGGTCGAGCTCCCCGCGCCCCTGCGCGAGGTGCCGGGCGACCTCGTGCCTCGGCTCAAGGGCTGGGTCGGCGACAAGGCCTACCGCGCCCGCTGCGTGGCAACCGCGCCGATCGAGCTGGCCCAGCTCGGGGCGCTGCAAGACCTGGTCGAGACCCCGATCGAGCAGCGCACACCGGCCCGGGTGTCCCACCGCCGGGTGGATAAGGTGCGCAAGCGCAAGGTGTTGAGCCTCGCGCTCCACGCCCAGCCCGAGCCCCACGTGCTCGTGCTCGACCTGACCTGCCAGAGCGGGACCTACGTCAAGGAGCTGGTGTCGGGGGACGAGGGCCGCACGCAGCCCTCCCTCAGCGAGCTCCTGGGGGTCCCCTGCACCTGCGAGCAGCTCGACGTGCTCGACGTGCTCGTCGACTGCGAGACCCTCCTGGGGTCCGAGCCGCCGCCCCCCGCGATCGAGGATTGAAACTCCAAGACCGGCGTTGACACCCGGAGGGCTCATCGTATACTCCGCCTTCTCGACGCGGGGTAGAGCAGCCAGGTAGCTCGTCGGGCTCATAACCCGGAGGTCGCAGGTTCGAATCCTGCCCCCGCTATTCGGGCTCCTCATTCGAGGAGCCCGTTCTCGTGTACGACGCGGAGGAGCCATGCCTCAGCGGCTGGTGATCGGCAACTGGAAGCTGCACCTCGACGCCGCGGGCGCGGTCGCCCTCGCCAAGGCGGTCGCCGAGGGCCTCCAGGGCCGCGAGTGGGACCCGAGCCGCGTCGCGGTGGGCCTCGCGCCCTCCCACCCCTTCCTGGTCCCCGTGGCCGGCGCGATCGGGGGCGCGGACGCCCGCGTCGAGCTCGTGGCCCAGGCCAGCTACCCCGAGCCCGAGGGCGCCTTCACCGGCGCGGTCAGCGCGCCCCAGCTCGCCTCCGTCGGCGTGCGCCGCGTGCTCGTCGGGCACTCGGAGCGGCGCCGCGTGTTCGGCGTCGACGACCCGCAGGTGACCCGCGCGGTCCACGCCGTGCTCACCGCCGGGCTCTCGCCGGTGGCCTGCGTGGGCGAGACCCTCGCCGAGCGCGACGCCGGGCGCGCGCGCGAGGTCGTGCTCGGCCAGCTCGACGCGGTGCTCGAGGGGGTCAAGGGCAAGGGCGCCCTCGAGCGCCTGGTCGTGGCCTACGAGCCGGTGTGGGCGATCGGCACCGGGCAGGTCGCGACCCCGGCCCAGGCCGGCGAGGTCCACGGCTGGATCAAGGAGCGCCTCGGCTCCTTCAGCTCCCACGGCGCGCAAGTCCCCGTCCTGTATGGCGGGAGCGTAAAGCCGGGTAACATACGCGAGCTCGCCACCACCCCGGGGATCGACGGAGCCCTGGTGGGCGGCGCCAGCCTGAACCCGGATTCGTTCCTCGAGATCGTGCAGGGCGTCCTCGACGCCAGCTGAAAACCCACCGGGCCCCCCGGCCCGCCCGCTCCCCCCGGCCCCTCGCGGCCAGGTGACCCATGAACACCCTGATCGTCCTGTGCTCGATCGTCTACGTGATCGCGTCCATGTTCCTGTGCTTCGTCGTCCTGATTCAAAAGGGCGAGGGCGGCGGCCTGGGCGGCGCCTTCGGCGGCGGCGCGGTGGACACCGCGTTCGGCGCCAAGGCGGACACGACCTGGAAGAAGGCCACCGCGGTGGCCGCCACGCTGTTCTTGGTCCTGGCCATGTTCCTCGGCGTCATGCAGAACCATCAGAAGGGGCGCTCGGCCACGGCGCTCAACCCCAACGCCCCCGGCGTGTCGCCCCCTCAGGACGGAGAGGGAGAGGGCTCGAGCGACGAGGGCTCGAGCGAGGGCGGGTCCTCCGAGGGCGCCGGCGACGGCAGCTCGGAAGCGCCCAAGGACGAGTAGGCCGGCCCCCGTGGCGGCTCCCCTGCGCTCCATGACCGGGTTCGGCTCAGGCCGGGCCAGCGGGCTGGAGGGAGACGCCGTCGACGCCGAGCTGCGCACCGTCAACCACAAGCACTTTCGCCTGAGCGTGCGGGCTCCCGACGCGCTGGTCGTCGCCAGCCGCGACGTAGAGCCCCAGCTCAAGGCCGAGCTCAAGCGCGGCTCGGCGACGCTCAACCTGCGCTACACCTGGGGCAGCTCCGGGGGGACGCGCTACACCCTGGACGAGAGCACCCTCATGCGCTTCCAGGGCGCCCTGACCCGGATCGCCGGCGAGCTGGGGCACGAGCCGCCCAACGTGGCGCAGACCGCGCTCCTCCCAGGGGTGGTCGTGGCCACGGAAGGCCCCGACGGCGCGACCCTCGAGCCCCTGGTCCGCGACGCCGTCGCGCAGGCGCTGGCCGCGCTCGTGCGCATGCGCGAGCAGGAGGGCCAGGCCCTGGCCGAGGACCTCGGCGCGGCGCTGCAGGCGATCGAGGCCCAGGTCGCGGCGATCGAGTCCCGCCGAGGCCCCGCCGCCCGCGAGCAGGCGACCCGCCTGCAGGAGCGCGTGAACCAGCTCCTCAGCGGTCAGCGGGTCGAGCCCCAGGACGTGGCGCGCGAGACGGCGCTCCTCGCCGAGAAGGCCGACGTGGCCGAGGAGCTCTCCCGGGTCAGGAGCCACCTGGCCCAGTTCCGCGAGGCCCTGGATCAAGGCGCGGAGGTCGGGCGCCGCCTGGAGTTCCTCGCGCAGGAGCTGCACCGCGAGGCCAACACCATGGCCAGCAAGAACGCGGACGCGGAGCTCCTGCAGCACGTGCTCGAGCTCCGGATCTGGGTCGATCGCGTGCGCGAGCAGGCGGCCAACGTCGAGTGAGCGGGCGCGCGGTCGTGGTCTCGGGACCCTCGGGCGTGGGCAAGTCGACGGTGTGCGAGCGCCTCCTGCGCGACGAGGACTTCGAGCTCTCGATCTCCGCCACCACCCGCGCCCCCCGCGGCGAGGAGCGGCACGGGGTCGAGTATCACTTCCTCACCCCCGCCCAGTTCCAGGAGCGGATCGATCGCGACGAGTTCCTCGAGTGGGCCGAGGTCTTCGGCGGCAACCGCTACGGGACCCTGCGCTCGGAGGTCGAGAAGATCCTGGCCCAGGGCAAGCACGTGCTCCTGAACATCGACGTGCAGGGCGCGGAGCAGCTCCGCGCCCGGGGGCTCCCCT
>JAWKSZ010000098.1:0-19899 GCA_041402045.1 Planctomycetota bacterium | reverse complement strand
TGGAGCCGACGCCTGCCTCGCCGGCCCCGGCGCTGCCCGACCCGACCCCGACCCCCGAGCCCGAACCCGGCGAGCACGCCGGCCTGCTCGTGGAGTTCGAGACCGCGCACCAGCTCATGGTCGCCGCGGCCAAGGTCCGCGACGCGGGCTTCTCGGACTGGGACTGTCACACCCCGTATCCGGTCCACGGCCTGGACAAGGCCATGGGGATCAAGCCGACGATCCTGCCCTGGATCGCGTTCCTGGGCGGGCTGACCGGCTGCACCGTGGGCTTCGTGCTCCAGACCTACACCAACGGGCCCGAGCTGCCCTTCAGCCTGCTGCAGAGCGACAACCTGCTGATCAGCGAAGTGCTCGCGCCCTTCCTGCCCAGCGGCTACCCGTTCATTACCAGCGGCAAGCCGATCGTCAGCACCCCGGCGAACATTCCGGTCATGTTCGAGCTCACCATTCTCTTGAGCGCGTTCGGCGCGTTCTTCGGCATGCTGGGCCTCAACCGCCTCCCCCGCTTCCACCACCCGGTGTTCTCGAGCGAGCGCTTCCGGCGGGCGACCAGCGACCGCTTCTTCATCAGCATCGAGGCCACGGACCCGATCTACCACCGCGCCCGGGCCAAGGCGTTCTGCGAGTCCCTCGGCGGCAGCGCCGTCGACGAGCTGGAGGGCTAAGCCATGCCTACCGTGCCAGGTTGGGTCAAGTCCCTGTTGATCGCCCTCGTCGTGGGCAGCCTGATCCCGCTGGCGTTGATCGCCCGGGCCCGGGTGTCCACCTCCACCAGCCCCCGGATCCATATCGTTCACGACATGGACCACCAGGAGAAGTACCGCCCGCAGGAGGAGAACGACCTCTTCGCGGACGGGCGCGCCATGCGCCTCCCGGTCCCGGGGACCGTCGCCCGGGGTGAGCTCCAGGCCGACGACCACTACTACCGCGGCACCGTGCCGGGCAGCGACAACCGGCAGTTCGCCGACCGCCTGCCCCCCGGGATCGAGGTCGACCAGAGGTTCCTGGCCCGCGGGCAGGAGCGCTACGCGGTGTTCTGCTCCCCGTGTCACGGCCTGGCCGGTCACGGCGACGGGCTGGTGCACCGCCGGGCGCAGCAGCTCGTGGCCCAGGGCAAGTCGGGCATGGCCTGGCAGGCGCCCAAGAACCTGCTCACGGACCGTGAGCTGAACCTCAACTCGACCAACGCCGAGGTGGCGAAGAAGCAGGAAGGCTACCTGTTCCACGTGATCACCAACGGCTTCAACAACATGGCGGGCTACAAGGCGCAGATCCCGGTCGAGGACCGCTGGGCGATCGTGGCCTACGTCGCCGCGCTACAGCGCAGCCAGGGAGTGCCCCAATGAGCGCCGGCCACCACCACGGACCGATCGAGCTCGGTCCGCGTGACGTCGAGACCGTGCTCCCCACGATCAAGCGCTACGCCATGATCCTGCTCGTGCTCGGCTTCCTGCTCGCGATCCCCGGTTTGATCGTGGTCCGCGGGAACGAGATCGGCTCGACCCTCTACCGCTCGATCCTGGTGTGCGGGGCGTTCTACGTCTCGATCAGCCTCGGGGCGCTGTTCTTCGTGATCGTGCAGCACATGGTCAAGGCCGGCTGGAGCGTGGTCGTGCGCCGCGTGGCCGAGGGCCTGTCCATGAACGTGACCTGGGTGTGGCTGATCCTGCTGCCCCTCGTCGCCGCGATCGGCATGGGCGCGAGCGACATCTACCCGGCCATGGCCGACGACCACGCCGCCCACGGCGCCGCCCACGAGGACGGCCACGGCGACGCGGGCCACGGGGACGCCGCCCACGACGAGGGCCACGGCGCGCCCGCCCATGAGGCGGGAGCCGCGCTCCCGGCCGTGGCCGCCGAGCACGGCGAGCACCACATGGAGCCTGCCAAGAAGTGGTACCTCAGCTTCGGGGCGTTCGTGATCAAGCTCCTGGTGTGCTTCGGGGTGTGGATCCTGCTCGCCGCGGGCTACTTCCGCTCCTCGGTCAAGCAGGACAGCACCAAGGACGTGGCGCACACCAAGAGCATGGAGTGGTGGGCGCCGCCCAGCATGATCCTGTTCGCGGTCACGCTGTGCCTGTTCGGCTTCGACGCGCTGATGGCCCTCGACCCGCACTGGTACAGCACGATCTTCGGGATCTACTACTTCGCGGGCTGCCTGGTCAGCTTCTTCGCCTCGGCGATCGTGTTCATTTTCATCTGCCAGCAGGGCGGCCTGATCAAGGAGGTCAGCCGCGAGCACTACCAGGACCTGGGCAAGTTCATGTTCGCGTTCGTGGTGTTCTGGGCCTACATCGGCTTCTCCCAGTTCATGCTGATCTGGTACGGCAACCTGCCGGAGGAGACCGTGTGGTTCCTGCGCCGCTTCGGCGGCCTGGACGCGACCGGCGACCTGAACTGGGGCAGCTCGTGGATGCTGCTCTCGATCTGGCTCGCCGTCGGGCACTTCGGCGTGCCGTTCCTGCTGCTCATGTCCCGCTTCCCCAAGCGGCACCCGAACCTGCTGGTGCTCGGGGCCCTGTGGATGCTCGGCGTGCACTACGTGGACATGTTCTGGCTGGTCAAGCCGACCACCGCCGACCCCGGCATGCAGCCCATGCCGATCCCGGTGCTCGACGCGGCCATGTTCCTCGCCGTGGGCGGGGTGTTCCTGTTCGCGACCGCGAACTTCCTCAAGGGCAAGTCGCTGATCCCGGAGGGTGACCCCCGGCTCGGCGAGTCGCTCGCGTTCGAGAACTTCTAGGAGGACGCATGGCTGGCACACCCACCGGCGGAGACCAACCCGATCCGAGCGCGGTCCCCACGATCTTGATCGGCCTGATCGGCACCCTGGTCACGATCCTGATCGTGCTCTTCTGTCAGATCCTGTTCCGGGTCACCGAGCGCAACGCGGTGGTCTCGGAGGGGCCCAACGCCGAGGTCCAGGCCTTCCACGACAGCGAGGCCAAGCGCCTGCACGAGGGCGCCATGCCCATCGAAGAGGCCATGGACTCGATCGTCGCGGAGTATGCGCGTTGAGCGGACGCAGCGGACTCTTCGCCTTGCTGTGCGTCCTGGCCGGCGCGGTCTCCGCCGCCGGCCCGGTGGGGCCGGTGCAGCCGCAGGGGGACACGCTCCCTGCGGATCGCGGCCTCGAGGACGAGGTCGGGATCACGGACCGGCCCAACGCGCAGCTCCCCCTGGACCTCGTGTTCACCGACTCGTCGGGGCAGGAGGTCCGGCTCGGGGACTACTTCGCGCGCGGGGTCCCGGTGGTCCTGAACCCGGTCTACTACCGCTGCCCGTCCTTGTGCGGCGCGGTGCTGGCCGGGGTGGTCGACACCCTCGACCAAATGAAGTGGGCCCCGGGCACCAACTACCTGGTGCTGACCTTCAGCATCAACCCGCTCGAGACCTCGAACACGGCCCGCGCCAAGCGCGAGACCTACCTCACCAAGCTCGACCGCGACGCCGAGGGCGCCCGCGACGGCTGGGAGTTCCTCACGGGGAACGAGCCCCAGATCAAGGCGCTGTGCCAGGCCCTGGGCTTCGGCTACCGCTTCGACACCGAGAGCAACGAGTACGTGCACGCGGCCGGGATCTTCGTCGCGACCCCCGACGGGCGCCTCTCGCGCACGCTCTACGGCGCGGCCTACGACCCGGAGACCCTGCGCCTGAGCCTGGTCGAGGCCGGCGAGGGCCGGATCGGCGGCGCCTTGGATCAGATCCTGCTGTTCTGCTACCACTACGACCCGACCACGGGTCGCTACACCACCGCCGTCATGAACCTCATGCGCGTCGGTGGCTTGCTCACCGTCCTCATTCTGGGCCTCTTCGTCGGCCGCCTGTTCCGCAAGGAGCGGCTGCGGCGCGAGGCGGCCTCCGAGGCGACCCCGTCCACGACCCCCGCGCCTGGAGGCGCTGACTCGGGAGACTTGGCATGAATCGCTTGTGGGACTCCCTGTTCGGCTCCGCGGGGCAGCTGCCCCCGAAGCTGTCGACGACCGCCGCCGAGGTCGACTGGCTCTACGACTACATCTACTGGTGGTGCGTCTTCTTCTTCGTCCTGATCGTCGCGGTCATGGGCTACTTCATGTGGCGCTACCGTCGGCGGCCGGGGCACGGCGCGCAGCCCAGCCCGAGCCACCACCTGGGGATCGAGCTGGTGTGGTCGGTGATCCCCACGATCCTGATCATTCCGATCTTCTACTGGGGCTTCACCGGCTACATGGACCTGCACCAGGCCCCCGCGGACTGCGTGAAGGTCGAGGCCGAGGCCTCGCAGTGGCAGTGGAAGTTCCGCTACGCCAACGGCGCGACCATGGGCAACAAGCAGAGCGAGGACTCGCCCTACTTCGGCCTGCACGTCGCGCCCGGCCGGAACGTGCAGATCATCCTCAGCTCGAACGACGTGCTGCACTCGTTCTATATCCCGAACTTCCGCGTGAAGCAGGACGTGGTCCCCGGGCGCTACACCTCAGTCTGGTTCAACGCGCCCTTCGTCGACCCCGCCTCCCCTGACTTCGAGGCTTGGCCGCCGGGGGCGCCGACCGAGTTCGAGACCAAGAACGGCAAATACAAGGTCAACGCGCACCGCCTGTTCTGCACCGAGTACTGCGGCACCAGCCACTCGACCATGGACTCCTGGGTGTTCGTGCACGAGTCCCAGGAGAAGCTCGAAGAAGCACTTCAAGGAGGCCAACGACCTCTGGGGCAAGGACACGCTGGCCGAGGTCGGCGCCGAGCCCCCACCAAGAACTGCGCCTCGTGCCACGCCAAGCACAGCCGCAGATCTCGGCCCCCGTGTTCGGGCGCCTCTCGGAGAACTGGGGCAAGCAGGTCACCAGGATCGAGAACGGCTCCCCAGGTGCAGGTCACCGTGGGCCGCGAGTACGTGCTGCAGTCGATCCGGGATCCGGGCAGCCAGCTGGCGCTCCAAGACCTCTCGAACCCGGGCAACCCCTGGGCGAACAACATGCAAAAGGGCCTCTACCCGACCCTCGAGAACGAGGTGTATCGCGGTGACGAGGAGAAGTTCAAGGGCAAGAACGGCCTCGACGCGATCGTGGCGTTCATTCAGTCGCTGAACCAGAAGAGGGACGGCGAGTAGCCATGAAGGACAACTACCTCACGCATTCCCGTGGGTTCCTGAGCTGGGCGCTGACCCTCGATCACAAGCGCATCGGCCTGATGTACCTCGTGGCCGTGCTCTCGTCGTTCCTGGTGGCGGGCGTCATGGCGCTCATGATCCGCGCGGAGCACCTGGCCCCGGGCGCGGAGCTCGTCGACGCCGACACCTACAACCGGCTGATGACGCTCCACGGCGCGATCATGGTGTTCCTGTTCATCATTCCCTCGATCCCGGGCGCCCTGGGCAACTTCGTGCTCCCGATCATGCTCGGGGCCAAGGACGTGGCCTTCCCCCGGCTGAACCTCGCCAGCTTCTACCTGTGGATCATCGGCGCCCTGATCGCGGTCGGCTCGATCGCCGCGGGCGGCGTCGACGGCGGCTGGACGTTCTACACGCCTTACAGCCTGCAGGACGGGCGGGTCGGCGTGATCGGGATGACCATGGGCGTGTTCATTCTGGGCTTCAGCTCGATCTTCACCGGGCTGAACTTCGTGGTCACGATCCACCGCCTGCGCCCGCCGGGCATGACCTGGTTCCGCATGCCGCTGTTCCTGTGGGGGATCTACGCCACCGCGCTGCTCCAGATCCTGGCCACCCCCGTGATCGGGATCACCATGCTGCTCCTGATCGCGGAGCGCGTGCTGGGGATCGGGATCTTCGACCCCGCCCTCGGCGGTGACCCGGTGCTGTTCCAGCACTTCTTCTGGTTCTACTCGCACCCCGCGGTCTACATCATGATCCTCCCGGGGCTCGCGATCATTAGTGAGCTGATCGCGACCTTCAGCCACAAGCACATCTTCGGCTACAGCTTCATCGCGTTCTCCAGCGTGGCGATCGCGGTGTTCAGCTTCCTGGTGTGGGGCCACCACATGTTCACCTCGGGCATGTCGCCCTTGGCGGCCATGATCTTCAGCGCGCTGACCTACAGCGTCTCGATCCCCACGGCGGTCAAGATCTTCAACTGGCTGGCCACCATGTATAAGGGCTCGATCAGCTTCCAGACGCCCATGCTCTACGCGCTGGCGTTCATCTTCCTGTTCACGATCGGCGGCTTGACCGGGATCTTCCTCGGCTCGCTCTCGACGGACGTGCACCTCCACGACACCTACTTCGTGGTCGCCCACTTCCACTACGTGATGATGGGCGGCACGGTGATCGCCATGCTCGGCGGCCTCCACTACTGGTGGCCGAAGATGACGGGCCGGATGTACAGCGAGTTCTGGGGGATCGGCTGCCTGCTGGTGTTCGTCGGGTTCAACCTGACGTTCTTCAGCCAGTTCCTCCTGGGCAGCCTGGGCATGCCGCGGCGCTATCACACCTACGCCGCGGAGTACCAGCCGATCCACATGACCTCCTCGATCGGGAGCTTCATTCTGGCGGCGGGGCTGTTCGTGACCCTGTTCTATCTGGTGCACTCGCTGTTCAAGGGCAAGCTGGCGCCGGCCAACCCCTGGGGCGGCGCGACCCTCGAGTGGCACTGCAGCTCGCCTCCGCCCCACGACAACTTCTCCGTCGCCCCCACCGTGGGTGACCCCTACGACTACAGCGACCTGAGCTACGACCCCCAGACCGGGGGCTGGATCAGCAAGCCCGGAGCGCACGCATGAGCGACGACCACGGCCACGGCCACGGCGATCCGAACCTCGCCCACCACTGGGACACCATGGACCAGCAGGTCCACGCCGGGAAGTTCGGCATGTGGCTGTTCCTCTCGACCGAGGTCCTGCTGTTCGCGGGCCTGTTCTGCGCCTACTGCGTCTACCGCGGGCTGCACCCCGAGGTGTTCGCCGAGGCGAGCAAGGTCCTCGACTGGAAGCTCGGCGCGCTGAACACCGTGATCCTGCTGATCAGTTCGTTCACCATGGCCATGGGCGTGCGGGCGGCGCAGCTCGGCAACCGCAGCCAGACCTCGCTCATGCTCGTGCTCACGCTGTGCGGCGCGGCCGGGTTCATGATCGTCAAGGGCGTCGAGTACACCGCGAAGTTCGAGCACGGGACGATCTGGGCCGGGCACCCGGGCTCGGTCACCGGGGGCTACAACTACGTCCCCCAGACCGACCGTGAGTTCGCGTTCCCCGAGGACGCGGCGGCGGCGCCGGCGGAGGGCCAGGAGGCCCACAGCGACTCCAAGGTCGCCGCGCTCCTGACCGCCAGCGCGGAGCCCAGCGGGATCGCCGTTCCGGCGGGCGCCGGGGTGGGCCTCGTGCCCAATCGCGCGGCCGCGCCGCCCCCCGAGGGTCTGGCCCACGGCGATCACCCCCGGGTGACCACCGCGCCCAAGATCCAGAACATGCACATCTTCTTCGGGATCTACTTCGTCATGACCGGCACCCACGGGCTGCACGTGATCATTGGCGGGATCGCGATCGTGTGGGTCTTGATCCGCAACATGCGCGGAGACTTCACCCCCAAATACAACCTCCCGGTCGACCTCGTGGGGCTCTACTGGCACCTCGTCGACTTGATCTGGATCTTCCTGTTCCCGTTGCTCTACCTGATCCACGCGGAACACTAGAAGGCGACTGAACCATGGGCGACCACGCACTCCCCCCCGGCGACTGGCACGAAGGCGACCACGTTCC
The DNA here is from genome assembly GCA_041402045.1 of Planctomycetota bacterium. Taxonomy (GTDB): domain Bacteria; phylum Planctomycetota; class J058; order J058; family J058; genus JAGQRJ01. The sequence goes on along the minus strand of JAWKSZ010000098.1, from coordinate 12,204 downwards.
CCACGTGGTGAGCTGGCAGTTCCTGCTGGGGATCCTGATCTCGCTCCTCGCGTTGACGGTGCTCACCGTCGCGGCGGCGCGCGTCGACCTCGGCTCGGGGCTGAACATCGGCATCGCGCTCGCGATCGCCACCGTCAAGGCGACCCTCGTCGCCGCGTTCTTCATGCACCTCTACTGGGACAAGCCGATCAACACGGTCGTGCTCCTGTTCAGCCTCTCGTTGCTGGCGCTGTTCCTCGGGTTCTCGCTCCTGGACGGCATGCAGTACCAGGAGTCGGTGATCCCCGACTACGCCTACAACAAGATGAAGGAGCAGGGCTGGGATCCGGCGGAGATGGTGCACGAGGCCCACGCCGGGCACGGCGGCGGCGAGTCGCACGGCGGTGAGTCCGGCGGCGGCGAGTCGCACGGCGGTGAGTCCGGCGGCGGCGGGCACTAGGTGCTGGTGAGGCCGGCTGACGCCGGCCTCGGACACCGACACGCTTCCTCCCTTTAGCTCGAAGGAGTCTGTCCTCATGAACGCGCTCAAGCATGTCGTCCTCGCCGGTGTCCTGGCGAGCCTCCTCGGTTGCCCTGCCGGCGACGAGGGGAAGCAGCCTCAGGGGGGCTCGAGCGGCGGCGGCGAGCCCGCGGGGGGGACCTCCGGGGGCGGCGCGGCCGAGCCCGGGGTGTTCACCAAGAGCATGCAGGAGTGGGCCAAGACCAACCTGGGCGCCCTGCCCGACGTGGCCGAGAGCGCCAGCAACCCGCTGAGCCAGGAGAAGGTCGACCTCGGCCGGATCCTCTACTACGACACACGCTTCAGCCCGAATCACGACGTGAGCTGCAACACCTGCCACGAGCTCACCCGCTACGGGATCGACGTCCGCGACGACAACGCGGTGTCCATGGGGCACAAGAACCAGAAGGGCACGCGCAACGCGCCCACGGTGTTCAACGCGGCGTTCCACACCTCGCAGTTCTGGGACGGTCGTGAGCCCGACGTGGAGCACCAGGCCCTGGGCCCGCTGATCAACCCCGTGGAGCACGCCATGGTCGACCACGGCGCGGTGATCGGGATCGTGAACACGATCCCGGGCTACGCCGAGCTGTTCCAGGCCGCGTTCCCCGACGACGAGCAGCCGGTCACGATCGAGAACTTCGGCAAGGCCGTCGGCGCCTTCGAGCGCATGCTCGTGACCCCGAGCCCGTTCGACGCCTTCGTGAACGGCGACTTCAGCGCGCTGACCGAGGAGCAGATCGAGGGGATCGGCGTCTACAAGGACCACGGCTGCATCACCTGCCACGCCGGCCCGAGCCTGGGCGGGAACATGAAGCAGAAGCTCGGCCTCAAGGCGCCCTACAAGGTCGACGGCAAGGTGCACCCGGACAACGGGACCGAGTTCAAGGTCCCGGGGCTGCGCAACGTGGCGGAGACCGCCCCCTACCTCCACGACGGGAGCGTCAAGGACCTCACGACGGTCGTCAAGGGCATGGCCGAGTACCAAGCGGGCATGTCGCTCTCTGACGACGACGCCGCGAAGCTCGTGGCCTTCCTCCAGAGCCTCACCGGCACGGTGGACGAGGAGTTCGTCAAGAAGCCCGAGCTCCCCGAGAGCGGCCCCGACACCCCCCAGCCGGACCCCAAGTAGGCGGTGCGGGTGGAGGTGGCCGAGCTCCCACCGACCCCGGACCCGCCGCCGCGGACCCCGCGTGACAAGGAGCACCCGGCGCCGGGCTCGGCGCCGCTGCTCATGGCCTTCTTCCTCGCCGCGCTGGCGGTGCTGTTCCTCAGCGCGGTGGTGGGCTACTTCCTGATCCGCGCCGATCGCGGCGAGCGCTGGCTGCCCGTCGACTACACCGGGCTGCCCTGGACGCTGTGGCTCAGCAGCGCCGCGCTCGTGGTCAGCAGCGTGACCGTGCAGCTCGCGCTCCAGGCCGCGCGCGCCGGGGACGGCGCGGGGCTGCGGCGTATGCTCGCCGCGACCAGCGCCCTGGGCGCGGCGTTCCTCTTGCTCCAGGCCCTCAACTGGTGGGAGCTCGCCTCCCTGTTCCAGGAGATCGCGCGCCCGTATCGGGAGCTCACGGGGCCGGAGCTCCTGCAGTTGACGCAGACGCGGACGCACCCCGCGGGCTACAGCTTCCTCGCGTTCTTCTACTTCTTCACCGCGCTCCACGCGCTGCACCTGATCGGGGGCTTGATCCCGCTGGGGGTCACCACCCGCCGCGCCTTCGCCGGGCGCTACACCCGCGAGGAGCACGGCGGCGTGTGGCTGTGCGCCGCCTACTGGCATTTCCTCGACGCGGTGTGGTTGACCCTGTTCGGGATCCTGTTGATCGGCTAGCGGCTGGCGCGTGGCCCGGACGGTGTCTCCAACCCTGGAGTGCACTGCCTTGCAGGGCCCAGAGCCGGCCCCCCGCCTGGGTCTGCGGGCTACACTCTCCCCTCACCAAACCGAGAGGGGGCAGACAATGCAGAGTCGGTGGTGGTTGGCGTGCGCGGTCCTGGGGATCGCGGCGAGCACGAGCGTTCGAGCGGGCGACGAGCACTGGTCGCGGCAGTTGCCCAAGCCGGCGGGGAGCACGAAGATGCTCCCGGGCACGGGCATGTCCGACGGCACGAACAAGCCGATCGTGAAGAAGGCCAAGTGGCACGAGGGCAAGCTGTGGATGGCCGGGGCCTGGGAGCCGGGAGCGTCGGGCTGGAACATCGCCGACGCCTCCCGCAACCACTACTGGTACCTCTGGACCTGGTCGCCGACCCACGGCTACGAGCCGGTGTGCCACTTCCACTCGGCCCAGGGCGGGATCGGCCCCGACGGCAAGATCCTGGACTTCGTGTTCCTCCCCGACGGGCGCCTCGTGGTCGGCGGCAGCTTCACCCGCCTCGATAACCCCGGCGGGATCATGTATCACCGCGTCGACGCCCTGGCGATCTTCGACCCCAAGGAGCCGTCGGCGAACAAGTGGAAGCCGCTGGGCACGTTCCAGTACGACGGCACCGTGAGCCCGGGCGGCTCGGTGCTCTCGCTGGCCTACGACCCGCAGGGCAACGACCTCGACGGCGGCGGCGACTTCGGCGGGATCCAGAACGGGCGCAGCCTGCGCAAGTACCCCGAGTCCTCGGCGATCCACCGCTACGACTTCGACACCCAGAGCTACGAGCCGCTGAGCCCCGGGCTCCCCGGCCCGGTGCGCAAGATCCAGGTCGACACCAGCACCCAGCCGTCCACGATCTACCTCGGCGGGCGCTTCAAGTGGGCGGGCGGCGACGACAACGAGGACCCGATCGAGTCCGGCGCGACCACGCGCTACACCGTCGGCTTCGCCTCCTGGCAGGAGGGCAAGGGCTGGCGCACGTTCCCCGAGGCCGGGGTCAAGCCCCAGGACGGCGGGGACGAGGCGATCCTCAAGCGCGCGGAGGACTTCATGTTCCGCGACGCCCCGGTGATCCACGACTTCCTCGTCGACGGCGAGGACATTTGGATCGTGGGCGCCTTCAGCCAGGGCTCGAAGAGCGACCAGACGATCCGCGGGATCGCCAAGTGGGATCAAGCGGGCCAGCGCTGGATCGACCCCACCGGCAAGGGCGGCGTCGGCCGTGACGTGTTCTCGATCGGCAAGGCGGAGAACGGCAAGATCTACTTCGCCGGCGCCTTCGGCGGGCGCACCAACAAGGGCTTCTACAACGGGTTCAACGACGGCACCCCGGCCCACCTGGCCATGAGCTACGACCCGGCGACCCAGACCTGGGAGCAGCTCGGCAGCGGCCTCGGCTCGCGGAGCATGCCCGAGTGCCGGCTGGCGATCGACGGCAACGACGTCTACTTCCTCGGCGACTTCAACTACATAGGCGGCGAGCGCGAGGGTAAGAACAGCAAGGAAGACAAGGCCTTCGAGTCCTGGTACATCGCGCGCTGGAACGAGACCGTGGACTTCGTGGCCAACCCGCCCGAGGTCGCCGAAGCGGCCAACCAGCGCCAGCCCTTCACCCCGCCCACCCAGGGCTGGTCCGAGGGCAACGAGCACTGGTCGCGCTCCTTCCCCAAGCCCCCGCCCATGAAGGGCAAGGACCACCAAATGACCGGCAAGACCGGCATGGACGACGGCACCGGGGCGCCGCAGATCTCGGGGGTCGCCAAGATCGGGGACACCCTCTACTTCTGCGGGCGCTGGGAGGCGATCCGCAACACGAACTGGTTCGTGTGGACGCACCACCCCGAGCAGGGCTGGAACCCCGTCGCCTGGCAGACCGGCGCCGACGTGACCGGCCCCGGCAGTCCGCCCAAGGGCATGAAGGTCCGGGACGGCAAGCTCTGGGTCTACGGCGCGATCTCGAACATGAACGGGATCTGCTGGTTCGACCCCGAGACGAGCGAGTGGCACCAGCTCGAGGGCAAGACCGCCTACGGCCAGCCGGTCATGGGCGCCTCGGCCGACCCCAAGCGCAGCGTGCCCGTGAACGACATCGCCTGGGACGACAAGACCGGCGACCTCTACATGGTCGGCAGCAGCGGGTACATCGAGAACCCCGAGCTGACCAAGTCGCCCAAGTCCACCGGGCAGGTGATCAAGCGCACCCAGGACGGCGTCTACTCCGCCCTGGGCTGGGCGCTCATGGCCGAGTACCCGGCCAAGCCGGTGCTCTTGATCGACTCGATCTACCTCGATCAGACCCAGGACCCGGTGGGGATCTACATCGGCGGGACCTTCAACTACTACGGCGAGACGTCGAACAACTCGCGCATGCTCTACAACGTCGCGCGCTACGACCACACCGAGAAGGACTGGCGCCCCGTCGGCAAGGGCGTGACCCTGTTCCTCAGCGAGCTGGACCAGAAGCACTACCCCGAGGGCCTGCCGGGCCTGCCCGCGCTGCCCGAGCTCTACCACGGGTTCCTGGCCGCGGGCTTCCCGCGGGTGCGCTGCATGACCATGGACAAGGAGGGCAACCTCTACGTCGGCGGGACCCTGGCGGTGGTCAGCGACCGCTTCCCGATCCACGAGCGCAACACGATCGAGACCTTCGGGATCGCGCGGCTCAACGCCAAGACCCAGCAGTGGGAGCGCTTCACCGAGGTCGGCGGCTTCTCCCGCGACGTGTTCCAAATGACCTGGCTCGACGAGGGGCGCACGCGCATGCTCGTCAGCGGCGGGTTCCACTTCGACGACGCCTGGCGTCCGCTGCACGGCGCGGCGCTGATCGACGTCCCCACGGGCAAGATCTCGCCGCTGGGCGGCGGGCTCCTGCGCTGGTCGCTGAACCAGACGATCTCCTCCGACGTGAGCCACTTCGTCGACGGAGACGACTACTACTTCGCGGGGCTGTTCGACCACGCGGGGATCAACCAGAACACCCTGGTCGGCGCCCCGATCGAGTCCTACTACGTCGCCCACTGGAACGGGACGAAGAACTTCGACCCGGCCCAGGGGCTGAAGCTGGGCGAGGTCGCGCCCCTGGAGAAGCCCTCGGGCTTCAGCTCCAAGAGCTTCAAGGTGGAGCTCACGGCGACCTCGAGGCCCTGCGGGCGAGCTGACGTGGTACGAGAAGCGCAGCGACGGCAAGTTCGTGGAGAAGGGCAAGGGCCCCAGCTTCAACGCCAGCGTGCGCCTCAAGGGCGACTCCACCGACCAGTTCTTCTACGTGACCGTCACCCGCGACGGCGTGGAGAGCGGCAAGATCCCGGTGCGGATCCCGGTCAAGTAGGCCGCGCGCCCCGGGCCTACGCCCCCGGCGCCGAGCCGGGCCAGAGACGCCGGCGGCGGATTCCGTCCGCCGCCGGTCGCTCGACGCGGGGCAGGGCGTAACTCCCCTTCCCGCGCCGGGCACGCCGGGTGCTCCGTGTCCCGCATGCGAGCTCCCCTCCTCAGCCTGCTCCTCGGCGCGCTGCTCCTCGGCCCGGTCAGCGGGCAGTCCCTCGTCGAGGGCCTGGGGGGCGCCCCAGCGCCGCGCTGGTTCAAGGGCAACACCCACGCCCACGCCCGGATCTGGCTCCCCCTGCCCCACGGTGACTCGGGGCCGCGCAGGGTCGCGCGCTGGTACAAGGAGCACGGCTACCAGTTCCTCTGCCTGAGCGACCACGACCGGATCGGGCGCGAGGACCGCGCGCGGGACCTGGAGGACGAGGGCTTCGTGTTCCTCCCGGGCTCCGAGGTCACGAGCGACACCCGCACCCGCCTCCTCTATCAGCGTCGCAACCCTCAGGCCCCCGAGCGGATCGTGCACAGCACGGCCCTCGGCGTGGACCCCGAGACCTGGGACACCGACCTCGGCCAGGACTTCGGGCCCGGCGACACCGTCGCCGCGATCCTCGCCCGGCACCGCGCGGCGATCGAAGCCGCCGGCGGGATCGCGATCGCGAACCACCCGAACTTCAAGGGCCAGATCGCGGCGCAGGACGTGCTCGACGCGGGCGTGGGCTTCTTCGAGGTCTACAACGCCTACCCCCACGCCAAGAACTTCGGCAGCGGCGCGCAGCCGTCGACCGAGGCCCTGTGGGACACCGTGCTGTCCCAGGGGCGCCTGCTCTACGGGGTCGCCAGCGACGACGCGCACCACACCAAGACCTGGAACGCGCGGCTCAAGCGTGAACTGGGGATCCACGCCCCCGCCGGCGGCGGCTGGATCATGGTCCGCGCCCGCGAGCTGACGCGGCCCGCGCTCCTCGCCGCCCTGCGCGCGGGCGACTTCTACGCGACGAGCGGCGTGGTGCTCACGACCGTGGACCTCGACCCCGCGCGGGGGCTGACCGTCGAGGTCGACCTCCCGGGGACCGACGCCGAGCTCGCCCAGCCGCACGTGCGGGGTCCCGCCCGCGAGGTCTCGCAGCCGGACGGCTTGACCCTCGAGGTCGTGACCCAGGGCGGCCGAGTGGCGCACGTCGTGCAGGGCCCGCGGCTGGACGTCGACCTCGCCGGCCTCTCGGGCTACGCCCGGGTGCGGGTGACCTGCGTGCGCGACGGCCGGGCGTTCTACGCCTGGACTCAGCCCGTGCTCCTCGCCCCCTGAGCCGCGACCTCGCGTAGCCTGGGGCCTTATGGCCAAGCGCGCCTCGAGACAGATCGCCCGGCTGCGCGCGCGGGCGATCGCGAACACCCTGTTCCCGGCGACGACCCTGGGCGCCGCGGTCGAGCGCCTGGGGTTCGTGCAGGCGGACCCGATCCGCGCCCCGGCGCGGGCCCAGGACCTGATCCTGCGCCCGCGCGTCCAGGACTACCGGGTCGGCGACCTGGACGCGGGCTACGCCGAGCTCGGCCTCGAAGAGGGCATGCTCTACGCCTACGCCCTGCCGCTCCTGTGGCGCGACGCCGTGGTCGGCTGGGCGAACCTCAGCGTCGGTGACGCGCGTCCGCGCGGCGCGGCCTTCCGCCGCGAGCTCGAGGCGGAGCTGGCGCGGGTCGCGCGCTTCCTCGAGCCGCGCTAAGGAGCCGGCGGGTCGAGGGCCAGGTCCACGGTCAGGACCAGCCGGAGCACGCCGCAGGCCGCGACCAGCTCGGCCAGCTCGGCGTCGCCGAGCCCCACGTGGCGCAGGGCGTCGAAGTCCTCCTCCGTCAGCGCGCCCGGGTCCTTGACCAGCCGCGCCCCGGAGCCGAGCACCAGCCGCGTGCGCTTGGGGAGCGAGGTCGCGCGGCCCAGGGCCACGTCGTCCAGGAGCTTGGGCGCGAGGCCGCGGCGGGCGAGGGCGTCGCGCCACAGCGCGCTCAGGTCCTCGCGCCCGGCCTCGGCGGCGGCGGCCAGGGCCAGGAGCTCCTTGGTCGTGCGCGGGAGCTCGCCCTCGAACAGCACGCCGCGCCAGGCGCCCCACACCGCGGACCAGGCGCGGGGGGCGCGGGCGAGGACCCGCAGGCTGGCGGGGACGCCGCCCAGCTCCAGGCGCAGCTCGGCGAAGCCCTCGGCGTCGGGGTCGACCGGGGCGGGGCGACCGCTCAGAGCTTCACCGCTTTGAGCAGCTTCTTGAACTGCTTGCGCAGGTCCTTGGGGCGGTCGTCGGCGGGGCCCTCCAGCGAGAGCACGAACACCTGCAGGTCTTCGGCGCGGTAGATCACCGCCTGCTGCACCAACCAGGGCTTGCCGTCGCGGCTCTGGCCCTCGACCTCGAACACCGTCGCCACCCGCTTGGCGACCTTGGCGTGCCCGCGCTTCTTGAGCTCGGCGCCCTCGCCCAGCGCGCGCTGCACGTGCTCGATCTGGCCGTCAGCGAAGGTGTCGCTGGTGGCCGGCTCGCGGCGGTGGACCCCGTCGGGGAAGGCGCGCAGGTAGATCGAGGCCTTGGCGGCCCCCCACCACAGCTGGGCCTTGAGGGTCTCGAAGCTCGTCGGGTCCTGGCCCTCGGCCCGCGCGCGCTCCTGGAGCACGTCGAGCTTGAGGAACACCCAGGAGTCGCTGGGGCGCTCGAGCTTGAAGGGCGGGCTCTCGCAGGTGAGCTCCTCGCGCTCGAGGTCGTAGGGGGGCTCGGCCTCCTGGGCGAGGGCCGGGAGCAGGCACAGGGCGGCGCAGGCCAGGGTCGCAAGTCGAGTCATGGCACCAGTCTATCTCGCGGCTCGGGGGCGGGGCGAGCCGGGGGGCGCCGCGGAACCTGGTATTTTCGGGCGAATCCCCCGGGAGCGGCCCGGGTCGAGTGCGGTGCGCGTGGACGACGAAGCCGAATGGATCCAGAGGGCCCGCGCGGGCGACCGCGAGGCCTTCGCCCGCCTGGTGGAGGTGCACCGAGAGGTGGCCTACCGCACGGCGTTCTGGATCCTGCGCGACGCCGACGACGCCATGGACGTGACCCAGGAGGCCTTCTTGCGCGCCTACCGCAGCCTGAACCGCTTCGCCGAGCGCTCGAGCTTCCGCACCTGGCTGCGCCGGATCGCGACCAACGCGGCCCTCGACCGCCGGCAGCGCCGGCTGCGCGAGCCCGAGCTCCCCGAGGACCTCGAGCCCGCGGCCCGCGGGCCGAGCGCCAGCGAGCGCCTGGCCCAGGCCGAGACCCGGGCGCTGGTCCGCGAGGCGATCGACGCGCTGCCCCCGGCGTCGCGGGCGGCGGTGGTCCTGCGGGACGTGCACGGGCTGAGCTACGCCGAGATCGCGGAGACGCTCAAGATCCCCAAGGGCACGGTCATGTCCCGGATCCACAAGGGGCGCCAGATCCTGCGCCGGCGGCTGGCGGACGTCCTCGGCCCCCGGGCCGAGGTGCTGCAGCAGGCGCGGCAGACCGAGGTGGGCACGTGAGCGACGCCGAGCTGAGCGGGTTCCTCGACGGCGAGCTCTCCCCCGAGGAGGAGGAGCGCGTGATCGCGCGACTGGCCCTCGACGCCGGCGCGCCGCGGGAGCTGGCCGAGCTCTCGGCGCTGCAGGAGCTGGTGCGGGACGTGGTGCCGCTGCCCGACGCCGCGCGCTGGGCCAGCTTCGACGCCGGGCTGGCCAAGGAGCTCGACACCGAGGCCGTGCCCGACGCGCCCCGCGGCCTGCGCTGGTGGGGCCACGCCCTGGTCGCGGCCAGCGTGCTCTGCGCGGCCTGGGGCCTCGCGCGCTGGCTGGGCGGGGAGCCGCGGTGGGTCTTGGCCGCGCCCCGAATCCCCGACGCGCCCCGCGACTACCGCGCGCCGAGCTGGACCCCCAGCGAACCGCGGCCGCTCCCGCCGCTGGACGGGCTCCTGGAGCAGCCCCTCGAGCTCGAGCCCGGTCAGATCGCGGCGCTGGGCAGCCACGGCCTGATCCAGCTCGGTCCGCCGCGCCCCAGCCTCTCCGCGCTCTACGGCCCCGAGGCGACCTTGCCCCCGCTGGCGAGCGCGGACACCAGCCTCGTGATCTACGGCGCGGTAGCGTCGCGGCTGGCCCTGGAGCTCGAGCAGCGGGTCGTGCGGCCCGAGGTCCGCGGGCTCGTCGACCTCCTCGATCGCGAGCTGGGGCGCCTCGCCCGCGACGTGCGCGGGCAGACCTCGCGCCACGCGGTGCGCGCGGCGCAAGAATACGTGAGCGTGCTCGCGGCGCTGGAGGGCCTGCCGTCGCAGCTCGCCGACCCCGCCCGGCGGCGGGTGCACTCGGAGGTGGCCCTGATCCGCGCGGCGGTCGGCCCCGCGCCTTCTCCCGTGCTCAGCGCGCTCTGCGGGCGAGAGGTGGTGCTCGACTACGGCGCCCTGCGCGAGCGCGGGCTGTTCAGCCACGCGACGGGGCTCGACGACCACGGTCGGGCCATGCGCTGGCTGAGCGTGGCGGGCCTGCCCCTCGACCCGGACGACCCCGCGGCCAGCCGCGCGGCGTGCATGCTCGTGCTCGCGCTCTCCCAGGGCCGGCTCGCCGACGGGCGCTACGGCTTCGGCGCCTTGGCCCGGCTGGAGGCGGCGCTGGAGGTGCTCTACGGGCGGACCGACGCGGTGACGCCCTTCGAGCTGCTCGAGGCCCTCAGGCGGGTGCTGTCCCAGCAGTCCGTGACCCCGAGCGAGCTGAGCGACGCGGTGGTGGCGCGGGTGGCGAGCACGGCCCGCGCGTTGACCCCGGCCCCGGTCCTCGGCGCGCCCGCCCCGGGCGAGCTCGAGGGCGTGCACCTCCTGGGGCGCCTGCGCTCCCTCGAGGGGCAGGCCCTGGCGCGGCTCGGTCCCGGGCGCGTGGCCGGGCGCGAGCGAGCGTCGGCTCTGGACGTGCTCGGGGTGCTCGCCGATCCCGTGGCCGGGCGCCGCCTGCGCAGCGTGATCTCGGCCGAGGGCAGCGACGGCCCCGACCCCGAGGCCTACGACGCCGCGGTGGCCGCGCTGCGCGAGCAGGCGCGCCCGTGGTGGGACCCGAGCCGTCCGGTGCCCACCCGCGCCTGCCTGGAGCAGGGCCGGCTGTGGACGGTGGCCGCGCTCCTGCGCCGCCGCGGGCTGGCCCCGATCGCGACCCTCAACGACCCCTGGTATCGCGACCGCCTGGCGCTGACCGCTTTCGCCGCGCTCAACGCCACGCCCCCGGCCCCCGCGGACCTGGGCCCGATCGACGACGTGGGCCCGATCCCGGTGCTCGAGCCCTTGCCGGAGCTGCACGCGCGGATCGCGTTCTCCGCCGCGCGGCTGCGGGACGTGGGCGAGCAGCTCCTGGGCTGGGGCTCCCCTGCCGTCGCCGCCCTCGATCACCTGACCCGGCTGGAGGCCGCGCTGAGCTCCGCGGCGCAGGACGTGCTCTCGGACCGCCCGGTGCCCGCCTCGACGCTCCAGGCCTTGGCGCAGTACGTGCCCACGGTCCGCGCCCTGGCGCCCCTCGACGTGCGCAGCGTCGAGGACCTGGGGAGCGGGGTGGGCGGGGTCCTGCACCGCGGTGTGCTCGGGGTCGAGCGCCTGGTGTGCGTGGGGGTCGACCCCTCGACCCGGCGGCTCGAGGTCGCCCAGGGCGCGGCGCTGGTCGCGAGCTCGTGGTGGGGCGAGGCCCCCGCCGGCGAGGCGCCCGTCGACGTCGCGCTGCCGCGCTGGCCGAGTCACCGCTGGGACGAGGGGAGGTAGCCGTGGACCTGCTACGAACGAGCCTGGCGCTGCTCGCGCTGGGAGGCCTGGGCTGCGCCAGCGTGGACGCCACCCGCGAGCCCATGCCCGCGCACCCCGGGCTGACCCGGGTCCTGGACCCGGACGTCGAGGCCTGCGGCGCGCCGCTCGTGTTCTCGGGAGACGCCGAGGCCTACCTCGTGCAGGGCGGGCGTCCGCCCCGGCCGGCGAGCGGGGGCCGCGTCGGGCCGATCGCGCGGCCGACGCTCCTGGCCCCCGCGAACCTGGCGGTGGTCGAGCTCGCGGCCTACACCGAGCGCAGCGCGCTCCTGTTCGACAGCGCGTGCGTGTGGGAGCCCGGGCCCTGGAGCCCGCGGCTGCAGGCGCCCGGCGTCGACGCGCTGCGCGCGATCCGCGCTGGACTGCACGCGGCGTCGTCGGACCCCCACGAGGGCTGGCCGCCGGTGGGCGGCCCCGCCCTCGAGCCCTTCGCCCAGGTGCAGGCGATCCCGAGCTTCCTCCTGGGCGACGCGAGCCTGCCCGCGATCCGCGCTGCGGCGGCGGGGATCGGGTGCGAGGTCGTGCTCGTCTACGCCCGGCGGACCCGGGTGCTCGAGGGCCACAACGCCTGCGCCGCGCTCTACCCGCTGCTGGTCGGGTTCCTGCTCCCGGCGGAGGAGGTGCGGGTCACCGCCCGCACCGAGGCGGCGCTCCTGGACGTGGCCAGCGGCGGCGTGCTCGCCGTGGGCCAGGGCGAAGGCCGGGCCGGCTGGTCCCGCGCGCCGGTGC
>JAWKSZ010000097.1:0-20227 GCA_041402045.1 Planctomycetota bacterium | reverse complement strand
GGGGTGCGTTCAGGGGCGCGGGGCCCCGGGGTTGTTCGTGCGGAAGGCTAGTGTACGGTCCACTGGATCGTGCTGAGGTCGATCCCTTCCTTGGCCATTTCGTAGAGCGGGCTCATTTCGCGCAGGCGCTTGACCGCCGAGACGGTCTGCTCGATCGCGAAGTCGACCTCTTCCTCGGTCGTGAAGCGGCCCAGGCCGTAGCGGATCGAGGTGTGCGCCAGCTCGTCGCCGACGCCGAGGCTCTTGAGCACGTAGCTGGGCTCGAGGCTGGCCGAGGTGCAGGCCGAGCCGCTCGAGACCGCCAGGTCCTTCATGGCCATCATGAGGCCCTCGCCCTCGACGTGGGCGAAGCTCACGTTGAGGTTCCCAGGCAGACGCTGGGTCGCGTGGCCGTTGAGGTAGATGAAGTCCAGGTCCTTTTGCAGCCCGTTCCAGAGCCGGTCGCGGAGCCCGGTCAGGCGCTGGGTCTCGGCCTCGAGCTCCTCCCCCGCGATCTGGCAGGCCTTGCCCAGGCCCACGATCGAGGGCACGTCGAGGGTCCCCGAGCGCATGCCGCGCTCGTGGCCGCCGCCGTGGATCAGCGGCGCGAGGCGCACCCGGGGCTTGCGGCGGCGCACGTAGAGCGCGCCGATCCCCTTGGGGCCGTAGACCTTGTGGCCCGAGATCGCGAGGATGTCGATCTGCATGGCCTCGACGTCGAGGGGGATCTTGCCCACGGCCTGGGCCGCGTCGGTGAAGAACAGCGCCTGCTTGCGGTGGCAGAGCGCGCCGATCTCGGCCAGGGGCTGGACCACGCCGATCTCGTTGTTGGCGGCCATGATCGCCACCAGCACGGTGTCGTCCCGGATCGCCTCTTCGAGCTGCTGGAGGTCGACGAGGCCGTCGGCTTGGGGCTTGAGGTAGGTGACCTCCGCTGCGCCGATCCGCTCGAGGTACTTGCAGCAGTCGAGGACCGCCTTGTGCTCGGTCTCGAGGGTGATCACGTGCTTGCCCTTGGACTTGTACATGTCCAGGGCGCCCTTGATCGCGATGTTGTCGCTCTCGGTGGCCCCCGAGGTGAACACGATCTCCTTGGCGCTGGCGCCGATCAGCTTGGCGACCTGCTCGCGGGCGAGCTCGACCGCCTTCTCCGCGACCCAGCCATAGGCGTGGTTGCGGCTGGCGGCGTTGCCGTAGTGCTGGAGGAAGTAGGGCTGCATGGCCTCGAGCACGCGAGGGTCCATGCGGGTAGTGGCGTTGTTGTCCAGGTAGACGGGCTTTTGGAGCGTCATGCGCTTACCTCTCACTCAGACAGTCGGCGACCTCGGAGTGCGCTACGGGCAGGGCTTCGCCGGGTTGGCGGGCCCCGGACGCCAGCTCGGCGACCGTCATGCCGTAGAGCACGTCGCGGATCCGCACGTGCAGCTTGAACACGCTGCGCTTGACGGGGCAGGTGTCGGAGACGCAGCAGCCTGCGTCCTCGTGGTCGTGGCCGATGCACTCGGCCAGGCGCAGGGGGCCCTCGATCAGCTCCACGATCCGGCCCACCGGCAGCGCGGCCGGGGCCTCGGCGAGCTGGTAGCCGCCCTTGGTGCCGCGGGTCGAGGCGAGCACGCCGCCGCGGGCCAGGGCCTTGAGCACGTTGGCCAGGAGGGTGATCGGCATGCTGTAGAGCTCGGCCAGCTCGCGCGCGCTCACCCGCTCCTCGGGATGGACCGCGAGGTGGGTCAGCGCGATGAGCGCGTAGTCCAGGCGCTTGGTGAGTTGCAGCACGGGCTCGTCCTCGGGCCGGGTGGCCCCCATGGGCAGGAATATAGGACCAACTTAGTGCCCTATCAACCCTCCCGGGAGAGGGAAGTTACCCCGTGAACAGCGCAACCGGAAGCGAAATAACCGCTTAAGGCGTTTCACGGGAGCGCGGACAATAGGACGAAATCAGCGCGAATTCAAGCCTAAATCCAGGCCGAGCGCTCGCCTGCGGCGGCCTCAGTCGGGTTGACCGAGCTCGGCGACGTTGATCAGCTCTTCGGGGGCCTCGCTCAGGGGACGCTCGCCCCAGTAGGCCAGGCCGAGCCGGGCGGCGCGCTTGGCCTTCTCGAGCTCCTCCGAGGTCAGCGCCTGCTGGCTGGCGATCCCGTAGCGCAGGGCCTGATCCTCACGGAAGTCGTCGAGGGCCTGGACCGGGTCGCGCTCGCCGCGCAGCAGCCAGCGCTGGATCGCGAGGTGCACCCGGGCCAGCTCGAACCCCAGCGGCATGCCGTGGGCCAGCCCGGTGGGGAACTCCTGGAAGTGGTTGATCGGGAGGTTGGTGCGCCGCCCGAGGCGGGCGCCGACGTCGCGCAGGGCCGCGAGGTTGTCGCGGGCCTCGCCGGGGGTCCCGGTCCAGGCCAGGTCCTGGCGCTCGCCGGCGAACAGGGAGCTCAGGATCTTGGAGCGCGCGTCGACCCGCACGTCGACCGCGGTCTGGTTCTCGACGAAGGCGCAGGCCTCGAGGGTCAGGGTCGTGCGCCCCTGGAGCGCGATCCAGTTCTGCGCGAAGCAGGTGTCGGCGATCGAGACCTCGCCGCCGTCCTGCACGAGGCCCTTCTCGCAGCCGGCGAACACGCAGTCGCGCACGGTGGTCGTCGCGTCCTCCGCGTCGAAGCCGAAGTAGGCGCCGACCACGGTCACGTTCTCGAGCACGAGCTCGGCGCAGTCGCGCAGGCGGATCCCGCCGCCGGACAGCCCGACCAGGGTCACGTCGCGCACGGTGACCTTGTGCGCGCCCTGGATCAGGATCGAGGTCGCCGACTCGCAGTCGAGGAGCACCCGGGTGTTGTGACTCCCGGCGCCGGTGATCGTGACCTCGTCGGCCGTCAGCGAGACGGCCTCGACGAGCTCGTACTCGCCGGCCTCGAGCTCGAGGGTGACCTCGCTCAGCCCCTCCTCGTAGCTCAAGGAGGTCAGCGGGTCGCGGTCCGCCTCACCCTCCTGCACGTAGTTCGCGACGAGCTCTCCCGCGTCCCCCTCGTGGGGCACCTCGTGCATGGGCACCGAGCGGGCCTCGTTGGCCCAGGAGGCGGGGACGAGGTTGTCCTTGCCGCAGCCAGCGGCGCCGAGGGCGAGCGCGACGCCCAGGGTGGAGACGAGGAGGCGCGAAGGGGTCATGCGAGCTCCGGCTGGCTGATCGGCGGGTGGTGAATGAACTGGACGAGGGTCCCCTCGGGGTCGCGCACGTAGAGCGAGCGCGCGCCGTCGCGGTGCGTCTTGGGCGCCTTCTCCAGGGTGACGCCCTGGCTCTCGAGCCAGGCGGCCCAGGCGTCGACGGCGTCGGGGGTCGGGACCACGAAGCCGATGTGGTCCAGGCGCCCGGGCTGACCCTGCCCCTTGTGCAGCGCGACGTTGTCGCGGCCGGAGGTCAGGTAGACGTTGTCCGGATCGGGGCGCCACTCGACCTCGAGGCCGACCACGTCGCGATAGAACGCGAGCGCGCGCTCGACGTCCTCCACGTTGAGGGCCACGTGCCACATGCCGTTCAAGGGGGGCGGGGTGCTCATGGCCGGCGATTCTCACCCCTGGCCGACGAAAAACAAAGCCTGCACCCGAGCCGGAGCGAGCCCCGGGGATCCGTCCGGTCGAGCTTCACGACGCGTGCTACAGTCGCGCGACTCGCGTAAGGAGGCCCCGGTGGCGCTCTTGGAACTCGTCGACGTGCGGCGATCCTATCGGTTTGGCGACTCGGAGGTCCGCGCCCTGGACGGGGTGTCCTTCGTGATCGAGGAGGGCTCCTTCGTCGGCGTGATCGGGCGCTCGGGGAGCGGCAAGTCGACCCTGCTCAATATCCTGGGCGGCCTCGACCGGCCCTCGACCGGGCACGTGAAGGTCGAGGGGGCGGTGCTCTCCACGAGCAGCTCCGACAAGCTCGCGGCCTATCGCCGCGAGATCGTGGGCTTCATTTTCCAGTCCTTCAACCTGATCCCGCACCTGACCTCGGTCGAGAACGTGGCCCTGCCCCTGGCGCTGCGCGGGGTGGCCAAGGCCGAGCGCACCGAGCGCGCGCAGAAGCTGCTGGAGAAGGTCGGGCTGGCCAAGCGCATGGGCCACCGGCCCACCGAGCTCTCGGGCGGCGAGCGCCAGCGCGTGGCGATCGCGCGGGCCCTGGTCAACGAGCCGCGGATCCTGCTCTGCGACGAGCCCACCGGAAACCTCGACTCCAAGACCGCCGAGGAGATCATGGGCATGCTCACCGCGCTGCATAAGGAGGGGCGCACGGTGATCCTGGTGACCCACGACCGCGAGCAGGCGAACACCTACGCCGAGCGCCTGCTGATCCTGGGCGACGGCAAGCTGGAGGAGGACCTGCGCCTCGACGGCAGCGCCCAGCCCGCGACCCCGGCCGAGCCGGCGGAGCCCGCCGAATGAAGCTCGGCGACGTCCTGGGCCACGCCCGCGCCAACCTCCGGCGCCACAAGCTGCGCACGTTCTTGACCATGGGCGGCGTGGCCGTGGGCGTCGGCGCCCTCGTGACCCTGCTCTCGCTGGCGATCGGGCTGCAGGAGGTGTTCACCTCCCAGCTCAAGAGCGAGGAGATGGTCACCCGGATCAACGTGCTCTCGCGCTCGCAGAAGGCGCAGTTCATGGGGCGCCGGACCACTGAGACCCTGGAGGAAGCCGGGCCGCCGCTCAACGACGCGGCGATCCAGAGCTTCAACGAGATCGAGGGCGTGCTGATCGCCTACCCCGCCGCGGTGGCCAACCTGACCCTCGAGGTCCAGGAGCGCGTGACCAACGTGCAGGTCGAGGGGATCCCGACCAAGGCCCTCACCGAGAGCTACCAGGACGCGCTGGTCGCTGGCAGCTACTGGAAGGAGGGCGAGGAGGGCAACGTGTGCGTGCTGCCCTCGGGCATGGTCAAGGACCTGCTGCTGAAGCCCGAGCACGTGATCGGGCAGGAGGTGCTCGTGAGCGAGCTGCGCGCCTTCTTCCGCTACCAGTCGAAGGAGCTCGAGGAGCAGGGGCCCGACGGTCAACCGCTGAAGGAGCTGGTCCGCCCCGACGACCTCGAGACCGAGACCTTGCACGTGATCGGGGTGTTCGACTCCGACCGCTTCAACCGGGGTGGTGCGGTGGCCCACGCGCCCCACGCCACGGTGCAGAAGCTCGTGGAGCGCTTCCCCTTCCGCTTCGGGCGCGATCCCGACGAGGAGGAGGACGGGACCTACCCGGTGGTCGTGGTCAAGGTCGACGACGTGAACCGGATCGAGGAGATCAACGGCGCGATCAAGCAGCTCGGCTTCTCCACGATCACGATCAACGACATTCTCTCGGCGATCGGGATCTTCTTCGTGGTGGTCAAGGTGATCCTCGGCTTCTTCGGGAGCATTGGCCTCGTGGTCGCGATCTTCGGGATCGCGAACACCATGGTCATGGCCGTGATCGAGCGCACCCGCGAGATCGGCGTGCTCAAGGCCCTGGGCGCCCGCGACCGCGACGTGCGCCGGCTGTTCCTGGCCGAGGCCTGCACGATCGGCTTCGGCGGCGGGTTCATGGGGGTCGCCGGGGGCTGGTCTGATCGGGGTGATCCTGAACGCGATCGCCGCCTACGCCTTCAAGGACCAGTCACTTAGCACCTCGCGTTCTTCCAGCTCTCGGGCTGGCTGATCGCGGGGTCGGTGGGGATCGCGACCCTGGTCGCGGCGGTGGCCGGGCTCTACCCCGCCGCGCGGGCCGCGAAGCTGGACCCCGTCGAGTCCCTGCGCGTCGAGTGACGGACCCGGTCTCGAGCTGGGACACGGTCGCGCCGGCCTACGCGCGCTACTGGAGCCCGCGCTTCGCGCCGCACCTCCAGGACACCCTGGCCGGGTTCGATCCGCCGCCGGGGGACCTGGTCGTGGTCGGCGCCGGGCCCGGGGACGAGGCGGTGCTCCTGGCCCAGCGCTTCCCCGAGCGCACGGTGTGGGCCCTCGAGCCCGCCCCGGCCATGCTCGACCTGCTGCTCGCCCGGGACCTGCCCTCGAACCTCACGGTGCAGAGCGCGCGGGCGCGCGAGGTCAGCGAGCACGTGCGGCAGGCGGGCGGGTTCGTGTCCGCGTTCGTGCTCCAGCTCCTCCCCGACCGCGCGCTGGCGCTCGCCGACTGGCGCCGGGCTGCGACGCCCGGAGCCGTGGCGCGGGTCGTGTTCTGGCCGCGGCAGTCCGAGGGCGCCTGGTGTCGACTGGGGGAGGCCGTCGAGGCCGCGACCGGGACCGCGCGTCCGGGGTGGGAGGCGCCCTTGCGCGAGCAGCTCCCCAAGCTCGGCTGGGAGCTGGCTCGGAGCGACGACCTCGTGCACCCGATCGTGCACGCCGACGTGGACGAGGCCTGGTGGAGCCTGGTCGACGCCTGCTCGCTGCAGGCGCTGCTCCAGCGCGCGGGCCCCGCGGCGCTCGCGCGCTGCGAGGCGCGCTGGAAGGCCGACCCGGGGCTCGAGGCCTGCGCCGAAGGGGTCGTGCACTCGCCCACGGCCCGGCTGTGGACGTTGAGGGCGCGGTAGCTCAGTCGGGTCGACCCTTGGGGTAGCCCGGGGTCCAGGTCCTGCGGTCGGTGTAATAGGTCGGCCGCCGCGCCGGGTAGCGCCGCTTGTAGGCGAGGTAGCGCGTGAGCCAGCGCCGGTAGCGCGCGTCGGCGCCGTGGAAGTCGGTGTGCGGGAGCGCGATCAGGAAGCGCTCGACCTGCCACGCGTTCTTGGGGCTCAGGCGCCAGGGGTAGGGGTCGAGGTCGCGCAGGTCGGCGACGCCGTAGCCTACGATCCGTCCGTGGCCGTCGATGTACGGGTCGAAGTAGCTGTCGACCAGCGCGCGCAGCGAGCGAAACACCGGCCTGCGCCCGTGGAGCCCCGGGTCGCGGGAGCGCGCCACGGTGCCCCAGCGGCCGTCAGCCTGGTAGAGGAACAGCACGTGGTCCAGCCCGTCCTGGGACGCGAGGTCCAGGAGCAGAGGCGGGTAGCCGTGCTGCTCCAGGATCGCGGCCGCGCTGAGCGCGGCCTCGAGGCAGTGCGCGGTGCCGCTCGCGACCACGCCCCGGAAGGTGCGCAGGGTCGCGCCCTCGGGCTCGGCGTTGTAGGGCAGGGCGTGCAGCCACTGCTGGACGCGGTAGGGCGTGGTGCAGCGCGCGATCACGGCGCGCTCGGCTGAGGTGAAGCGCGCGGGCGCGCTCAGCGGTTGAGCTTGCACCCCGGGGCCTCGGTCGCCGGGACCGCGATCGGCTCGCCGGCGAGCAGCGCGTCGAGGGCGTCCGCCAGGTAGCGCTCGCGGGGGGCAGCCAGGCGGTAGCCGATCCCGTACTGGTCGTCCTTCGCGCCGCGGTAGCGCACGCGCAGCTCGCGGTCGAGGAGGAACACGTCGGCGGTGCGCCGGGCGTCGAGGGCCTCGGTCAGCGCGCCTTCGGGGTCGCGGGCCACGGGGGCGGTCCAGCCGTGCTCCTCGGCGGCCGCGAGGACGTCGGGGTCGTCGTCGACCTGCATGGGGTCGACCAGCAGCAGGGCCACCTCGCGCTCGGCGAGCTCAGCGCCCAAGGGACCCCAGCCGGGGGCGTAGAGCCGGGTCACCGGGCAGCGCAGCGAGGTGTAGGCGATCACCAGCGCCCGGGCGTCCCCGAGCGCCGCGCCGAGGCTGCTCGCGCGGCCGTCGGCCAGGCGCAGGGGGAGGTCGGCGAGGGGCTCGGCGCCGAGCGCGTCGGGCTCCAGGCGCTCGGGGCCGCGGGCGACCTCAGGGGCCGGCTCGCGGGCGGCTGGTTCGGCAGCCGGCACCGGGTCCGCGGGCTCCGTGCCGCTGCAGCCGGCGAGGGCGAGGAGCAGCGCCAGCCCGGCGAGCCGGCTCACTTCGTCGCCTTCCGCGCCTCGACCGGGTAGACGTCCATGTAGCCGATCATCATTTCGTCGAAGGTCTGCTCGCCGAAGCGCACGGTCGCGGTGGGGTCGGGGTTGGCGGGGTTCTCCGCCGAGTTGTCGTAGTGCGCGACCCCCAGCATTTTCGCGCCCCGGGGTACGCGCAGCGGCTCGGCCAGGCGATACGTGGTCTGCCAGTTGAAGTCGTAGGCGGGAATGCTCAAGACGCGCTGGGTCGTGCCGTCAGGGAGCAGGAGCAGGTAGTCGAAGCTCTTCCCGCGCAGGTGCATGTGCGGGGTCAGCCCGTAGAGGAACACGTCCTCCTTGAACGTGTAGCGCGCGCGGACCGCGGTGTCCGGGGCGCCGGGCGGCAGGCGCAGCTCGGTGTCGAACAGGGCCACGGTCTGGGCCTCGCGCTCGATCTCGGCGGGGTCGCCGAAGTGCAGCCCGAGCCGGGTGGTGTCGCGCTGGGCGCGGCCGTTGGGGGCGTAGTGGATCTGGAACACGAAGCTCGTGCCTCGGGGCACGCGCTTGCCGGTGCCCGGCGGGAGCATGGCCACCATGTCGCCGGGGAGCGCGCTGGCGAAGTAGCCCTTGAGCCCGCCCTTGAGCTTGCGCTGCGTGCCGTCGGGGAAGCGCAGGAACACGAGCACGTGGTGCACGACCTCCCGCGCCCCGACCTGGACCTCGATCCCGGTGACCCACTTGTCCTCGCCGAAGTCCGAGCGGACCTCGCTGTAGCGATACTCGAGCACGCCGGCGGCGGGCACCTGGACCGCGTCCGCGCTGAGCACGGCGTCCGGCTCGCCCAGGGCCCAGCCCTCGGGCCAGGTGCGGGGCGGCGGGCTCGCCTGGGGGTCGCCCTCGGGGGTCCCGGCGCGGACCCAGGCCAGGAGCGTCTCGCGCTCGGCGTCGCTCAGCCGACGGCTGTTCTCGAAGTGGCCGACGGCGGGGTCGGCGTGCCAAGGGGGCATGCGCCGGGTCTCGACGACCTCGGCCAGCATGGCGGCCCAGCCCGCGGCGTCGTCGTAGGACTCGAGCGCGAACGGCCCGACCCCGCCCTCGCGGTGACACACCTGGCAGCGGGCCTGGAGGATCGGCGCGACCTGGGCGTGGTAGGTCGGGGGGTCGTCGGCCCGGCCGCGGGCGGCGGCGGTCAGGGCCAGGGTCAGGACGAGAGCGCGGCTGCGCATGGGCGCCTCCTCGGGCTGCACATCCTACCGGACCCGCGCGCGGGTGGTTTCGCGGCTGAACCTGCAGGGCCGCCGCGCGTTCAGGGGGTGGGATTGGAAGACGCGGGCCGCTCGCCCGCACGCAGAACCTCACAGGAAGACCTCATGAACCTGACCACACGCCTCGCGGCGCTGGGGCTGGCGGTGTGCGCCGCCGCCCCGGCTGCCGAGTCCCTGACCCTCGACGTCGCCGACCAGCCCCTGGAGCTCGCCGTCTCGGAGCTGCTCGAGCGCTACGCGCGCCCGAACCATCTCCAGCTGCGGGTGGACCCCCACGTCGCGGGGATCCCGCTCAAGCTGCTCGAGACCTGCACCCTCGACCGCGGCGCGTTGAGCGCGCTGCTCCGCGCCCACGGGGTGAGCCTGATCTCCGCCGGTCCGCGGCTGTTCGCCGCCTCCGCCCGCGAGCCCAACCACTGGCCGGCGATCCCGACCTTGCTCGAGCCGGGCGCCGAGGCGCCGTTCCCCACCGAGCTCGTGACCACCGTCGTGCCGGTGCCGGGCGAGCGCCTGGCCCAGGCCCTGCTCCAGGTCCACGGCGCGGACCAGCACCAGGACGTGACCCTGACCTGGATCGGCGAGCGGCTGGTGCTCACCGGTCCGGCGGAGCGGGTGGGCTACTACCTCGAGCTGGCCGGGGCCCTGAGCCAGGGCGGCGCGCCGACGATCGGGCTCCGCACCCTGAGCCTGAGCTTCGCGCGCGCCGAGGAGGTGGCGAGTCACCTGCGGGCCATGCTGGACACCGCCAAGGGTGAGGCGCCGGCCTTCCGCCCGCGGCCGACGATCACCGCCGACGCCCGGACCAACACGCTGTTCCTGCGCGGGCCTGCGGCCTGGCAGGAGCAGGCGCGCCGGGTGGTCGAGCAGCTCGACGTGCGCGTGGCCGAGCCTGAGCCTGGCCCGGGCGCCATGGCCGTCGACCTCGCGCTGTTCGTCGTCGACGCGGCGCGCTGGGAGGCGCTCAGCGCGGGGCAGGCGCCCCAGGCCCTGGCCGAGGCCTTGGCGAACGCCGAGGGCGTCGAGCGCCTGTG
The DNA here is from genome assembly GCA_041402045.1 of Planctomycetota bacterium. Classification (GTDB taxonomy): domain Bacteria; phylum Planctomycetota; class J058; order J058; family J058; genus JAGQRJ01. The sequence goes on along the minus strand of JAWKSZ010000097.1, from coordinate 10,142 downwards.
GAGCGTCGAGCGCTGGCGGGTGACCGAGCGCGACACGGTGCTCCAGGACCGGGCCCACGCCCTGGGCCAGGCCCTGGGCCTGGCGAACCTCGACCTCAAGACCCGGCGCCTGGACGACGGGCAGGAGCTGGCGCTGGACCTGGGGGTGACCCTGGCCGAGGGCGGGGCGCCCACGCGCTCGGTGCAGGCCCAGGCGGTGCTGAGCCTGGAGCAGGGGCCGGGGATCCTGGCGCGGAGCCTGGGCCCGGACCGCGTGGTGGTCCTCGTCGCCCGCTGAGCCGGACCCCTCCGGACACGACCGCGCCGGGGTGGGCGTCGCCCGGGGCGCGCGGCGTGTGGCGGGACTACTCGATGGTGCAGATCGCCTTGGGCCGCTTGATCCGCAGCACGAGGCACTCGTAGACGCGGAAGGGGTAGTCCTGGTCGCGCTCGCCGAGGAAGGTCACCGAGAGGTCCTCCGAGAGCGCGATGTCGAAGTTCTGATCGCCGGTCGAGACCAGCACCGACTTCCCGTCGGGGATCGAGGGCGAGGTGTAGACCCCGTCGTCGCAGAGGCGCAGGATCGCGTCGAGCTCCGGGGCGAACTGGCCCTCGCGTTGGCGCACGAGGCGGGCGTAGTCCCGGGCCGAGACCGCGAGCGCGAACGGACGGTGGTGATTGTGCTCGAGCAGGAGCTCGGTGGCGTTGACCACGTCGTTGTAGGCCTGGCCGTACTGGCTCCAGTCGCCGCGCTGGATCGTGTTGCGGCCCTCGGCGTTCAAGAGCCCGCTGATCTGGCGCTGCTGGTCGCCCTGGAAGATCAGCTCGTCCTCACGGTCGGCGACGAAGTGCGCGGCGCGGATCGCGCGGCTGGCGTCGAGGGGCGCGCCGAGCTTGCGGCTGAGCTCGACGTCGCGCCAGTGGATCACGAAGTCCTTGAACAGGATCGGGATCCGCACGTAGGTCTCGGTCAGGGGCACGATCGGGTCGGGGTCCTCGCGCCCGATCAGGTCCAGCTCCGCGTTCTTGTCGGGGCCGTAGTGCTCCAGGCTCACGGATTCGATCCCGGCGCCCAGGGGACCGAAGATCCCGATGAACCGGCGCGCGACCAGGGTCCGGCGCGCCTCGCGCACGATCTCGGCCTGGACGTGGGCGAACTGTTCGGGGCTCAGGGGGTTGCCGGCGGAGTCAGCCATGGGGGTCCTTTTCGCTGAGGGGAGAGGGCTCGGGGCGTTGGTTAGTGCCCGAGCAAGCTGCCGACGCTGCCGCCGGGGGAGGTGGGGGAGGCGGGGCGGAGCGAGCCGACGGTCAGCCCGCGGCCGCCGCCGTCGAGGGGCGAGGAGACGGCGGCGGGGGCGGAGCCCCCGCCGGCCAGGGCCTGGAGCGCCTGGACCTTCTCGGTCTCCTCCTCGTAGATGTGCGAGAGCAGCGTCTCGCGCAGGCGCGGGTTCATGCCGGGGTCCGCGGCGATCTGGCGCACCAGGTCGCGGTGCTCGTCCTTCTGCGCGATGAGCTCGCGGATCGCGGTGGACAGGTCTTGCTCGGCCATGGGCGCCTCCTCGGCCGCTGAGTGTCCAGAAGGGGCCGGGGTGGGTCAAGGGGGGCGGCGCCCGGGCGAGGGGCCGACGAAATCGAGTAGGCTCCCGGGCGGAGGTCGTGCATGGCCAAGCGCAAGCTCGAGGGACGGCGGGCCCTGGTCACGGGGTCCAGCAGCGGGATCGGGGCCGCCCTGGCCCGGGAGCTGGCGCGCCACGGCGCGCACCTGGTGCTCGTGGCGCGGCGCGAGGAGCGGCTGCAGGCCCTGGCCGAGGAGCTGCGCGCGGCCCACGGGGTCGAGGTCGCCGTCCACGCGGCGGATCTGCTCGACGCCGAGGCGCGGGCCGGGCTGTTCGCGGCGACCGAGGGCGCCGGGGTGGCGATCGACGTGCTGGTCAACAACGCGGGCCTCGGCAGCTACGAGGCGTTCCTCGACAGCTCCTGGGAGGCGCTGGAGCGGATCCTCGAGCTGAACGTGCGCGCGCTGACGCACCTCACCCGGCTGTTCGTGCCGGCCATGGTGGCCCGCGGCCGGGGGAACGTGATGAACATTGCCTCCACCGGGGCCTACATGTCCTGCCCGGACTTCGCGGTCTACACCGCGAGCAAGGTCTACGTGCGGAACCTGACCGAGGCCCTCGACTTCGAGCTCAAGGGCACGGGGGTGCGTGCGCTCGCGATCTGTCCGGGAGGGACCTACACCGAGTTCCTCGACCACGCGGGGCAGACGCTCAAGGCGGGGAGCAGCCTGGCGATGATGAGCGCCGAGCGCTGCGCGCGGATCAGCGTCAAGAAGATGCTCCGCGGCCGGCGCACGGTGATCGTGGGCTGGCTCAACGTGCTGAGCATGTTCTGGATGCGCTTCCTGCCCCGCTGCGCGATCCCCTGGGTCGCGAACTTCCTCATGCGCTCGGGGGTGGAGAAGTCCGCGCCTCGGTTGCCGACGGCGAAGGCCTAGCGCGGCGAGTAGCGCAGGGGTCCGTAGCGCACGACCGAGTTCCCGTTGCGGAACAGGCCGTAGTAGCCCTGGGGGATCGGCTCCTTGAGCGGGTAGGACTCGCGGAAGGCGTCCATGCGCAGGGTCAGCGCGCGGGGCTCCACGCCCACCTCGAGGGTCACGCTCGGGGAGTAGCGCGTGCGCGCGACGGGCTGCGCGTCGATCTCGCCCCCCTCGAAGGTCGCGACGCGCAGCTCGACCTCGTTCGAGGCGCCCCGCCGCACGTAGCACACGAGGTAGTCGGCGTTCCCGCGCACGCCGAAGGCGATCCCGGCGCCGTCGCCCTCCAGCATGTGCTCGAGGGAGACCTCGAGGGACAGGGTGTAGCTCCCCGCCGGCCGTTGGCTGTCGCGGCGGAGGAGCAGCGACGAGCCAAAGCGTCCGGTGCCGCGCCCGCAGGCCAGGATGCCGTCGCGGTCGCGCTCCCAGTAGGCGCCGGAGGTCGTGAAGTAGTCGGCGCTCACCGAGGGGCCGGGCTCCTCCGTGAGCAGCGCCTGGACCTGGCTCGCGTTCAGTTCGTCGAAGCCGGGGAGGACGGCTCGGCGGTCTTCGATCCCGCTGAGCACCTCTGCGCAGCGGAACACGTCGCCCAGCTCGGCCAGGCCGGTCAGGCCCAGGCGCAGGTCGAAAGGCTGACCGCTGCGCAGGAGGTCGTCCACCGTGCGCCGGGCCTCGTCGGCCCGTAGGTCCTTCAGCGCACGATACAGGCCTTCGCGTTGACCTGCGGCGATCGGGTCCTGGACCTGCGCTCCGAACGGCCCTGGGCGGGTGGGGATGTTCAGCGAGGTGCGCACGATCTCGGTCTGGAGCTCCAGGATCCGCTTGGCGCGGAGCCCCGCGGGCTTGGGCGGCGGTCCTTCCTCCCCCGGGGAGAGGGGCTCGGGGGTCCGGATCCGGGGGAGGCGGTAGCCGCTGGTGCTCGCCTCGCGGGGCGGGCGGGGCACCGGTGGCCGGGGGTCGGCGGGCGGGCGGCGCGGCGGAGGTCGCTCGAGCGGGGGCGGCTCCGGGTCGCGCTGCGGCTCCTGGGGCGCGGGCTCCTCGGGCTTCGCAGGCGCAGGGTCCGAGGGCGCCGTCGGCTCGCTCGGTGGCGCCTGGGCGACCGCGGGTTGCGGGGCGGGGCGCAGCGCCCGCGCCCCGGCGAGGCCGAGGGCGAGCCCGAGCAGGGTGCCGACCGCGGTGGAGGCGGCCAGCGTCCCGCCGCTGAAGCCGCTGGGTGGCGGGGCTGGGCGCAGGTAGGCGCCCAGCGCGTCCTTCAACTCGCGCATGGTCTGGAAGCGCGCGCGAGGGTCCTTCTCCAGGCAACGGAGCACGAGGGTCTCGAGCTCCGGGTCGACCTGGGCGGCGACCTGGGTCGGCGGGTCGGGGGCGTCCTTGATCACGCGCTCCAGGACCTCGGTGACCACGGTGCCTTCGATGGGCGGGCGGCCCGTGAGCAGCGCGTAAAGGATCGCGCCCAGCCCGTAGACGTCGCTCTGGGGTCCGACCTTGTCGAGGGACCCCGCCGCTTGCTCGGGGCTCATGTAGGCGGGGGTCCCGAGCACCGTCTGGCTGAGGGTCAGGGGGTCACCGGCGTAGAGGTCCTTGGCCAGGCCGAAGTCGGTGAGCAGGACCTTGCCCTTGCGGTCCAGGAGGACGTTCGCGGGCTTGAGGTCGCGGTGCAGCACGCCTTCGCCGTGGGCGACTTCGAGGGCGCTGGCCAGGTCGCGCACGAGCTTGGCCGCGTGGCGCGGCTTGAGCGGGCCGCGGCGCAGGCGGTCGTTGAGGCTCTCGCCCTCCACGAAGTCGAGCACGATGTAGGGCGAGCCGTTGGCCATGCCCGCGCCGTGGATCGCGACCACGTTGGGGTGGTGGATCCGGGCCATGGCCTTGGCCTCGCGGCGGAAGCGCGCCTGGTCCTCGTGGGCGAACTCGCTGTCGCCCGTGTTCATGACCTTGATCGCCACGGTGCGGTCGAGGGCGAGGTCGTGGGCTTTGTAAATCACCCCCATGCTGCCGCGGGAGATCTCGCCCAGGATCTGATAGTTGCCGACCTGCACCGACCCTCCGCGCTCAGTCTATCCAGCCGCGGTCGGTTCGAGCCACACCGCCCGGCGAGGGTCAGACCAGGGCGACGTCCCAGGTGACGCGCACGCGGTCGGCGAGCTTGAGCGCGCCGAGGAACGCGCGGTAGGGCTTGATCCCCCAGGCGCTCGGGGTCAGCAGCGCCTCGCCGCGCCAGCGCCCGTCGACCTGGGCGCAGGCCACGGTCAGCGGGCGCGCCTGGCCGTGCAGGTGGAGGGTGCCCTGGATCGCGGCGGCCGGCCCCGCGCCCTCGAAGCGCACCTCGGGGTGCCGCCCGACCTCCAGCACCGCGTCCCGGGCGGTGCGCTCGATCTCGGTCTGGTCCTTGGGCTTGACCGGGGTCAGGGCCTCGCCCTGAGCGCTGCCCAGGAGCCGCAGCCCGCGCGGGGCGAGGCGCAGCGCGACCTCGAGCCGCTCGCCGTCCTGGCGCACGCTGAGCTCGAGGTCCGTGAGCTCGAAGCACAGGTCGTGGGCGAAGCGCGCCAGCACGGTGCTCGGGTCCTTGTAGGTCCAGATCCGGAGCGCGCTGCCCGGTGCCGCGTGGAGCTCACTCATGGGGGCGGACGTCCAGGGCTGCGGAGTTCAGGCAGTCGCGGTTCACGAACGGGCGCTCGCTGCCCTGCTCCCGGGTCACGCGACACGCCTGGGGGCTGAGCTGCGCGCGCCACGCGGCGTCGGTCCTCTCGATCCGTTCGGTGCGCACCGTCACACCAGGCGGCCCGAGGCCTTGCGCAGGAGCTCCTGGTGCTCGCGCAGGCAGGTCTTGAGCGTCGAGAGCTGCTGGATCCGCAGCCCGAGGGGCTCGAGCAGCTCCGGCAGGCCCTCCTGGGCGAAGGTGCGGTAGAAGCTCAGCGCGAGCTGCCGCAGCTGCTCGGCCTGCTCCTCGACCCGCGAGCGCTTCGCGGCCTGCTCCTCCTCGGCGCGCAGCAGCTCGCGCTCGAGGCGCACCCGCAGCACCACGCTCTCCATGTCGAGGCGCGAGTAGCGCATGTCGAACTCCTTGCCGCTGTCCAGGCGCACGCGGCAAGCGTCGTCGGTGACCTTGAGGCAGGTCCCCTCGTAGACGTTGCCCGAGCGGCTGGAGACGCGGAAGGAGGCTCCGGGCAGGAACCCGGGCCAGGGCTGGAGCAACCAACAGTCGACGATCTCGCGGTAGGGGAAGGAGAGCTCGCGCTCGCTGCGCAGGCGCACGATCAGCTCGCCGTCGCGCAGCCCGGCGAAGTCGCCCTGGATCCGCCCCGCCTGGCTGCGAATGCTGATCTCGTCGCCCTCGAGCAGGGCCGAGACGGCGCGCTCCGAGCGGTTGAGCGTGCTCCAGGTGATGTCCTCGGGGGCCAGGTGCACGAGGGCGCCAGCGCGGGTGCGGACCAGGGTCCCGTGCTCGGCGCCGAGCCGCTCGAGGACCACCGCCTCGACCGAGGTCCCGTCGGGACGCCCGGCGTCGAAGCTGAAGCCGGGCTGGACCTCGTCCGGGACCGCCGCGGCGCGCTCGCTGGGCGGCTCGAGGGTCGGGGCGCCCACCCGGTCCATGACCCGCACCAGGAACTGCGAGCCATGGCTCGTGTCGATCCGCGCGGCGCGCCCCGGCCAGCCGCCGGCGTCGGCGCTGGCCAGGTCGGCGGCGGCCAGCTCGCGGCGCAGGCCCTCGTGGGCTCGCAGCGCGCGGTCGACCTCGGGGTCGTGGTGGCTCTGGCTGAGCAGGTTCGCGCCGAGGGCGGCGAGCTCGTCGTCGGCCTCGCGGTAGTAGCCGCTGCACAAGCGCAGGTGCTGCTGCAGGTGCCGGGCGACGCCGCCGATCTCCGCCTCGCTGGGCGGGTCGAAGCGAGGCCGGATCCCGGGGCCGCCCTGGTCGAGGAAGCGCTCGATCCGCGCGCGCTCCTCGCGGCGCGCGTCGGCGTCGACGTCGCGCCAGGCCGGGGAGCCGTCGAGCTGGGTGAGCACGTCCGTCGCGGCGCTGAAGAACTGGAGCCCGGCCAGGGCCCGGGCCTTGGCGAACAGGAGCCGGGCCTGGAGCCGGTCGGAGATCCGCCCCGGGGCCGCGAGGACCACGTGGATCCGCCACAGCGCGACCTGCAGCGCCCCCGCGATCAGGTTGGCCGGGGTCTGGGTGTCCTCCACCGTCTGGCGCACCAGCTCGCCGACGCCGCTCTCGAGGGCCTCGCGGCCGTGGTCGATCAGGGCGCCGATCAGGTCGACCTCGACGTCCTGGTGCAGGGTGGCCAGGGGGAAGCGCCGCGAGGGGCTGAGCGCGCGGGCGAGCTGGAGCGACTCCCGGAACGCGCCGCGCTCGTTGTCGAGCTGCGCGGCCAGGGCCAGGGCCAGGTGCGGGAGCGGCTCCGAGGGATACTCCCGCCGCGCCTGGCCAGCGAGGACCATGGCGTCGGGCAAGCGCCCGGCACGGATCAGCGCGCTGAGCCGGGTCATGTCGGCGGAGAACAGGGCCTCGCCGGGGTTGGTGAGCCGGCTCTCCACCAGGAGCTTGACCGCCACGCGGCAGCCGGGGTCCTTCTGCAGCGCGCGGTGTGCCAGGCGCGCGGCGGCGTTGGTGTTGCCGCGCAGGCCCTGAACCTCGGCCAGGCCGGCCATGGCGCCGGCGGCCTCGCCCTCGTCCTGAGCGAGGGCGGCCTCCTGGTAGAGCCGCTCGAGGCGCTCGAGGTGCTCGAGCTCCCCGGTCTCGCGGAAGCACCAGCGCAGGCGCTGGCTGTGGTTGAGGTCGGCGGGCGGGACGACCTCGACCGGGGAGATCGACTCCTCGGCGTCGGTGCGGCGCAGGAGCGAGGCCGTGGTCGCGGCCTTCCAGTGCCGGCCGGGGGCGCGGGCCTCGGTGCTCCCGGGGCCGAGGGGCCCGTGCCCCGCGAGCACGCGCTCGATGTCGCTCGCGACCATGCTCGCCGTGGGGTAGCGCGCGTCGCGGTCGCGCTGGCAGAGCCCGGCGATCACACCGGCGGTGGCCGCGCTGACCTCGGGGTTGAACGAGCGCACGTCGGGGACGTCCTCGTTTATGTGCCGGGTCATGAGCCCCAGGGCCGTGGGGCACTCGAAGGGGAACGAGCCGGTCACCAGGTAGAACAGCATGATCCCCAGCGAGTAGAGGTCGGCGCGAATGTCCACGTCGAGGCCGAGGGCCTGCTCCGGGGCCATGTAGCTCGGCGTCCCGACCACGAGCCCCGAGCCGCTGAGGTCGTCGCTGTCGTCGGGGCTGCGCTGCTCGCGGGCCTTGGCCAGGCCGAGGTCGGCGAGCTTGGCGATCCCGTCGCGGCCGATCAGCACGTTGTCCGGCTTCACGTCGCGGTGCACGATCCCGTGCTGGCTCGCGCAGTTGAGCGCCTCGGCCACGGCGAGGCAGATTCGCAGCGCCTCGGCCTCGGGCAGCTTGCCCCGGCGATCCATGATCGTCTGCGCCGACTCGCCGTTGATCAGCTCGAAGGCGATGAACTGGATCCCCGTGCGCCCGCACACGCCCTGGTCGATCACGCTGACCACGTTGGGGTGCTGGAAGCGCGCGGCGGCGCGGGCCTCCTGCATGAAGCGCTCGACGTAGGACGGGTCGCGGGTCAGGACCTCGTTCAAGAGCTTCAGCGCCACCAGGCGGTCGAGGCTCTTCTGGCGCGCCTTGTAGACGCGGCCCATGTTGCCCTCGCCGATCAGCCCCATGAGCTCGTAGCCCGCGATCTCGGCCGCGGCCTGACTCTGGGAGGAGGCCGCGTCGACGGCGGGGACGGTGGCCGGGCCCGGCGCCGAGGGCGGGGTGGGGACGGGCTGGGCCGGCGGCGCGGCGGGCGCTGGCTGCGCCGGGGGCGGGGGCGCGAAGGCCTGGAGGTAGAGCCCCACCAGCGTGGGAGCAGGCGCAGGAACGCGGCGTGTCCGCTCCCGGCGTAGATCCAGCGAGGAAGCGCAAGCCCCCGCTGCGGGGTGCGGTTGACCTCGCCGCCGCGGGGGAGAGGGCTTCGAACAACCCGGGAGGGATCTCCAGCCCGAGCTGCGCCAGGGTCTCGCGGCCGACGCCCAGCCCGACGCGGCGAGATCCCCACGCCCTCGACCCGTCCCTGGCAGTCGGCCCTGAGCTGGGGGAACGACGCTTGCACCATCGCCAGGACGTCGGCTTCGCTCACCCGCTCGCTTACTCCCTGGGCCAGGAGGCCTGGGCACGCAGGAGCGTTCAGGCGCCCTCTTCGCGCGCTGGCGGGCCGAGGGAGCGCCCGCCGGGGGTATAGTCCTGCCCGTGACCGACGCCGCCCCCCCCTCCGAGCCGTCCCAGGTCGACGGCAAGCCGACCGTGCTCCACGTGCCCCCGCGCGCCTGGCTGCTGCTCCTGGCGCTGGTCGCGTTGGCGATCTCCGGGCTGTGGCTGCTCGACGTCAGCCCGACCTGGGGCGACAACGGGTTCCCCACCGAGTCGCCGGACCTCGACGCGCGCTGGCTGGTGCGCGCGGGGGAGCGCGACCTGGTCCCCTCGCTCGACGACGCGCCGTTGCTCGACGTCAACGAGGCCCAGGCGCTCAAGCTCGGGCGCAAGCCCATGCTGTTCCCCACCGACCGCGTGCTCGGGGTCGACCTCGACGGGCAGCAGGTGTGCGTGCCCCTGCGCGCGCTGAACTGGCACGAGGTCGTGAACCTGACCCTCGGGCAGCGCGCGCTGGCGCTGACCTTCTCGCCCCTCGCCGACGCCCCCCGGGGCTACCTGCGCGGGGAGCTGAGCCTCGGGCACAGCGGCCTGCTCTACGCCTCGACGCCCCTGCTCTACGACCGCGGACCGACGCCGAGCCTGTGGTCCCAGATCGACGGGCTGGCGCGCAGCGGTCCCCGGCGCGAGCAGCGCCTGGAGTCGATCCCGGTCGAGATCGCCCAGTGGGGCGACTGGGTCGCGCGCTTCCCCGAGACCCGGGTCGTGCGCCCGGCCGTCGACGAGCGCGGGAAGTTCTATCAGCGGAACAGCTACGGGCCCTACCTGCGCTCCGACGAGCTGCGCTTCCCGGCGCCCGAGGTCCCGGGCCTGGCGCCCAAGCAGCGGGTGCTCGTGGTCGAGGCGGGGGGCGTGCGCCGGGTCTACCCCCAGGCGCGGGTCCTGGCCCAGCTCGACCTCGAGGGGCTGGAGCCGGGCAAGCTCCACGAGCTGCGCTGGACCACCGAGCAGGGCGGGCAGCCCGTGACCTTCGTGGTGCACCCGGACCCGAGCGAGGCCGACCCCGCGTGCGTGCGGGTCGAGCCGCCGGCGCGGCTGGTCAGCGAGGGGCTGTGGTTCGCGGTGCGGGGCTTCGACCCCGAGCTCGAGCTCGCCGCCGAGTAGCGCCAATCGGACGTGCGCGCTGCTGTGGGGTCAGCACACTGAGACCACGTGCTGACCTCCCACCGAATCGCGCCTTCCGTTGAGCTGCTGGAAGCTCTGCCTGGGCGCTAGCGTTCGGGGTCGAGGCGTCGTCCGCCGGACTCGGCGCTGCAGGACACGGTCACGACCCAGCGAAGCTTCTCCTAGAAACCAGAGTCACGATCTGAGCGGGCGAGCGGGCGCCAGATCGTTGACGACGTGGGAGCCACTCTCGCCCGCTCAGAATCGTGAACGCTGGGTTAG
>JAWKSZ010000096.1:0-21225 GCA_041402045.1 Planctomycetota bacterium | reverse complement strand
GCCGGGCGGCCGGCCCCCGGGGCGGGGCGGGGGGGGGGGGCGGGGTGCGGGTCCAGCGATCGTCCTCCGCGGCGGAGGCGCCCCAGGCCACCCCGTCGAGCTGCGCGCCTTCGAGGTCCGCCCCGTCGAGGCTCGCGCCCGCGAGCTCGGCCAGGGTCAGGTCGGCGCCGACGAGGTCCGCGCCGCGGAGGTCGGCCCCCTCGAGGTTGGTGGCGTTGAGGCGGGCGGCGCGCAGCCGCGCGCCGCGGAGGCAGCTCCCCGAGAGCACCGCGCCGCCGAGGTCCGCCCCCCGCAGGTCCGCGCCCTCGAGGTCGACCCGGGAGAGGTCGACGCCTCGCAGGTCCTCGCGGGAGAGGTCGATCCCCCGCAGGTCGAGGCGGTCGGTGGGGACGCCGCGGCGACGCAGGGGCTCGAGGGCCCCGCGCAGGAGCGCGCGGCGACGGGCGCGGAGGGCCTCCAGCGCCTGCTGGCGCGCGGCCTGGCCGCGGGGTGTGGACCAGCGCATGTGGAGCGCGTTCTCGAAGGCGGTGTCGTGGCTCATGCTCGCTCCTCCTAAGCGACGCTCCCCCGGTCGTCTCTGCAAAGCGGGGGCCAGGCGGGGGAGTCGGCATGAACTGCCGAGGGGGTCCTCGTTGGAGTGCATTACGTCCGACCTCGGTTCCGGAAGGGGAGGGGTTGGGGGACCCGGGCTGGGGAAGAGCCCCCCCGGGTGGGCAAGAACCTGCCCGGAGGCCCGGATTCGACCGCGAATCATTGGGAAGCGGCCCGACCCTGGGGGCGGGCTCGGCCCCTCCTGGAGGGGGCGACTGCCCCTCCCTCGGGCGGCGGACGGGTGGGTTAACGCCGGTCCGCCGGTTGCTTTGGCAAGGGCCGGGGTGGGATGACCTCGATCGCGATCCTGGAAGACGACGAGACGCTGCGCGAGCTCATGGTCGAGGTGCTCGAGCGCCGGGGCTACGCCGTGCGCGCGTTCGACTGCGTCGAGGCGGCCACGGCGCTGCTCAAGGACCCCCCGGACCTGCTGATCTCGGACGTGCAGCTCGCCGACGGCAACGGCGTCGAGTTCCTCGAGCGCCTGCGCCTGGCCACCGCCGAGGACCCGCCCCAGGTGTTCCTGATCTCGGCCCTGGGCGAGGAGCAGGACCTCCTGCGCGGGTTCGACGCGGGGGCCGACGACTATCTGCCCAAGCCGGTCTCCATGGGCGAGCTGCTGGCGAAGGTCGCCCTGGCCCTGGCCCGCAAGCAGGACGACGACCCCGCCTGCCCCGACCCCAGCCTCCCCGGCGGCAAGCTCGCCTTCGGCCGCTACCGGATCCAGCGTGTGCTGGGGAGCGGCGCCTTCGGCACGGTGTTCGAGGCCGAGGACATTCACCGCCGGCGCAAGGTCGCGCTCAAGGTCCTGCACGCCCTGCGCGGGCTGGACCTCGTGCACCGCCAGCGCTTCCTGCGCGAGGCCTACACCCTGAGCCTCGTGCGCTCGCCCCACGTCGTCGGGCTCTACGACTTCGGCGAGCAGGAGGGCCGGCTCTACGCGGCGCTCGAGTTCGTCGAGGGCCCGACCCTGGCGGGGTTCGTGGCCCGCGAAGGCGCCGTCGGGGCCGACGACCTGCGCGCTTTGCTGGAGGGGGGCGCGCGAGCGCTCGAAGCCCTCGAGCAGCAGGGGCTCCTGCACCGCGACCTCAAGCCCGAGAACGTCGTGCTCCGCGGCGGCGACCCGGGCGACCCGGTGCTGATCGACTTCGGGCTGGCGAAGTCGACCCAGGACTCCATGACCGAGGCGGGCATGTTGCTCGGGACGCCGGCCTTCATGGCCCCCGAGCAGATCCGCGCCGAAGGGCTGGACGGGCGCGCGGATCAGTTCGCCCTGGGCCTGACCGTGCTCTACGCCGCCACCGGCGTCACCGCCTTCCCGAGCGAAGAGGGCCCCGCGCTCCTGAAGGCGCAGGCCACGCGCCAGCTCGAGCTCCCCGCGTCGCTGCCCCCGGCCCTGGCCCCGGTGCTCGAGCGCATGACCCGGCTCGCCCCCGAGGCCCGCTACCCCAGCGCCCTCGCGCTGTGGGGGGCCCTGGCCCCCAGCCCGCCGCGAGCCCTGGTCGGGGCTTGATCCCCCACCCCGAGGGGGGGTAGCCCTCCCCCTGGGCTCGCGCGCGCCCCCACCTGCAAGATCTTCCGACGGCGTGCGGTTTGCGGTGGCTCGTTTTGAGGCACCCATGTTCCTGAGACCCCGCGACCACGACCCCGTCCAGCTCTACTGGCTGGTGTCCACGACCCTGCCCCCGGTCCCGCTGGACCCGGCGCGGACCCTGCGGATCGGGCGCAAGACGACCTGCGACTTCGTGATCAAGGACGACCGCGTCAGCCGGCAGCACGCGGAGGTGTTCTACAGCGAACGGGCGCGCTCTGATCCGGGACCCTCGGCTCCCACAACGGGACCTGGTCGACGGCGAGCGCGTGGAGGGGATCGCGTCGCTGAAGGAGGGGAGCAAGGTCGAGCTCGACTCCCACACGCTGTGGGTCCGCGACTCCCCGGTCCTGGGCGACGACGACGTGTCCACCCACTGCGGGACCCAGACCCGCACGAGCTACGAGACCACCGAGTCGAGCCTCACCGGCGACCTCTCGAAGCTCGACCTGGCGAGCGTGCTCAAGGCGCTGGACGCCAGCGCGCAGTCCGGGGTCCTGGAGCTGGTCCTGGCCGACGGTCGGGGCGCGAAGGTCGCGCTGCGGGTGGGGCGCCCGGTCGCCGCGCGCTTCGCCGCGGCCAAGGGCGAGGCCGCGTTCCTCCAGCTCCTCGCCGCCGCCCAGGCGGGGACGTTCTCCTTCACGACCAAGCCCCACCAGGGCCCGCCCGAGATCCGCCGCTCGCTGCGCTCGCTCCTGGACGAGGCCACCTGCGCCAGCGGCAAGGCCATGGTGAGCTGACCCCCGGGGGGTGTCCCCGCACCCCCGGGCGCTCCCTCGCGATCGTGCGCGACGCGCAGGTGGGGGAGGTCGCGTGCATGCCCGCGACCCGGGCCACGGCGTGCAGACCCTGCGCCCGCTGACCGCGCTCCTGCTCGACGCCGCGCGCTCTCGGGACGAGGCGCTGGCGGCCTGCTAGCGAGCTCAGCGCGAGCGCAGATCCCGCTGCGGATCAAGGTCGCGCCGTCGCGCACCTCGACGCGGTCCGCGCCGTAGCGCCAGGCGCGAGGACTCGCAGGTCAGCCCCGGCGGATCTCGAACCCGCGCAGGCTGGGGTCCTCGGGGGCGGGCGCGCGCTCGACGGCGCTGACCCGGGCCGGGGGCGGACCCTGCTGCGCCCAGCGCTCGAGGGCGTCCAAGGCCTCGTCCGGCCCCTGGGCGAAGATCTCGACCGAGCCGTCGGGCAGGTTCCGCACCCAGCCCACGAGCCCCAGGGGCTCGGCGGCGCGGACCGTCGACCAGCGGTAGCCGACCCCTTGGACCACGCCGCGCGCGAGCAAGCGCGCGGCGCTCACGCGCCGAGGCCGGTCGACGGCGTCCAGTGCGCGGCGTCGCCGCGGGCGGCGTCCATGCGCCGCAGGACCTCGAACGCCGCGAGGCCGGCGTCAATGCACGCGGCCTCGGCCCGGTCCTTCACGCTCGTGTCCACGAAGGTGTCCGCGCCGCGGTTGGCGTAGACCGCGCACACCGCGCCCACCCGCAGCCCGCGCAGGCTGCAGAGCGTGAACAGGAGGCTCGCCTCCATTTCCAGGTTCTTGACCCCGTAGCCCGCCAGCGTCTCGGGCATGTCCGGGTAGCGCGGGGGGAAGCCCGGGATCTTGCGGCCCTGGGGCCCGTAGAACCCGCAGGCGGTGGCGGTGATCCCGGCGTGCACCCGGCGGTCCTCGACGCCCTTGGCCGCCTCGAGCAGCGCCAACACCACCTCGTGGTGGGCGGCCGCCGGGTAGCCCTCGGGCACGTAGTAGGTCGAGGTCGCCTCGAGGCGCAGGGCGCCCGTCGAGACCACCAGGTCGCCGAGCTCGATCCCCGGCTGCAGCGCGCCGCAGGAGCCCACGCGCAAGAAGGTCGCGTCCTCCACGCACTGGCTGAGCTCGATCACCGCGATCTCGGTGTTGTCGGTGCCGATCCCGGTGGCGGTGACGGTCACCTCGTGGCCGAGGTAGGGCCCGGTGATCGTGACGTATTCGCGGTTCTGCCGGCGCACGCGGATCGAGTCGAAGCGGCTGGCGACCTTGTCGGCGCGGGCCGGGTCGCCCACGAGCATGATCCGCTGCGCCACGTCGCCGGGCTTGACCCCGACGTGGTATTGGAAGCCCTCCTCGTCCTGCACCTGCTGGGCGGATTTGTACGTGGCCACGGGGCCCCCTCGCTACGCTAGTAGGCGTCGCCGCCGCTGCTGGGGCGGGCGGCTTGCTTCACGCCGCCGGTGAGCCCGGCGACCTCCTGCATGATCTTGACCCCGGCGCTGGCACCGATCCGCGAGGCCCCGGCGTCGATCATCATCAGCGCGTCCGCCTTGTTGCGCACGCCGCCCGAAGCCTTGACCCCGATCTCGGGGCCCACGACCCGGCGCATGAGCGCCACGTGGGACGCGGTCGCGCCGCCGCTCGAGAACCCGGTCGAGGTCTTGACGAAGTCCGCGCCGGCGCGGACCGAGGCCTCGCAGGCGGCAATGATCTCCGGGTCGTCGAGGAGCGCGGTCTCGAGGATCACCTTGAGCACGACCCCGGGGATCGCCGCGCGCACCGCGGCGATATCCTTCTCGACCACGTCGTTGAGCCCGCTCTTGAGCGCGCCGACGTTGAGCACCATGTCGATCTCGGTCGCGCCCGCGGCCACGGCCTGGCGCGCCTCCTCGGCCTTGACCGCCGAGCTGTTGGCGCCGAGGGGGAAGCCGACCACGGTGCACACCGCGACCGGGTATCCGCGCAGGAGCTCGGCGCAGTAGGGCACCCAGAACGGGTTCACGCACACGCTGGCGAAGCTGTACTTCGCGGCCTCGGCGCAGAGGAACTCGATCTGGCTCTTGGTGGTCTCGGGCTTGAGCACCGTGTGGTCGATCATGGACGCGATCCGGCGATCGACCGCGCCGATCCCGGGCGCCCCGCCGATCCGGTCCGCGCCCGCGGCGCGAATGTCGTCGGCGTAGCTCGAGCAGGTGTTCACGCAGTGCCCGCGGTGGTCGCACACCGCGCAGAACGGCGGCCCGGGCTGCGCGCCGTTGCCGGACGCGATCGGGAGCCCCCGCTGGAAGCGGCGGGCGACCTCGCGCGCCACCTTGTCGAGCAGCACCTGGGCGTCGACGCCGGAGAGGTCCTTCACGCGTCAGCTCCTTCGTCGCGGGGCTGCTCCAGGGTCGAGTGCCCCACGAGCTCCTCCCACGCCTGCGGCACGTCGAGCTCGTCGACGACCGCGACCACCACCGCCTCGACGGGGGTCGTCTTGTCCTGATACAGGATCCGCACCCCGCCGCCCTCTTTGATCGTGAGCACGAGGTCGCCCACGCCGGACTGCACGATCCCGCGGTCGGTGACCAGGAACGAGCCCCCGCGGGGGGTGGTGCAGTCGAGGTCCACGGGCTGCGCGATCAAGATCCGCGAGCCCTGGAGCCGGGGGTTCTGCACGGTGGAGACGATCGTCCCCGTGATCCGACAGAGGTTCATGCGCCGGCGACTCCTCGTCCGTCGGCGAGCACTTCGTCGCGACGGTCGTCGTGCTGGTCCACGATCCCCACGATCGCGGCGTCGATCGGGGTCAGCGGCCGCTCGGGGAAGGGCAGCGTGGCCTCGTACTGCAGCACGTAGTAGACGAGCTCGCCGGGCCCGCAGCCCACCGAGTCGCAGGCCGCGATCACGCCGCCCGCGGGCTTCAGCTCGCCGGTCAGCGGCTGCAGGAGCTGCATTCTCAGCCCCTCGAAGCCGGTGTGCTTGCGGCTGGCCCACACCGTGCCGATCACGCGCCCGAGGTTCATGTGCAGAAGCTCCGCTCGAGGGCCTTGATCTTGTCCACGCGCCGCCCGTGGCGTCCGCCGCCGAAGGGCGTGTCCAGCCAGGCGTCGACGACGCCCAGGGCCTGCGCGCCCTGGAGCGTGCCCGAGCCCAGGCACAGCACGTTGGCCCCGTTGTGTTCGCGGCTGTTCTTGGCGGTGCGCACGTCGTGGCAGGTCGCGGCGAGGACGCCGGGGACCTTGTTGGCCGCCATGCAGCTCCCGATCCCCGCGCCGTCGACCAGGATCCCCCACCCGGCCTCGCCCAGCGCGACCGCCTTGGCCACCGCCGCGGCGTAGTCGGGGTAGTCGCAGGAGTCCTTGCTGTGGGTGCCGGTGTCGAGCACCCGCAGCCCCGCGCGCTCCAGGTGCTGCTCGATCGCCTCCTTGAGCTCGAACCCGCCGTGGTCGGCGCCGAGCGCGATCACCGCCCGGCTCTCGCGGGGCGAGGGCTCGGCGGTCTGGCTGGGGGAGGGGCCGGGGGCGCTCGTGGTCTCGCCGGCGTAGTGGATCGAGATCCCCAGGTCCCAGGCGGTGTCGCGGCCGAGCGGGGTCACGATCGCACCGGGGCCGACGTGGAGCACGCTCTCCCCGCGGTCCTTGGCGGCGCGGACCTCGGCCTGGGTGATCAGGCCGCGGGTCACGCCCCGCGGCGTGGCGCCGGTGAGCTGGCCCAGGACCTCCTGGGCGATCTGGCGGATCTCGTCGAGGCGGGGCTCCACGCTCAGTTCTCAGGCTGCTCGCTGAGCTGGGCCAGGAGCGGGTCGCGGCGGGCGGCGTAGCTCGCCTCAAGCTCGTCCGGGTCCTGGGCCTCGAGGTTGTCGACCACCGCCATGATCAGCGCGTCGACGGGCTTGCCCTCGACCTCCGGGGACTGCCGCGCCGCGGAGCCCTGGCTCACGAGCACGATCTCGCCCAGGCCGGCCTGGACGATATCCGCCGCGACCACGAACCGCGCCTGCGGCTTCAGCTCCAGGTCCACCTCGCGCACGATCTGCAGCTTGAGCCCCTCGAGGAGCGGCTCCTTGCGGGTGGCCCACACGGTCCCAATCACGCGTCCGAGCAACATGGTCTGGCCTCTGAAGTGTCGCCTACCGTCGATACGACCGGCAGTTACGACGCCGCATGGTAGGGCGCCCCCGGTCTGGAATCAAGCGGAGAGGGGGCGTTAGCGGGGGCGGGGAATCCCTCTGGTTCGGTGAAGTGGAGGGACGCACATGTCAGGTAGCCGGGGGCGGTTTCCCGCCCCCGGCTCCCACAGAACCGGACTTGTGCTGTTCACATCCGGCTCTTCGGGACGGCGGGTTGTTACCCCCGCCGCCGGCCGGGTCACGACCTCGCGGTATTCCAGGGCAGCAAGAGCTGCCTTGGAGCGAGCGTCCTCGTCCATGCGATCCGAAACGTCTCCAGCAGCGAGACGAGCCCCTGTTCGTCGAAGTACGAGTTGCAGAGTCCTCGGTTGACTGCGGGGTTGGCGCTGAGGGCCCACAGCGACTGGTGTCGCTTGTAGATCCCGCGCCAAGCCAGCTTCAGATTCACTCCCAGACGAATGAGGCGTTGGACGATCGATCGTTTCCGTTTCCAGTGCTTGAGCACGATCGCGCGCAACCGTCGCCGGAGGTGCGCGTCCGTGGCCCGGAGGATCAGACCGATCGTTGGCGTGCAGACTCCAAAGTGCCCCCGCCAACCGTTGAGGAACGCGTTGATCCGGGAAACGACCGCCTTGAGCGAGCGCCCCCCGGACCGCGGGGTCAATTCAACGATCCGCTCTCGTAGCCGCTTCACGCTGCGCTCCGAGAGCCCCACCTCGGGCGGTAGACCCCGCTGGGGGATCAACCGGTATCCGAGGAAGTGGCGGGTCTCTGGGTTGGCCACCGCGCTCTTCGCTGCGTTCACCTTCAGTCGCAAGCGACGCTCAATGAACTGGCTCAAGCTCGAGAAGACCCTCTTGCCTGCACGTTCACTCCGCACGTAGACGTTGCAGTCGTCTGCGTAGCGGACGAACCGGTGCCCGCGTCGGGCGAGCTCGTGATCGAGCTCGTCCAACACCACGTTGGACAGCAGCGGCGAGAGCGGGCCCCCTTGGGGAACCCCCTCTTCCGTGCTGACCCTCACGCCGTCCGGCATGACCACCTTGGCTTTCAGCATGCGCCCAATCAGGACCAGGAGCTGCTTGTCCTCGACTCGCTGGGCGAGCCGCGACAGCAGCCGTTGGTGGCAGACCCGATCGAAGAACTTCTCCAGGTCGAGATCCACCACCCACTCGTATCCTTCTTGCACGTAGCTGCGAGCTTCCGTGATCGCCGTCTGGCAGCCCCGGTTCGGGCGAAACCCGTGGCTCGAAGAGTGGAACGTCGGCTCGTAGACGGGCTCCAAGACCCGCCTCACCGCCTCCTGCACCACCCGATCGATCACGTTGGGGATTCCCAGCCCCCGCTGCCCTCCACCTCCCTTCGGGATCCACACCCGCCGGATATCCCCCGGCCGGTACGTCCCCTCCAGGAGGCTGGCGCGCAGCTTGGCCAACACCGCCGGGAGGTGCTTGCGCACCGCCCCGATGGTTTGGCCATCGGGACCAGGAGCCCCTTTGTTCGCCGCGACCTTATCGAACGCCTCTTCGAGGTGTTCGACCACCTCTTTCACACTCGCGGGACCTACGCTGCTCGCCTTGTTCTTCGCCTTCGGCACCCTGGGCTCCAGCCCTGAGGATCGGTCCTCAAGGCCTCGTCCCCGAGGCCCGCGTTTCCGCGGACGTTCTGCTGTAGCGGAGAACAGCACGAGCTGTAGACCCACTTCCTTGACCGTCACCGCCTTCCCGTCCCCGCGGTGCACGCCCTCGACTCCCTGCTTCCGACTCAACGGAACCGGTCCATCGTCTTACGGGCTTTCACCATGCGTGCCCCTCGGGGGTGAGCCTGAGTTTCCCCAGCCTCCAGTACTACGCGGATCTCCGACTTCTGCCGGGTCATTAGCCTTCGTCTTTCGTCCTCGGGCCTACCGTGCAAGCGGAACCCGGCAGATCTCACTGGGTAAGTACAACAGACTTCGTGTCCGCCCCGTCGCCAATACGTCTGCGAAACCGACAGAAACCGGGTTTCACCGTCGGGTGGCGGCTCACCCTTCGCAGCCCGCCTTACGGCGCTTCACTTTCGTTCGAGACGTTCACGCACCTACGGCTTCCACCAGACCCCCCCTCGCGGACCGCCAGGCCCCCGTCGACCTCCTTCCGGAGGAGCGGGCAGTCCTGACGTGCCCCGGTGCTCCGGGGCGGCGCCCTTGCCTCATCGGTGTCGGGTTCCCTCTGTCAGGGCCCCGGGATAGGACTTACGGACTCAACCGTTCACCTCCAATCTGTTGCACATGCCAGTCGCACACCGGGAGCAGCAAGCTGCTCCCCTACGCGCGAGTGCGAATGCGCGCGGACAGATTCGAAGGGGACTGGCCGTCCCCGCCTCCCCACGTAGGGGCGGGGCTCTCCTGCGCCCACCCACCCGCGACACGGAAGGGACGGGGCGGAGCTCAGCTCCCGTTCACCGCGCGGCGCAGGTCGTCGAGCTCGAAGGTCAGGTTCGAGAGCACGAAGTCCCGCAGGCGGCGGGGGCGAAACCCGGAGCGGTCGCCCAGGAGCGTCTTGCGCGCGAGCCAGCTGGCGTAGGTCGTGGCCCAGGCCACGTTCGCGGCCCACATGGTGGCCCGGCCGTGGTTCTTGAGGAAGTAGCGCCGGCGCGAGGCGAACCAGTAGCGGGGGATCGGGCCCTTGTCGAGGTGCGTGGCCGCGCCGCCGACGTGGCCCACGCTGCTGTCGCGCACGTAGTGAATGTCCCAGCCCGCGCGCACCGCGCGCAGGCAGAGGTCGGTCTCCTCGTAGTAGAGGAAGTAGCCCTCGTCGAACAGCCCGATCTCGTCGAGGAGCTCGCGGCGCAGGATCATGCTCGCGCCGGAGACGACCTCGGCCTCGCAGTTCTCCTGGGGCACCGGCGGCGCGGCAATGTAGTCCTCGAGCAGCCGGTCCACGAGGCGGTTGCGCATGCCGTGGGCCACCTCCCCCAGCACGCTGGGGAAGCGGAACATGCTGCGCCGCTCCGAGCCGTCGGGGAAGTGCACGTAGGTCCCGGCGATCCCCACCTGGGGGTGCGCGTCCATGTAGTCCAGCAGGGCCTGGATCGCGCCCGGGTCCGGATACGCGTCGGGGTTCAGCAGGTAGACGTAGTCCGGCGGGTCGTCCCCCGCGAGCGCGGGGCGGATCGCGAGGTTGTTGCCGTAGCCGAACCCGCCGTTGCGCGGGGCGACCACGAGCTCGACGGGGCGCTCGGCGAAGCGCTCCGCGATCCCCGCGGCGAGGGCCTCGCCGTCCCCCGAGTCGTTGTCGACGACGACCGCCTTCCCGCCGACCTCCTCGAGCTGAGGGACGAGGGCGTCCAGGGCCTGGAGCGTGAGCTCCGCCGTGCGGTAGTTGACGATCACCGTGAGCAGCTTCACGCCGGGAATCTTAGTGGGTCCCACGGACCTCGCCAGCGGCAGGGTGTTGGTGTCACGCCGGTTCGTCGCGTCCAATGGTTTCGAACGGGGGACGACTCAGCCCCCGATGCGGAGGACCGACATGGGCGACCGCGATCTGCGTGAGCTGGAGAGGCGTTTCCGTGAGACGGGGAGCCTCGAGGACGAGCAGGCATGGTTCGGTGAGCGACTGCGCACGGGTGAGCACGCGGGTGTCTTGAGTGCCCTGGAGTCCGAGATCGGCCAGAACAACCTCGGTGAGCCTGCCGGGATCTTTCGTGGTTGGTGCCTGGAGGGAGGCGAGACGGAGGACTCCATGACGCGGATCGAACGCGCCTTGGCGGCAGGAGGGTTCACCCTCTCTGGTGAGCTGCAGCCCATGGACCGACACGCGGCGCAGCGGTTGATCGCGTGGCGCTCGCACAGGACCAGCGCCTATGAGGTCGAGTTGAGGAGCCCGGAGGACGCGGCGCGCTTCGCACGACGCTTTCTCGACCTCTTGCCCTCTTGTGCCCGCTACTTCAGCAACCTGATGCCGGGGTGGTCGGAGTCAGGGTTCGTCTCGACCTGCCACATCACGGGCCACACCTTCGAAGACGGCGTCCTCGCCGACGCAGGGAGCTTCGTTGCAATGGCATGGTTCATGGACGAAGACTAAGGTCCGCGCGGACGCACCGAGCGGAGCGAGCCGTCTGCGACCCCACACAACGACCGTAGGGGAGCAGCTTGCTGCTCCCGGTTTGTGCGGCCGTCCACCTTCCGGAGGGGAGGGAATGTCGCAGCGTCTGCGGCGCGCGGAGCTATCGCGCGCGCGGCGGGTGCGCCCTCTGGAGCGCTGAGCTGGACGGTCGCTCAGACCGGGAGCAGCAAGCTGCTCCCCTACGGGTTGGATGCATGAGGCCAGAGCGGACAGCGTGCCTGCGCCGATCCGTGCAGTCATCTCGCTCCGTTCGGTCCGCTCCGCTTCGCGGGTGGGATGGGCGCAGGCGAGCTGCGCCCCTCCGGCAGAGGGCGGCAAACAGGTGAGTTCATATCGAGGTCAGGTCTGGCGACCGACGGTGCCCGCGCCTCAGTCGCCCGCGCGGGGGTGGGACGCCAGCCAGGCCTTCACCGGCTCCCACTCGAGCAGCGCCTGACTCACGACCTCGAGGCCGTGGGCGTCGAGGTGGGTGTCGTCGGTGAAGAAGGTCTGCTCGCCCTTGGCGGTGGCCGCGCGCAGGGGCGGGGTCAGGTCCAGGTAGGGGATCCCGGCCGCCGCGCACTCCTGGGCGAAGCGCTCGGTCTGGGGCCCGTAGACCGCCTCGGGGTCTGCGAGCTGGGTGCCCTCGGGGAAGGTCGCATACGGCGCCAGCACCCGGAGCTTGGTGGGGAACATGGCCACGAGGTAGGTCCCGCCCTCGGCCTCGACCCGCTGCTTGACCTCGGCCAGGACCTTCATGACCTCGGGCACCTGCGGCTCGAGCTCCGGCGACCAGCCGTAGATCTCCATGAAGTAGTAGCGCTGGTCGCCGAACTCGGCGGCGCGGTCCCAGCCCGGGTCGTAGCCCGCGGGGAGGCTCCAGCGGGTGAGCACGTCCAGGAGGTTGACCGTGAAGCTGCGCAGCTTGAGCGGGAGCTTGACGTCCTCGCGCTTCTGGCGGTCCCACACCATGTCCCGCAGGTCGTTGCCCTCGAACAGGAACTGGATCACCAGGCGATCCTTGAAGTCGAGGGGCGGGGTGCCCATGGGGCGCTCGAACAAGAGGTCCCGCGCGCCGGCGGGGGAGAGCCCGGTGACCGCCACGTGCATGGCCGGGCGCTCGAGGGTCGCCTCGAGCCGCCCGGCGAGGGTCTCGGGGAAGTCGACCAGCCCCGCGACCACGAAGGAGTCGCCGGCGAGGTAGATATCGGCCGCGTCGCGGTCGGTGGGGTTCCTGAACCCGCGGTGGTCGGTGCGGAACTCGAAGGGGTACTCCGGGCGATCGCGCAGCGACCACTCCTCGGCGATGTTCCCCGGGGTCTCGCCCTCGACCTCCACGTGAGGCACGGGGTGATAGCCCAGCCCGTTACCGGGGTTGCGGGTGCCGAACGCCGCGCCGTAGTGCACGAGCCCGAGCAGGCCCACCGCCTCGAGCACGACCCACATGGCGAAGAGCATGAGCGAGGAGAGCAGGAAGCGGAACAGCGCCTTGCGCGAGCTCGCCTTCGCCACGGCGCCCAAGGCCACCCACAAGAGACCCCCCGAGACCACGATCCACTTCTTGGACCAGCGCCCGAACATGGAGAAGGTGTCGACGGTGTCCTCACGGGTGAGGAGCAGGAGCGCAACGACCGCCAGCACACAGCCGGCGGCGACGAACCACGGGGTCTTGGAGCGGGGGCTCGGGGCGGTCATGCGCCTCTCTAACGCGCGCGGGCGGTGGATCCTTCCCCCGAGCCTGCCGCGAGTGTGCGTACATTGCAACACGCCGCTACAGTGACCCCGTGCCTGGCCCTTTCTCCCTTCCGTCTCGCGCTCAGCGCCTCGACGCCCGCGACGTGGCGCTGCAGCTCAGCGGCGCCGCCTCCCTCTACACGCGGCTGGCGAGCCCCCAGGTCGCCACGATCCTCTGCTACCACAGCGTGGCCCCCGACGAGCTGGCCGGCTTCGTCGACCCGCGCTGGCGGCTGAGCCCGGCGCAGTTCGAGCAGCACGTGGACTACCTCTCGCGCCAACGGCACGTGATCTCGCTCAGCGAGCTCGTGGACACACTGCGCGCGAAGGGCGAGTTCCGGCCGGGGACCGTGGCGATCGTGTTCGACGACGGCTACCTCGACAACCTGACCTGCGCCGCGCCGATCCTCGCGCGCTACGGGCTGCCGGCGACCCTGTTCCTGGCCACCGGGCACGTGCAGCGCGGCGAGGCGCAGTTCATAGACCGCCTGCACGCCTACTGGACCCGGCGCACCGGTGAGCGCGTGCGCTTCCCCGGCCTCGACGCCGACCTGCGCGACCCCCAGCAGCGCGCGCGCTGCTACCGCGAGCTGAACCTGCGCCTGATCGAGGCCGACAAGGACCAGCGCGACGACATGCTCACCAGCCTCGCGCTGCAGCTCGGCGTCCCCCGCGAGCTCCCCACGCGGCTGACGCTGAACTGGGACGAGGTGCGCGAGCTGGTGCGGCGCTACCCCCAGGTCGAGCTCGGCGTGCACAGCATGAACCACCTCGACCTCGTGACCCACCAGCACCGCGCCGAGCGCGAGCTCGCGGGCAGCCGCGACATGATCGCCGCGGAGACCGGGGTCACCGTCCAGCACCACAGCTTCCCCTTCGGCCGCTCGACCCCCTGGCTCCGGGCCAAGGTCAGGCAGCTGGGCTTCGCCTCCTCCTGCGCCGACCGCGAGACCACCTGGGTCGAGCGCGGCGCGGACCCCTACTGGCTGGGCCGGGTCTACCCGACCCCCTCGCTGCGCCTGCTCCAGTCCCGGACCAGCGGCGTAGCCTCCGGCCTACGCCGGCTGCTTCTCGGCGTGCGCGGCTGGCCGGAGCGCCGACGCAGGTGGTCAGCAGGTCCCACCAGGTTGTCGGGGCTGAGGTAGAGCCCGGCGTAGCGCGCGAAGCCTGAGACCTCGCCGGGGGACACGTCCCGTAGACCCCGACCGAGGCCGGCGGTCCTGGTGGAAGGTCCCGTTCTGGCTCTCGAGGTCCATGACCCGGGCAGCGCCGTTCTGCCCGAGCTGCAGCCGCGCGTGGCGCTTGGACACGCTCTGCTCGGGGAGCAGCACGTCGGCCCCGGCGGCGCGCCCGACCACGGCGTAGCCCCCGTCCTGGGCGTGGACCGAGTGCACGCGCACGTTCTGCGACGAGCCGCGCTTGAGCCCGAGGACCATGCTCGCGCTCAGGGACTGGGTCAAGGACTCGTCCTCGTCGAAGTCGTCGTCGCTGACCCCCTTGAGCGGGATCTGCAGCAGGAAGGGCGGCGAGCTCTCGCTGGGGGCGTCCTCCACGTCCTTGACCACACTGAACAGGTCCAGGAGCAGCATGCCCTCGGGGGGGAGCACGATCCGCGCCGTCGCCCCGCCCTTGCCGCGACGCGAGGCCTGCACCAGGCCGTAGAGGTCGGCGGGCAAGAGGAACAGGTGGCGCGCCTCGCCGAAGGTCAGGACTTGACCGCTGGCGAGGGGGAGCGGGATCCCCGCCGGGACCCGCCGGTCCTCGACCTTGGTCCCGCCCGTGCTCTCCAGGTCGAGCACCCGCCAGAAGCCCTGGCGCTTGTAGAACCGCGCGTGGCGCTGCGAGACCGAGGGATCCGAGATCCGGACCTCCCCCTGGGTGCGGCCCACCGTGGCCTGGGCCTGCCCTCGGGCGGCGCCAGGAATGCGATCCTCCGCGCCGGGGCGTCCTCGTCGAGCCAGAGCTCGAGCCGCGCCGCGATCTCCTGGGTCCTGACCTCGAGCTCGTCGTCGTAGGCCAGGCGCCGCGCGGGCTGGAAGCTCTCAGGGAGCTCGAGGATCACGCGGGGAACGGGCACAGCAGGGAACTCGCTGCGCGAAGCTGCTCTGGGTGGCGGCCACGAACTCTGCCCACAAGGGGTTTTGCCGCTGTCGTTCACGTGCAGCGGTATCCGCTGCCGTGGACCGCCTCAAGCCGCGATCGGCCTGGCAGCGCGGGCGGGCTCCAATGCCCTCCGGGACCACGAGAGGACGCGCCGTGGACTGGTTGGCGCTGGCGCAATGGGTTGAGCTCCTGCCCTACGGCGTGAGGCGGACGGATGTTCCTGGTCAACCGGCTCGGGGCCTTCCGACCGCTGGCGCGCGTGTTCGACGGCCCGCCGCGGGTGACCCCCGCGGCCCCGGATCGGTCGCTCCGCGCCGGGACCTCGGCCTGCGGGTCGCCGGCGACGGCGACGGCGACGCCGACCCTCCTCGAGGCCCTGGCGCCCCTCGAGCCCGACTTCCGGCGGCGGGGGCCGCCTCCCCGCCCGCGGGCGGACATCGACGCCGAGCAGGCCGAGGCGTTCCGTGAGCTCCAGGCCCGACCGCCTCCGCGGCAGCGGGGGGAGGCCGTCCAGGCCGAGGGCGCTGCGCAGAGGACCTCCAGACTCGGATCTTGCGTCTGGCCCAGGAGCGTGGGGAAGAGGGCGCACCGAGCGCCGTCGGCCAGCTCGAGCGCGAGGCCCGCGCCGACGACCGCAGCCCCTCGCTGCGCTGCTCGTACCCAGCGCCGAAGGCTCGCGCCCGCGCCCGCCGAAGCGCCGAGGCCCGCGCCCGCGCCCGCCGCCGAAGCGCCCCGGCCCGCGCCCGCCATGAAGCGCCAGGCCGCGCCCGCGCCCGCGCCGGTCCTCGAGCCGGGCCGAGACCGTGCGCGCGCGACCGTCGTCGCCGCCGCCGCTGTCCGGTCCTGGGGTCCTGGCCGACCGCCTCGACGACGTGCGCGCGGCCCTCGAGGGCGCGGACTCCGCCCTGCGGGAGGCCGCCGAGGCCGAGCTGCGCGCGCTGCTCCGGATCCACACCGCGGCGCTCCAAGCCCTGGAGCTCTTGAGCCACGCCGCGCCCTACCTCGGCCCCGAGTGCCCGCTGGACCCGGAGCAGGAGCTGGCCCTCGAGGCCGCCCTGGAGCGTGTCCGCGGCGATTGACACCTTGCGTCATTCGGCCTAAGTTCTCTCTCTGCATGGAGGGTTCGACCCCGCGCCGGGCGCCGAGCTCCCCCCCACCCCCAGGGAGAACCGCATGTCCAACTCCGGGCCGCGGGTCGCCATCGTCGGCGGCTTACGCACACCCTTCGCCAAGCAGTCCACCGCCTACCGGGACCTGAGCGCCCAGGACCTGGGCCGGTTCGTGGTCAAGGAGCTGGTCGAGCGCACGGGCGTCGACCCGAAGCACATCGAACAGGTCGTCTACGGGCAGGTGGTGCCCTCGGTCAGCGCCCCGAACATCGCGCGCGAGATCGTGCTCGGCGCCGGGCTTCCCAAGACGATCGAGGCCTTCAGCGTCAGCCGCGCCTGCGCGACCAGCTACCAGTCGACGGTGAGCGTGGCCCAGGCGATCCAGACCGGGACGATCGCCTGCGGGATCGCCGGCGGCGCCGACAGCTCGAGCGACGTGCCGATCACCGTGAGCCAGCCCCTGCAGAAGGCCCTGATCGCCGCGAGCAAGGCCCGCAGCCTGCGCCAGAAGCTGCAAGCCTTCAGCGGGATCCGCCCCGGGGACCTGCTCCCGGTGCCCCCGGCCCTGACCGAGCCCTCGACCGGGCTGACCATGGGCCAGAGCGCGGAGAAAATGGCCAAGGAGAACGGGATCTCCCGCGAGGCCCAGGACGCCCTGGCCCACGCGAGCCACGAGCGCGCGGCCCAGGCCTGGGCCGACGGGCGCATGGCCCAGGAGGTCATGACCGTCTACGTCCCGCCGCGCTTCGAGCCCTTCGCCGAGGACAACCTCGTGCGCAAGGACAGCCAGCTCGAGAGCTACCAGAAGCTGCGCCCGGTGTTCGACAAGAAGCACGGCACGATCACCGCGGGCAACAGCTCGCCCCTGACCGACGGCGCCAGCGCGCTCCTGCTCATGCGCGAGGACAAGGCCCAGGCCGAGGGCCTCGAGATCCTGGGCACGATCAAGAGCTACGCCTTCGCGGCCCTCGACCCCGGCGGACAAATGCTCATGGGCCCGAGCTACGCCACCCCGATCGCGCTCGAGCGCGCGGGGGTGATCCTCGAGGACCTGACCCTGATCGACATGCACGAGGCCTTCGCGGCCCAGGTGCTCTCGAACCTGCAGGCCTTCGCCAGCAAGGCCTTCGCCGAGAAGGAGCTCAACCGCCCCATGCCGATCGGCGAGGTCGACCCGGCCAAGCTGAACGTCACCGGCGGGAGCATCGCGATCGGGCACCCCTTCGCCGCGACCGGCGCGCGGCAGCTGACTCAAACCCTGCGCGAGCTCAAGCGCCGCGGCGGCGGGCTGGGCTTGTGCACCGCCTGCGCCGCCGGCGGCCTGGGCGCGGCGATCGTGGTGGAGGTGGACCAATGAGCGTCAAGGACGTGAACGTGCTCTCGATCGAGCGTCGCCCCGACGGGGTGGCGGTCGTCCGCTTCGACGTGCCCGGCGAGCCGGTGAACGTGCTGCGCCTGGACTACGCCGCCGAGTTCGAGCGCGTGCTCGACACCCTGGCCAACGACGACGCGGTCCAGGGCGTGGTGATTGCCGGCAAGCCCGACGGGTTCCTCGCCGGCGCGGACATCGAGGCCCTGAACGCGGTGACCACCGCGGCGGCGGGCGCCGAGCTCAGCCGCCGCGGCCAGGCGATCATGAACACGATCGCCGGCTTCCCCAAGCCGACGGTGGCCGCGATCCACGGCGTGTGCCTGGGCGGCGGCCTGGAGCTGGCCCTGGCCTGCGACGTGCGCGTGGCCTCGGACCACAAGAAGACCAAGCTCGGCCTGCCCGAGGTCCAGCTCGGCCTGCTCCCGGGCGCCGGCGGGACCCAGCGCCTGCCCGAGCTGATCGGGGCGCCCGCGGCCCTGGACCTCATGCTCACCGGCAAGCAGCTCGACGGGAAGCGCGCGCAGCGCCAGGGCCTGGTCGACGAGGTCGTGCCTCCGGCGATCGTGGTCGGATGGCCGCGCAGTGGGCGCTGAAATTCGCCGCGGCAAGGGCCCCAGCCGCGGCGGGCGAGCCTGCTCGAGCGAGGGCCTGACCGAGCTCGGCCTGGAGAAGAACCTCGGGCGCAAGATCCTGTTCGACAAGAAGCGCGAGGGCGTGCTCGAGAAGTCCCACGGGCTCTACCCCGCGCCGCTCGAGATCCTGGACGTGGTCCGGGTGGGGCTGAGCAAGGGCCAGGACGCGGGGCTCGCCGCCGAGGCCGAGGCCTTCGGCGAGCTGACCCAGACCCCCGAGGCCAAGCAGCTCATGGGGATCTACTTCGCGACCACCGCGCTCAAGAAGGACCGGGGCGCCGACGCCGACCCGCGCCCGCTGTCGAAGGTCGGCGTGCTCGGCGCCGGGCTCATGGGCAGCGGGGTGGCCTACGTGACCGCGGTCCTCGGCAAGCTCGACGTGCGGATCAAGGACCGGGACCCGGACGGCGTGGCCCGCGGGCTCAAGGCCTACGGCGACCAGCTCGGGGAGCGGGTCAAGCGCCGGCGCATGACGCGCCTCGAGCGCGACCAGCACCTGGCCCGGGTCAGCGGGACCACCGACTACAGCGGGTTCCAGCGCTGCGAGGTCGTGATCGAGGCGGTGTTCGAGGACCTGGCGCTCAAGCACCGGGTGCTGAAGGAGACCGAGGCCGCCACCGGCCCGGAGACGATCTTCGCCAGCAACACCTCGTCGCTCCCGATCCAGGCGATCGCCGAGGCCAGCCAGCGCCCGGAGACCGTGATCGGCATGCACTACTTCTCGCCGGTCGAGAAGATGCCCCTGCTCGAGGTCATCGTCACCGACCAGACCGCCGACTGGGTCACCGCGACCTGCGTCGAGCTCGGCAAGCGCCAGGGCAAGACCGTGATCGTGGTCCGCGACGGGCCCGGGTTTTACACCACCCGGATCCTGGCGCCCTACATGAACGAGGCCGCGCGCCTCGTGGGTGAGGGCGCGCGGATCGAGGACGTCGACAAGGCGCTCGTGAACTTCGGCTTCCCCGTGGGCCCGGTGACCCTCATGGACGAGGTCGGCCTCGACGTGGGCGGCAAGGTCTGCACGATCATGGAGGAGGCCTTCGGCGCGCGCATGACCCCGCCCCCGGGGCTCGAGAAGCTCCTCGCCGACGACCGCCTGGGTCGCAAGAACAAGCGCGGCTTCTACCGCTACGACGGCGGCAAGAAGGGCGGCGCCAAGCCCGTCGACGAGAGCGTCTACGCCGTCCTCGGCGTCCAGCCCACGAAGGGCGCCGTCGACCCCGAGGACGCCGCCTGGCGCGTCGCGCTGCTCATGGTCAACGAGGCCGCCTACTGCTTCCAGGACGGGATCCTGCGCTCGGCCCGCGACGGCGACATCGGCGCGATCTTCGGCCTCGGCTTCCCCCCCTTCCGCGGCGGCCCGTTCCGCCTGATCGACAGCGAGACGCCCCAGGGGATCGTGGATCGCCTGCGGCACCTCGAGGCCGAGCACGGCGAGCGCTTCGCCCCCGCCCCCCTGCTCCTCGAAATGGCCGAGCAAGGCCTCACCTTCTACGGCGCCAAGCAGATCGAGCCCCGCGAGCCCAGCCGCGCGTAGCGGCTGGGGCATGGGCTACTCGATCCACGTTCGTCGCGAGACCCCGATCTCCCCCGAGGAGTGGTCCGCGGCCGTGGCGCACACGCCCGGCGTGCGCATGGCCGCGGATCAGGCGCGAGAGCTCCGCAACCCGCGGACAGGGGAGGTCATTCGCCTCGCCGGCGGGGGATTCGACGCGGAGGTCTCCCTCGAGGGTGAGTGGCGCAAGGCGCTCTTCTACGACCGCGGGAAGGTCACGTTCAGGGCCACGCCGCGGTTCGGGTCGGACGACGAACTCCGCCTCGCTGCACGATCCCTCGCGAGCGCGCTCCAGGCCACGATCGTCGGCGACGAGGGCGAAGCCTATCCCTAGCGGGGACGGAGGACGAGCACCTACCGCCCCGTGCGCGCTGAGGTGTGGGTGGGCCGACGCGTGGACAGTGCGGACTCTCCCGCGGAGACGCTGCTCCCACCGAGCGTAGGGGCGGGGCTTGTCCCACAGGTGTTCGGCACGGTCTTCGCCGTCCAGGCTCGAATCGGCTGTGCCTCTCCAATCCGGCGCGTGTGCCCTCACAGGGGTAGGGGCGGGTTTACCCCCGCCCGCGGGCGTCGGCCCGCTTCCGCAAAGCGTAGGGGCGGGGCTTGTCCCCGCCCGGGTATGTGCGTCCCTCCACCCTTCGGAGTGGAGGGCCTACCCGCGCCGCCTGCTCGGAGCTCCGCCGCCTCGGAGGCTCAAGGGACGCACATACCGGGCGGGGACAAGCCCCGCCCCTACCTTGTGTGCGAGCAACGCCTTCGCAGGAGAGCCCGCGCTGTCCAGGCGCGACGACTTGGCGCACGCTGCGTGCCGAACACTCCCGGGTTTATCCCCGCCCCGGTCACCCTCGAACGCCCCGTCCCCGCTGAGACGCAGGCTGGCGGAATTCGCAGCCTGGGCGCCCCGGGGCGCCCGTCGGCCGCGTCGGCGTCGGCTCCACAGCGCTTACGCCCGGTGACTCGGTCGGCGTGGCGCGTGCTCCCTGGACCCTCGATCAGGGTTGGTTTCAGGGAGGCACCATGTTCAGACCCCTTCTCGTCGCAGCGGTGGGCTGCCTGGCGGTCGGCTGCGGGAGCAGCCGATCGACGGTCGGCAGCACGACCAGCGCCGCGGTCAGCTCGACCTCGGGCACGAGCGTCGGCTCGTCGACCCCCGCCCCGACCACCAGCACCCCGCCTCAGCCGGCGGCGTTCCAGCTCGTGAGCTGGGAGACCGTGGACCAGGGGGTCCAGAGCCCTCGCGGCCAGACGCTGGGCGCCCACGAGCTCCAGGTCGCGAGCGACGCGGACTGGCGCGCGTTCTGGCCGACCCACAGCGCGCAGCCCGCGCCGAGCGTCGACTTCGCTCAGCGCAGCGTGGTCGGGAGCTTCATGGCCCTGACCCCGGGCTCGACCAACCACACCTCAGTGCTGTGGGTCGAGCGCGACGCGAACTCCGACGACCTGCGGGTCCTGGTGCGGGAGCACCGCCTGGGCCCCTGGGCGGCGAGCACGGTCCGCGTCACGACCGCGCCCTTCCACCTGGTGAGCGTGGACACGCCGGTCTCGGGGCAGGGGACCCTCGCGGTGGAGCGCCAGGCGCTCCTGGACATGGAGGTCC
>JAWKSZ010000095.1:0-21639 GCA_041402045.1 Planctomycetota bacterium | reverse complement strand
GTCCGCTGGCCGTTGGGGTTGGCGATGACGGTCGGCTCGTTGCCTTCCATGACGGACACCACCGAGTTGGTGGTACCCAAGTCGATTCCTACGATCTTGCCCATGGTGGTTGCCTCGTGAGTGGTTGCGGGGCTGGCGAGCGCCAACCCTCGTGTTTTGAAAGCGTTCGCCCGGCACTCAGCAACTCGGGGGCCAGCCGCAGGGCGGCCACCGTAAAACGACTTAGGTTGAGCGCTTCCGCCCATATGGCAGGGGGCTCGGGGGCCGGTGCCACGCTGACACCCGACGGATCCGCCTAATTCCAGGGAGCGACGGGTCTAAGCTGTCCCGGTCCGCCGGCAGAGGCGGCTTCAGCCCGCGCCGCCGACCGGGATGAAGCACCCGGCGACGAGCACGTAGATCAGGATCCCGGCGATGTCCACGAGGCAGGCGACCAGCGGGGCGCTGGTGATCGCGGGGTCGATCCCCAGGCGCTGGAGCCCGAGGGGGAGCAGGCTCCCGAGCAGCGAGCCCACGGTCACGATCGCCACCAGGGTCAACCAGACCGTCGTGGCCACCGGGAGCCAGTCGTCGAGCCAGAGGTAGCTGACCCCGATCCCGAAGGTCCCGAGCAGCCCGCCCAGGATCATGCCGCTGGCCAGCTCGCGCCGCGCGATCCGGAGCCCGTCGGTCAGCGAGACCTCGCCCACCGCGAGGCCGCGGATCACGAGGGACGCGGACTGCGAGCCCGAGTTGCCGCCGGAGGCGATGATCAGCGGGAGGAAGAAGATCAGGGCCACCGCGCGCTGGAGGGTCTCCTCGAAGGAGCGCAGGATCGAGCCCGCGAACATGCCGGCCACGAACAGGACCGCGAGCCACACCGCGCGCTTGCGCACGAGGGTCAGGAGCCCGGTCGCGAGGTAGGGGTCGTCCAGGGGCTCGAGGCCGCCCATGAGCTGCGCGTCCTCGTTGGCCTCCTCGATCGCCACGTCCAGCGCGTCGTCGTGGGTCACGATCCCCAGCATGCGCCCGCGCCCGTCGATCACGGGGATCGCCACGAAGTCGTAGCGCCCGAGCTGCTTGACCACGCGCTCCTGGTCCATGTCGACCGAGATGCTGATCGGGTCCTCGATCATGATCTCGTGGATCAAGGCCTGGGGCGGGCTGAGGATCAACTGGCGCATGGTCACGACGCCGCGCAGGACCCCGCGCCCGTCGATCACGAACAGGGCGTAGATCGTCTCCTGCTCCGCCGCGGTCGCGCGCACGCGCTCGATCGCCTGCTCCACGCTCATGTCGGGGTCGAGGGCCACGTAGGCCGACGTCATGATCCCGCCGGCGGTGTCGACCTCGTAGGTCGTGAGCAGGTCGACGTCCTCGCGCTCCTCCTCGGGGAGCAGGGGCAGGAGCTGCTCGCGCAGCTCGTCGGGGAGGTTCCCCACGAAGTCCGCGCGGTCGTCGTGGGACATGTTCACGACGATCGGCGCCAGCGCCGGGGCGCCGGCGATCACGGCGATCGCCTGGCGCTTGGGGGTGTCGAGGAGCTCGAAGGCCTCGGTGCGCTGGGGCTCCACCAGCCCCAGCAGGAGCTTGGAGGCGTCCTCGTCCTCGAGGAGCTGCATGACGTCGGCGAGGTCCGCGGCGTGGAACTTCTCGAAGGCCTTGGCCACGTCGTCGGGGGCCCCCTCGCGCAGGAGGTCCTGCACGTCGGGGAGCACCAGCCGCACGAGGGCGCTGCTCACAGCCCGTACTTCTCGATCTTGCGGTAGAGCGTGCGCTCACCGATCTCGAGCAGCTCCGCCGCCTGCTTGCGGTTCCCGTCCACGAGCTCGAGGGTCGCCGCGATCGCGTCGCGCTCGATGTCGTTCATGGAGCGCCCGGCGAGGCTCGCGCCGTCGGCGGGGAGCTCCACCGCGTCCGCCCCGCGCACCTCCCGCGGCACGTCGCGCAGGGTCAGGACCGGGGAGTCCGCGAGCACGACCATGTGCTGGACCTTGTTGCGCAGCCCGCGAATGTTCCCGGGCCAGTCGTAGCGCTGGAGCGCGGCCATGGCCTCGGGGCTCACGCCCTCGAAGGGCTTTTCGTAGCGCTCGGCGAACTCGCGGGCGAAGCGCTCGACCAGGAGCGGAATGTCGGCGCGGCGCTCGCGCAGCGCGGGCAGCGAGACCGAGATCACGTTCAGCCGGTGCCAGAGCTCCTCGCGGAAGCGCTTGTCCCGGATCATGCCCTCGATGTCCTGGTTCGTGGCCGCGATCAGGCGGAAGTCCGAGTGCACGCTCTTGTTGCTGCCGACGGGCTCGAAGCTCTTGGTCTCGAGCACGCGCAGGAGCTTGGTCTGGGTCTCCAGGGGAATGTCGCCCAGCTCGTCGAGGAACAAGGTGCCCCCGTCGGCCTCCTCGAGCTTGCCCACCCGATCGGCCTGAGCGCCGGTGAAGGCCCCCTTCTTGTGCCCGAACAGCTCGCTCTCCACCAGCCCGGCAGGGGTCGAGAGCAGGTGCAGGGCCACGAAGTTGGCGCGCTTGCGCTTGCTGTTCTCGTGCACCGCCCGGGCCACGAGCTCCTTGCCCGTGCCGGTCTCGCCCAGGATCACGACCGGGGCGTCGGTGGGGGCAGCGCGGCGCAGGGTCTGCATGACCTCCTGCATACGCGGGGTCTTGCCCACGATCCCCTCGAACTGGACCTCGGCCGGGAGCTGCCGCCGCCGGTCCTCGCTGAGCTGCGCCTCGCGGGAGCGGTAGATCGCGCGGGCCACGTGCTCGAGCAGGTCGCCCTCGCTCAGGGGGTCCGAGAGGTAGGACGCGGCGCCGGCGGCCATGGCCTGGGTCACGAGGATCACGTCCTCGGGGCCCACGAGCACGACCTCGAGCCCGCCGGGCGCCTTCTGCGCCGCGACCAGCATGCGCTCGCTGGAGAGCGCGTCCGCGACCACCACGTCCAGGTCCAGGCGCTCGCGGAGCAGCTCGAGGGCGGCCGAGGCCTGGTCCGAGGCCACGACCTCGTAGCCGGCCTCGCGCAGCCAGTCGGCGTGCTCGTTACGCAGGGAGCTCCCGAGCAGGACCAGGACGGTCCCGCGGTTGGGTTCCACGCGGACGGGCAGCTCGTTCACCAGGAGGCTCCGGAGGGGTCACTCAGGGGTCAGTCTACCGCGCGGGCCAGGGACGCAGAAAGGGTCGGGGGTCAGCGTCGCTCCAGGAGCGCGTAGAGCTTGGGCGCGCGCCCGGGGAGCTTGGCGTTGAGCACCTGCAGCTCGAACTCGAGGGCTGCCTCGCCCTGGGCGAAGGCGTCCGCGAGGGCCGCGCGGGCCTCCTCGATCTCCCCCAGCTCCAGGCAGGCCACCGCGAGCCAGAAGCTGGCTTTGGGGTCGCCGCCCAGGCGCAGGCGCCGGCGCCCGCACGCCGCGGCCTCGGCGAAGGCCTCGAGCTCGCACAGGAGCCGCGCGCGGTAGAGCAGGACCTGCGCCGGCGGGTTGGGCTCGGAGAGCTCCACGATCCGGGCGTAGAGCTCGGCGGCCTCGACGTTGCCCGCGCCGGTGTCGCGGTGGCGGTTGCGCACCACGAACGCGACCAGGGTCAGGGCCTCGGTGTCGTCAGGGTGCGTCGCCACCGCCGCGCGCAGGAGCGCCTCGGCCTCGTCGTAGCGCTGGGTGCTGTTGCAGTAGGAGCCGAGGAGCACGCGCCGCGCGTGACCGGCGGCGCCTGAGAGCTCCTGGCCCTCGAGGGCCGCGAAGGCGGCCTGTTGGGCCCGCTCGTCGCGCCCGAACAGCGAGCGCTGCGCGCGGGCGACCGGCGCCCAGTCGGGGTCCGCCTCCAGCGCGTCGACCAGCGCCCACAGCCGGTCGAGCTGGCCGCGGTCGAGGGGCTCCGCCGGGAGCAAGAGCGCGCGCACCTCGAGCCAGCGCGCCTCGCCCCAGCCGTCGGGGTCCAGGAGGTCCGCCTCGCGAGCCAGCCGCAGGGCGTCGGCGCGCTGCCGGCGGCGGACCAGGACCCCCAGGCGGGCCAGGCGCAGGCGCCCCTCGTCGGCGCCCGGCGCCGCCTGAGCGGCGTCCAGGGCGGCCAGGACCTGCTCCAGGGGAGCGCCCGCGTCGACCGCCGCCAGGGCGCGGCGCTCGAGCTCCTCGGCGCTCAGGGGCGGCTCCGGAGTCGGGGGGCGCGCGGCGGCCGCAGCCGGGGGCTCCGGCGAAGCCGGCTCGCTGGGCCGAATCAAGAGCCCGGCGGCGAAGATCGACGCCGCCAGAGCCGGGACGGCGACCGCGACCAGGGTCCACGCCAGGCGCCGGGGGTCCGGCTCCTCCGCGGGCCCCTGCCCCAGGGTGTGGCGCAGCGCGTCCGCCAGCTCGCCGCCGTCGGCGTAGCGCGCGGCGGGGTCGCGGGCGAGGGCCTTGAGGCACACCGCCTCGAGCTCGGAGGGGAGCTCGACGTAATCCGAGGGCGGGAAGAACCGGCCGGCGAGGACCTTGGGCGCGAGCTCGACCACCGTCCGCCCGCGGATCGGCGGGCGCCCGACGAGGCACTCGTAGAGGATCGCGCCGAGGGCGTAGACGTCGGCGCGGGGGCTGGCGGGCTGGCCGCCCTCCCACTGCTCGGGCGCCATGTAGAGCGGGGTCCCCACGAGCTCCCCCGAGAGGGTCAGGCTCGACGCCAGGTCCGTGGCCCGGGCCAGGCCGAAGTCGGTGATCCGCGGCCCGCCGGGGGCCAGGATCACGTTCGCCGGCTTGAGGTCGCGGTGCACGATCCCCTGGCGGTGGGCGTAGCCCGCGGCGTCGGCGAGCTGGATCACGAGCTGCGCCGCCTGCCGCGGCCCGTAGCTCTGCTTGCCGGTCTGCTCCTTGAGCGTGGGCCCCGGACAGTAGTCCATGGCGTAGTAGTGCAGCCTCCCGTAGCGGCCCTTCTCGTAGACCCCGATCAGGCCGGGGTGGTGCAGCTTGCGCAGGAGGGCGTGCTCGAGCTCGAAGCGCGCGTCGTCGAAGCCCCGGGTGTCGGTGAGCACCTTGAGCGCCACCGCCGCCCCGTCGCTCTCCCGGCGGGCGAGGAACACCACGCCGAAGGAGCCGCGCCCGAGCTCGCGCTCGATCCGGTAGCCCGGGATCTGCGGCCCAGGCTGAGCCCGGGGACGGTGTTCACGCCCGGACGAGGCGCCGGAGGACGGGGGGGAGGCGGCCAACACCCGGGCTAGTGCGCGACCGGGGTGCCGAGGAGGCCGGTGATCCGGGCGAAGCCGGCCTCGAGGCCGTCGGCGGCGCTGGCCTCCGCGTTCACCCGCAGCAGGGGCTCGGTGTTCGACTTGCGCGCGTTGAACCAGAACCCAGGGGTGCGGATCGTGACCCCGTCGAGCCGGCTGACCTCGGCGCCCGCGAACTCCTGCACGAGCTGCTCGAGGGCGGCGTCCTTGTCGGGGACCTCGAAGTTGCGCTCGCCGCTGCGGGAGGTGCGGCGCAGGGGCTGGATCTGCTCGTGGAACGGGCGCCCGTCCTTGCTCACGAGGCCCAGGAGCTTGCCCGTGGCCACGAGCGCGCTGTCGGCGAACCAGTGGTCGCGGAAGTAGTAGTGCCCGGAGTTCTCGCCGGCGAAGGGCGCGTTCTTGGCGCGCATGGTCGCCTTGATGAAGCTGTGACCGACCCGCTCCTCGACGGGCACGCCGCCGTGCTTCTCGACCTCCTCGCGCACGACCATGCTCGAGCACAGGTCGTAAACGATCGCCGCGCCCTGCTCGTGCTTCAGCACCGCCGCCGCCATGAAGGCGGTGATCAGGTCCGAGAGCACGACCTCGCCCTGGTCGTCGACGAACACGCAGCGGTCGCCGTCGCCGTCGAAGGCCACCCCCAGGTCGCAGCCGTGCTCCTTGACCGCGGCCTGCAGGTCCTCCAGGTTCGCGGGCACGAGGGGGTTCGCGGGGTGGTTGGGGAAGGTCCCGTCGGGCTCGTCGTAGAGCACCACGGCCTCGAGCTGGGACCAGCGCTTCAAGAGCGCGTTGAGGGTCGGCCCGGCCACGCCGTTGCCGCAGTCGAAGGCCACCTTGAGCTTGCCCACGCTGCCCGCGAGGCGGGTCACGTGGTCGAGGTATTCCTCGAGGATCCGCTCCTCGCTCCCGCTCCCGGGGGTGGCCACGTCGGGGAGCGGATCGCCCTCGGTCAGGGCCTGGATCTCGGTCAGGCCGCTGGCGCTGCCCACGGGGATCACCTTCTCGCGGCAGATCTTGAACCCGTTATCGGAGGGCGGGTTGTGGGACGCGGTGACCATGACCCCGCCCGAGAGCTCGCGCTTGCCCACGAGGTAGTAGAGCGTGGGGCTGGTGCACATGCCGATCCCGACGGTGTCCACCCCGCCCGCGTGCAGGCCGGCGCGCAGCGCGGCCGCCAGACCCGGAGAGGTCTCGCGCATGTCGAAGCCGACGCCGACGCGGCCCGTGTTCCCGAGGAACTGGGCGTAGGCCCGCCCCAGTCGGCGCGCGAAGGCCTCGTCGATCTCGCCCGGGCACTTGCCGCGCACGTCGTAGGCTTTGAAGATTCCCACCGTGTTCTCCTCTGCCGGGGTCGCCCCCGCGCGGCCGCCCGCGGGCGGCATGGGTTGGTGGCGAATTGTAGCGCGATCGACCCGGGGCCGTGCTCCGAGGTCCCACACGCGAACAGGCGGCGCACGAGGCGCCGCCTGTGTCGATCGGCAGGGTCTGGGAGGACCTTACCCCGCGAACATGCCGTAAATGCTCTCGGTCATGCCCGTCAGCGAGCGGCTCACCTGGCCGATCCAGTCGGGGGAGCTGCCCAGGATCTCGCTGAAGTTGATCCCGAACTGGATCGAGCAGATCATGATCACGACCAGGAGCCCGATCGTCCACGCGGCGTGGCTCTGCTTCTTCTCGATCTCGAGCGCGCGCATGCGCGACGACTGCGACATGCGCCGCGAGCCCGCGGCGCGGCGGCGCGAGGCCGCCCCGGCGTCGACCTCTTCGGAGTCGTCGTCGACCTCGGCCATGCCGTCGGTCTCCTCGGACTCGCTCATGAGCTCGAAGGCCTCGGTCTCCATGGACTCGTCGGAGCCCACCTCGACCAGCGCGGCGTCCGAGTCGGTCTCGACCAGGCCCATGTCCTCCGAGATCGAGGGGACCTCGACCGTGGGGATCGCGGCCTCGGGGTCGCTGTCCTCGCCGTGGGGCGAGACGTTGTACTCCTCGGTCGTGTCGAAGATGATCTCTTGCTGCGACCCGGAGCGCGCGCCGCCCATGATGTCGCCGATGTTGATCACCGTGTCCGAGGTCGAGTCCTCGAGGATCAGCTCGTCCGACGACTCCGCGATCCCCATCTCCTGATCGGAGTCGGTGAGGATGATCGTGGGCTCGGTCTCCCGGCCCTGCTTGAGGTCCATCACGTCCTGGCGCTTGAACTTCATGCTGGAGCCGGCGCGGAAGCCGCGGAGCTCAGCCGTGGAGACCAGTCGCTTCAGTTCCTCTTCGTCGATCTGCAGCGCTTCCAGCACGTCCTGGAAGGTCATGTATTCGACAGTCATGGGGAGTTCTCCGCGTTGCGAGCCCGGCCGGTCGCGCTCCAAGCCGGGGTCTCGGGGCTACTATACCTGGGGGAAGGCTCTAGCGCTTGGACTTATCGTCCTTGTCCTCAGAGCTGTCCTTCTGCTCCTTGACCGAGGGCTTCTGCTGCTGGCCCTTCTTCGACCAGGACTCGAAGCGCAGGTCGTAGTCGATGTTGCGCACGGCGCCGAGCTCGAGGCGGCCGCGGTTCCACTCGTAGATCGCCAGGCGCTTGCCGGCGTCGGTCGACTCCACCAGGAACAGCACGTCTTGACCCTGACCCGAGGTGCCGTTGTTGGTGACCATGAACACCCCCGGGCCACCCGAGCCGCCGTCGGCGTAGGCCGCGGGGAGGTAGTGGGCGGAGTTCTGGTTGATCAGGGCGAAGCCGAGGGTCACGATCACGCCGAGCAGGAAGGCGATCACGAGCGAGCTACGGTTCTCCATTTGTATTGACCTCATGGGGTTAGGGAGAGGGGTGGAGTATAGGCAGACCGCCTACCCGTGTCTACGCCGGCGCCCCCGTCCTGGTTCCAGGTCCTCGACGGCCCACCGCGGGCCTCCTTCACCCCGCGATCCGGGTCAGGCGGCCCCCGCGCTCGAAACGAGAGGTTTCACCGAACGGTGACGCGGAATCCAGGGAAACCTCGCACGCCGTCGCCGTAGGTCCTGTGCTCGCGCAAATCACCTCATGGCACCGCGGGTGCACGGGGCTCCCTATCAGAGAGAGAGACCCCCACCTCATGAAGTTCACCACCCCCCTGGTCTTGATCGCCGCCTTCGCCTGCGGCGCCACCTTCGCGGCCCCCAAGGCCATTCGAACCATGGAGCAGTCCGGCACCGACGAGGCCGCCGACGTCGACTGGAGCGTCACCGGCGTCGTGATCAGCGGGATCGAGGACCGCGACGTTCAGCTCAAGATCAACGAGGAGCTCGAGCGCCGGGCCTGGAGCCCGGTCAAGTCCTTCATTCACGACATGACCCCGGGCAACGGCCTGGTGGAGGAGGGCGAGGGCTTGCCCGGCGGGCCGGCGGGCGTGGGCGCGCGGAACAGCGTCGACGTCGACGTGACCCCGCAACTGATCAACGGCTCCGTGCTCTGCTTCGAGGTGGGGATCGCCACCTACTCCGGCGGCGCGCACGGGAACTACTCCATGGAGAGCGTGATCCTCGACGCCAAGACCGGCAAGGCCCTGACCCTCGAGCAGCTCGTGGACAGCGCCGCGCCGGCCGAAATGCTGGAGGTCGCCAAGGAGAAGCTCGCCGCCGAGTATGGCGCGGACCTCGAGGCCCCGACCAGCCTCGGGACCGTGGTCCTGACCCGCGAGGGCTTCGACATCGTCTGGGGCCTCTACGAGCTCGGCCCCTACGCCATGGGGACCCCCCGCGTCTCGATCCCCTACATGAGCATGAACGAGCAGATCCTGTTCGACTTCGCCGTGCAGTCCAAGCCCAAGCCCGCCGCTCCGCCCGCGGACCCCAAGGCCGGGCTGGAGGACGCGGTGGAGCAGAAGTAGCTCACCGATCCACCTCCCTACCTTCCTTCGATCGACCTCCGCTCGGCCCGCGTCGCTCTCGCGACGCGGGTCGTGCGCGTACGCTCAATCGACGGGGCGCTCGAGGTCGAGGGCCAGGGTCTCGATCATCTCCCCGGCGTTGAGCAGCTCGTCCTGGAGCGCGGCGTTCTCTGCGCTCAGCCGCTGGATCTCGAGGTGCGCCGCTTCGAGCTCGCCTTGGAGGCGGCGGCAGGTGGCGGCGAGGTCGTCGGTGGTTTCGCTCACGGGGTTCACCGTATCTCGGGGGTAGACCCCGGTCCAGTCTGCCCGCTGGCCGACTGGGTATACTCCCGCCCATGGACACCGTGCTCCAGCTCGCCCTCCTGGGC
Source organism: Planctomycetota bacterium (assembly GCA_041402045.1). GTDB lineage: Bacteria > Planctomycetota > J058 > J058 > J058 > JAGQRJ01. The sequence goes on along the minus strand of JAWKSZ010000095.1, from coordinate 12,257 downwards.
GCCGTCGCCCTGAGCGTGATCGTGGCCTTCACCGCCTTCCAGCGCGGCGAGCGCCGCCGCGCCGAGTCCCGGGGCGGTGTGGCCCCGGTGGCCTCGGTGGGAGAGGCCCTGCGCCGAGTGCCCTACGGCGGCAGGATCCTGATCCTGCACGTCCCCGCGGGCCCCGAGGAGCGCGAGACCCTCGGCGCCACCCGCGAGGACCCCGAGGTGGCCGCGGCCCTGGGCGCCCCGGAGGTCCGCCACGTCGTGCTCCGCGCCAGCGAGGACGCCGAGGTCGCCGCCCACGTGTTCAAGAAGTACGCCGGCGAGGACCCCCGCGGGCTGAGCGCGGTCGTGCTCAGCGCCAAGGGCGAGAAGCTGAGCGTGGCCCACGCCGGCGGCCAGGGCCTGGCGGCGTGGCTCCCGGGCGTGCTCCGGAAAGACTGAGAGCCGACAGCATCTAGCCTCGCTGCCGGCTCTCGGAACCAGGAATTGCACTCGTCGACGACGTTTAAGGCGACGCCAAGATCTGAACGACTCTGCTCAACCGCTGAGCTACCCGCACTTGGGGGTGGCAGCGCGGACGCTGCCGGAGAGACGTGCGGGACGGGATTCGAACCCGCCACCGAGTCGGGATGGCGCCGTCGAGGGATTCGACGAACCTGGGAATGCTCAGTCTAGGAGTAGAAGCTGAGCTTGAGCGGCCTCCCTCGGACGTCGTCGTCGGCCAGGGGCCCGTGGGCCCCAGGTGTCTGCCAGTTCCACCATTCCCAGGAGGGGACCGCAGCAGGGCTGCGGCCGGCCGCCGAGCGCGGGCCCGACGCGCCAATCCGGGAAGCAGGACTCGAACCTGCACACCGACCGTCGCGAGTTCAGCTCGAAGTTGAAGCTAAGCGTGAGCTTGTCTCCAATCGTTAGGGGTTAAGGAGCGGCGGGGCGCCCGGGGACGCCCCGCCGTGAGCGCTACTGGAACAGGAAGTTGAACACGGCCTCGCCCACCTCACGCGGGGTGGCCTCGGTCGCGTTCGCCGTCTCGCGGGCGAACTTCACGGCCTTGGTCAGGCGCTCGATCCGCTCGAGGAGCACGGCCTTGCGCGGGGCCGGGAGGGCGCCCGACTGCTTGACCGTGACCCAGTTTCCGACGACGACGTCCTCGCTGATCAACTGGGTCTGCGCCGGGTGCTCCTTGGTCGCCTGGTAGAGCACGATCGGCCGCTGGACCTTCTTGGTCTTGGTCGTCAACGTCGGCGCCGTCTTGTAGAGGTTCGCGCTCTCGTCGAGGGTCCAGTCCTCCGCCGGGTCGAGCACGGGGATCTTCGACACGAAGGTCTTGAGGTCCGCGAGCTGCTTCTCGACGAAGAGCAGGAACGTCGCCGGGACGTCCCGCAGCAGGACCTCGCCGCCGAGGACGACGTCGGCCCGCGCCGCGCAGTTGGCGTAGTCCTTGGCCGCGGTCACGTCGAACAGCTCGCTCAGGAGCCGTCCAGCTTCGCGCAGCATGTCGCTGGCGACGACCTGGACCTTCTGGCGCTCCGGCGGGAACTCGTCGCCGCCTTCGTCGCGCTTCTGGTAGGACTTGGCGAAGCCGTTGAGCATGCTCGGCTTCAGCAGGGCGTTGTGCATGCGCGTGATCTCACCGAAGATTCGGCTCTTGGTGCTCTTCTCGATCGCCAGGATCTGGTTCAGCTTGGTGGTCATGGCCACCGTCCTTTCTGGGCCCTGTCCCAGGCCCGGTCCGCGTCGCGCGGGGTCTCGTTCGTTGTCGTCCTTTGAGAAGCGCGCGACGCGCTCGACTGTCACGTCGGTGGAGGGATCCCGTGAGACGCACCACGCGCCTGATGCGGCATGAGCTGGAGACGATCGTCGAGGTCGAGACGCACCTCGCGCGCAAGGGGACCCTGGCCGGCGCCGTGCTCCAGGGCCTCGACCTCACCGGGCCCAACTGCCTCGACGGGCAGGACCTCAGCGGGACCGTGTTCCTGGGCTGCACCTTCCGCGACCTCGAGCAGGAGCGCGCGTTCATGGATCGCGGCGCGGCGGTGTTCCCCGAGCTCCCCGGGGTGCCCTACCAGGTCTACCGCAAGCGGCTCTACACCGTGCCCGAGCTGCTCGAGGGCTACGACCAGGGCGGCTACTGCGGGACCCTCGACTTCCAGATCTACACCCACTACGACCGCTCGCGGCGCGAAGCCACCGGCCCCCACCCGCGGGAGAGCCTGGCTCAGCACCTGCACGACTACGGGATCGACGACGCCCTGGCGGAGCTGCTCGAGAAGCGCTCGGGCAAGGGCGTGGTGGGGGTCATGGGCGGCCACAGCACCGGGCGCGGCGACCCCTACTACGCCAAGGTCGCGCGCCTGGCCTGGGAGCTGACCCGCGACGGCTACCTGATCGCCAGCGGCGGCGGACCCGGGATCATGGAGGCCGCGAACCTGGGGGCCTGGCTCGCGCCCTACGCCGACCCCGCGGTGCTCCCCGCCGCCCTCGACCTGCTCGTGAGCGCAGACACCTTCTCCGGCGCCCACGCCGAGGGGACCCCCGACTACCTGGCCGCGATCCAGCGCTACTTCGCCTGCGCCCGGGACGTGGTCGCGCGCTTCGAGCTCCCCGACGAGGCCGACCGCGAGCGCTTCGCCCACGACGGGCGCAGCCCCGGAGACAGCCTGGCGATCCCGACCTGGTTCTACGGCCACGAGCCCACGAACCTGTTCGGGAGCTGGGTCGCGAAGTACTTCAGCAACAGCCTGCGCGAGGACGGGCTGCTCGCGATCGCGACCGCGGGGGTCGTCTACGCCCCGGGGAGCGCCGGCACGCTGCAAGAGGTGTTCGTCGACCTCGCCCAGAACCACTACGGGACCTGCGCCTTGCGCAGCCCCATGGTGTTCCTGGGGACCGAGGTCTACGGGACGCTCCTGGAGTGGATCCGCGAGTTCGTCGCGCGCCGGGGCAAGCAAACGGTCTACGGCGACCTGATCGCGCTGGTCGACGAGCCAGAGCAGGCCGCGGCCTTCGTGCGCGACAACCCGCCCCGCCCCGCGCCGACCGCGACCCCGCTCTACGAGCTCACCCAGCTCGTGGACCCCCGGCAGTAGGACGACCGCTCACGCCCGCGCGGCGCGCGAACCAAATGAACAAAGGCGGGTCGCACCGCACGCCCCGCCCTTGCCCGAGTTGGAGAGAGAGAAAGAAGGTTCGACCGAGGCGTTGACCTCAGTCGTGAAACCTCTGAGCATGCTCTGTGCCGCAGTCCGGGTGGACGGCGAGTTCGCGGGTTAGGACGGAGCCGCCATGCAGCTCTGGGAAGATGGCCGACACGGTGGCTGAATCTGACGGAAACGCACGGCGAATCACGGTCCGCACCCGGGACGCAGGGCAGCGGATCGAGAAGCTGCTCGCCCGCACATGGCCAGACAAGCACTGGAGTTACGTCCACAAGCTGTTGCGCCAGGGCCGGGTCCAGACCGACGGAATCCCGCTCCAGCGGGGGCAGACGGTGTGGGCCGGGCAGATCCTGGAGCTGCTCCCCGGCGGCCCCCCGGCGCCGCCGCTCCCCAACGGCAAGCTGCGGGTCGAGGTGCTGCAGGCGGACGAGGACGTGGCCCTCGTGTTCAAGCCCTGCGGGCGCCCGGTGCACCCAGGGCCCGGCCACGGGAGCGACACCCTGCTCAACGGGCTGATCGCCCGCTTCCCGCAGCTCCTGGAGCTGGGCGAAGAGCGCGGCTACGGGCTCGTGCACCGCCTGGACCTCGAGACCTCGGGGCCCCTGCTCGTGGCCCTCAGCCCTGCGGGCTACGACGGGCTCGTGGCCCAGTTCCGCGAGCGGAAGGTCGAGAAGCAGTACTGGGCGCTGGTGTGGGGCGACCTGCCCGACGAGGGCGTGGTCCGCGCGCCGGTGGGTGACCTCGACGCCGAGACCCGCTATCGGGTGCAGGGCCGCGCCGGGCGCTGCGCGCTGGTCGAGGCGCGCCCGCTGACGGGGCGCACCCACCAACTCCGCGTGCACTTCGCTGGCCTGGGCGCGCCGATCCTGGGCGACCCGCGCTACGGCGACGGCCTCGACGACACGACCCGCCGCCTGGGCCTGCCGCGGCTGGCCCTGCACTGCGAGCGCCTGGCCTGCGCGCACCCCACGGGCGGCGCGCCCCTCGAGGCGCTGCGCCCGGCGCCCAAGGTCCTGCGCAAGGCCTGGGGCCGCGCCCAGGAGCTGTGGGGCCCTCAGCCGTCGGCGGGCAGCGGCACGAGCTGAGCCGCGAGCTCCTGGGCGCGGCCGACCAGCTCCGAGGTCTCCTCGAGGTCCAGGGACCCGCGCTCGTTCACGATCCGCAGCGTCGAGCCGTCGGCTCGCGTGACCTCGACGAACTCGGTGAACCAGGCGGACCAGTCCTCGCGCACCCGGTCCTGGTGCCCCGGGGTCAGGCGCCGGGCCGCCTCCTCGGCCAACGCGCGGTCGTCGGCGTGGAGGGGCGCGCTCCCGGTCCCGCTGGCGCCGCGGAGGGTGCGCGCGACGTCCACCACGCCGCGCGCCAGGTCGAAGCAGATCCGCGCCTGGCCGGAGCCGTGCCGGGCGCCGATCACCACGGCCGTCGCTTCGGGAACGCTCACCCCCCGAGCCTACCCGGCGGACCCTCGACGGCGCGAGCCACGCCGCGTCGCTATCCTCCGCGCGAGGGGAGGGGACGTGGCCGAGCTGCAGTTCTATGGGGCGGTGCGCTCCGTGACCGGGTCCATGCACGTGCTCCGGCGCGGGGACAGCGAGGTCCTGCTCGAGTGCGGGCTCTACCAGGGCAAGCGGGCCGACGCGCTCAAGCGCAACCGGCACCTGCCCTTCGACCCCGCGCGGCTCACGGCCTGCACCCTCTCCCACGCGCACATAGACCACTCGGGGAACCTGCCGAACCTGGTCAAGAACGGCTACCGCGGCTCGGTCTACGCCACCGCCGCGACCTGCGACCTGGGGCGCGCGCTGCTCAAGGACTCGGCGCACATTCAGCGCATGGACGCCGAGTACTACAACCGCAAGCACAAGGACAAGCCGCCGATCGAGCCGATCTACAGCGAGCACGACGCGCGCGAGGCGCTGACCCGCTTCGAGACCGTGCGCTACCACGAGCGGTTCGAGGTCGCCCCCGGGATCCACGCCACGTTCTACGACGCGGGGCACATCCTCGGGAGCGCCGCGGCGGTCTACGAGCTCGAGGAGCACGGACGCACGATCCGCGTGGGCTTCACCGGCGACCTCGGCCGCCCGAACCACCCGATCCTGCGCGACCCGCAGTATCTGCCGCCCATGGACTACCTGATCACCGAGAGCACGTACGGCAACCGCGTGCACGAGGCGGTGACCAGCATGAAGGGCCGGCTCAAGGACGTGGTCCAGCGCACGGTGGACCAGGGCGGGCGGGTGGTGATCCCCGCGTTCTCGGTGGGGCGCACCCAGAACCTCGTCTACTACCTGGCCGAGCTGTTCCACGAGGGCGAGCTCGACCCGCTCCCGGTCTACGTGGACAGCCCCCTGGCGATCGACGCGAGCAAGGCCTACCGCGGACACCCAGAGTGCTACGACCAGGAGACCCGCGACCTGCTCGAGGACGGCGGCAAGCCCTTCGGCTTCGACCTGCTGACCTACACCCGCTCCGTCGAGCAGTCCAAGGAGATCAACGCCAGCAAGCACCCCTGCGTGATCATCTCCGCCTCGGGCATGTGCGAGGGCGGGCGGATCCTGCACCACCTCAAGCACAGCGTGGCGGACCCCAAGAACACGATCCTGATCGTGGGCTACCAGGCGGTGAACACCCTCGGGCGCCGGATCGTGGACGAGGCGCCCAAGCTGCGGATCTACGGCAAGAGCTACCCGCTCCGGGCCCAGGTGGAGCGCATGAACGGCTTCAGCGCCCACGCCGACCGCGACGAAATGGCGAGCTACGTCAAGCAGATCCCCGGGCTGAAGAAGGTGTTCGTGGTCCACGGGGAGGAGCAGTCCTCCCTCGCGTTCCAGGCCTACCTCGAGAAGCTCGGGCTCTCGGCCTACGTCCCGCAGCCCCTGGAGAAGGTCGAGCTCTGAGGCCGCCGAGGCGGCTCAGCGCGCGGAGGGCCGCTTCTTCTCCAGGTCGAAGCGCGCCTGGCCGAAGCGATTCAGCGCCTCCTCGAGGTCCGCGAACGACGCGCGCAGCAGCCCCGGCTCCTGGGGATCCACGAACGGACCGTTGGGGTCGTAGAGCAGCTTCTCGAGGTCCGTGAGCGCGGCTCCGAGCTTCTGGTCCGCCTGCTCCAGCAGGGCGGGGTCCGCCTGGCCCTCCCCGATCCAGCGGGTGTAGGCGGTCAGGCCCTCCTCTCCCAGGGTCAGCAGACGCTCGAGCTCCTGGCGGGTCTCGGCGGGGACCTCGACCTCCACCTCGACCTCCGCCTGCACCGCGCGGATCATGAGCACGTCGCCCTCCTCGTCCCAGTCGACGACGTCGGGGTAGAGCTCGAGCACCGCGATCAGGGCGTCGCGGAGCGGGGTTTGGCGGAAGCTGGCCGTGACCCGCACCGCGGCGAGCTCCGGGGAGGGCCGCAGCACGAAGGAGGCGCGCGAGGCCTCGCCCCCGGCGCACAGCAGGCGCAGCGCCTGCAGCAGGGGCACGTCGTCCAGCGCGCCGCTGACCACGGTCACCCGCTGCTTGGCTTCGACCTCCAGGGTCAGGGCCTTGAACTGCTCCTCGCTCAGGTCCTCCTGGTGTTCCTTGAGCAGGCTGAGCTGCTCCAGCCGCTGCTCGAGCGGGAGCTCGCGCAGCGTGTCGGCGAACTCGAGCGGCGACTCCTGGGCGAGGGTCGCGGACGCGAGGCAGAGGGCGAGCAGGAGCGGGCGCATGGGGCCTCCTTGCCTCGGATTCTAGCGCTCCCTGCGAACCCCTGAAGCGTCAGGGCCCCCGACGCGCGGGGCTGATCCGGTAGCTGAGGTCCGGGGCGCGCTTGCGGGTGATCGCGTGGGCGACCTCGCGGCGCAGGAGCGGGGCCAGGCCCTCGACCCGGGCGTGGAGCGCCGCGAGCTCGCCGGGAGGCCCCGCGCTCTCGAGGAGCACGATCAGCCGCGCCGGGTCGGCGTCGGGGATCACGTCGCGCACGCGGAGCTCGAGGTCCGCGGGCAGGATCAGCTCCAGGGTGCGACGCACCTGGCTGCACAGCGCGCGCAGCTTGCGCTCGCTGCTGCGGCGCTCGCCGCCGCCGCTGCGGCGGGGCGGCGGCACGCCGTCGTCGGGGTGCAGCTCCCCGACCAGGTCTCGGATCTCGTCGCGCTTGGGCACGCGTCCAGGACGCGCCCGACGCGGACCCCTGTCACCGCGCGGGCTACTTGACCCGCAACGAGTCGCGGTTGACCCGCACCGAGCTCCCGCGCCCCTTGAGCCGGGGGAGCCGGACCACGAAGGTCGCGCCCTTGCCGCTGCCCTCGCTCTCGGCGTGGATCGTGCCCTCGTGGCGCTCGAGGGTCCCGTAGACCAACGAGAGCCCGAGGCCCGTGCCCTCGCCCTCCTTGGCGGTGGTGAAGAACGGCTCGAAGATCTTCTCCAGGTCGCCCGGGGCGATCCCGACCCCGGTGTCGCGCACCCGGATCGCGATCGCGTCCTTCTCCCCGCGCCCGGAGACCTCCACGTGCCCGCCGCGGGTGTCGCGCACGGCCTTGAGCGCGTTGAACAGCAGGTTCAGGAGCGCCTCCTTGAGCGCGTCCTCGTCGCCGCGGACGTAGAGCGGGAGCGGCCCCTCGGGGCCCTCGCGCAGGTCGAGCTGGACCGGGTGCTCCTTGGCCAGGGGGTCGAGCCGGGCGAGGGACACCGCGTCCACGATCACCGGCGCCAGGTCCAGCGGGTGGAGCTTGGTCGGCTTGTTGCGGGAGAAGTCGAGCAGGCGGCGCACCAGGCGCTTGAGCCGGTAGGCCTCGCTCTCGATCGTCTCCAGGTAGTCGGGGAAGTCCTCGAAGGCCTCGACCCGCTTGAGCTCCTCGTCCTGCGCCCGGTCCCGCAGGCCCTCCGCGGCGCCGGCGATCACCGTCAGCGGGCTCGAGACCTCGTGGGCCACGCCGGTGGCCAGGCGTCCGATCGCGGCCAGGCGCCGCTCGCGCTCGAGGTCCTCCTCGCGCATGCGCAGCTCGTCGGTGCGCTTGCGGACTTCGGCCTCCAGGCCGCTGTAGACCTGCTTCAAGCGCAGGGTCATGTCGTTGAAGGCCCGGGAGAGCTGGGCCAGCTCGTCGTTGCCGCGGACCGAGACCGAGACGTCGAGGTTGCCGTGGCCGACCTCCCGCGCCGCGCGCAGCAGGCGCACGATCGGCTGGGCGGTGACCCGCGCGAGCACGATCGCGCTCACGAGGGTCAGGGTCACGGCGAGGCTCAGCCCGCCGAAGGTCACCCAGCGGTTGAGCCGCTCGGCCCGGCGCACCACGCGCTTGATCGCGAGCCGCGCCTCCTTGCCCACCGGCTCGATCACGCCCTCGTCCTGCAGCAGCGAGAGCCGCTCGTAGGTGTCCTTGGCGGCGTTGCGCGCGTCGAGCACGCGCTCTGGCGGCCGCTCCTCCTGCAGCGCCTGGGCGTAGGCCCGGCCCGCCTGGCGGTAGCGGGTGACCACGTCGGCCACGCGCTCGATCGCCGCCCGGGAGCGCTCGGTGCTCGTGAGCTTGCCGAGGCTGGTGCAGAGGATCAGGATCCGGTCCGCGGTGTCGGTCAGCCGCCGCGACCAGGAGCCCACCGGCCCCTGCTGCCCCGCCAGCTCGGCCAGGTCGCGGTAGCCCGGGAGCCGGGCGAGCTCGGTCTTGACCTGGGCGCAGAGGTCGTCGGTCTGGGTGTAGCGCTGCAGGCGGTCGACGTCGGTCCCCACCTGCCCCAGGCCGTAGGCGGCGACGAGCCCCTCGAGCAGCAGGAAGCCGCCCGATGCCAGGAACAGGAACAGGAGCTTCGTCCGGAGTCTCACGCCGGTCGCATGTTACGGCCTGGGACCGCCACCCTCGCGGGCAAATCCGCTGAGCCGCGGGTCGTTAGCGGACCGCGAGGTGCTCGCGGCGGACTTCGGCCTGGAACTCGCGCCACTTGGCGTAGAGAGCGCCCGGCGGCTTGCGCAGGTTGATCGCCTGGTCGATCGCGTAGTCCACGGCCTCCCAGTCCTCGAAGAACACGTGCACGCGGATCAACACGTAGTAGGCCCAGCCGCGCTGGCGGTCGCTGTCGCCGTGATCGGCGACCTCGTCCAGGTTCTGGCGGGCCTCCTCGTAGTAGGGCATGGCCTTCTGGCGGAAGGCGTTGGCCTCGCGGGTCGCGGCCAGGGCCTCCTGGCGCTGCCCGGTGGCGATCAGACGCTTGGCCAGGCGCCGGGCCTCGCGCTCGCGCACGTGCTCGGCCTCGCCCAGCTCGTACTGCAGGCGCCCCAGGGCGAAGCGCATGGGCGTGTGGTCGGGGTGGGAGTTGGCGCCGTCCTGGAGGATCGAGATCGCGGCGACGATGTTCCCCTCTTCCGCCTGCTGCACACCGCGCTCGTAGACGTCGTTGGCCGCGGGGTCGACGCTCGAGCAGCCGCCGCCGAGCCCCACCAGCAGCGCGCCCAGCAGGCCCAGCGCCCGGCTGTAGTTCCGCATGTGGGTCAAGGAGCCTCCTGGGGCAAAGACGAACCGGGGCCGAGGGGGTTCAGTCCCTCCCTGAACGGGTGGTTCGCGGCCGTAGTCATAGCACATGGGGCCCCCAGCCCCAACGGGCTCAACGTCGATCCGGAATCTCGAAGGGCGGCAGGATGTCGGGCTTGAGGGCCCCCGACTCGCCGGTCAGGCGCAGGTTCGCGAGGTAGTCCTCGATCGCCTGGCGGATCTGCTCGTGCTTGACTCGGATGGGGTCCTCGGGCTCCACCTCCTGGCGGTCCATGCGGGCCAGCACGGCCTTGAGCCAGGTCAGCGCCTCCTGGTAGTTCTGCAGGAAGAAGTGCAGACGCCACACGTACTCGTGGATCGCGAGGTCCTCGGGGTGCAGGCGCTGGTAGATCGTGAAGTGCTTGATCGAGGCCTCGGCGGCCCGGCGGATCCCCTGGTTCGCGCGGTCGAGCCAGGGCTTGTAGTCGGCGACCAGGCCCTCGACCTCGTCGTCGGAGAGCTCGACCTGGCGCCCGTATTCGTCCTCGGGCGTCTTCCGGTTGTAGTCGATGTACTGCATGTTCCAGGCGATCACGTCGGCGACCTTGAACCAGTAGGCGGCGATCTGGAACTGGGTGCGCGCCATGAGCAGCTGCGGCTCCGAGGCGTCGGGGACGTGGCTCAGGATGTCGTCGAGGATCTCGATCGCCTGCAGCAGGCAGGGCGGGTCGGCCTTGATGCAGCGCAGCGCGGCGTTGCGGCGCTGGGTGACGAAGAACGCCTTCTGGGTCGCGTCCTTCTCCCCGGTCCGCGTGACCTCGATCTCCTCCCAGGTCTGGTCGAACTCGACGTCGATCCGGTTGTCGAGGCCGTAGGGGCCTGAGTAGGTCGGGCGGTCGGGTTGCTCGGGGGTGCTCTGACAGCCCAGGACGCAGAGCGCGAGGGCGGCGAGGGCGAGGCGGGCGTTCATGCGTCCTCCTGGGAGCGGGAGTTCAAGAGCCGCTGCAGACGCTCGGGGTCACCCCCGGCGCGGACGGTGCGCGCGTTGGAGATCTGGACCAGCCCGGGCTTGGCGCCCTTGGGCTTCTTGACCCACTTGCGCGGGGTGTAGCTCACGTCGACCGCGCCGCGGGTGCGCGCCTTGGAGTAGTAGGCGGCCAGGGTCCCGGCGTCGATCAGGCTCTCGTGGTTGGGGGGGCGCTTGGGGTCGACCCGCAGGATCACGTGGGACCCCGGGCAGCCGCGGACGTGGAAGAACAGGTCGCGCCCGCGGGCGGTGCGCATGGTGAGCTTGTCGTTCTCGTCGTCGTTGCGCCCGACGAGGACCTCGTGGCCCTCGAGGGTGCGGAAGCTGCGCGGCCCCTGGTTCACCTGCTGCTTGGGCTGCTTGGCCTTCTGCTCCTTGGGCAGGAGGCCTTCCTTGCGCAGGGCCTCCTCGAACGCGTCGAGGGCGTCGGCGTCGTCCTCGCTGAGCGCCTGGGCGCGCTCGACCAGCGCCTGCGCCTCGGTGCAGCGCGCGTCGGTCTCGCCCAGCCGGGTGCGCACCGCCACGTCGCCCTTGCGCAGCTTCTTGGCCTTCTTGTAGAGGGCCTGCATGTTCTCCTGCACGGTCTTGGTCGGGTCGAGCTCGAGGCTCAGGGTCTCGGGCTCGGGCTGCGCGGCGTAGTCGGTGACCTCGACCTTGGGCGCCCGCGCGGGCAGCGCGCCGAGGTTGGCCTTGAGCAGGTCCGCCTGGCGCTCGAGCAGGTCGGCCTGCTCGACCTCCGCGAGCTGGCGCTCGAGCTTCTTGACCAGGCCCTGGAGACGCTTGAGCCCCTGCTTCGCCGCGCGACGCAGGTCCGCCAAGCGTCCGCTGGCGCGAGCCGTCTCCTCGATCTCACGCTGGACCTCGGCCACCGCCCGCCCGAGGCTCAGGCGCTCGGGGTCGGGGTCGACGTCGAGCGCCAAGGTCGCCGGCGGGGCCTCGCCGTCGCGGCTCGGCGGGAGCTCGTAGGGGGTGCCCCGGGTGAAGGGTCGCGCGCCGCGCCCGGTGAACAGGCTGCCCAGGCAGCGCGGGTCCCCGGGCGGCGCCGCGAGCACCGCGTTGCCCTGGCGCCCGAAGAGCTCGACCGCGAGCCGCAGCTCCCGCGGGCCTTCGGCGGGCTCCCGGGTGTGGGTCACGTCGAGGAACGCGATCCGATCGCCCTCCGCCGCGACGAGCCCGGTGATCTGGGCGCCGACCAGGTGCTTGCGCAGCAGCCCGAGGAAGGGGTGCGCGTCCTTGCTCCAGGCCTTCTTGAGCTGCTTGTCGTCGGCCTGCACGTCCTCCGGCCGCAGCGCGACCGCGCGCAGCCAGTCACCGCCGAGGGCGACCTCCCACGCCACCCGGCGCACCGCCGGGGCCTCGGGGTCCTGGTCCTGGTGGTGTCGCGCCAGGATCACGAGCCCGTCGTCGGTCGGGCGCCACACGCGGTGCACGAAGGCTCCCCGCAGGGCGGGTCCAGCCTCGCTCGTCCAGCGCGCGACGTCGGCAGCAGAGATCACGAGGTAAGTATCCCTCAGAGGCCGTCACAGGGTAGTCACGGCCCGGTGCGTACATGCGCGAACAGGCCGAGGTCACCCTCGGCCTGTTCGTCGTGCGGGCGCCCGGCGAGCGGCGTCCGCCGCGAGCGCGCAGCGGCCGGCGAAGCCGGCCGCGAGCCCCATGGGGGTGAGCCCG
>JAWKSZ010000094.1:0-22409 GCA_041402045.1 Planctomycetota bacterium | reverse complement strand
CTCGACGACCTGTCCCTCGAGGTCGACGCCGAGATCGACGACAGCGACCCCGCGCGTCCGGTCGTGCGTCGCGTGGGCCAGCCGCAGCTCGCGTTCTCACTGCGGATCGACTCGCCGAACCCGATCGCGCAGCAGCTCACCGGCGTGCTCAGCGGGCCGGCCAACTGGCTGGCGCAGCAAGCGCTGACGGTGACCCTCTACGCCTTCCTGCCCCAGCTCCAGGGGCTCCAGGGCCTGCCGGGGTCGGTGCCCGCCGCCGGCGCGCCGCCGCTCGTGGACTCGGGGACCCAGGTCCCCTTCGAGGAGGTGGTCCAGAACGTCGAGCTCAAGCTGCGCGCGGTGAACCAGCCCCACGGCCTGGTGCTGACCGCGATCGTGGACACGCCGGCCACGGACACCTGGCTCGCGGCGTATCGCAACGGCGGGCCCGGGGTCCAAGGCGCGGTCGTCGACTACGAGGACGGCGGCGACTCGGCGATCTGGACCGGGCAGTACCTCGCGGCGCAGTCCTTCCGCTACGCGGCGACCGGGAGCGCGCTGGCCCAGGACTCGATCGGGCACACCCTCAAGGGGATCGGCGCGCTCCTCGACGTGAACGGCGGGACCGGGCTCCTGGCGCGCACGGCGGCGCCGGAGACCTCCCTCGCCGGGCAGCAGATCGCGAGCCGCGGCGCTTTTCGCAGCGCGCAGCTCCACGGCGAGACCTGGATCGGCTGGCAGGGGACCAACGGGATCTCCCGCGATCAGTACAGCGGCGTGGTGTTCGGGCTCTCGGCCGCCTACGAGCACGTGCCCGCCGCGCGGCCCGAGGCCAAGCGCCGCCTGGAGCAGATCCTCGACTACCTGATCGCCGAGCGCTGGATCGTGGACGAGGACCGCCCGGGCTTCGGCTCGGTCAACAGCCGCGGCCCCACCTTCTGGGCCGGCGTCGGCGCGCAGAAGCTGGCCTTCCTCCACGCGGGCTACCGGGTGAACCCGCAGCGCTACGGCGCCGCGCTGGCCGCCGCGGGGCCCTTGAGCAAGCTGGCCTGGCTCGGCTCCTGGTTCGGGACCTTCGGCCTCGACCACTACTACGGGTTCAACCTGGGGCATATCAACAACTACACCTACTTCCAGCTCGAGACCGACGCGAGCCGCTGGCAGGACATGCGCCGCGCGTTCTCGCTGGTCGAGCGCTACGTCGGCCACCACCGCAACGCGCACTTCGACCTGATCCGGACCACGATCGACCCCTCGACCCAGGGCGTGCTCCACGGCTCGGTGCGCGAGGCCATGCGCCAGTTCGTGGAGACCAACCACCGCGTCGTCGCGCCGGCGGTGATCGACCTCTCCGGCGTCACCTGGACGACCCACACCCAGGTCGAGTACACCCACCAGGGCGGCATGGTGACCCTGGTGCGCACGACGAAGACGCTGCCGTCGGAGCCGCTGCACCCGGCCCTGCGTCAGCCCTACAAGCACTTCGTGTGGCAGCGCGAGCCCTTCACCCCGGCGACCCCCAACCAGGGCGACCCGCGGCGCGAGAAGATCGGGCTGGACCTGGTGCTGCCCTACTGGATGGGCCGCCAGCTCGGCGTGTTCTAGCGGCCCGCGTCGAATCGGGGTGGGCCCACGCGCCAGCGCCCTTCCCCTGCGAACGCAGCCCGGCGTACACGGGCGGGGGTAAACCGGTAAACCCCGCCCCTACCTCTGTGGGGGCACACGCGCCGGACTTGGGAGGCTCTGCTGCGGCGCCCTTCCCCTGCGGACGCGGCCCGGCGCCCGCGGGCGGGGGTAAACCGGTAAACCCCGCCCCTACCCCCTGTGGGGGCACACGCGCCGGACCTGGCTGCGGAGGCCCCGGTTCTCGCGGATCGTCGCGGCCGTGAGCCGCATTTCCCCCTAAGCCCTGCGTTCACCAAGCAGGCGCTTGGCCCCGGCTTCGCGTGAAGACGCCTGAGAGAGAAAAGGACCAGGCAGCGGCCCCGAGAAGAGATCCCCGACCATGCCCCGCGTTTCCTCCCTGGCCTGCGCCCTGTTGGCGCTCGCCGGCAGCCTCTCCGCCCAGTCCGTCTCCCCTCAGCGCATTTCTCGCGTCCTGACCGAAGGCCTGCGCCAGCAGAACCTGGTCAAGATCCTGCGCGACCTGCCAGCCCTCGGCGACCGGTTCACGGTCAGCGGGGCCACGGCCCGCGCGGCCTTCGAGCAGTCCAACGTCCGGGAGCCCTTCGTCGCCGCGCTGTTCGGCGACGTGGAGCGGATCGAGATCGACGGCGACCGCGTGACCTTCCGCCTGCGCAGCGAGCAGCACCTCGCCATGAAGAAGCCGGGCGAGAAAGACCCCGACGGCTGGCTGCACCTCGCGCGCACCGTGAAGCTCCGCGTGTCGAGCGACGGGACGCAGATCGACAAGCTCGAGGGCGTGAAGGCCTCGCGCAGCAAGAACGGCGTGAGCCTCGGGGTCTACAAGCTCGAGATCAGCTCGAGCCGGATCACGGTCACCGCCGGCAAGTTCGGGATCGCCGCCTTCACCCGCAGCTACCCGATCAAGCTCAGCGGCATGGCCGGCAGCCTCGCCCCCCTGAGCGGGCGCGGCTCCGCTCTCTCGGGGGGCGCCCAGCTTCCGGGCAGCCCTTCCTACGCCTCACCGGCCGGACGACCGCGGGCGGGGGTAAACCCCGCCCGCGCAACACGGCACGGCTGCGCCCCCGTGCGGGGCGCTCCTCAGGACCGTCCCCCATTCGGGGGTAGGGCGGGGTTTACCCCCGCCCGCGCAAGGAGAGGGGCACGTCCGCGCGACTCGCGCAGCGGAGGCTGCAGATCCCTCGTGCGCGGTAACGCGGCCGGCCCTCGCGGGCGGGGCCTCCCCCGCCTCACAGGTCGCCGGCGGTGTGCTCGTGGCCGTGGCCGTGGAGCTCGCCGTCGTGGCGGTGGTGCACGGCGTGGGGCGCCAGCGAGTGCGGGCGCTCGAGGCCGTGGGCGAGCATGAGCGGCTCGTCGCCGAGGACCTCCCCCGCCGGGCCCTGACGCACGACCCGCCCACCGTCGAGGACCACGACCTGGTCGCAGAGCGCGAGCACGAACTCGAGGTCGTGGCTGGCGACGAGGAGCGTGAGCTCGAGCTCGCGCAGCAGCGCGCGCAGCTCGCGGCGCCCGCGGGGGTCGAGGTCCGAGGTCGGCTCGTCGAGGAGCAGGACCTGGGGCTCGAGGGCCAAGGCCGCGGCGAGGGCCACCCGGCGCTTCTCGCCCGCCGAGAGCTGGTGGGGCACGCGCTCGGCGAGGGCCTCGGCGCCGACCCGGGCCAGGGCGGCCTGGACCCGGGCGTCGACGTCCGCCGGCGAGAGCCCGAGCTGCCGGGGGCCGAAGGCCACGTCGTCGGCGACCCGGGGGGTGAACAGCATGTCGTCGGCGTGCTGGAACACGAGCCCGACCTGGCGGTGGAGCTGGTCGAGGCGCGCGCCCTCGACCGCCTGGCCGGCGAGCCACAGCCCGCCCGCGCGCAGCGGCTCGAGCCCGCACAGGCAGCGCAGGAGCGTGGACTTCCCCGCGCCGTTGGGGCCCACGAGCCCGACGTGGGCGCCGGGCTCGAGGCGCAGGTCGACCCCCTCGAGCGCCAGGCGCTGCGGCTGGCCGGGGTAGCCGAAGCCCAGCCCGCGCGCTTCGAGCACCGGCGCGCTCACCCGACCCACCCGCCGCGGTCCCACACCACGAGCGCCGCGCCGGCGCCGAGGGCCACGAGCACCAACGCCAGATCGGCGAGCCCGGCCGCGGGGGCGGGCCCGAGCGCAAGCCGCCCGCGGTAGCCCCGGCAGGTCATGGCCTGCTCGCAGCGCTCGGTGCGCGCCAGCCCGCGCAGGAGCAGCCCGCCGCTGACCCCGGCGTAGACCCGCAGGGTGCGCGGGTTCGGCCCGGCGCGGAACGCGCGCGCGCGCAGCGCGTGGCGGGTGCGCCCCAGCTCCTCGCGCAGGAGCGTGAGGTAGCGGTAGCTGAGCAGGAGCGTGTGGGTCAACGCCTGCGGCAGGCGCAGGCGCTGGAGCGCGGCCAGGCTGCGCGCGAAGGGCGCGGCCTCGAGGGCGCCGAAGGCCAGGAGCGCCAGCGCCAGCACCCGGCTCAGGATCAGCCCGGTCAGCGCCAGGCCGCGGTCGGTCGGTCCCCAGCGCCAGCCGGCCACGAGGGGCTCGGCCCCCGGGGGGTGCCAGAGCGGGGTCAGGAGCGCGAGGGGCACGAGCAGCGCGACCAAGGGCGCGAGCCGGCTCCACAGCCGACCGCGGGGCAACCTCAGGCTCACGAGCAGCGCGAGGCCCAGGCCGAGGGCGGCCAGCACCGGCGGCTGGTGCTCGAGGCTCGCCACGGCGAAGGCCAGGAGCACGAGGGCCACCAGGCGCGCGCGGTCGTCGCGGCGCCCGAGCCAGCTCGCGGCGGGGGGGGCGGGGTCGCTCATGGGCGCCGTCGAGCCTGCCACAGCGCGAGGCCCCCGGCGAGGCCCGCGATCACGAGCACCCCCAGGAGCGCGCCGCCCCAGGGGCGCGCGGGGGCGTGGGGCTGCGGCGCGCGCGCCGGCGCCGAGCTCACCGGCGCCGGGCTCGCGTCGGCCGGGAGCTCGACCTCCGCGGTGGCCAGGTGCAGGCTCGCGTCCCGGGCCTCGACCCGATACCGCCCGGGGCCCGGGAGCGTGAAGCGCGCCACGCCGCCGGCGTCGCTCGTCGCCCGGGCCAGCTCCTGGGCGGCGTCGCCCTCGAGCCGCGTCAGGATCAGCTCCGCGCCTTCGGGGGTCACGCCGTCGGAGAAGAACAGCTCGCAGCGCAGCTCCGTCCCCTCGCGGAACAGCTCGAGCTGCAGGCGGTGCGCCCAGGCGGGCGTCGCCAGCAGCCCGAGGGCGAGCAGGAGGAGCCCCGCCCGCGCGCTCACGAGGGCTCGCTCGCCGGGACCGACGCGGTCACGCTCGGGCGCGCGGGGCCGGTCAAGAGCTCGGGCCGCGCGCGCAGGAGGAAACCGACCACCGACGCGCCGAGGGCGGTCTCGATCGCGAGCACCGGCGCGTGCACGGCGACGCAGGCCCAGGCCACGTTGCGCAGGCCCTCCCCCGCGGTGAGCAGCGCCGCGCCGTAGAGCGCGAGCGAGCTCGCGGTGCCCAGCGCGCCGGCCAGGGCGCCGCGGAGCACCGGGCGCCCGGGGATCGCGTCCGGCTCCCGCGCGCGGCCGCGCAGCCGCCCGTGGAACACCGCCGCCGCGACGAGGGCGCCCACCCCCTGGGTCGTGGCGTTGACGCCCAAGGTCGTGAGCCCGCCGTGCCCGAACATGAGCCACTGCAGGAGCAGGCCCACGACCACCGCGGGGAAGGCCGCGCGCCCGAGCACGATCCCGGTCAGCCCCACGAGGGAGAGGTGCAGGCTCGTGCCGGCGAAGGTCGGGACGCGGAGGAGCGAGGCCACGAAGAACGCCGAGCTGACCATGGCCACCCGAGGCGGCGAGGCGCGGTCGAGGCTGGGCAGGGTCGCGGCGAGGAGCGCCCCGCTGAGGGCGAAGCCGACCCCCAGGGTCAGCGCAGGCAGGTGGCCGTCGAGGATATGCATGCCGCCCCAGTTCCCGCCGAGCCTACGCGCGGGCCCGGCCCGCGGACAGCCTCGCGCCCGGGATCATTCGCCGACCGGGACCCACAGGCACACCCGCCGCCGCGGGCCCTCGCCCTGGGCCGGGAGCTCGGCGGCCAGGATCCACCACCCGGGGCGGTCGAGGGTCGCGCACAGCTCGCCCAGGGCGTTGGTCTTCTCGACCCGGGTCACGAAGGGCTCGGGCGGCAGCGTCTTCGGGGCCTCGAGGTTGCGGTATTCCACCTGGACCGGGACCCCCGCCAGCGGCGCGCGCTCGGGGCCGCCCACGAGGGTCGCGCGGAAGGCGACGCCGACCGGGAGCCCGTAGGGCCGGGTCAAGGGGACGAACTCGCCGGGGAGCCCCAGGTCGCGGTCCCAGCCCTGCTCGACCCCGCAGTGGAGCACGAGCTTCACGTGGTCGACCCAGGTCTCGCCGTCGTGCTCCGCCGGCGCGGACTCGAGGGTCACGACGTGGTCGCCGCGGACCGCCGGGGTGTAGCTCAGGCCCCACCCGCGCTCTGCCTCGGAGCCGCGTGGCTCAAGGCTCGGCGCGAGGTCGACCGGCGCGCCCTGGGGCGGGTGCGCGCGCACCCGGGCTGGGCGCGCGGTCGCCGCCAGCTCGACCTCGTAGGGGTGGCCGAAGCGGTAGTCGAGCGCGACCGGCTGACCCTTGGGGACGAGGACCGCGTCGGGGATCAGGAGCGGCATGTGCGCACCCGCGAGGCCCGCCGCCAGCGAGAGGGACACGAACACACCGGCGCCGAGGCGCATGAGGGCTGGCTTCATGCGCCATTATTAGCACCGGGCATTTCTTCATACCAGCGCCGAATCAGCCCTTGCGCGCGACGTTGTAGGCCACGGCCGCGCGCACGAGGGCCTGGAACCCCTCGACGTCGAGGGCGTCGTCCTCCTGCAGGTCGATCGCGCGCCACTGGTTGCCGTCGAGGCCGTTGTTGAACACTCCCCGGGGGTCCGGGAGCTTGGCCCCCTGGTGGAAGGTGAGCTTGACCTTGGCCTTGTGCGCGTTCCCCACGAGCAGGATCCCCGCGTGGGACCACACCGGCGCGCCGCGCCACTTCCACTCCTCGACGACCTCGGGGTCGGCCTCGTGGATCAGCCGCCGCACCTGCGCCAGCCGCTCGCCGCGCCAGTCCCCGAGCCCGGCGATCAGCGCGTCGATCTGCGCGGTCGCCTCGGCGGGGCTGACGGGCTTCTTCTTCGCGGCGGGTTTCTTCGCGGTCTTCTTCGCGGCGGGCTTCTTCTTCGCGGTCAAGGCGTGCCTCCAGGCGCAGCGCGGGCGGCGCGTGCGACGAGCTTAGCGGGGGTCGTCGCCGGAGGCGCTGCGAGGGACAGAGCGCGCGGACTTCCCCTCGGTGCTCGAGGAGGTGGAGGGACGCACAGACCCGGGCGGGGACGAGCCCCGCCCCTACCTTGGGGTGGGCAGCGTCCGGAATCCAGAGCTTCGCAAACGCCCGGGGCGCGCCGGGCAGCCCCACTGCCGCGCGGACCGGGCACCCCACCCACCCGCCTCGCGCCGGGCACGGGCGCCTCCCCTTGCGCGGGTCCTGCGCGCCTGGCCAGGCCCGCCTCGGGGGGGCATGCTCGGGGCATGGGCGACGAACGGCTGCAGCGCTTGCGGCGGGACGACCAGGACGCACCGGAGGCGCGGGCGCGGCTCCTGCGCGAGCGCCTGCGCGCGGGCGAGCTGAGCGAAGGCGAGGTGCGCCTGGCGGCGTTCGCCGGGGACCTGGCCAGCCAGGCCGCGCTGGCGGCGCACCCGGTGTGCTGGTGCGGGATCACCCGCGCCGCGCCGACCCACGCCCGCACCTGCCCCCTGCACCCGCGGCGCTTCGTGGACACCCCCGACGCGCGCCGGCACCCGCGCAGCTTTCGCCCGTGGCTGCGCGCGCTCCAGCAGTGGCCGCGGGCGGTCGGCGTCCGCGCGTGCCTGGGGGTGGTGCACGCGCTGTGGACGCCCGACTGCGACGCCCACGCCCTCGCGACGCTGTGGCTGGTCGAGGACTGGGCGCTGTGTCCGTGCCTGGAGCACCTGAGCTCGGTGCCCCGCGAACGGCGCGGGCTGCGCCCCCAGCTCCCCCCCCTCTACGCCTTGGACCTCGTGCTGTTCGTGCTGCGCCTGCAGTGGGAGCGCGATCCGGTCGTGGCCGGGGCGGCGGTGGCCGCGTCGGCCCTCGAGCGCTGCGCCCAGGACTCGTCGGAGGAGCGTGTGCGCGCCGCGATCTACGAGGCCCTCGTCCCCTGGGCCCTGGGCGAGGGCGACCCGCTCGCCCAGCGCGTCGCGGCGCGCCCGGCGGGCCTTGCGCCGCCGCCCCCGTCCGAGGTGGGATAGGGCGTGCCCCGCTACTGGACGCTCCAAGACCCCGTCGACCTCGAGGGCGAGAAGATCAAGGGCTCGCGCTTCTGGGCCTTCGCCGTCCCGGTCGAGACCGAGGCCGCGGCCAAGGCCTTCGTGGACGGGCTGCGCCAGCAGCACAAGGGCGCGAGCCACGCCTGCTACGCGTGGCGCCTGGGCCTGGAGGAGGTCGCCCAGTCCCGCGCGAACGACGACGGGGAGCCCGGCGGCACCGCGGGCCGCCCGATCCTGCGCGAGGTCGAGGCCCTCGAGCTGCGCAACGTGTGCGTAGTCGTGCTGCGTTGGTTCGGGGGGACGAAGCTCGGCACCGGCGGCCTGGCCCGCGCCTACGGCGGCGCGGCCCGCGCGCTCCTGGAGCAGGCGCCCACCCGCGAGCTGCGGGTGACCCAGGACGTGCGCGTGCGCTTCGCCTACCCCGACACGGCGCTGGTCGAGGGGGTCCTGCGCGAGCAAGCGCTGAGCGCGAGCGCCGCCGACTACGGCGCCGACGTGCGGCTGACGGTGCCCGTGCCCCCCGAGGACCTGCCGCAGCTCGAGCGCGCGCTGCGCGAGGCGACCGCCGGGCGCGTCGAGCTCGAGCACGACTAGCCGCCCGTTGAACTCCGCCGGGTCCGAGGAGGCGGGCTCCGCCGACTCCCTCGATCGTGGCTCACCCTGCGGAGCCGCGGGCGTCGAGCGCGGCTGCGCTCAGTTCCCCGGCGGCCACAGCCCGCGGCGCTCGAGCTCGGCCCGCAGGGCCTGGCTGAACGCCTCGGCCCCCGCGCGCGAGAGGTGCGTCGCGTCGTAGAAGCGCTCGGGGGTGCGCTCGAAGGTCGCGGCGAGGGGCCCCGCGCGCCAGTCCAGGTGCACCAGGCCATGGGCCTCCGCCTGCGCCTGGACCGCGGCCGCGAAGGCGGGGAACGGGTCGACCTCTGGGGCCGCGAGCACCGGTGTCTCGACGAGCACGACCTGGGTCCCCGTGGCCTGGAAGCGCTCGATCAGCGCCGCAAACCCGGCGAGCTCGGCGGGGTCGAGGATCGCCGGCGCGGTGACCGGCTCCGCCGGGATCGCTTCGATCGCCGCCGGGAGCGGCGCGAAGCCGGTGACCGGGTCCACCTCGCCCGTCGCCGCCGGCCCCAAGCGCGGGTCCCAGTAGTCGACCCCCAGGAGCACGAGCTCCGGCGGCGCCGCCTCGCCCCACAGGGGCACGCCCTGGACGACGAGCTGGCCGAGTTGTCCCCAGCTCGGCTCCCCGTAGACCCGCCGCTGGAGCTCGAGGGCGGGCTCGACACCCAGCGAGAGCACGTCGTCGCGCACGCGGCGCCAGAGCTTCGCGGGGTCGAAGGTCCGGGGGCTGACCTCGAGCAGCACGAGCTGCGCGTGGTTCCCGCGATCGAGGAAATACTCGGCCATGACCCGGTTCATGCGCGCCGCCGCGCCGGGGAGGGCCAGCGAGCAACAGTCTTCGCCGAGCACCCCGGGGTCGATCCCGTACTTCGCCCGGGAGGACCCGAGCACGACCGCGGCGTAGGGCCGCGGCTCGCGCAGCCGCGCGAACAGCGCGCGCTCGGGGAGCGAGTCGCGGCGAATGCCGGCGACCGCCGCGTTCGCGAACCACACGCACACCGCGGTCAGAGCCAGGCTCGCGAACACGACCCCCTGCGACGCGCGCAGCGCGCCGCGGTAGGGGCCCTCAGAACTGGAAGTAAATGAACTGGGGTCCACTCCGCACTCCGAACACTGCGATCCCTGCCAGGAGCGTGGCGTAGGTCACGCTCCGCAGCCAGGGCCGTTGCTTCAAGATCACGAGCTCGTCGCCGCTGCGCTCGATCGCCACGTGCAGCGCGAGCAGCGGGAGCAGCAGCGCGAACAGGCAGGCCGCCGCGCTGAGGAAGGCGGGGTCGTAGCCGCCCTCGAGCAGGCGCCCCCCCAGCTCGGGGATCCGCCCCAGGCTGGGGACGCGGAACAGGACCCAGCCCAGGCACACCGCCTGGAAGAACGCCGCGACCTGGAGCCCCCGCCGCAGCGACCACCGCGGCTCCCCGCCCTTGCCGGCCAGCGCGCGGTGGATCACGAGCAGCGCGCCCTGATACGCGCCCCAGGCCACGAAGTGCCAGGCGGCGCCGTGCCACAGCCCGCCCAGGAGCATGGTCAGGCTCAGGTTGCGGTAGGTGGCCCAGGTCCCGCCGCGGTTGCCGCCCAGGGGCACGTAGAGGTAGTCCCGCAACCAGGTCGAGAGGCTTATGTGCCAGCGCGACCAGAACTCGCGGGGGTTCGAGGCGAAGTAGGGCATGCGGAAGTTGCGCATGAGGTCGAAGCCCATGAGCCGCGCGCTGCCGCGGGCCATGTCGGTGTAGCCCGAGAAGTCGCCATAGATCTGCCAGGCGAAGGCCCACACCCCGATCGGCACGTCCCAGCCCTGGACGTTCGAGGGGTGGTCGAACACGATCGTCGCCAGCCGCGCCATGCCGTCGGCGATCACGACCTTCTTGAACAGCCCGAGCAGGATCAGCCACGCGCCGGCCTGCACGTCCTCCACCCGCACCCTGCGCTCGCGCTCGAACTGGGGCAGGAGGTGCGCGGCGCGCTCGATCGGCCCGGCGACGAGCTGAGGGAAGAACGCGACGAACACGGCGAAGTCGAGGAGCGAGCGCCGCGCCTCGAGCTCGCCGCGGTAGATATCCAGGGTGTAGCTCAGGGTCTGGAAGGTGTAGAAGCTGATCCCCACCGGGAGCGCGAAGCGCACCAGCGCGCTGCTCGGCTGCAGCTCGAAGCCGGCGAGCGTCGCCAGGGCGACGAGGCTGTCGGCGAACCAGCCGAAGTATTTGAAGGCGAACAGCAGCCCCAGGTTCACGCTCAGGCTGAGCAGGAGCCAACGCCTGCGCGCCCGGGGGTCCTCGGCGGCGCCGATCCGCAGCCCGGCCCAGTAGTCGACGCCCGTCGAGAGCCCGATCAGCCCGAGGAAGCGCCAGTCCCAGGCCCCGTAGAACGCGTAGCTCGCCAGGAGCAGCAGCACGTTCTGCGCCCGCCGGCCCAGGTGCGCGTAGAGCCCGACCACGGCGCCCAGGAACAGGAAGTACTGCAGGGAGTTGAAGCTCACGGAGGATCCCGGACGGCGACTCTACCCTTCCGCGCGCGCAGCGCCGGCGGAGCGCGGCGCGCGCGAGGTCCGCCGCGTCCCCCGAGGCCCAGGGGGACTCGTGAGCCAGGGCGCCCCAGCACGCCCGGCGCTCCGCTCAGCGGCCGTGCTCGTAGCAGAGCAAGGCGCAGCTAGCGGCGACGCGCTGCGAGACGAGGACGTAGCCCCCCTCGACGAGCACCGCGTCGCAGCGCGACGCGTAGCCGGCGGATTGGTGCACGCCGAGCACCCACACCCGCGGCGGCGAGGCGTCCAAGGACGGGACCGGGTCGAGGTCGCCCTGCTCGTCGTCCAGGATCACGAGTCCGTCGATCCTCGGCTCCGGGTGGTACTGACTGCCCAGGCGCGCGTCCTCGACGAGGGCGGCGGGCCTGCCCCCGTAGTAGGCCAAGGCGTAGGTCCCGTGGAGGTTCACCCACACCGCGTCGCCAGGGCGGACCTCCTCGCCGAGCGTGGTCACCAGGGCCCGGGAAGGCCAAGCGGGGTAGGGCTCGACCGCGTAGGGCACGAGCTGCAACCCGAGGGCCAGGAGCAGCCCGCACGCCAAGACACGCAGCCGCGGATCTGGAGCGCAGCGCTCCCACAGGGCGCGGACCCCAAGCCCGCAGAAGAGCGCGACCCAAGGGATCACGAAGATCTCGACGCGGCCCGTACGCAGGGGCAAGCGCCCGGCCACGTTCAACGCGCACAACCCTAGGATCAAGAGCGCCGCCGCGCCGAGGAGCGAGCGCAGCGCAGGGCGGCGCCAGGCCCACGCCGCCCCAGCGATCAGCGCGAGCCAGAGGAGGACCACGCCGCCCTGGCCCAGCGGGCCGCGCTCGCCGTGGCCCGCGTAGCCGAGCCAGTCGTGGAGTACGCGCAGCGGGATCGCCGGGGCCGCGAGGTCGAGGGGGAAGAAGTGGTCGACCCAGAACCCGGAGAGGGAGGCGTTGACGCTGCGGCTCACGTATCCCAGGTAGAACGCCGCGGTCCCCACGACCACGATCGCCCCGCTCGCCCCTGCCTGGGCGCGCTCGCCGCGCTGCCAGGCTCTGAAGAGCACGAACGGGGCCGACACCCACACCACGAACACCGACATGGTGCTGACCCAGAAGCCCACGGCCCCCAGGGCCGCCCAGACGGGCAGGCGCCACCCCGCGGGCCCCCGGCCCGGCGCGCTCAGGCGCAGCAGCGCCTCCAGGTGCAGCGCGCTGAGCAGCAAGTCGCCCGAATACTGCTTGACGCGCGCCGCGTAGGCGATCGCGAGGGGGTGACAGGCCACGATCCCGCCCGCCGCCAGGGCGCCCGGCCAGCCCCCAGCGCGGTGCCCGACCCGCAGGACCTGCACGATCGCCAGGACGCCGAGCAGGTAGGCCGGGAGCTGCGCGCCGAGGTTCAGGGTCCCCGACCAGGGCAGGCCGAGCGGACCTGGACTAAAGCCTACGGGGGTGCTGGACCCGAGCCGCACCAGGTCGCCCCAGGCCTCGGACTGCGCCAGGACGGCGACCCACAGGTCGTCCAGCCACAGCGAGTCCGGGTCGAGTCCCTTGGCCCGCCAGCCCGCCCCAAGCACGACGAGGAGCGCCGCCACGACCCAGGCCCAGCGACGGGCCCCCGCGGGAATCTCCCCTGCGTCGTCCGCGGTCACAGCCCCTCCTGGCCCTCCCGCGGCTCGGCGCACGGAGGGGGCCAGTGTAGCAGCGGGCGTTGGGCCACCCCGGCGCCAGACGGCTCGAGGAGTCACCTCGATCGGCAGGCGGAGCGGACTTCGCTCGGCCCAGCGAGCGGGTCGGCGTCCTTGCCCTTGGACGCGACGGGTTCCTCGCCGAGCCGCGCCGCCCGCGTGGGGTTTGCCCGCGGGCCCCGCGAGCGGCAACACTGGCGCGCAGGAGCCCGCATGCCCGACCCGATCGCCCCCCGCTACGACCGCATTGGCGCCGGCTACGCGAGCACGCGCCGCCAGGACCCGGCGCTCTTCGCCCGGATCCAGGCCGCCCTCGGCGACGCGGAGCGCGTGGTCAACGTGGGCGCCGGGGCCGGGTCCTACGAGCCGCCGGAGCGCCGCGTGCTCGCGGTCGAGTCCAGCGCGGTCATGCTCGCCCAGCGCCCGCCCGGCGCCGCCCCCGCGGTCCGCGCCTCCGCCCACGCCCTGCCCCTCGCCGACCGGAGCGTCGACGCCGCGCTCTCGGTGCTGAGCCTGCACCACTGGGACGCGGGGCAGGAGCGCGGCGTGCGCGAGCTACGCCGCGTCGCCCGCGGCCCGGTGGTGCTCGTGAGCTACGACGCCGAGGTGTGGAGCCGCATGTGGCTCGTCGCCGACTACCTCCCGGAGGTCGGCGAGCTCGACCGGCGGATCTTTCCCTCCCTCGAGCAGCTCACGACCTGGCTCGGGGGGCGGGCGACCGTCGAGCCGCTGCCGATCCCTCGCGACACTCCGGACTGGAGCCTGGGCTCGTTCTGGGCGCACCCCGAGCGGGTGCTCGACCCCGGGGCCCGGGCCGCCACCTCGGGCTTCGCGCGCATGCAGCCGGCGGTGGTCGAGCGCGCGGTCGCGGCGCTGACCCGCGACCTCGCCGACGGGAGCTGGGACGCGCGCCACGGCGCGCTGCGCGACCTCGACGCCCTCGACGTCGGGCTGCGCCTGATCGTCGCCCGCCCTTAGGGCCTGGCGCCGCCGGCGGTAGGCCCGCCGGATCGCCTGGTCCTGCGCGAGCAGCACGTCGAGGGCGGCGGACACGTCCTCGGCCACGGGCCCCCGGTAGTCGCGGGTCACGAGCACCGACCCCGCCGCGTAGACCACGCAGAGCAGGTGCTCCTGCACCCGGTCCCGGGCCGCGCGCACCTCGGCATGGGGTCACCCCACGCGCACCCGCGGCCGACCCCCGCCGGCGCCCGCGGCCCTCGTGTTCCGAGGGGGTCCGACCCCGTCGGGCGCGGTCCGTCGTCCCGAGCGAGGGGGGTCAGGGGCCGGCGCGCATGGGGTGACCCCACGTGCGCCCTCCGACGACGGGGTACGGGGCCGCGCGTCCGTGCGACACTCCGCCGCTGAGCCTGGACCGTCGACGAGGACGACGGGACCACCCTCGCGGGGCGGGCCGCCCCGAGACCCACGACCTCGACGAACGGCGGATCCCATGGAGTTCCTGGACGCTTATCCCTGGCTCTTGGCGTTCGCGATCTTCCTGGCGCGGGTGGCGGACGTGTCCCTGGGCACGGTGCGCACGATCCTCGTGTTCCGCAGCCACCGCGTCCTGGCAGCGACGATCGGCTTCGTCGAGGTCCTGATCTGGCTCGCGGCGGCGGGGCAGGTGTTCAAGAACCTGGACGCCTGGTATCTGGCCGTGGCCTACGCCGGCGGCTTCGCCGTCGGCAACGCCGTCGGGATCTGGCTCGAGTCCAAGCTCGCGATCGGCTCGGAGCTCGTGCGCGCGATCTCGCGCAACCCCGAGGTCGAGCTCGCCACGCGCCTGCGCCAGGCCGGCTACTCGGTCACCGAGATCCCCGGCAAGGGCGACCGCGGGGAGCCCGTCGAGGTGCTCCTGGTGGTCGAGCGCCGACGCAAGGTCCCCGCGCTCCTGGGCCTGATCACCGCCTCGGACCCCGGCGCGGTGTGGACGATCCACGACGTGAAGGACCCCACCCCGCGCCCCCGGGCGCTGCCTCAGCCCGACGAGCTGCACTCCCCGATCAAGCGCAAGTAGCGCTAGCGCGGGAGGCTGACGCGCACGCGCTCGGCGCCCCGGCGCACGCGGAGCAGCGGGCGCACGTAGGGGGTGCGCGCGACCTGCGCCAACGCCTCGCGCAGCTCGTCGAGGGTCCGCACCGGGTAGACGACGTCCAGGGCGTCGACGCTCCCGGCGAGGACCGCCTCGATCACGTCCCCCGGCGCGAGCCGGGCGTGGGCGGCGGGTCCGTCGACGACCACCGAGAGGACCTCCAGCCCTTCGGGCGTGACGCGCAGCTCGGCGCCCAGGTCGCGGGTCACAGCGTCCTGGGCCTCGGCCTGCTCGCGGCGGGCCTGATCGGCCTCCCGGGCTTCGCGCTCGGCGGCCAGGGCCTCGTGGGCTTCCTGGGAGCTCTGGGCGGTGGCGAACACGAGCAGCCCCAGCAGGAGCAAGCCGGCGGCGAGGAGCAGCGCCGCCACCCGGACGGGCCGAGCGCGAGGCGCCTGGGGCAGAGGCAGGCTCTTCCGCTCGCGGACCATGCGCTCTTGGCCCCCGCAGCTCGGGCAGGCGCCGTGCTCGTCCCAGCACGCGGCGTGGAGCCTCGCGTCGCACTGCGCGCAGGCGACCACGTCGCCCGCCTGGGCTGCCTCGTGACAGAAGGGGCAGCGCCGCGCCACGACCGGCAGGTCGTCTCGCACGCGCGGCGCGTCGGGCCGAGGCCCCTCGGGCTTGAGTGCGTCCATGGACCCAGTCTAGCCCGTTCTTGCCGTGGCCCCGGCAGGCATGCCCCGCTCGCGCGTCGGGGCGTCATGCCGAAGCGGAGAGACAAGACCCGGGACATGGCGCGCTCGATCCTGCCCTGCAGGAACCGCGAGGCGGCGCGCCAAGGGAAGGCGCGGGTGGCCCGCCGTGGGCGGCGGCGCGCCAAGCAGGCGCTGCACACGGGCGAAGACGGCGCGGTCGAGCTCGTGAAGCGCCAGCGCCGGATCGCCGCGCGCACGCAGGCCCACTGGCGCCAGGGCGGCGACAAGGTCAACCACTTCTGCCGCTGGGGTCGAGCGCGCACCGCCGACGTCCCTCCCGAAGAGCGAGTGCACGCGCTCCGCGCGCAGCTCGGATCGACGGGCCTGATCGCCGAGCACGCCCTCGAGCACTTCGCCCACGCCGTGGACCGCCGTCACCTCGACGACCGCCGCGCGCGCCACGCCGCCGCTCGTCGAGAGCGCACCGAAGCGTGGCTGGCCCAGGGTCGGCCCTACGCCAGCGAAGAGGCCCTGCGGGCGCTGCTGGTCGCGGCCCTCGAGGTCGACCACGGTCGGCTGAACGCCGCGCTCAAGCCCTTCACGGTCCGGCCCTGCGACGAGGGAGCCCCTGCGCCGAAGGTCCCCGGGACCACCGCCTGCCGCAGCCCTGCGCTCGATGCGCGTGCGCCTGGATCCTCTGCGTGGCCCGCCGCCTGTGGTGCACCGGCGCGCCCACGGCGAGCAGGCGGACGATCGACGCGACCGCTGATCCGCGTCCTCGCCGAGCTGGGGCTCGTCCCGGCCCCCGTTTGATGTGCGGGATCCCCCGCCGCGCTCACCGGCCCGCCCCGTCGAGGGGCACACCGAGGAGGAGGGTCCCGCCGAGGCAGAGCAGCCCGAGCAGGGGGAGCCAGAAGAAGGGGCTCCGGGCCCAGGGTTGGTCGATCCCGGTCTCGGGCAGCACCGCCTGATAGGCGGGGTCGAACAGGGGAGCGCCGCGCTCGCCGAACAGCACCCACAAGCACGCGAGATACATGGCGATCGACGTCACCGCCCCGGGGACCTGCGCCGGGTCGGTGACGAGGGCGAAGAGCTGGAGGAGTATCCCCAGCACCGTGAGCGCGCCGTAGACCAGCCGCGCCCAGTTGTGCATGCGCCGGAGGCCGTAGCCAAGGGCCACGCACAGCGCGCCGACCACGATCAGGCCGAACCCCACGCCCCCGCGGAGGGGGTGCGGCAGCTGCGAGACCGCGAGCACCACCACCCCTCCGGCGGCGAACCCGGCTCCGCTCAGGTATTGCCAGATCGCGAGCGCGACCACGTGGCCCTCGTGCAGCACGTCGCGCGGCGGCGGCGGCGCGCGCCAGGGCATGCTGAGGCTCGGGCGGACCGCAGGCGGGGGGGAGTGGCGCGGATCCTCGGCGCTCGCGGGGGGCGCGTAGGGGTCCGCGGCGCGGCTCGCAGAGGTGACCTCGAACGAGCGCGACGAAGACCGACGGGAGTCGGGCGCACGCTCTCGTGGCCCCGAGGGGGCGACTCGGCCTGACGGTCGAGCGGGTCGCGCCTTGGGCGTCGGGGGGACCCACACCGCCGCGCCTCTCGCCTGGGCTCCAGCGCTGGCGGCGTGGCCGCGGGCGCGGAAGCGCTTGCCGCAGGTGGGACAGCGCGCGTCGACCTCCGCCGACTCGAGCGGCACCGCGAAGCTGCGCGCGCACCCCGGGCAGGTGACCTCCTGCAGGGGGTCCAGGGCGCCCGCGGCCACGAGGCGCTCGACCTCGGCGGCGAGCGCCGGGGGCTGCTCGAAGGGCGCCGAGCACTGCATGCAGCGGAAGCGGTGCGCCCGCACGAGGTCCAGGGCCTTGCTCAGGCTGAGCTGATACGCGCTGTTGCAGGAGGCGCAGGCCAGGGAGAGCTGCTCGGCCTGCGGCGCCTCCTCCGTGAGCCCCGGCGGAAAGGCGAGGGCGCCTCCGCAGAAGTTGCAGGGCGCGCCGCCCTTGACCTTGGCCAGGAGCAGCGCGCGGGTCCCCCGGAACACGCGCTCGCAGGCCGAACAGGAATACTCGAGCTCAGACGTCGCCAGGTCGCACCGTGCCCTGCAGGCGCGCCAGGCGCCCCTGCTCGTCGAAGCTGGCCTCGAAGCCCCCGGCGTGCAACACGCCGTCGGACTCGCTGACCTCGAAGCCGAGGAACCTGGCGTACTCGGTGAACGCCAGGCGTTGATCGTGGATCGGGAACACGCCGATCAGCTCGGCGAAGCGGTTGAGCTGCAGCGGCGTCGCCGCCGGCGGCTCGGGGTAGGCCGGGTCCGTGATCAAGAAGAACAGCGCGCCGTGTTCGTGCACGCCGTCGTAGAAGGCAGGCGCGCCCTTCCAGCCGCAGGCGATCAGGGCGACTTGGATCCCGGCCAGCTCCGTCGGGTGCAGCGCCGGCTTGGTCAAGAGCTCGATCCCCTGCTTCCGACCGAAGGCGCGCAGCTCTTCGGCCGTCCGCAGCAGCCGCGCCGGGAGCCCGCGCTCGGCCCACGCCCAACTGAAGCGTCCGTCGGGGCCCGAGGCGCCGAGGAGCTGCACCTCCCAGGTCTCGCTGCCGCCGTCGCCCTCGAGGCTCAGGCGCCCCTCCTCGGCGGAGAACGACCACCCGTGCTCGCCGATCCGCTCGTCGAGCTGGCTGCGCTTGGCGAAGCTGACCAGCGCGTGCCGGTCGAACAGCTCGCGCAGGGCGGGCTGAGTGATCTCCGGGGGCTCGGAGAGGAAGTCGGGCTTCGAGACCGGATACAGGCCGGGCCGGAAGGGCTTGGGGACCTCCTCCAGGCCCGCCTTGAGCAGCTTCCACTGCCAGGGCTCGATCGTGTTCGTCACCCGGCGAATGTCCGCCAGGTTGGAGGTGACCCAGCCGCAGGGCTCGGGGAAGAAGTCGGCCCAGTAGGGGCGGCTCTCGCCCTCGGGCCAGTCCTGGTAGGTGGCGACCGTGGCCACCCGGCTGAGCACGTCGGTCGCGCCCGGCAAGCGGTCGAGGTTCGCCGGGAGGATCTTGATTACGTAGTACTCGCCCTGCCCCTTGGACAAGTCCGTGGACACGGCGATCAACCCGGGCGAGCGCGAGACGACCATGGCCGCGCAGGTGTCGCCGCAGCGGAAGCGCTCGACCGCGCTCCACCAGCTCGCGAGGTTGAGCAGGACCGCAAACCCCAAGGCCCCCACGGCCATGGCCCGGCTGTCGCTGAGCGCCCACACGGCAGGGGGCGCGACGAAGATCGCCAGCGCGAGGATCGCCGCGCTCGGGTGGTGCAGCAGGTAGACCGAGTACTCGACGGGGAGCGCCCCGGGCGCGCTGGCCTGGGTCGAGTCGTCCAGGAAGATCGTCACGCCCACCTCCGGGGCTCGGTGCCGAGGCGGAGAGGACGAGGCCCCTCCAGGCTTGCGCGGCTGAGTGCAGGGGGGAGCACGGCTACTCCATGTCGACCGAGCACCCTGCGAGCTGCAGGAGCTTGAGCAGGCGCTTGATCGTCGACGCGCTCTCCTGCGTCCACCCCAGCAGGTCGAGCTTCCCGTCCGAGAAGTCGTCGAAGAAGGCCGGGGTCAGGTCGCGGCGGGCGACCTCCGCCCCCAGCGAATAGGCAGCGCCTGGACCGCCTCGGTCGATCCCGCAGAACCGCTGCACGACGGACAGGGGGAGCTCGCGCTCCACGTGCCGCACGCTGTCGCGCAGCTCGCCCTGGCGCAGGACGCCCCCCCGCACGTCGACCTCGAGGTAGCGCACCGGGAAGTTGACCATTTGCCAGGCAACGGCGCTCGCCGCCACGACCCCCGCGACCGCCACGACGACTCCCGCCAGGGGGCCCGCGGAGTCGCCTACCGCGAACGCGATCGGGATCGTGGTCAGGACCACCCAGACCACCTTCAGCGGCCCTCCGACCCCCGCGCCCCGCTGAAAGCGGAGGCCTCCCGGAATGTGCTCGATCAGCTCCATGGTGTCCCCTGCTCGACGCCTCCGCTGGACAGGCATGGCAGGGCACGATCAGCTTTGCAAGCCGATTGCACAACGCGACACTGCAGAGAACAACGTCGCCCGCGGCGCGCCTCGTTCACCTTGATGGTGATCTGCGCGGTCCGCGGGCTAAGTCGTTGTCGATCGGTTCAGCCGATCAGGCGGCGGAGCCACTTGAGGCCCGAGTAGGGCGGGTAGCGCAGGGCGGGGTCGACGAAGGTCGCCTTCTGGATCACGGCCTTGCGGTGGGAGAAGCACTCGAAGCTGTGCTTGCCGTGGTAGGCGCCGATCCCAGACTGGCCCACGCCGCCGAAGGGCAGCTCGGGCACGGTGAAGTGGGCCATGGTGTCGTTCACGCTCACGCCGCCGGCGCTGATCTCGTCCAGGGTGCGCTGGATCGTGGCCTTGCGCTTGGAGAACACGTAGAGGCCCAGGGGGCGCGGGCGGTCGGTGACGAAGGCGATCGCCTCGTCCAGGCTCTGCACGCGGAGCACGGGCAGGATCGGGCCGAAGATCTCCTCCTGCATGACCGGCGAGGACGGGTCCACGTCGCGCAGGATCGTGGGCGCCAGGTAGCGGGTGGCGGCGTCGTGCTGGCCGCCGGTGTCCGCGGTCTGGCCCTCGAGCAGGCCGACCAGGCGCGCGTGGTGCTCGGCGGACACGATCCGGGCGAAGTCCTTGGACTCCTTGGGGTCCTGGCCGTAGAAGCCGAGGACGGCCTGCTTGAGCGCGTCGAGCAGCTCTTGCTCGCGGGAGGCGTGCACGAGCACGTAGTCCGGGGCGAGGCAGGTCTGGCCCGCGTTGAAGAACTTGCCCCAGGCGATCCGCTTGGCCGCGACCTCGAGGTCGACCTCGTCGTCCACGATCGTGGGGCTCTTGCCGCCGAGCTCGAGGGTCACCGGCGTCAGGTGCTTGGCCGCCGCCTGCATGACGATCTGGCCCACGCGGGTCGAGCCGGTGAAGAACACGTGGTCGAAGCGCTGCTCGAGGAGCTCGGTGGTCTCGGCCACCCCGCCCTCGATCACGGTCACGGCGTGGGGGTCGAGGTACTGCGGCAGGAGCTCGGCCAGGAGCCGCGAGCTGTGGGACGTGATCTCCGACGGCTTGAGCACCACGCAGTTGCCCGCGGCGATCGCCCCCATGAGCGGGAGCAGCGCGAGCTGCAGCGGGTAGTTCCAGGGCGCGATCACGAGCACCACCCCCAGCGGCTCGCGGTGGATCGCGCTGCTGCCCGGGAGGTTGATCAGGTTCGTGCGCACCTTCTCGGGCTTGGCCCACTTGTTCAGGCGCTTGAGCGTGTACTCGGTCTCGCCGATCACGGTGCCGATCTCGGCGCCGTAGGCCTCCTCCTGCGGCTTGCCCATGTCGAGCTTGAGCACCTCGAACAGGCGCTCCTCGTTCTCGCGGAGCATGGCGACCAGGCGCTCGAGCTGGCGGCGGCGCCAGGCGAGGTCCTTGGTGCGGCCGGAGCGGAAGGTGCGGCGCAGGGCCTGGAGGCGCTCGGGGATCGTGGTCGCGGTGGCAGCGGTCATGGGGGGCTCCTGCTGGCTCGGGCCAGCGCGCGGCGGCGGGGCGGGTGGCTCGCGCCTCCGGCACGGGGCCGCGGTGGAGAGGCGCGCGGCCCCGGAGGCCGTCTGCTCGCCAGCCTATGAAACCCCAGCAGCCAGGGGAAGCACCGAGCCAGGGGACGCGCGAGCGTCCGGGGTGGACGCTTCAGCGCAAGGTGTGCGCGGGTCGAGGGCAGTTGGGTGCCACGGGCTCGTGGCCCCGGGTGACACGATCCCTAAGTTCTGGGAAAGCACGGGTTAGGGGCGATGGCCCTCAAGGGCTGCGAAAGCAGGGTGTTGCGCGCTTGGCCTCGGGCTTGCTCTCTCGTCTCTCGAGAGAAAGCCCACGGACATACCCGTTGGAGAGGAACCACACAGTGATCACCCGCACCGCCGCCGCGGTCTGCCTCGCGCTGACCGCCGGACTCTGCTCCGCTGACGAGCAGGGTCTGCCCTTGCAACGCTTCCCCCTACCCGCCCAGAACGGCCCCTCGGTCCCGCTCGGAGACGTCGCGCTCCCGCCGGCCCTCGACCCGATCGACCTCCCTGCGCAGCAGGGCCCGGTCGCCGTCGAGGACATTGACCTCGCGCTGCAGCAGGCGATCCCGCTGACCCTGGTGGGCACCGACTCCCGCGACGGGCGCACCCAGTCGCAGTTGATCGTGACCGACGCGCCGGAGCGCGGCGAGGTCCGCGTGCAGCGCCAGGTGACCCTGCCCGACGGGCGGATCGCGACCCAGGAGGGCATTGGCCGCGTGCGCGGCGACCGGATCAAGGTCACCCTCGACGGCACCCAGGGCCTGACCGACCTCGGCGCCGGCCAAGCCCTCGAGCCCGTCGACCTGAACCTGCGCCTCGACCGCAGCAGCGG
Organism: Planctomycetota bacterium; assembly: GCA_041402045.1. Classification (GTDB taxonomy): domain Bacteria; phylum Planctomycetota; class J058; order J058; family J058; genus JAGQRJ01. The sequence goes on along the minus strand of JAWKSZ010000094.1, from coordinate 555 downwards.
CGTGCTCAACGCGGAGGGCCTGTGCTCGACCCACGAGTTCAGCGCCCAGGCCACCGACGCCTCCCACGTGGCGCCGATCCTCGACCAGAACCAGAGCCGCACCCGGACCTTCCTGGGCAAGATCAAGGCGACCTGGCAGAAGCTGATCGCGAAGGTCAAGAGCCTCTACTTCGGCGCCCGCGCCAAGTTCTCGGCCTGGCGCGCCCACCGCGCGGAGAAGCGCGGCTCGTCGGCGACCGAGGACGCCGCCCGCCACCGCGAGCGCGCCCAGCGCTTCGCCGCCCGGGCCCGCGGCCAGGAGCTCGCCCCCGTCCCCGCCGGCCCGGTCGCGATCCAGCGCCCGGCGATCCAGGGTCAGGCCCTGCCGGTGATCGCCGGCCCGCCGGCCCCGGCCCAGCAAGCGCTGCCCCAGGTCGACGCCCAGCTCGCCCAGACCGGCGTGCAGGAGATCGAGCCCACCGCCACGCCGAAGAAGCGCAACTTCTTCTCCCGCATGTGGCGCCGCATGTTCAAGCGCGCCGACCGCTAGGTTTCAGGGGGTCTGTCCCAGACCCC
>JAWKSZ010000093.1:0-23093 GCA_041402045.1 Planctomycetota bacterium | reverse complement strand
CCTGCTCTGCTACAAGGCGGCCTACCTCCTCGACATGGAGCAGCCCAACGCCAAGGAGTCGAGCATGTCCAAGGCCTACGCCGGGACCATGGTCCAGCGGGTGACGGCCAAGGCGATCGAGATCCTGGGGCCCGAGGGCGTGCGCGAGGAGCGCCTGGTCGAGAAGCTCTACCGCGACCAGAAGGTCTACGACATCTTCGAGGGCACCGGGCAGATCCAGCGCCTGGTGATCTCGCGGCGCTTGTTCGCCCACGCCAAGGGCTAGGACTCGCTCGGACGGGTCCAGGACTCGCTCCCGAGTCTGGGGGATCGGGGCGTAGCCTCAGGTTTTGGCGGGCCAGGAGGGTGTCCAGACTGGACGCTCGGTCCACGCGCGTCCCAGGCACAGGAGTTGGACGCGTCGTCTACGCGGTGAGGCGGCGGCACCCAGGATGCACCTGGGTTGGGCGTGAAAGTCCTCGCCCCCTTGCTCCTCCTGCTCCTCGCAGGACTGGCCCTCTCCCTCGGCCGACCCGCCCCCTTGGCCCCTGCGGCCCTGACCCAGACCGCCGCCCTGGCGGTGCGCGCGCAGCCAGCGCCCACCCTCGCGGACGCGTCGCCGCCCCTGGCGCCCGAGGCGGAGGCGCCCTCCACCGCTCCCGAGGCTGAGCCGGAGCTCCTCGAGCTCGGCCCTCTGGCGCGGGTCAGCGACACCTCCTCGGTGCTCGTGCTCGAGCTGACGCCGCGAGAGGTCCGGCTGCTGGAGCGGATCGAGAAGCCGCTCCCCTTCCGCGAGCTCAACACGGGGCGCGGGGCCTACGCCTACCGCGTGCTGGACGCGCAGGACCGGGTCCTGTTCGTCGGCGCCTTCGACGCGCCCGAGCTTTGCCCCGACGCGGAGCACCGCGAGGAGCCGCACCTCCTGGGGCACGTCGTGCTCGCGCACGAGACCAGCGCCCTGCTCCGAATCCCGACCCTCCCCGAGGCCGTGAGCGTGGAGATCGCGCGCTCGATCCCGGGCGTCGACGTGACGCCCCGAACCCTGGGCCGTGTGGCCCTGAAGTGAGAGTCCTATGCTTCGAAGCTTGACCTTGATCCTCTGCCTGCTCGGCGCCGCCGCGCTGGCGCAGGCCCGCACAGCCCCGCAGGTGTTCGGGGCCCGGACCCTCGTGGACCACGGCGACCCGAGCAACCGCTACGACATCGTGTTCGTGGGCGACGGCTATCGCGCCCAGGACCAGGCCGAGTTCGTGGCCGACGTGGATCAGGCGGTGCGCCACCTGCGCGGGCGCGCGCCCTTCGACACCTACTGGCCCTACATAAACGTGCACCGGATCGACGTGGGCTCGGTCGACCGCGGCTACAGCCAGGAGCGCGGGGTCACCAAGGACACCGCCTTCGGGGTGAGCTACGGGCGACCCGGACGCTACGTCGGCGGCGACCGCAGCTCGATCAACCAGCTCGTGGCGCGCCACGCGCCCGACGCCGACGCGATCGTGTGCCTGGTCGCCGACGGCTACGGCGGGGCGAGCTACGGCACGATCTGCTTCGTGGGCAACCTCGACCCGACCACGACCACCCACGAGCTCGGGCACTCGATCGGCCGGCTCTCCGACGAGTACGACTCGGGCAGCGCGGCCAACGTCCAGGTCCCGAGCGCGCTCCTGGGGGTGGGAGAGCTGGTGGGGCGGCCCCTGGCCCTGGCGCTGGGCTGGCGCTTCGACAACGTGACCACCCACACCACGCGCAGCGAGATCCCCTGGAGCTACTGGATCCGGCCCTCGACGCCGGTGCCCACCCCCGACGGCTCCCCCGAGGTGGGGTTGTTCGAGGGCGCCTTGCACCTGCGCCACGGGATCTACCGGCCCGAGCACGACTGCGTCATGCGCCGCAGCGAGACCTTCTGCGTGGTCTGTCGCGAGCGCCTGGTGCTCGAGCTCTCGGACAAGGTCGCGCCGTATGCGTTCCGCAGCCAGCGGATCCCGGGCGGCTGGCGCCTGGGCTTCACCAGCGAGGTCCCGGGGCGGGTCCGGGCGCGCTGGTTCCTCGGCGAGCGCGAGGTCGCGACCGACGCGCAGTGGGTGCGCTTCACCGCCGCGGAGACCTTCCGCGTGCGCCTCGAGGTCGCGGACGCGACCCCGTGGGTGCGCTCGGACCGCGAGCGGGTGCTGCTGCACCTCTACGACTGGCGCGTGAACGCCCAGGGCGCGCGGGTCCAACACCTCGGGACCCGCACCGGGCTGGGGCTGGCGCTGGCCAACCCGCGGGGCAACTGGACCCGGGCCACGATCCTCGAGCCGCACACCGGTCTGACCGCGGCGGTGGGGCAGTAGGGTGCCGGCCGGCGAGGGAGCCGACGCGAGGCGCGGCCCGCCGCGCCCGCAGGGCGACCTCGAACAGGGTCGGGCCGGGCCCGACCCTCGCCGGCCGGGGATCGGCGGCACGGGCCGCGCCCCTTAGCGTCGATACGTGGCGCGGAAGCGCCGCACCGGGGGCTCCTCCGCGTCGAGGAAGTCCTCGAGCTGGACCTCCCGCAGCCCCGCGGCGATGAACCCCTCGAGCTCGGCCCGGGTCAGCGGCCAGTGCAGGCCCGGGCAGGGGTCCTCGGGCTCGCGCCCTCGGCAGATCACCACCAGCGTCCCGCCCGGGGCCACGAGCTCGGCGGTGGCCTCGATCGCCCGAGGGTGCAGCTCCGGAGGCAGGACCTGCAGGGTGTAGGCCTCCACCACCACGTCGAAGCTGCGGCGCAGCGCCTCGGGGAGCGCGAGCAGGTCGGCCACTCGATAGTCGACGGGGGAGCCCGGGAATCGCGCGCGGCAGCGGGCCACGGCGCTCGGGGCCACGTCGAAGGCGACGACGTCGAACCCCTGGGCCGCGAGGAACTCCGCGTCGTCCCCCCAGCCGCAGCCGACCTTCACCGCGCGGCCAGCGCCGCGGATCCCCTCGCGCTGACACCAGGCCACGAGGTGCGGGTTGGGGCCGAGGTCGGCCCAGGGGACCTGGGTCGCGTCGGCGCCGGCCTCGGAGTAGAGCGCCTCGAACCAGCCCGTGGGGTCGCGGCGCTCGAGGCTCCGGTCACGGAGGTCGCGGGCGCGGGCGCGGGGGTCGCTCACGCAGGGGTCCGGGCGCGGGCGAAGCTGGGGATCGCCGGGTCCTCCGGCGGGAGGAGGTAGAACGAGCGCTCGCCGTCCTCCTCCTCGGACTCGTAGAGCCGGTTGGCCTCGCCCTTGATCAGGTGGCGCCACACGTAGGTCGCGAGGGGCACGCCCAGGATCAGGCCCCACACTCCGAACAGGTGCTCACCCAGGTAGAGCACGACGAGCACCGCCAGGGGGGTGCGGCTTGAGGTGCGCCCCGTAGATCGGGGGTTGAGCACATAGGCCTCGACCATGTGCACGCCGATCACCATGACCACCACCGCCAGCAGCAGCCCCAGGCCGCTGTGTTGCAGCGCGACCAGGGGCGATCGGCACCGTAGGGGCGAACACGCCGACGATGGGCGAAGCTGCAGAGGAACACGACCACGGCCAGGAACCCCGCGCCGGACCCCCAGGATGAGCATGCCCACCGTGGTCAGCGCCGTGTTCAACAGCGCGATCACGGTCCGCCTCGAAGGCCTTGCCCAGGAGCCGGGCGAAGGTGGCGATCGACGGCGCGACCTCCTCCCAGATCTCCCCCAGCCGGCTGTTCTGCAGGCGGTTCACCCCGCGGCCGAGGCGCTGCATGTCCCACACGATCATGAACGAGAACAGGAGCGCGAGGAAGATCGTGAGGATCCCCTTCCACAGGCCGGAGACGATCCCCTTGAGCCCGGGGATCAGGTAGGCCTCCTGGAACTCGAGCAGCGAGTGGCTGATCGCCTCGGACACCGCGCTCTGGTTGGCGGGGTCGGTCACGTAGGCCGAGAGGGTGTGGAGCATGCCCGCGTCCTCGCCGCGGCGCTTGGGGTCGCTGAACGCCGCGCGCCGAACAGCCCGCCCTGGACCGCCGCCTGGCCCGCGATGATCGGGCGCTGGCCGAGGGCCGAGCCCACCCGCAGGTCGAGGAAGCGCTTGGGGTCGTCGATGCGCTTGAGCCGTTGCACCTGCTCGCGCCCGTCGGAGAGGGCGCCGGGGATCGTGGCCCAGCCCAGGGCCACGAAGGAGCCCACGATCGCGGCGTAGACCAGGACCACCGGGAGCAGGCGCGAGGAGAAGCGGTCCTGGATCCGGTTCACGATCGTGCTCGTGATGTAGCTGAGCACGAAGGTGAGGAAGATCAGCCCGAAGAAGTCGCGCAGCTCGTAGAGCAGGAACAGGAACCCGGCCCAGATCCCGATCTTCTTCATCGGGAGCCGGAGCAGCGGGCGTAGGAGCGGCGAGCGGAAGGGCGAGCCCGGGGCGGGCTGCTGGGGATCTCGAGGGAGCTGCTGGGGCACTCTAGACCCCCCGAGCGCACCGAGCCGAAGACAGCACGAGCCCCAGGAGCCCCGCGCCGACGAGCCAGCCCAGGGCCAGGATCCCGGCCAGGGGGAAGCTCCCGATCCAGGGGCTGAGGTCGGTGTGCAGGAGCAGGTAGCCGCCGGCCAGGATCATGGCGGCGATCACGACCCCGACCGCGATCCGGTTCTGGCCCTGGGCGTGGGCCCGGGAGAGCGCCTCGAGCTGGCCCACGCTCACGTTGACGTTGACCCCGTCGTTGCGCAGCCGGCGCAGGATCAGGCGCAGGTCGCGGGGGGCGGTCTCGGCCAGGTGCGCTGCGTCGGCCAGGATCCGCCGCGGCGTGCGGCTGAAGAAGCTGGGGTCGGTCAGCCGCTGGAGGAACACCTTGAGGATCAGCGGGCGGAACTCCTCCACCGCGTTCAGCTCGGGGTAGAGCTCGCGGCCCACGCCCTCGATCGTGGCCAGGGCCTTGCCCACGAGCAGGAGGTCCGCCGGGACCTGCACGTCGTGGCGCGAGATCACGTCGAACACCTGCTGCAGGAACGCGCCCAGGTTTATGTTCGCCAGCTCCATGGATTGGAAGCGGTGAATGATGTCGTCGACGTCGCGGCGCAGCGCGCGGACGTCCACGTCCTCGTCGATCAGGTCCAGGCGGTAGAACAGCCGGATCAGCCGGTCCAGGTCGTGGGTCAGGATCCCGACCAGGAACGAGAGCAGCTCGTCGATCCGGTCGCGGTCGAGGCTGCCCATCATGCCGAAGTCGATCACGCAGAGCTTGGTGCGCTCGACGACGAACAGGTTGCCCGGGTGCGGGTCCGCATGGAAGAAGCCGTGCTCGAAGACCTGGGTCACCGCCAGCCGGATCCCGTTCTTGGCGATCCGCACCAGGTCCAGGCCCAGCTCGTGGATCTTGGGGTCGTTGAGCTTGATCCCGTCGACGAACTCCTCGCACAGGATCCGGCTCGTGCTCAGCTCCTCGACCACCGCGGGCACGTAAATGTCCGGGTCCCCCTGGAAGTTCTTGGCGTAGCGCCGCAGGTGGTAGGCCTCGATCTCGAAGTCGATCTCCTTGATCACCGAGCGGTGGAACTCGTCCACGAGCCCGACCGGCCGGTAGCGCCGCAGCTCGGGGAGCCGCTCCTCGGCCAGCTCCGCGAGCCAGGTCAAGAGGACCAGGTCGGTCTCGATCACCCGCTCCAGGTTCGGGCGCTGGATCTTGAGCACCACCTTGCGCCCGTCCTTGAGGGTCGCGCGGTGGACCTGGGCGATGCTCGCCGCCGCCAGGGGCTCGGTCTCGAAGTGCGCGAACACCTCGCTCACCGGGCGCCCGAGCTCGGCCTCGATCATGTCCTCGATCCCCGCGGTGTCGAAGGGCTTGACCTTGTCCTGCAGCTCCCGCAGCTCGGTGATCAGGCTCATGGGGATCAGGTCGGGGCGGGTGGCCATGACCTGCCCCAGCTTGACGAAGGTCGGCCCCAGCTCCTCCAGGGCGAGCTTGATCCGCTGCTCGGTGGTCAGCGCGTTGAAGCGGGGGTCGGCGTTCAGCACCCGCGACTTGAGCTTGTGGACCAGGCTGTCGACGCCGATCCGCGAGGTCACGTCGCCGAACCCGTACTTGATCAGCACGCGCACGATCTGCGGCAGCCGCGGCAGGCTGCGGATCCGCTGCGGTACGGAGGTGAGTGCCACCCGCTGTCCTTCCCCCGCCCCTCGGGCGAGGCGCGATTCTAAACCACCAGCCTCCCCGGTGGCCCCGAGCCGCCGTTCGCCGTAGCCTTGCACGAGAGCCATGAGCGAGCCCGAGACCGCTGCACAGGACGAGCACCCCACCGGGGCCCTCGCGGACACCCACGTCGTGACCGTGGCCTGGGAGACCCTGCAGGCCCAGGGGCACGCCGGGTTCGCCCCCGAGGCGAGCCTCGTCGGCGCGCGCACGCTGAACCCCGCCGACCCCGGGTCCCAGGCCCTGGGCCCGGCGACCGTGGACCTGGCGGGCCTCGAGACCCTGCGCCTCGACGGCGAGGACCCCCAGTTCCGCGACGCGGGGCTCCTGGGCGAGGGCGGCATGGGCCAGGTCCGCCTGGCGGTGGACCGCGGGTTGAGGCGAGAGGTCGCGCTCAAGACCGTGCGCGACGGGGCGCCGGATCGCGAGCGCCTGGCCCTGGTGCAGGAGGCGTTCTTCACCGGGTTCCTCGAGCACCCGAACGTGGTCCCCGTGCACCGACTCGGCCAGCGCGCGGGCGGGCACCCGGTGCTGGTCATGAAGCGCGTGGTCGGCACGAGCTGGCTCGAGCTGCTCAAGGACCCCGAGCACCCGGGCTGGGAGGACCTCCCCGCGGACCGCCTGCGCGCCAACCTGGGGATCCTGATCCGGGTGTGCGACGCCGTGCGCTTCGCCCACAGCAAGGGGATCCTGCACCGAGACCTCAAGCCCGCGAACGTGATGGTCGGCGCGTTCGGCGAGGTCTACCTCGTGGACTGGGGCGTCGCGGTGCGCATCAAGGACCTGGCGCAGCTCCCGCCGGCGATCGTGGGCACCCCGGCCTACATGGCCCCGGAGATGCTCGAGGAGCCGACCGCCCTCAGCGAGCGCACCGACGTCTACCTCCTGGGCGCGACCCTGCACCACCTCCTGACCGGGCGCCCCCGGCACCAGGCCAGCGGGCAGCACGCGCTGCTGCACGCGGTGTTCCGCTCGGAGCCCCAGGACTACGGGCCCGACGTCCCCGACGAGCTGGCGAGCCTCTGCAACGCCGCGACCCACGTCGACCCGGCGCAGCGCCCGGAGGACGCCCTCGCCTTCCGCCGCGAGCTCGAGCGCTACCTCGACCACGAGGGCTCGATCACCCTCACCGACCGCGCCGACGACGAGCTCGCGCGCTTGCGGGCGGGGGACGAGGAGGACCCCGGGGCCCGGCGCGAGCGGTTCGACGCCTGCCGCTTCGGCTACGAGCAGGCCCTCGAGATCTGGCCCGAGAACCCTGGCGCGCGAGCCGGACTCCAGGCCTGCCTGGAGTGGGGGATCGAGCGCGAGCTGACCCGCCGCAACCGCGGACTGGTCGAGTCCTTGCTGCGGGCGCTCCCCGAGCCGCGCCCCGCGCTCGCGGCCAAGCTCCAGGCCCTGGAGCTGGAGCTGGCCCGCGAGGCCGCCGCGCCGGAGGAGCTCGCGGCGCTGCGTCGGGAGCACGACGTGGGGGTGTGGAGCCGCGAGCGGGCCATGGCGCTCCTGTGGCTGACCTTGCTGGGGCTGGGGGTGGGGCTGATCCTCATGGTGGGGGTCGAGCTCCAGGTCTTCGTGCCCTCCTACCCGCTGTTCGCGGTGGCCGGCGGCGCCATGGGCGCGGTGTTCGCCGGTGTGCTGTTCGTCTACCGGCGCCTGCTGGAGAGCCGGATCAATCGGCGGCTGGTGGGGGTCGTCGCCGCGGGCTACGGGGGGGGCATGCTGGTCCTGGCCACGTTCTGGGTCTACGGCCACCGCTTCGACGTGTTCCTCCTGAGCCTGGGCGTCGTGACGGTGACCGTGGGGGCGGTGACGGCGGTGTGCCTCGACACCCGGCTCTGGATCCCGACCGGGATCGGGGCAGCCGCCGCTTCACCCACGTGGTGCTCCACGCGAACCCGGTCGCCGTGCACCTGATCTCGGGGGCGCTGTGTTACCCGCTGGTCGCGCTGGTCTGGCCTCAAGAGGCCGCCCGGTCAGCGCAGGCCCAGCCGCCGCCCGAGGCCGCAAGCCGCTCGGCGCGGCGGCCTGCAGCGCGCGCCAGGTCGCCCACCAGGCTGTGGGCGGTGTGCAGTGCCGCGAGCTCGACCGCGCACAGCCCGTCGAACTCGAGCTCTTCGAGGGCCGCGAGCACCGCCGGGAGGTCGAGCTCGCCCTCGCCGAGGGCAGGTGCGCGTGCACGCCTCGGAGGCGGCGTCGCGGGTACGGCCGCTGGCGTCAGCGTGAGCGCGCGGCGTGCCGTCGCGCGAGGAAGGCCTCCATCGGCTCGGACCGAGGGCTGCTGGGCGTGAAGGTCGGCGTTCATCGAGGGCCTCGGCCACCAGCGCGATGGCGCGGCGCGGTCGCCACGACGATGCCGAAGCTCGGCGCTCAAGGCAGGAAGCACCGCGCTCCTGGGCGCAGCTGGAGCTGGCTCAGCCGTCGCGGAGGAGGAAGCTCGGCGTCGGCGGGGTCCTGGCCCGGCGCCAGGGCCGGTGTGCAGGGTCAACGCCTCCGCGCGCCGAGCTCGGCGGCGAGGTCCAGCGAGCGGCGGAGCAGGTCCACTCGGCGCATGCGCTCCAGCTCAGGGTCGATCAGCGTCGGGCGGTGCGCGGCAGGTCGGCCGTAACGCCGGTCTCGATCGTGCAGCTCAGTCGCCGCTGGCGCAGGGCGGGCGACCGCCTGGACCTGCTGGGGCGTGACCTCCAGCGGATCCAGGTGCATGTGGTCGAGGGTCAGGGCCACGCCGTGGTAGCCGGTCTCCGAGAGCAGCTCCAGGGCGTCGGCCAGCCGGTGCGACTGCAGACCGTTGGTGTTGTAGGCGAAGCGCAGCACCTAGCCTCCCCGCAGGGGACGCAACAGGTCGGGCAGCCAGTAGATCCCGAACACGTAGAGCACCACGATCACGCCCAGGGTGTTGCCGACCCCGACCAGGGTCCACAGGACCTTGCCCCCGGTGCCGAAGGCCTCGCTGCGCCACAGTCGAGGCACCCCCAGCGCGCCCAGGCTGAGGGCCACGAGGGTGATCACGTACGAGCGCTCGTGTCGGTCCAGGGCGTCGGGGTCGAAGGGCTCGCCCCGCGCCTCGGCCTGGCAGCGCGGGCAGAAGTTCAGCGGCGGTACCCGCAGCGCGCAGCGAGGGCAGGCATACTCGGTCACGGCCCCGAGGATACCCCGCCCGCGCCGCGTCAACGCGCGACCACCGCCGCCCACACCTGGCGGGCCCCTGCCCGGGTCAACACCTCGGCCGCGGCGTCGAGGGTCGCGCCGCTGGTGCGAATGTCGTCGACGAGGATCACGGTCCGTCCGCGGACCTCACGCGCGGATCGCCGGGGGGCGAACACGCCCTCGAGCAGCCCGCGGCGCCGGTGGGGCTCGACCCCGAACAACGGCGCGGTGTGGCGTCGGCGACGGAGGCAGGGCAGGAGCGGGAGCCCCAGCTCGGCGGCGAAGCCCCGCGCGATCGCCTCGGCCTGGTCGAAGCCCCGGCTGCGCCGCCGGCGCCAGTGCAGGGGCACCGGCACAACACACGCGTCCTCGGGCACCGGCCACACCCGTCGGGCGCGCGCTGCGAGCCTCTGCCCCAGCGGCCCCGCGGCGTCCAGGCGCCCGCGATACTTGAGCCGGTGCAGGAGCTTGCGGCCCGTGCCGCGGTAGCGCAGGAGGCTCGCGGTGCGGCGCACGCGGTGGGGGAGCGCCTGACAGCGTCCACAGCGCGCGGCGGACTCCGCGTGGGGGCCGCGGGACGCGCCGCAGCGGCGACAGGCGCCGTCGATCCACTCCAGGCGGCTCGCGCAGCGCCGGCAGACCCCGAATCCGAAGGCGCCGGGGACCCCGCGCAGCCCGGCGCCGCAGGCGGCGCAGTGCACCGGAGCCAGGAGCGAGGCGAGTCCACGCAGGAAGGAGCCGACGGCCATGCGCCCATTCGAACACACACCGAACACGCGAGCGAGGATTCTTCGACGGGCGAGAGCTTCCGACTTGACGGGCTCTCGGGGAGGTTTGACAGGTCGACAAAAACGCGCATGATTTGACGAGCGGAGGACCTGATGCGGGCCTGGATCTACGCGCGGAGCGAACCCGAGATGGACCCCCAGCACCCGGAGGGGGTGGACGCCCAGCAGCGGACGCTCGAGGCCTACGCCCGGCTGCGGGGGCTCAAGGTCGAGCGCAGGGTCCAGGACCGGGTCGAGGTGGGGGTCCCCTTCGAGGCGCGCCCTGGGGGGCGAGCGCTGGTCGCCGGACTGCGCGAGGAGCGCGGGCTGCACGTGCTGATCCTGCACCTGGAGCGCGCCTTCTCGTCGGTGTCCGAGTGCCTGGCCCTCGAGCGCGAGTGGGAGGGGCGCGGTCACGCGCTGCACGTGGTCGACCTGGACGGGACCTCGCTGCACACCGGCACGGGCCTGGGGCGGTTCATGCTCTCGGTGCTGACCTCGGCCCAGACCATGGAGGCCTCGGCGCAGGGGTCGGTGCGGCTCAAGCACCCGCGCAAGCCTGGGGAGCGCCCGCTCCTGGGCGAGCGCGTGGTCCGCGGCTACGTGGTCCCCGACCCGGACGAACTGCGCGCGGTGCAGCGGATCATCGACCTCCACGGCGCCGGGAAGTCGCTGCGCGAGATCGCGGAGGCCCTCGACGAGGAGGGCGTGCCCACCAAGCGTCGAGCCAAGGCCTGGTCGAAGGAGGCGATCCGCCTGATCATGCAGCGTGTGGAGAAGGGCGAGGTGCGCTCCCTGCGCCGCAGCGTCGCGCCGCGCGCGGTGGGCTCCCTGAGGCGAGCGGCCGATTCCGATTGACGGAACACTCGGCGCAAGTCCCTGCGTGGCAGCTCTCGCCGTCAAAAAGCCGAATAATGTTGACGGGGCCCGTGGGGATGGCTACCTTGGCGTCAACGTGACCAAGGGAGGGTCGCCATGCTCGCGTCGATCTATCTGGCTTCGCTCGTCTTCGGTGGCGGACTGCTCTTGGTCTCGATGTTCGCCGGCGCGGACACCGACGCCGACGTCGACGTGGACATGGACGTGGATGTCGACGTGGACATGGACGTCGATGCGGACGTGGACGTGGACGCCGACGTCGACCTGGATGCGGACTCCGAGCTGCACCTGGGCGACGCGCTCTGGCTGCCGATCTTCTCCTTCCGCTTCTGGACCTTCTTCCTCGCCTTCGGCGGGCTCGTGGGGTTCGTGCTCGAGGTGTTCGAGTTCGTCGGACCGGGGGTCAGCCCCTGGGTCGCCGCGCCGGTAGGCCTCGTGGCGGGGTACTCGGTGAGCACCCTGTTCCGGATCCTCAAGCGCCAGAAGGTGAACTCCTCGGTCGACCCCGAGCAGGACTACGTCGGGCGACGAGGCGAGGTGCTCCTCGACGTGCTGCCGGGCGAAGGCGGCGTGGTGCGGGTCACGGTCAAGGGGGCGTCGGTCGATCTGGACGCGACCCTGGCCGAGGGCCAGACCGCGCCCCTGCGCCGCGGGGACGAGGCGCTCGTGTTCCGCTACGACGGGCGGCGGGTGCACGTGGTGCGCTTCGACCCCGGCGAGGAGCGCACGCGGTCGCCCCTGGCCCTCGAGGAGCGCTCGTGAGCCGACGCTGGCAGCGACGGCTGCGCGTCTTCCCGCTCACCAGCGAGTTCAACGTCCCCTACCTGCGCTGCGCCCGCGGCGGGCTCTTGAGCCTCGACGTGCGCGTGGACTACGCGTCGCCGGGGGAACCACGGCGCAAGGAGCCGGCGGCCTACTGGCGCGCCCGGCTCGACGCCGAGCTCGAGCGCGTCCTGCGCCACACCCTGGCTCAGGTCGGCGCCGACGACGTCCGTCGGCGTCGCCTGCAGTGCGCGCGCGCGGTGGCCGCCGTCGCCGCGGTCGCCCTGGCCGCCGACCTCGTGGTGCTCGAGCACCTCGAGCTGCTCTCACCGACGTGCCGTCCGCTGGGCGGCAGGCGCTGGACGCGGGTCCAGGGCCACGACCGATCCACCGTCTCGCGGGGGGGGCCCCCGCCCGAGACCGATTCACCGGGAAACCAGGCCCCTAGCCACCAGGAGGTGTAGCCATGCCGTTTCATTTAGCCGCCGGGCCCGATCCGACGACGCTGCTCTGGGCAGTCCTCGCGGGCGGAGGCCTGCTGATCGCCGCCTTCGCGTGCGTGACCGCGATCACTCATTTCATGTACATCTGCCGCCCCAACGAGCTGCTCGTGTTCAGCGGGCGGACGAGCACGACCCCCGACGGGCGCAAGGTGGGCTACCGCGTCGTGTTCGCGGGGCGCGCCTACCGCATGCCGCTGGTGGAGGAGGTCAAGCGCATGGACCTCAGCACCATGGAGGTCGAGGTCAAGACCTCGAACGCCTTCTGCAAGGGCGGGATCCGGATCAACGTCCAGGCGGTGGCCAACGTCAAGGTGGCCAGCGACCGCAAGATCGTGGGCAACGCGATCGAGCGCTTCCTGACCCAGGACCGCAGCGAGATCGGTGAGGTCGCGCGGCAGACCCTGGAGGGCCACCTGCGCGCGGTGCTCGCCAACCTGACGCCGGAGGAGGTCAACGAGGACCGGCTCAAGTTCGCCGAGATCCTGAGCACCGAGGCCGAGGCCGACCTGAACAAGCTCGGGCTGCACCTGGACACGTTCAACATCAACTCGGTGTCGGACGTGAACGGGTCGAGCTACCTGAGCGAGATCGGGCGCAAGGCGCTGGCCGAGGTGATCAAGAACGCCGAGGTCTCCGAGGCGCTCTGCGAGCGCGAGGCGACCCAGGCCGAGGCCGCGGCCCGCTCCAAGGCCGAGGTCAGCCAGGAGCAGGCCGAGACCGCGATCCGCACGCGCACCAACGAGCTGCGCAAGGCGGTGGCGGAGTTCGAGGCCCGCGCCAAGTCGGTGGAGGAGCAGGCCGAGGCCGCCAAGCAGACCGCGCGCGCCGTGGCCGAGCAGGAGCTGCAGGCCGTGCGCTCCGAGCTCGAGGGCAAGCGCCTGCAGGCCGAGGTCGTGGTCCGCGCCGAGGCCGAGACCACGGCCCGCGAGCTGCGCGCCCGGGGCGACGCCGCCCCGATCGCGGAGCAGGGCAAGGCCCTCGCGACCTCGCTGGAGAAGATCCGCGAGGCCTGGGTCGCCGCCGGCGACGGCGCGAAGCCGATCTTCATGATCCAGGAGCTCGACACCGTGCTGCGCTCGGTGGTCGACCGGGTCAAGAAGGTCTCGGTGAAGAAGGTGTCCCTCGTGGACAAGGGCGACGGCTCGAGCTTGCCGGCCTACGTGGCGAGCTACCCGGCGGCCGTGAACTCGGTGCTGAAGGAGCTGAAGGACGTGACTGGAATCGACGTGGTGGGGACCCTGGCCAAGCCCACCCCGCAACCCCTGGCTACCTCTGGAGGTGAAGCATGATCCCGACCATCCTGACCGTGCTCGTCGCCCTGCTCCTCGTGGGCGTGGTGGCGGTGCAGATCCTCAACAAGCTGGTCGAGATCGCGGGGCCCAACGAGGTGCTCGTGTTCTCGGGCAGCGGGGCCCAGGGCTACCAGATCGTGAAGGCGGGGCGCCGTATTCGCTGGCCTCTGTTCGAGCGGGTGGACCGCCTCGACCTGACCAACATGAACATCGAGGTCGAGGTCAAGAACGCCTTCTCTGCCGGCGGCATCCCGCTGACCATCAGCGGCATCGCGAACGTCAAGATCGCCGGCGAGTCGCCGGCCCTCGACAACGCGATCCAGCGGCTCCTGGGCAAGCCCCGGAGCGTGGTCAAGCGCATCGCCAAGGAGACCCTCGAGGGCTACCTGCGCGGCGTGCTCGCCACGCTGACCCCCGAGGAGGCGAACGAGAACACCCAGGCCTTCGAGCGCGAGCTGCGCAAGCAGGCCGGGGAGGGCTTCGAGCGCCTGGGGCTGACCCTGGACAACCTGAAGGTGCAGTCGATCTCCGACGACGTGGGCTACCTGCAGGCGGTGGGTCGGATCGCGGGCGCCCGGCTCAACCGCGACAACCGCGTCGCGGAGGCCGAGCGCCGCTCCTACTCGCTGCAGAAGCAGGCGGAGGCTCGGCGCCTGGGCGAGCTGGCCAAGATCGACGCCAACTGGCAGATCGCCGAGGCGGGCTGCTTGCGGCGCGTGGCCAACGCCCAGACCGCGCAGGAGGCCTACGTGGCCGAGCAGGAGGGCGAGGTCGCCGCGCTGATCACCCGCGCCCGAGCGGAGCTCGAGCTCCAGGACGCGCGCATCGAGCAGGCCAAGCACCAGCTCGAGGCGGAGGTGGTGCGCCCGGCCAAGGCGGACATGGAGGCCAAGATCGCGGCGGCCCGCGGTCAGGCCGCGCCGATCCTCGAGCAGGGCAAGGCCCAGGCTCAGGCGCTCAACGACCTGGCCCAGCAGTGGCACCAGGCCGGTGAGTCGGCGCGGGACATCTTCGTGCTCCAGAAGCTGCAGACGGTGCTGCCGACCTTCCTCGACAGCATCAGCGGGATCCAGATCGATCAACTGCACATGCTGCAGGCGAACGACGGCTCGAGCCTGCCGAACCAGGCGGTGCAGACCCTCAAGGCGCTCGAGGCCGGCGGCCTCGACGTCCCGGGCCTGCTCGCGAAGCTCACCGGGGGCGGAGAGTCCCTCCCCGCGAGCCTCGTGGCGCCGAGCCGGACCAACGGCGGGGCTCGCGCGCCCTCGGCTCCCCGCCGGGCCGTGGCCTCGCTCCAGGCCCCGGAGGAGCCCAGCGTTTCGGCGCGCCGCCGGCTCCCCCAGGAGCGGCAGCGGGGCTAGCTGGCCGCCTCGCAGACCAGGACGGGCGCGTCCCCCGGGAGGGGGGCGCGCCCGCGCTGCGTACCGAGGAGCGCTCCGCTAGGGAACGGCCTGCCGCCAGGCGGCCGAGCGTTCTTGCAGGTCGATTCGACGCCGAGCGCCCCCAGCTCCCCCCGACGCGCTCCCGCCTGGCGGAGCCTTTGCGTCCGCTGAGCGTGCTCGGCGTCCCTGCGGTGAATGCCTCCTTCCGCCCGCCTTGCGGAACCGCCGGGGCGGCAGCGCCGCCCCGCTCCCGATCACGCGCAGCCGCCGACTCGAAAGCAGGCCAGCAGCAAGAAGATCGGCTACCCTTCTCCTGAGGAGGGGCCGACGTGGCTCGCGGGATCGAGTTTCGCTGCCCGCACTGCAGCAACGCGGTGCGCGTCCCCGCCGACCTCGCGGGGCAGGCGGGCCGCTGCCCGAGCTGCGAGGGCATGCTCCGCGTCCCCGACACGCCGGCGAACGTCGACCTCTCCTCCCAGAGCGCGCGCAACCCGTTCGCCGTCGCGCCCTCCATGCGGGGCAGCTCCCAGGAGGCGGCGCCCCGGGTGAAGCCGACCTGGCTCGAACTGGCGGCGGTGGCGATCGCGCCGCTGATCCCCTGCCTGGGCATGCTGCTCGGGATCGTGGCCCTGATCGTCAACCGGCTCAGCGGGCGCCCGATCGCGCTCCCGGGCTTCGCGATCGGGCTCGCGACGCTGACGGGCCTGATCTACGCCGGGATCGTCTACGCGATTCAGTTGACCCAGTAGCGCGGGTAAGCTCTCGACATGGACCCCGCCCCCCAGGTGATCTCCGCCAGCCTCGGCCAACTGGCCCTGCACTATGGGCTCGTCAGCCCGGAGGAGCACACCGCGGCGGTCACGGCCCTGCGCGAGGCCGCCAAGCGCGGCGAGCCCGACAGCTACGCCCGGCGCCTGATCCGGCGGGGGGTGGCCCAGCGCGCGGTGCAGCACCTGCTCGGCCTCGGCGCGCACCTGGGGGCCGTGCTCTGCGACGCCTGCGGCGACGCCCTGGCCCAGGGGGAGCTCCCCCGGCGCCGGGCCTATCCCTGCCGGCGCTGCGGCTCCTTGGTGCTCGGGTTCCGCGCGTTCCTCGAGGACGGCGCGCGCAGCCCCGAGGACAGCGAGGAGACCGCGCCCCTCCCGTTCATTCCCCCGCCGCGGCCGTCGAGCGAGACCGACCGCTACGACATGGTGCTCCCGCTCCCGGACGAGCTCGAGCCGGGCGCGGGCCGCGAGGCCTTCGCCGCCAGCTTGCGCGCGGAGGAGGCCGCCGCCCCGGACATGAACCAGACCCTGGGCTTCCCCCAGGTGTTCGCGCTCCCCACCCGGGAGGCCTCCCTCAGCGACCACCAGGCGACCCAGATCCTGGAGGCCATGCTCGAGGCCCCCGCCGTCCCGCGCCCGGCCGACCCGCGGGCCGCGGCGACGGTGCTGGCCTCGGCCGACGACCTGCGCCGCGCCGAGACGAGCGCCAGCGCTGACCCGCGCGCGGCGGCCACGGTGCTGGCCACGGCGGACGACCTGCGCCGCGC
The DNA here is from genome assembly GCA_041402045.1 of Planctomycetota bacterium. Lineage (GTDB taxonomy): Bacteria > Planctomycetota > J058 > J058 > J058 > JAGQRJ01. Next base: position 6,707 of record JAWKSZ010000093.1, on the reverse strand, counting down.
CGAGGCCGCCCACGACCCCAACTCCGAGACCCTGCTCGCCTCCCCCGAAGACCTGGGGATCGTGCCTCGCGGCTTCGAGGCCGAGACCCTCGTGGCCTCGGCGGAGGACCTGGGGGTCCGCGCGCTGGCTCCCCTGGCCGAGGTCGAGCGCCCGCGCCTCCCGGACCGCACCGGGCCGCTGGTGACCGCCGGCGCCGTCGCCGAGGACCCGCCGCTGTGGCCCTGGCTCCTGGCCCTGGGCGTCCTGTGCCTGGCCACCGCCATCGCGCTGGGTTTCCTCCTCGCCGCCGACTGAGCGCGCTGCCTCAGCGTGCCAGCACCGCCTCTGCCCGCGCGCGGCGTGTGTCCTGGGGCGAGGTCAGCTCCACGAAGCGCGATAGGTCACCGCGCGCCTGGTCGAGCCGGTTCGTCTCGACCAACGTTAGCCCTCGCCAGTAGAGGAGCTCCGGGATCGCGCGTTCCGCGAGCAGGGCGTCGAACTCGGCCAGCGCAGGCTCCGGCGCCCCCGCCAGAGCCTGGATCCGCGCGAGTCCTCCCCGGGCGAGCGCACTCTGCGGCTGGCGCTCGATCACGCGCTCGAAGTCTGTCCGCGCCGAAGCCAGGTCTCCCTGGGCGAGATAGGCCTGCCCTCGATAGGCGAACAACTGGGGCGCGGGGCTCGGGCCCGCGTGGCTCAGGGCTTGGTCGAACTGCGCGCGCGCCTCGTCGAGCTGGCCCAGGCGAAACAGCACGATCCCCAGGTTGGCCTCGGCCTGATAGGAAGGCTGGAGCGCGAGGGCGCGGCGGCTGGCGCGCTCCGAGGCGGCGTAGTCTCCCGCGTGGAGCAGGTGCCGCCCGAGGTTGATCCAGCCCAAGGAGACCTGGGGGAAGCGCGCCGTCAACGCCTCGAGCACCTCGCGCTCCCGGGCGCGCTCCCCCGCCGCGTCGAGGGCGTTGGCCAGCCCCACGTAGGCTTCGTAGCGTCCCCGATCTGCCTGGAGCGCGCGCTCATACACGGTGACTGCGCGGGGGAGCTCGCCGTTGGCTGCCAGGCACTGGGCGAGGAGCAGGAGCACTTCGTAGACGTCGCCTCCGAGCTCGACCGCGCGCTCGGCGTCGCGTACGCCGCGGGCCGGCTGCTCGAGGAGGTGCAGGTAGATCGCTGCCCGCATCGCGAGAGCGAATGCGTCGCCTGGCGCGACCTCCAACACTCGATCCAGGTCACTCAACGCGAGCCGAGCGTCACCGAGGTCCTGGGCGATGTGAGCGCGCAGTTTGAGCGCGTCCACGGCGTCGGGGGTGGCCTCGAGGGCGGCGTTGGCGAGGCGCCGCGCCTCGTCCAACCGTCCCTCCCTGAAGCGCAGGGTGCCCTCTACGACGCGCAGGCGCTCTCGCGGCACGTGGGGCAGCGCAGCGTCGAACGCCGCGCGGGCCTCGGGGACCCGCCGCAAGTCGAGCAGACTGCGCACTCGACCTGCGTGTGCGCTCTCGAGGGTCGGATCATGCGCGAGGGCACGGGAGAAGTGGCCCAGGGCGATCGCGGCGTCGTGGGCGTGGATCGCGCAGGCCCCGAGCAGGGACTCGACCTGCGCGGCGAGGGGCCCCGGCTCCGCAATCCGCTTCAAGGTCGCGGCGGAGGCCCGAGGGTCGCCCAGGTGCAGGTGACAGGTCCCGAGCCCGAGCAGGGCGTCGGGGTCCCCTGGGTCGCGGTCGAGCAGCGCTTCGTAGAGCCCGCTCGCCCGCTCGAACGCGAGCTGCGTGCGCGCCTCCAGGGCCGCGGCCAGGAGTTCTTCGCGCGAGCCACGGGTCCGCGGCGTGGCGCCGTCCCCGGCGCTCCCGAGGTAGGGCAGGAGCGCGCTGCGGTAGACCCAGGCGTCTGGCCAGCGCATGAGCGCCTCGCGCGCAGCGGCGGGGTCCCCGAGCTGACAGAGGGCGATCCCAGCCCGCGCGGCGCGAGTCTGGTCCGCGTCGGTGCGGAGGTAGCGCACGAGGGCCGGACCCGCAGCGTCGGGGGCCCGGGAGTGCCCCAGCACCCGGCACAGCACCTGGAGCGTGGCCTCCCCGTGCGGGCCCAAGGCCAGCGCCTGGCGCTCTGCGAGGAGCGCAAAGTAGTCGCCGTCGCGTCCCTCCGCTCGAGCGCGGCGGACGATCCGCGCCCGCGCGGCCTCGAGCGGAGCCCGGTCTTCGGGGCGTCCCTCCCCGGCGAGCGCGCGGGAGAGGGCGCTGGAGAGGTCTCCCAGCTCCGCCTCACCGGCGCTGCGCTCTCCAGGCGTCAGCAGGTTGGCGGACGCCAGGAACGCCGTCCGCGCGCGCTCGAGGTCTCGTGTCAGGCGCTCCAATTCGTCCAGGACCAGGCGCAAGGCCTGGGGGTCGAGGTTGCGCACGATCTCGAAGCTGGCCTCCCACAGCCCGTGCGGTCGCTCCTGGGCCACGCCGCTCGCGACCTCCTCGAGTTGGCGCGCCACGGCGTCTCGGCGCTGCGCGGCGTCGGACTGACTCGCCAGGAGCGCGGCCTCGACGCGCGCGGGGTTCCCGCCGTGGGCGGCGGCCGTGCGGTAGGCCTGGATCGCGAGGCCCCACTGCTCGGTCGCCGTCGCCACCTCCCCCAGGTGCTCCGCGGCTACTCGCAGGGCGGCCTCCGCCTCGGCGGTTCCCCCGCTCACGTCGGAGAACTGCTGCGCCGCTTGGAGCGCAGCGAGCCCCGACTCCAGCGGGTCGTCGGCGCCGGCTTGGGCTCGGGCCCAGGTCGCGCGGGCGCGCTCCGCCGCCGCGCGAACCTGCTGTCGGTCGCGCTGCGCGCGGACTAGCCCGCGCACCGTGAGCAGGGCTACCAGGGCCACCAGCGTCAGCGCCAGCCCGCGCCGGTGACGGCGTGCAAAGCGCCCGGCGCGCGCCAAGAGCCGCGGGGGGCGCGCGAGGATCGGGTCCCCGCGGAGGACGCGCGCGAGCTCGTCGCGCACCTCCAGGGCGCTGGCGTAGCGGTCGCCCGGGTGCTTCTCCAAACACCTGAGGACCACGGTGTCGAGGTCGGCCGGGACCCCTGGGCGCTTGCGCGAAGGGGCGGCCGGGACCTTGGTCGTGAGCTGCACGAAGAGCTGGATCTCGGTCTCGGCGTCGAAGGGCGGGACCCCGGTCAGGAGCGCGTAGAGCGTGGCGCCCAGGGAGTAGACGTCGGCCCGCGCGTCCACGTAGGCGCCCCGCCCCTCCGCCTGCTCCGGGCTCATGTAGGCTGGGGTCCCCACGAGCTGTCCGCTCTGGGTCATGGCCGACGTTCGGAGCAGGTCCTTGACCAGGCCGAAGTCGGTCAAGCGCGGCTTGCCGTCGCGGGCCAGGATCACGTTGGCGGGCTTTACGTCGCGGTGCAGCAATGCCTGCTCGTGCGCGTGAGCGAGCGCCTCCGCGACCTGCCCCATGATCTCGGCGGCCACCCTGGGCTCGAAGGGGCCGCCCTGGGCGAGGCGCTGCTCGAGGGTCTCGCCCTCCACGAAGTCCATGACCAGGTAGGGCTGGCCCAGGTGCTGCCCAGCGTCGAACACCGGGACGAGGTTGGGGTGGGACAGCCTCGCGGCGGCCTGGGCCTCGCGGCGGAAGCGCTCGAGCTGGCGCTCTCCAGCGGCCTCGCCGTGGGTCAGGACCTTGAGCGCGACGATACGCTCCAGGCGCAGGTGGCGCGCGCGATAGACCACGCCCATGCCGCCGCGGCCGACCTCCTTCAGGAGTTCATACTCCCCCAGGCGGCCGCCGGGCCGCAGGGTCCCGCTGCCTTCGGCGCTGCCCTCGATGTCGAACCCGCCCAGGCGCGGGCCCTGGGAGGACGGGGCTGGGGATCACGGCGCTCCTCGCAGGTGTGGGTACGGGCCAGACAGCCTTCGTCGGTCCCGCCCGACAGTCCAGCCTAACCCCAACGTCGGGGCTGAGCACCGCGCGGCCCGGCATGTGCGTCTCCCCGCATGAACCCCCGAGAGTCAGTACGGCGGAGGTCGGGAACGAGTCAGCGTGCGCTGGCTCCGGGCGCGACGACGCAACGGTGCGTCGTCGAGCCCTCTCTCGCTCAAGTTTCTCTCCCTCTCCAGATCCCGACCTCCGCCGTGCGCTCTCCTCAAGGAGACTCCATGCGTACCCTCCCCTTACTCCTCGCCCTGGCCTGCTGCCTCGGCGCGCGCGCACAAGACGCGAGCGCGCGTCGCACCCTGCTCGACGCCGCGACCCGGGCCAGCGACGCTCCGCTGCAGGCCCTGACCTTCCTCGAGGCCCTCGTCGACGCCCCGGACTTCACCGCTGCGCGGGGCGACCTCGGCTGGGTGGCGGATCACGCCCCCAAGACCGGGACGCAGCACGAGCAGCAGCTGATCGCCTGGCTGCCCCTGGCCGACCGCGTGAGCAAGCTGGGTGAGCGCTTGATCCTGGAGCAGGCCGAGGCCTACGCGTTCGATCAGGCGGGCTCGCGGCTGGAGCTCGCGCCCCGGGTCGAGCTGCGCGCGTGGCGCCTCGATCCGCAGCGGGTGCGCCTGGACGTGGCGGCCGGCGTGCGGGTGCAACGCGGGATCCTCGGCCCCTTCGGCCTGCGCCGGGTCGAGGTCACCCGCACCGCAGCGGGCGCCAGCGCCAAGCTCTGGGTGGAGGGGTGGCCCTTCGCGATCACCCTCGAACTCACGCCGCGCGCGGCCGAGGGCCTCGCGCGCGGCCTGAGCCGCGGCTGACGGCGGGCCGCCTCCGAGCGGGGGCGCTCAGCTCGGGCGGAACTCGGCCGGGTCGAGCTCCACCCGGCTCAGGAGGTCGTAGAACGCGGGGCGGCTCAGGCCGGCCAGGCGGGCGGCCTCGGCGACGTTGCCGCGGGTACGTTCGAGGAAGCGCGCCGCGAACCCGCGCTCGACGCGCAGCGAGGCTTCGCGCTTGGCGACCTGCAGGTCTTCGAGGGTCTCGGGCACCCCGTCGGCGACCTCGGCCGCGGGGGCGACCTGTCCGCCGCTGAAGGCGGGGCCCAGGTCGGCGGGTCCGATCAGGGTCCCGCGGGCGAAGATCGTGGCACGCTGAATCGCGTTGCGCAGCTCGCGCACATTGCCCGGCCAGGCGTGGCCGGCCAAGGCGGCCAGGGCCGCCGCGTTCAGCCCGCGCACGGCGGAGCCGAAGCGCGCCGCGGACTCGGTGACGAAGGCCTCGGCCAGGAGCGCGATGTCCTCGCCCCGGGCGCGCAGGGGGGGGAGCTCGAGGGTCACCACAGCCAGCCGGTAGAAGAGGTCGCTGCGGAACCCGCTGTCGGGGGCGAGCAGGTCGCGGTGGGTCGCGGCCACGATCCGTACGTCGACCTTGTGGGTGCGGTCGTCGCCCACGCGCTGGATCTCGCCGGTCTCGAGTACGCGCAAGAAACGCGTCTGCGCCCCGGGGGAGAGCTCGCCCACCTCGTCCAGGAACAGCGTGCCGCCGTCCGCCTTGGCGAAGCGGCCGGCGCGCTTCGTGGTCGCCCCAGTGAACGCCCCGGCGGTGTGCCCGAACAGCTCGGACTCGATCAGCTCACCGGGCAGCGCCGCGCAATTGACCGCGACGAAGGGCTTTCCCCGGCGGGGGCTCTGCTCGTGGAGATACTTGGCCAGGAGCTCCTTGCCGGTCCCGGTCTCACCGCGCACGAGCACCGGGACGTCGGTGGAGGCCACACGCTCGGCCTCGAGCAAGACCTGCCGCATCGGCCGGCTGTCGCCCAGGATCGGTGATTCTCCGGCGAGGCGCTCAGCCAGGGCCCGGTTCTGCCGGCGGAGGGAGGTGAGCTGCGCGGCGTTTTGCACCACGTCGCCCAGAGGGACCCCCAGCGCCTCTAGGGAGCGCACCGTCTGCGCGTCGAAGGCGCCGGCCCGGCTGCTGTCGACGTAGACGACCGCGGCGACCTCCGCCGCGACCACGATCGGAACAGCGACCGCGGAGCGGATCTCCAGGGCCGCGACGCTGGCGGCGTCCCGGCCGGCACCGTCGTCGCCGAGGGCGTAGGTGCGCTTGCGCTTGATCGCCTCGCGCACGACTGTACGCGAAGGGCGCAGCTCGGGGCTGGCGCCGACCTCGTCGCCGTCGAGGTTCTGCGCCGCGCGCACGTCGAGCCCACCCTGTTCGTTGAGGGTCACGAGGAATCCGCGCTCGGCCCCGGTCTCACGGAGCACGAGCTCGAGGGTGCTCGAGAGCACGCTCCCGAGCTCTCGCTGGCAGGCCAAGCGAAACAGGCGGCGGTAGAGGTCGGCGCTCATGAGGCCCCAGACTAACCCGTAGCTAGACCAGAGTTCACGATCCTGAGCGGGTGAGCGCGGTTCGCATGGAGTCAACGATCTAGCGCTCGCTCGCCCGCACAGGATCGCGACTCTGGTTCTAAACGGAAGGCGCGATGAGGGGATAGGTCAGCGCGTGCCCCGCAGTGTTCGGCGACTCAGAATCGCGCACGTCCGTTTAGAGCCCTGCAGTGCAGCGCCTTCCACGTCCCCCTCAAGCAACCTCCACGCCACGCCGAAGAGACCCATGGGGCGATCTCTCGCCCCGGGGGAGGACACGTGGACGCGATCGATCTGGGGACCCTGGCGGACCTCGTGGGCGCGGAGTTGGCGCCGGAGCTGCGCGGACGCGCGCTGACCGGGGTCTCGACCGACACCCGCAGCCTGCGCCCGGGCGAGGTGTTCTTCGCGCTCTCGGGCGAGCGCTTCGACGGCGCGACCCTGGTCGAGGCGGCCTTCGCCCGCGGGGCGCGGGCGGTC
>JAWKSZ010000092.1:0-23468 GCA_041402045.1 Planctomycetota bacterium | reverse complement strand
GCACAGCTGCGGCGAGAGCGCGCCGCCGGACACCTCCACCAGGAAGAACTCGAGCGCAGCGTCCGGGGCCGAGGCCATGGAGTAGGAGCGGTTGAGCTGGCCCTGCGGGTCGAGGGCCAGGTTCAAGAACTGCCCGGCGCGGAAGCTCGCGCGTCGCTCGAGGCGCAGGGTGCGCAACCCCGGGGCCCAGTCGTCCCAGCCCGCGACGGTGGTCTCGACCCACTCCATGGGCTCAGGTTACCCCGGGGCGTGATCGCGGAACATGAGGCCGGTGGACCTCGCCTCGGTCGGGGGTCGCTGCCACACTGGCGGGGTGACGACGGCCCTGCGCACGACCCTGCTCTGCGCGCTCCTCGGCGGCGCGCTCGCGGCCCAGGAGCCCGCGCCTCCCCCGCCGCGGCGCGGCGTGCTCGACGTGCTCGAGGGCGCCCGCGGCAAGACCGACGAGGCCCAGCCCTGGATCCGCCTCGAGCTCCTGGGCGGGGTGGGCAGCCCGATCGCCTCCGAGTTCAAGGTCGGGCCGGTGGCCCTGGCGCACACCGTGCGCCCCCTTCACGACACCCACCTCCCGCACCGGCCCTCGCTCTCGAGCTACGTGCGGCTCGAGGTCCGCGCGACCGACTACCTCGCGGTCCAGGGCTCGTGGTTCCAGCAGATCCAGCGCGGCCCGCGGCGACACCTGCACTACAAGGGCGTGAGCGTGGGCGGCGTGTTCCTCCCTGGCGGGACGCCCACCCGCACCACCCTGGACGTGCAGCTCGCCACCGGCAGCCTGCGCTACCTGGTCCTCAACGACGGGACCTTCTACCTGGGGCTCGGGATCGGCGTGGCCTGGGGCAGCTTCCGCGTGCGCCTCAGCGGCGGCGACGCGGGGAGCGTGGGCAAGCGCGTCGAGGAGTGGTTCGGGCCGACCCTCGGCTACCGCTTCGTGTTCCGCGCCGCGAGCTTCCTCTCGATCTACCTCGAGAACGAGCTGGGGCTGATCGCTCCGGCGCGGCTCCCGGCCACCTTCACCACCAGCCGGATCGGCCTGCTCTGGCACTTCGGCGAGCACGTGGCGTTGGTCACCGGGTTCCAGGGGACCACCGGGCGCTTCGAGGACGCGCAGGACCTGTGGGGCGGGCGCCCGCGACCGGGGGGCCGCTTCCGCCAAGCCAGTTGGCAGGCCGGCGGCGGCGAGGTCGGGCTGTTGCTGCGCTTCTAGGGCTCGACGCTGAACTCGGCGGTGGTGACCTCGCGCAGCTTGACGACCGTGGCCAGGCCAGAGGAGCCGTAGGTGCCCTTGAGCTCGAGGTTGGCCTTGATCGTGCCCTCGAGCAGGGTCTCTTCGCCGCCCGCCTCGGCCGCGCGCAGCTTGACGGTCACCTGCAGCCGGTCCTCGACCTCCTGGATCACCGAGAGGGCCTTGAGCCGGTGCAGGGGGACCTGGATCCGAGCCGCGCCGTCGCGCAGCTCGAGGGTCTTGACCGCCTCCCCGTCGCCGCCGCCGAACAGGCTGACCCGCGGGGCGAGGATCGCGACCTGACGCAGCTCGAAGGTCTCGCCCGCCTTCTTGCCCTTCTCCTGGACCTTGACCCGGTAGACGCGGGTGTCCTCGGCCGGCGCCTCCGAGTCGGTGGGGCGCGAGGTGGGGGCCTCACCCTCGGCCTGCTCGCCCTGGGGCGTGTCCTGGGCGGTGCCCTGCTGCGGGGCGCCGCAGCCCAGGAGCCACAAGCAGCACAAGGGGAACACGAGCGACGTGCGACGGACCATGGGTGCCGACCTCCGGGCAGGATTCTACGAGTTCCCGGCGGGTTTGCCTCGCGGCCTCGTCACTCTCCGCTGGGCGCGGCGGGAGCCTGGGTCAGGTCGGGCAGCGAGAACGCGTCGAGGGGGTCCTTGTACTCGATCTGCGAGTACTGCCAGGCGAAGAAGCCCAGCGCCACGAGGGCCATGACGTTGAGCGCGGCCAAGACGATCACCAGCGTGCGGCTCGAGCTGAGCTTCTCCGGAGCGCGGTCCTGCTCGTCCTGGCGCAGGTCCTGGCCGAAGGGGCTGGGCACGTCCCCGCGCTCGAGGCCCTTGAGGTCGGTCAGCAGCTCGCGGCTGGCGCTGTAACGCACCGACGGGGTGTAGCCGCAGAGCTTGCCCACGATCGTGAGCAGCGGCTCCGGCGCGGGGGGCTTGCCCTCCACACCCTTGACCGGGGGCACGTCGACGTTGAGCTGATCGAGGAGCACCTGCACCGGGTCGTCGCCCTTGAACGGCGGCTCGAGAGAGAGGGCCGTCCAGGCCACGCAGCCCAGGGCGTAGAGGTCGCTGGCGGAGGTCTGCTCGCCCGAGTCCACGGTCTCGGGGGCAATGAATCCAGGGTCCCCCAGGACCTCGCCGCCCGCCGAGAGGAAGTCGAACTCCGAGCGCGGGCGCGAGAGCCCCGCCTCGTGCAAGTACCAGCGGCCCTCGTGCAGGCGGATCGTGTCCGGCGAGACGTTGGCGTGCACCAACTGCCGCTGGTGCAGCGCCCCGAGCGCCGCGCCGACGTCGGCCAGGAGCGTCTCCAGCGCCTTGGGGTCGAGGGGCTCGCCCTCCGCCAGGATCGTGCTCAGGCGCTTGCCCAGGGGGGGCGGGGCGCCCACGAAGAAGCAGTCCCCGGCCTTGCCCGCGCCGAGGGCGCTCGCGAGCTGCGGGTGCTGCACGCGGCAGGCGCGCTCGCCGCGGGTCGCGAGCTTGGAGAACTCGCCGGAGTAGGAGCCCTTGAGCGGGTAGACCCGCAGCAAGACGTAGTCCTTGCTCTCGGTGTGCTGCGCCACGTAGCGCCGCTCCCCGCGATCGAGGGCCAGGAAGCCCTCGACCTTGAACGGCCCCAGCTCGCGGTTGACGTAGGGGTCGCCCTCCGGCGCGGGCTTGACCTGCCGCCAGCAGCAGAGAGCGCTGCGTCGGCGGCTGGGATCGGCGGCGGCGCCTGGAGATGAGGAGGGTGCGCGCGAGCGTCCGCCGGCGCGCGGTGCTTGCCCGACGCGGTGGGGTCCCGAGCGGCTGCCAGCGGGGCAGTTCCCCGAGCGGCTGCCGGCCGGTGCTGGCCCGAGGACGACCCGTGAGGTCCGCCGGCGCCGGGGTGCAGGGCGGCGCAGGCGCGCGCCCCGACGGACGCCGTCCGCCGGGGCGCGGCGGCGGCGCGCGGCGCTGGGAGGAGCTGCTGCTCAGCGCCAGCCCGCGGACTCGGCGAACGGGAGCTCCCCTGCGTCGTTCAGGGCCGAGGGCACTCCTCGTCCTCCTCCTCCTCCTCCTCCTCCTCGCCGGGGTAGTGGTCGACGAACTCTGGCTCGCTGCTCACCGGAACGTCTTCCTCTTGTACTCCCGGATCCCGTCGTCGAGGGCGTCCTGCAGCTCGTCGAGCAGGCCCTGCGAGGAGATCCCGTGCACGTTGTCGAGCCCTTGCAGCACCTCTCGCCCGCGCTGGGAGAGCAGCTTGCGCTCGCACTCGCTGAGCTCGACCGTCTCCGCGGGCTGGAGCTTCCAGTCCTTGGAGCTGCGGGTGCGCAGGCGCACCTCGAGCTTGCGCAGGAACACGCGCTTCCCGCGCACCTCGTTGATCACCACGATCTGGCAGCGGTAGGAGGGCGAGAGCTCGAGCTCGTCGAGGAACGGCAGGCTGCTGCGGATCTCGACCTGCCCCGGGAGGTCCTGGTTGGTGAAGGTCTCTTGCAGCTCCCACACCTCGTCCTCGAAGTGCCGCTGCCCCGGCTCCGAGGTGGGGGGCGTGTCCGCGGGCGGGTCGCGCCGCGGCTCGGTGTCGGTGCGCGGGGTCTCCGCGGGTGGCGGTTCGGGGACGGGGTCCGGCTCGCGCACCCGGATCACGATGTCCGGCTGTTCGGGCTGCGGCTCCTCGGTCGCGGCGTTCGGGTCGAGCTCGAGCTGGACCCGCAGCTCGCCGGTGGGCGGCAAGGTGTCCAGGCTCAGCGAGCGCGACACGCTCAGGTAGCCCTCCAGCTCGAGCTTGAGCGGGTAGGCGCCCTCGAGGGGCAGGCGCAGCTCGCTGGGGGTGCGGCTGGAGTAGGTCACGCCCTTCCAGGTCACCCGCGCTCCGCTGGGCTCGGTCAGCACGCGGAACCGGATCTGGCTGCGGCGCAGCAAGCGCGCGTCCCCCTCGAAGCGCGACCGCAGGGCGTGGGCGGCCTCGACCGCCTCGGGGCCCGGACGCAGCGCGGCGAGCTCGTCTTGCTGCTCGTCGCCCTCGATCCGCATGGCCTTCACGGCCTCGAGGGTCTGGGCCAGCTGCTGCTTGAGCTCGGGGGTCTGGGCCTCCTTGGCCGTGCGCTCGATGTCCTCGCGCAGCGCCTTGAGGCTGACCGCCTTCTCCTCCCAGTCGGGGAAATACTCGCCGAGCTCGCTCCTGAACAGCGCCAGGTCGTGGGCGTAGGTCCCGAGGCGCGCGGCGGCTTGCTCGGCGTGGGCGGCGATCTCCTCGTGCTCCGCGTAGGTCTCGGTCAGCCCCTGGAAGGTCTGCTGCCAGCGCTCGAGGTCTGCCTCGAGCGTCGCGGGCTCCACCCGGGACAGGGACGCGTGGGCCTGCTCGACCTCCTGGGCGTAGGCCTGGCGGATCACCAGCGCCTGCTGCAGCGGCACCGCGAGCAGGATCAGCGGGATCAGGGTCACGAGGAACACCAGCGCCAGGCGGCTGTCGAGGCCCGCCGCGCGCAGGATCCGGCGCCGCTCGCTGGGGTCGGCGTAGGCGAGCAGCGTGGCGGCCGCGTTCTGGGCGTCTTCGCGCCGCCCCTCGCGGCGCAGGCGGTTGACCAGGCGCTCGCCGGCCTGGACCGCGGCCTTGGGCTGCCGCAGCTTGAGGTGCGTCTTGACCAGGAGCTGGAGCCCGGTCGCGCGGTCCTCGGTGAGCAGCGAGCGCTCGAGCACGTTCTTGGCGCGCGAGGGCATGCCCAGCTCGAGGTAGCGCTCGCCGAGGGTGTCCGACTCCCGGGCGGCCTCGTCGTTGCGTCCGCTGCCGTAGAGGCTCGACACGTAGCCCTCGCGGGCCTCGAGGTCCTCCTCCGAGTGCTTGAGCGCGCTGGCGAAGGTGCGCACCGCCTCGTCGTCGCGCCCCTGCTGCATGAGGATTCCGCCGGCGCGCGCCATGTGCCGGGCGGCGCGGCCCTGGTCGCCCTGGCCCGCGGAGTCCGCCGCCAGGCGGTAGCGCCGCAGGAGCTGCGAGAGCGCGTGGTCGATCGCCTCCTCCATGCGCCGGATCCGCTCGAGCTCCTCCTTCTTGCTCTCGCGCACGCGGTGGATCTTGAGCAGGCCCTCGGTGGAGAGCTCGTGCAGCGTGCGCGCGAGCTCGAGCTCGCCGATCTTCAGCCGCTCGGCGAGGTCGGGGGCGCGGATCCCGGACTCCTCGTTCACGATCTGCATGAAGCGCATGCGGCGCTTGCCGGTCTCGCCCTGGCCGAGCTGCCGGTTCTCCAGGGCGGCGCGGCCCTCCTGGGTCGGCTCCACCGAGACGTGCAGCGAGGAGATCGTGCGCCGGACCTCGGACACCGTGCGCAGCTTCGTGCGCAGCTCGTCCACCATGCCCGTGATCCCCAGGCTGAGGGTCAGCGCCGAGAGGTCGCGGCGTCCGGCGAGCTCGCTCTCGAGGGAGCCGGTGGCCACCTCGTAGCGCGGCTCGTTCCAGAACAGGCAGTCGAGGAAGCACTCGACGAGGATCTCGCGGGTCGCGGCGTCGATCAGGTTGGCCTTGATCCGCAACTGCTCGAGCAGGATCCCGCGCTCGTCCTTGCCCTTGTTGCGCTCCTCCTGCAGCAGCCGCGCGCACTTGCGGGCCTCGTCGGGGGTCAGGACCTCCTGCTGCACCAGCCGCGAGCAGATCGTGGGCAGCTCGAAGCCGCTGGCGACGACGCGCAGGCCGCCGCGGGTGAAGAAGAAGCACACGTCGCGCAGGCCGTCGGACACGACCAGGAAGCCGTAGAGGTTGTTCTCGCCGAGGAGCTCGAGGGCGTTGTGCGCGGTGCCGACGTCGAAATCTCCGCTCTGGCGGACGCGGCGGACCGCGAGGCTGCCCGAGCTGGACGTGTTCTCCGGTGAGCGAACCATATCCCTCCCTCCAGCAGCGTAGGCCCCCTCGCCGGGACGAACAAGCGGGGCCGTGGTGGACACAATGCACCGCAATTCAACGAGCGCGGGCGGGCTCGGCGGGACCTCGGTGAGCTACCGCTCGGGCTCCCAGGAAAAGACCTCGTCCCGCGGCGCGAGGGTCAGCCCGCGGCCGCCGAGGACGACCCGCGTCGTGCAAATGTCGGCGTCCACGCCGTCGACCTCGAGGGTCGCGGCGCGCCGTCCGTTGCGGACGACGTAGAGCCGGTCGCCCGCGCGCAGCCCGGACGTGGGGCCGACGTGCACCAGGACCACCGGCGGGACCTGGGCCGTGTCCACGCGGACCACGAACCCGCGCACGAGGGGCATGGGGTCCGACCCGCTCAGGCGCCCGACGTCGACCCCCGCGTCGAGGAGCGCGCGCAGCACGGCCTCCTTCTCCTGGGCCTGCCTGCGCGCCTCGGCGAGCTCGGTCTGGGTGGTGTCGAGGTGCGCCTGGGCCTGGTCGAGCTCGGCCGCCGTCCGGCTGTGCGCCTCCTGGGCCTCCCGGAGCCGGGTGTCCCGCGCGTCGAGCTCGCGGGAGAGGAAGGTCGCCTGCTTGTCGAGCTCCTCGGCGCGGCGGGTCTGACGCTGGAGCTGGGTGTCCAGATCGGCAGCGAGGGCGCGCACCTCCTGCAGCTCGCGGGTCTGCTGCTCGAGGGAGGCGTCGGCGCGAGCCAGGTCGTCCTGCGCCGCGGCGAGGGTCTGGCTCAGGCGTTCGATCCGCGCGCTGCGCTCGGCGACGGTGCGGGCGTGGTCCGCGCTCGCCGCGGCGAGCTCCGCCTCGAGGGACTCGACGCGCGCGCGCGCGCGCTGGGCCGCGTCGGCGGCGCTCGTGACGCTCGACTCCAGGGTGGCGATCGTGCCCTGGGCCTGCGCCAGCTCGAGGGTCAGGCGGCTGGCGCGGGTCGCGTCCTCCTGGCGGTAGGCGGCTTGAGCGGGGCTCACGTCGACCCCCTGGGAGAGGGTGACCTCGTCGTAGACCAGCCGTCCGCCGCCCGCCAACGCGGCGAGGGCGGCGACGCCGACTCCGATCAGCCTGGCGTTCACGGTATCCTCCGCTGCTTCGAGGCTAACCCGCTGCTGCCATGCGGGCTACCGATCGACGCGAGGAGGTGCGGCGTGGGAGTGATCGAGGTCGAGCGCGAGGGAGGCGTCGCGCGGGTGTGGCTGAACCGGCCCGACGTGCACAACGCGTTCAACGCCGAGGTGATCGCCGGGCTCGACGAGACGTTGACGAGCCTGGGGTCCGACACCTCGCTGCGCGCGATCGTGCTCGGCGGGCGCGGGCGCAGCTTCTCGGCGGGGGCGGACCTGAACTGGATGATCGCCGCCGCCGACCTCAGCCAGGAGGACAACGCCCGCGACGCGGCCAAGCTCGCGGGCATGCTCCGGCGGCTGAGCGAGCTGCCCCAGGCCACGATCGCCCGGGTCCACGGCACGGCCCTCGGCGGCGGGCTGGGCCTGCTCTCGGCCTGCGACCTGGCCCTCGGCGTGGAGCGCGCCAAGTTCGGCTTCTCCGAGGCGCGCCTGGGCCTGATCCCGGCGGTGATCTCGCCCCACTGCGTCGCGCGGATCGGCCCCGCCAAGGCCCGCGCGCTGTTCGTCACCGGGCGCCGGATCGACGCTCAGGCGGCGCTGGCCTGCGGGCTCCTGGACGAGGTCCTGCCCGACGACGCGGCCCTCGACGCCGCGGTCGATCAGGCCCTGGCCGACGTGCTCGCCTGCGCCCCGGGGGCGGTGGCCGCGTGCAAGACCCTCGTGGCCCGCGTGGCCCAGGGCGGGAGCGCCGCGGAGGTGGACGCCTTCACCGCGGCCCAGATCGCCGCGCGCCGCGCGAGCGAGGAGGGCCGCGAGGGGATCGCCGCCTTCCTCGGCAAGCGCCCGCCGAGCTGGGGCGCGGCGGACTGACCGCTGAGCCTGGCGCCCGGCCCGGGTGCCGGTAGCGTGCGCGTGTGGAATACCTCTGCTGTTGCCTGCCGCTGTTCATTCTCGCGCCGCTGCTCTTCGACTCGCTGCGCGCGGTCGGGGGCACCCTGCGCGAGGAGTGCGGGCGCGCGTTCTGGGCGGCGCTGGTGCTCGGGGTTCCCCCGGGGCTCGTGGTCATGATCGCCGTCGACGCGGCGCGGGTGCCGAGCCCGCCCTGGCTGCTCGTGCCCCTCGACTACCTGAGCGCGGCGCTCGTGGTCGCCGTGGTGTTCGCCCTCGTCCTCGGGCTGCGCCTGCGCTTCGCGCCTACCGAGCGGGAAAAGCTCGACCCCGAGGAGCTGCCCTACTGAGGGCTACGCCTCTTCCTCGTCGCCGAACTTCTCGAGCAGCGCGGCGTAGACCGGCTCGGGGACGAAGTCGTTGACCACCTGGCGCCACCCCTGGGGTCCGACGAGGCCCTTCACGAAGGAGGAGCTGGTCTCCGCCAGGCGGCGCGGGGTGATCAGGAACACCGAGGACACGTCCGGCTCGAGGTCGGTGTTGACCTGGCGCATCATGTTCTCGAACTGGAAGTCGGTCTCGTTGCGCAGCCCGCGCAGAATGTAGCCCGCCCCGCTCTCGGCGGCGTAGCGCACGAGGTAGCGGCTGGCGAAGCTCTCGACGGTCACGTTGTCGAAGGGCGCCGTGATCTGGCGCAGGAGGTCGACGCGCTCCTCGACGCTGAAGGTCGAGCGCTTGTCGGGGTTCACGCCCACCGCGACCACGAGCTCGTCGAACAGGCGCGCGCCCTCGCGGATCATGAACATGTGCCCGTTGGTCGGGGGGTCGAAGCTCCCGGCGTAGACGGCCTTGCGAGTCATGGCTCAGCTCCCCCGGGAGCGTAACCCGCCGGGGCAGCTCAGGCCGGGTCCAGGACCTCGCTCAGGCTCGCCGCGCTAACGCTCGCGCACGAACAGGCCGCCGCTCTCGCGGGCCAGGGTGCGCATGA
This sequence comes from Planctomycetota bacterium, assembly GCA_041402045.1. GTDB lineage: Bacteria > Planctomycetota > J058 > J058 > J058 > JAGQRJ01. Next base: position 14,449 of record JAWKSZ010000092.1, on the reverse strand, counting down.
ACCACGCGCCCGCGGGGTCGTCGGGGTGCCCGGCGCCGCGGTCGACGATCAGCGGTCCTTGGCCGCTGCGCAGCCACACGGTGTGGATCACCAGCGGGCGCCGCGCGCGGAGCTGACGCACCACGCTCAGCGTGCGCAGCAGCGCGTCCACGGTCTGGCCGGCGTCCGAGACCAGGACCAGGGTGTCGACCTTGGCGATCCCGCCCAGCGCGCCGAAGGCCTGGGGCAGGTCGGTCTGGGCGACCGCCACCGGCTTGAGCTGACCCAGGAGCTTGAGCGCGCCGGCGCGCCCGCTGCGGGTGGCCACGTTCATGAACCCCGGGCGCACGAAGCGCGGGGCGTCGGCGAAGGCGAGCAGGTTGACCCAGGCCCGCTCCTTCGCGCCGCGCGCGCGGGCGAAGGCGTCGATCGCGCGCTCGACCTCTTCCTGCGCGCGCGCCCACTTCGCGCCGCCCATGCTGCCCGAGGTGTCGAGCATGAACACCGCGCGCTCGCCCCAGCTCGCCAGCGCCAGCGGGCCGGCGCCGGGGTCGACGGTCAGGACCCCGGTCGGGCGCGCCAAGGGCGCGTCGCCCTGCTGGTGGCGGCGCCACCACTCGGCGGCCAGCGCCGCGTCGGCCAGGGGCTCGCCGCTCAGCAACCACAGTTGTTCCCGGGCGGCGTCGCGCACCGCCGCGCGGGGCTCCTGGCTGGGGTCCAGGCAGGCGATCAGCGGGGGGACGCCGGGCTCGCCGACGGTGGCCAGGGCGGCGGCCGCGGCCCGGCACACGCTCAGCGCGTCGTCCTTGAGCGCGCCGGTCAGCGCGTCGACCGAGGCGTCGGCGCAGTCGGGGAGCCGCGCGCCCAGCCGCCCCAGGCCGCCGGCCGCGCCCGCGCGGACCTGGAGCCGCGCGTCGTCGAGGCCCGCCTCGAGGGGCCCCAGCGTGCTGGGGTCGCCCAGGGCGCCCATGGCCAGAGCCGCCTGCTCGACCAGCGCGCCGGGCAGCCGGCCGTTCCCGAACACCTTGAGCACCGCGGGGTAGCCCGCGGGGTCGCCGATCGCGGCCAGGGCGCGCACCGTGGCCTCGGCCTGGAGCGCGCTCACCCGCCCGCTCAGCGCCTCGGCCAGCGCGCCCACGCTGGCGTCGCTGCGCAGGCTGGCCAGCGCGGCCTCGCCGGCTGCGAGCTCGTCCTCGCGCAGGGTCTCGAGCAGGACCCGCGCGGCGAGGGCGCTGTCCAGGCGCGCGCAGGCGACCCGCGCCGCGGCGCGCCACTCGGGGGGGCCGATCCGCGCGCCCTGGACCTGGCCCACGGGCAAGGAGCGGTCGAGCTTGCCCGCGAGCAGCGCGGCCAAGGTCTCGTAGGCCAGGGGGTGGTCGAAGCGCGGGTCGCCCAGGGAGCGGATCAGGCTCGGGCGCTGCTCGAGGGGCGTGTCCGCGGCGTGGATCCCCGCGACCAGCCGGCGCAGGGCCTCGAGGTCGAGGGCCGGGCGCTGGGGCGGGTCCTGCGGCGTCGGCCGCACCCGGGTCGGGTCGTCCAGGGTCTTGGGCGGCGTGGGCGGAGGCGGCTCCTCGGGGGCCTCGACGACCACGTCGGGCTCGTCGACCGGCGGCGCCTCGGGCTCCTCGGGGGCGTCGACCGGCGGCTGCTCGGGGGACTCGGGGGGCTCGACGACCGGGTCGGGCTCGTCGACCGGCGGGGTCTCGGGCTCCTCGGGAGGCTCGACGACCCCGTCGGGCTCGTCGACCGCGGGCTCCTCGGGCACGTCCGGCTGCTTCACCGGGACCGGGCCCAGCTCGGACTGCTGCGGCGGGGCGTCCGACGCGTCGCCGTGGCGCCGGCTGAAGGCGACGGCCTGCGCGACCACGACCACGAGCCCCAGGAGGCAGAACCCGATCCCCAGGGAGTGCTTCCAGCTCAGGCCCTGGCCCTCCGCCTCGGCGGGGAGCTGGGCCAGGCGCGCGTCGAGGTCGGCCAGGGCCTGCTTGCCCTCGGGGGCGACGAGCAGCGGGCCGCCCTTGACCAGGAGCCGCTTCATGCGCCGCATGCGCTCGCGATACGCGTGCAGCGCGGGGTCCTGGGCCAGGAGGTCGGCCAGGCGCTCCTCCTCGGCGGGGGTCAGCGCGCCGTCGAGGGAGGCGGAGACCAGCTCCAGCACGTCCTCGGGGAACTCGGGGGTGGGGAGCCGCTGGCTCATGGGCGGGACTCTTCTCCCTCGAGGAGCGGGCGGAGCCGCTGCTCGAGGCGGGTTCGCGCGCGGGAGAGGCGCGAGCGGATCGTGCCGATCGGGACGCCCAGGATCTCCGCCGCTTCGGCGTAGGGGCGCTCCTCGAGGTCGCAGAGCACGACGACCTCGCGGTAGGGGGAGTCGAGGGCGAGCACCGCCTCGCGCACCGCGCGCTGCAGGTCGTGCTCGGCGGCGGCCTGGGCCGGGCCCGCCCCCGGCGCCGCCTCGGCCTCGAGCGGGTGCAGGCTCGCCTCGCCCGGCGCCGAGGCGCCGAGGGCCAGCGGGCGGCGCTGGCGGTTGCGCAGCTCGTTCAGGGCCAGGTTGCGCGCGATCGTGTAGAGCCAGGTCGAGAACCTGGCCACCTCTCGGTAGCGCGCGCGGTGGCGGTAGACCCGCACGAAGGCCTCCTGAGCCAAGTCGTGAGCCACGGTGGCGTCCCCTGTCAGTCCGTAGAGGAACCCGACCACCCGGTCCAGGTGCCTCAGCGCCAGCTCCCCCACCAGCGCGCGGGCGCGCTCCTCACTGGCCTCCCGGCACCCGAGGATCAACGCTTCGTCCGTGAGGTCGCACAACGCCCCGGCCTCCGGCCTGGGACTTGCACCCCCCGGGCCCGGCTGGGGTTCCCGCTCTCTGCCCGACCCCGGAGATTGCTGCAAGCTTCAGCGCCCCTTGGCCTTGGGGCCGTCGAGCACGCAGCTCAGGTGCTCGGCCACGAAGCGCCGGGGGCTGCGCTCGGCGAGCCGCCACACCACGCCCTCGGCGGCGGCGACCCCCTTGGCCGCCTCGAACCGGCGGTGCAGCGCGCCGAAGGCGGCCACGAGCTCGCGGTCGCTGAACGCGCCGCCGCAGATCCCGCAGGCGCGCATGCCGTCCTCGAGCTGGCGCGGCGGGAGCCGCTCCGCCGCGCAGGCGCGGTGGTAGGGGAGCGCCGCCAGCCGCAGGTCCGTCCCGTGCCAGGCGTCCCACACCGCGTCGTCCTCCGCGATCGGCTGGGCGCAGGCGGGGCAGGGGGTGGTCGCGAGGTCCGGAGTCTCGCCGCCGAGCATGGAGGCTCCCTGGGTTCGGTAGGATCGTGCGCCCAAGCCTACCCCACGGGAGGGTCATGCGAATCGCGTTCTTCGGCAGCGACGGCTTCTCGGTGCCCTGCCTCGAGGCCCTGGCCGCGGCGGGGCACGAGGTCGCGCTCGTGGTCACGAACCCCGACCGCCCGCAGGGGCGCTCGAAGACCCCGATCCCCACGCCGGTCAAGGAGCTCGCCCTCGAGCGCGGCTGGCCCGTGTTCCAGCCGGAGGGGCGCCCGGGCGAGGAGGGCGCGCGGCGCATGCAGGACGCCGGGGTCGAGCTGGCGGTGGTCGTGGCCTACGGGCAGTTCCTCGGGCGCCAGGTGCGCCGCGCCTCGAGCCTGGGCTACGCGATCAACGTGCACGCGTCGCTGCTCCCGCGCTGGCGCGGCGCGGCCCCCGACGCCCACGCGATCCTCGCCGGCGACGCGCGCACCGGGGTCACCGTGCAGAAGCTCCTGGCCAAAATGGACGCGGGCCCGGTGCTCGCCGCGCGGGAGACCCCGATCGGCCCGCGGGAGACCAAGGGCGAGCTGCGGGAGCGCTTGTCGCACCTCGGGGCCGAGCTCCTGGTCGACGCCGTGGCCCAGATCGCCGCCGGCGACCCGACCTTCGTCGAGCAGGACCCCGCGGGGATCACCTTCGCGCCCCTGATCCAGAAGCAGGACGGGCGGCTCGACCTGGCGCTGCCCGCGGTCGAGCTCGAGCGCCGGGTGCGGGCCATGCTCCCCTGGCCGGTGGCCTCGATCGAGCTCGCGGGCGGGCGGCTGCAGGTGCTCGAGGCGCGGGTCGTGGCCGACGCCGAGGGGGCGCCGGGGGAGGTGCTCGCCCTCGGCGACGCGCCGCGGATCGCCACCGGCGCCGGCGCGCTGGAGCTGGTCGAGGTCAAGCCCGCGGGCAAGCGCGCCATGCCCGGCGCCGCCTGGGCCAACGGCCAGCGCCTGCAGGTCGGCGATCGGCTGGTCCCGTGAGCCGGCGCCCGCGCCGCCCGGGACGCGGCCGCGGCCGCGGCGGGCGCCGTCCGCGGGGCCACCTCGGGCGTCGGCTCCCGGGGCCCGACGTGCGTCGCCTCGCGGCCCAGCTCGTGAGCGACGTGTTGAGCGGCATGGGCGCGGCGCGGACCGTCGAGCGCTATTGAGGGCCAGGTCGACGTCCGCCGCGGCGCGTAGGGGGCCCGACCGAGCTGGTCTACGGCACCGCCGAATTCGTCGCTGCTTCGAGCCTCCGCACCTGCGGTTTCGACCGATCGAGGACGTGCTTCAGCCACCTGGTGTGGGTTTGCGCGCCATTCCAGCTCCTGTTCCTCGAGCGGATCGGTGCACGGTCGCAGGCCGACGCCAGGCTGCGCTCACGGCAAGCCCCAGGCCCGCGGGCTCATGAACGCGGTGCTGCGCATCGAGCGCGCGCGGGATCGCCGCCCGGCGCCTCCTGCCGACGACGTCCCTGCGCCGGCGCGCGCTGGGGCGCTCCAGCGGCTGGGGCGGTCCTTGCACGAGGCCTGGCCTCTCGAGGAGCCCCGCGCCCTGGCTGGCCCAGGCCGCGGGCTCCCTGGCGCGTGGGTCGTCGACGCCTACCTCGCGCGGCTGGGGAGGAGCGCGCCCTCGAGGCCGCCCGCCAGAGCGCGCCGCCGCCGCTGTTCTTGCAGGCGCGCCAACGCTGCGGCGACCCGGGACGCGCTGCTCGAGGAGCTGCGCGGGCCTCGAGCCGCGGCGGACCCTGCCCGAGCCTGGCGCTGAGGTCCCCGGGCGCGGCGGCGGAGCCACAGGCGGGCAAGCTCAGCGTGCAGGACGAGACCGCCATGCATCGGCCCGGCTCGTCGCGCCCTGCAGCCCGGCGAGCGGATCGCCGACCTCTGCGCCGCGCCCGGGGTGGGTGGCAGGGGCCTGCCACCTGCGCCGAGCTCATGGGCGACCAGGGACGGGTGGACGCCCTGGACGTGGACCCCGAGCGCGTGGCGCGGCTGCGCCGCGGCGTCGAGCGCCTGGGGCTGACCTCGATCGTGTGCGCCGAGGTCGACCCCCAGGATCCGCGCCCGCCCCAGGGGGCGCCGATCGACCGCGTGCTGGCCGACGTCCCCTGCAGCAACACCGGGGTCGCCCGGCGCCGGGTGGAGGTCCGCCACCGCACCTCGAGCCTGGACCGCCCGGCCTGCTCGCGCTCCAGGCGCGGCTCCTGGCCCAGGCCGTGGACCTCGTGCGCCCCGGCGGCGTCGTCGTCTACTCCACCCAAGATCGACGCCCAGGAGAACCAGGACCAGGTCCGGGCCCGGCTCGAAGCCGACCCGCAGCTGACCCCCGCTCGAGGAGCGAGGCCTGGCCCACCGTCGCAGGCGACGGCGGCTACGCTTGTGCCGCGCGAGGGCGATGCGCGCGCGGGCGGTGTCAGCTCCGCGGGGAGGGCACCGCTCCAGATCCTCCCTCGGTATCCTGGAACCCCGGAGTCTTTGCCCTGTTGGGAGCGCGGGGCTTCGACCTAAACTGTGGCAGGAGGTGGGCGTGGGCCTCTTCGGAGGCAGAGCCAAGGGCCGGCACCGGCGCCTGATCGAGCAGGAGCTCGACGCCGAGGGCAGGTCCTCGCGCGGAGTGGTGTCCCTACTGCGCGCAGATCGGGGTCAAGGCCTTCCCCGAGGACGAGGACCGGTCGACGCGATCCCTCGGAGCACCTGAGCGAGGCCTGCCTGGACCGAGGACGCGAGGCAACTCCGCGAGCTGCGTGACCCCGAAGCGCACCGCGGAGCAGCGTCAGCCCGCCGGCGGGTCAAGCGCCCGGTCAAGAGCCGGGCCTGGCAGCTGATCAACTCGCGCCGGCAGTGGGTGTGCCCCTACTGCGCGCAGTCGACCCAGGTCGAGATCCCGGGCGACCGGCGCATGGACGAGGGCACCCTGCGCGAGGTGATCGAGCACGTGCGCCGCTGCCACGCCTACGCCCACGGCCACGGCGAGGAGCGGCCCTACGCCGAGCTGCGGGCCACGGTGAAGCGCGAGCGCAAGCGCGCCAAGCTGCGCGAGGAGGTGCGCGCGCGGCTCGAGGGCGACCCGGCCTGGCGCCGGCGCACCCGCGATCAGCGCTGGGTGTGCGCGTTCTGCATGGTGACCCAGGAGCACATTGACCTCTCCTCGCACCTGCTCATGTTCGAGACGGCGCCCATGCAGATCGCCGACCACCTCATGGGCTGCGAGGCCTACCGCCGGGGGGACGAGCCCCAGGCCCTGGGCAGCGAGACCGGGAGCTTCTCCGGCACGGTCTCGGGCTCGACCTCGCTCTCGCGCACCTCGCCGATCGCGCTGGGCGCGGTCTCCGACGACCTGTGGGGCGAGGACTCGACCTCCCAGTCCCGCGCGCGCGCGCGCGTCGAGGAGAGCGGGAGCGGACCCCTGGACACGAGCGAGGTCACCGGGAGCACGTCCGGGGCGCTCGTGCGCGGGCGGGGCGACCCGCTCTCCGACGAGGGGGTCTCGGACTCCGGGCTCCTGCGCGACAGCTCCCTCGGGCGCACCAAGCGGCGCACGACCCAGCGCCGGCCGATCAAGCGCCCGGCCCCCAAGCTCGAGAACTCCGACGGCGGGTGGCCCGAGCCGGTGCGCCGGCCCGAGCCCGAGCGCCGGCCCGAGCCCGAGCGCCGGCCCGAGCCGGCGCCTCGCCCCGAGCCGGTGCGCCGGCCCGAGCCCACCCGGCCTCGGACCAAGTCCGGGACGACCCTGCGCGACCTGCACACCTCGGGGGAATACACCCTGATCAACGAGGTCTCCGCCGAGAGCACGCGCAAGCGCAGCCGGGCCTGGCGCCGCGAGATCCAGAAGCAGCTCGAGGCGGTGACCCAGTGGAACCCGGGGCTCTCGGGCGAGCTCCAGCGGGGCGGGCAGGACGACGAGCACGCCTCCGACGTGCAGCGGATCGACCAGCGCTACCGGCTGGAGGAGCGCGGGGTCCAGCTCCGGGTGCTGCACGTGCCCGCCCACGACGCCCGCGGCGACTTCGTCGAGCTGCTCGACCTGGGGCCGAACCGCATGGCGATCGCGATCGGCGGCACCGCCAGCGACAGCCCCGAGGCCCCGATCGTGGCCGCCATGGCGCGCAACGCCCTGCGCGGGATCGCGACCCCCGAGAAGCAGCCGACCCAGGTCCTCGACGAGCTCAACCGCGAGCTGTTCAGCCAGTTCGAGGGCACCTTCTTCACCGTGGTCTACGCCCTGATCGACCTGCCCACGCTCAAGGTGCTCGTGGGGCGGGCGGGCATGTGCACGCCGCTCCTGGTGAACGTGCACCGCGAGCGGCGCCTGCACCCGGTGGGCTGCGAGGGCATGCTCATGGGGATCGACTGCGGGCAGGTGTTCAGCTCGAGCCTCAAGGCCCAGCCGGTGGACCTGACCCCGGGCGACCTCCTGGTCCTGTTCAACAACGGGATCGTCGAGGCGCGGCCCGCGGCCCACAAGGAGGAGTTCGGGATCTCGCGCATGCACCAGCTCTGCGAGCGCTACGGCGCCCACGAGCTGGCCTACTTCCAGGAGAAGTTCCGCGAGTACTACCAGGCCCACCACGAGCCCAAGGCCCACTACCTCACCGAGGCCTGGATCGTGGCCCTCAAGCGGCGGGATCCGAGCCGGGCCAGCGAAGAACAATTGTTTTGAAGTCGCCTTCCGTTAACGACTTAAGGGCTCTCCTCCAGGTCCGCCCGCAAGCCGGGGCCCGCGGCGTGCGTCGGGTGGGGCATGCAGGCCGTGTTGGACCGCCCTTCGGAGACTGGATCGCGCGTGAGCTTGGCTGACGACGCGGCGCTGGTCGAGCGCTTCCGCGCGGGGGACGGCAAGGCCTTCGAGCTCCTGGTGGCCCGGCACACGCGCTACGCGGGCTCGGTCGCGCTCTCGGTCACCGGCGACTACCACGCCGCGCTGGACGTGGTGCAGGAGTCGTTCCTCAAGGCCCTGGACGGGATCTGGAACCTGGAGAACGCCGCCCGCTTCCGCCCCTGGCTGCGCAACGTGGTCCGGACCACGGCGCTGGACCACCTGCGCCGGCGCAAGGTCGTGGGGCGCAGCGGCGAGCGCCTGCCGGGGCAGGGCGAGAGCGACTCCCAGCCGCTGCCGGCCGAGGGCCTGGCGCCCCAGGAGTCCTTGGAGCAGGACGAGCTGCGCGCGCTGATCCGCGAGGAGGTGGTCGCCCTCCCCGAGACCCAGCGCGAGGTCGTCTACCTCAAATACCTCGAAGGCCTGTCCTACGAGGAGATCGCAGAGACAACGGGCTTGACGATCAACACGATCGAGAGTCGACTGTTCAGGGCTCGGGGCCGGCTGCGCGAGCGGCTGGGCCGACACGTGGGATGGGGAGAGAGGTCGTCATGACCGAAGACGCGCAGTCGCTGCGCCAGATCGAAGCCGCGCTCGAGGACGCGCTGGCCGAGCACCCCTTCGGGGACGCGGCGGTCGAGCGGATCCTGAGCCAGCTCCCGATCGAGGCGTCCTTGGCGCGCCACCGGGGCCAGGTCAGCGCCCCGCCGGCGCGCCGTCCCTTGGGGCTGTGGGGGGCCGCGGCCGCGGCCGCCGTGCTCCTCGCCGGCGGGCTCGTGGCCTACACCCAGAGCACCGACCTGCACCACGCCTCCCCGGTCGACGACGTCGTCGCCACCGTGGGGCAGGGGATCTTCCGCGTCGCCGAGGACGGGCTGCCCGAGGCGGTCGCGCCGGGGACGCCCCTGCTCGCCGGCGAGCGGGTCCTGGCCGCGGAGACCCCGGCCACCGTCGAGCTCACCGACGGGACCCAGGTCTTGCTCCACGCCGACACCGAGGTGGCCCTCGTGCGCGAGGCCGACCGCGGGGTGACCGTCGAGTTCGGCGGCCTCGACGGCGAGGTGTTCTGCAAGGTCAACAAGCGCCGCGCGCCCTTCCGCGTGCGCGCCCGCGGCCTCGAGGTCGAGGTCATGGGCACGCAGTTCCTCGTGCACCAGGGCGGGCGCTCCTCGCGGGTGATCGTGGTCGAGGGCTCGGTCCTCGCCTCGCGCCCCGGCGACCGCCGCCGCCTCGGCGCCGGCGACGCCGCCGAGAGCCACGCCGAGCTGACCCAGCTCGAGCTCATGCACGTGACCCCGGCGGAGTGGATCCACTGGGTGGACCTGCCCAAGCCCGACGTCGAGCCCGCGGTCGAGACCCCGGTCGGCCACCCGCTGCCCCCGGTCCAGACGCCGGAGCCCCCGCAGCAGGACCCGGACGCGACCCTCGACAACCCGGTCGTCCCCCCGCGGACCCCGGACGACGGCCCGCCCGAGAAGCGCTAGCCGGCGCACCGCGGATCTTGCCCAGGGGCTCGGCGTCGCCGAGCCCCGCGCGCTTCCGGAGAGCTAGCTAGTCGGCGTTGGGGAGTGCCTGGTCGAGCTGCGCCAGGAGCTCGTCGTCCGACAGCCGCTCGGCGAGGAGGTCGGCTGCGGTGTCCAGGGTCGTCAGGTCGGCCCGCTGCAGGCGAGGGAGCAGGGGCTGGGCCCGCTCTGCGAGGCGCTTCGCGAGCTGGCGCGCCAGCAGCGTGCGCTTTCCAGCGAGCTCGCCAGCGGCCTCACCTCGTTGGTAGATCGTCGAACCCATGAGCAGCTCCTCGGGCATTCTGGCAGCCCAGTTCTCGTCGGGGAAGACGTTGTCCGCGAACACCGTCAAGGCGGCCTGAAGTTCTCCGCGGCGGTGTTCGGGGTCGATCCGGCCAAGCGCCTCCAGGGCGCGCTCCACGTGCCCTTTGGAAGTCCCGTCGGCATAGGGGACGAGGGGCAAGAGGCCCGGCTTAGCGTCCCTGAGGAGGTCGTCCGCGCGCAGCTCCCACACCTTGACGACGTCGAACTCGAAGCGGAGCGCCACTCGCTCTCCCACCCGGCGCTCGTAGGTAGTCCGGGGTTCACCTTGCTTCTTGCCGGGCTTGAGGCAGATCACCAACAGCCACAGGGTGTCGTGGACGCGGTGGGCGGGCTCAGTAGCGGAAGATCTTGCGGGGCACTCGCGCCTTCCACGCGGCCTCGACCTCCACGTGCAGGGACAGAGGGCGCCTCGTTCGACATCCAGCACGAGCACCTTGTCCATGGTCAGAGAGAAGGCCGGCGGGACCGTGTCGTCGGCTCTCGCGCTGCGGATCGCTACCCCTGCGAGTGACGGGGCAGGCCCGGCCGGGTCCTGCGGGACCTCTCGGAGGATCACCTTCGCTGCGCTGTCGAGTGGGCCCACGTCACGCCGCCTTCCGTCGTCGCGCGCAGGCAAGCGACGCGCCCGGGCTAAGCGGAGGCGGCGCGAGGTTCGCACGTTCGGCGAGGTGGGACGGGGGCTGAGACGGTTGGGCAGATCTTGCCCAACTCAGCGCTCCGACCTTCCCCGTCTGAGACGAAACCCTCGCGCGCGCGGGTCGGGGACCTCGCGCGGGCAGGTTGCAGGAGGTGACGCGAGGGTCCGGGACCAGGCGTCGGCAGGTCGCAGGAGGTGACGGGAGGGTTCGAGACCTCACGCGCGCAGGTTGCAGGAGGCGACGGGAGGGTCGGGGACCTCTTGCGGGCAGGTTTCGAGAGGCGACGGGAGGGTCGGGGACCTCGCGTCGGCAGGTTTCGAGAGGCGACGGGAGGGTCGGGGACCTCTTGCGGGCAGGTTGCAGGAGGCGACGGGAGGGTCGGGGACCTCGCGCGGGCAGGTTTCGAGAGGCGACGGGAGGGTCGGGGACCTCGCGCGGGCTGGTTCGACCTCCGGAGAGCACTGCAGCGCGGTGCGCAGGGCCCGTAAGCGTCGCGTTCACGGTCCGCGGCGCGAATTTTTCGCTCGCCCAACCCCCAGATCCGCGGCTCGCTTTTGAAGAAGGCAGCGCCTGGGAGGGCGAGCAAAAGAGAGAAGGTAGATCATGACCGTTCCCATTACCCGCTACGTGCGGGGATACCGGCAGCCCACGCGGCTGCGCATTTCGTGCGTGCGGCGCATGCTGGAGTTCCTCGCGGACAGCGGCGTCGACGAGCTCGTCGAGCAGGCGCGGGAGGCCCTCGCGGCCGACGGCGACTTGCTGGACCAGGAGGAGCGCTGGAGCGCGAGCCGCTCCCGCGGGACCCACGCCCCCGGGGCGCGCGAGCTCGACGTCGAGCTCGACCGCGAGCTTCAAGGCGCTGGACGACGGTGCTGGAGTCACGGCGCGGCATTCGCGGGCGCCCCGCGCGGCGCGGCGGCGGTGCGGCTGCGAGAGCGGCTGTTCCCCAGCGGTGTGTTCGAGGTGACCAAGCTGCCCTACCTCCAGCAGGAGGTCGCGGTGGCGGCGCTGCTGCGGCTCGCCGGGGAGGACCCCCAGCTCGCCGCGGACGCGGGCCCTCGAGCTCCGGCGCAGGCGCTGGGCAAGCTGGCGCGGCTCAACGCGCGCTACAAGCGAGCTGGTGATCGAGGACCCCGCGAGCCGACCTGGGCCGAGCTGCGGGCGCGCGCCGCGCTTCAGGCACGTGCGCTTCTGCTGGCTGCTCGCGACGATCGCGGTCCAGGCGCACGAGCGCGAGGGCCTGGTGGCCGCGGCGCTCGAGGCCGCGCTGGACGTGGTCCGAAGAGCGCTACGACGGCGTGTCGGCGCCTCCGGCGCCGGCGGCGCAGCTCGCAGGATCCCGATCTGGACCCGCCGGTCGCAGCGGACCCAGCGGCGTGGCGCCGCCCCCTGGAAGGGGACGCCATGATCGACGCCGCCTGGGGCGTGGGTGGGGGGGCGGGGAGGCCAGACCGACCCGCCCCCTGGCACCTCCGGGGAGACGCTTGCACGAGGTGCGCCGCCGCCGACGCGTCTCCTGGGATTTTCGAGCAGCGCCTGCGCGCGCGTTGAACTCCTGTGCATGAGGGCCTGGTTCCGTCCGGGCCGAGCGTCTATCACCGTGCCCAGGAGTGCGTCATGCCCGAGCGTCCCGAGTCCGTCCCCGCCGCCGCCGAGTGGAGCGCCTCCGACAACGAGTGGGTACTGGCCGAGACCGACGCCGAGGGGCGCAAGCACGGCCTCGTGACCTACTGGCGGCCGGACGGGACCCTCGTCAACCACTGCGACTTCGTGCACGACGTGCCCCACGGCAGCTTCAAGCGCTACCACGAGTCGGGGGAGGTCTCGCGGCAGGGCAGCATCGTCCAGGGTCGGATCGACGGCCTCGACGTCGCGATCCGCTCGGACCAGCCGACCACGGAGAACTTCCCCCCCGGGCTCGCCGCCGCCGTGTGGCGGGTGGAGAACACCTGGCGCGGCGGGCGGGTGGTCTCGGGTCGGCTCTTCGACCGCGAGGGGAACCCCGTGAGCGAGACCGGCGAGCGCCTGCCCGACCGTCCGGCGAGCGTCCCCGAAGGCGCGGTCTACTCGTCCAAGGGCGCGCGCTGGCTGTTCGGCGAGAGCGACGAGGCCGGGCGCAAGCACGGCGAGTGGCGCTATTACCACCGCGACGGCTGGCTGGAGCAGCTCGTGCGGCACGAGCACGGCGACGCCCGCGAGTCCACGACCTTCTCCTGCGCGCTGGAGAGCGAGGGGGAGCTCGCGCTGCGCGCGGGCGACGCGAGCACCGCCGCCGAGCGCGCGGGCGAGCGCTTCGCCCAGGCCCAGGGCGTGGGCGAGCAGCTCGAGGCGAGCTGGCTCTGGGTGCGCGCGCTCCTGGCCCAGGGGGACGTCGCCGCCGCGCGAGCGCGCGCCGAGGCCGCCCTGGCCCTGGACGTCGACGGCGCCGCCGGCTCCTGGGGCGTGTTCACCCCCCGCGGGCAGCGGACCTTCGCCGCCCTGATCGAGCTGCTCCTGTTCCTCGCGCGCCAGGCCCTCGAGGCCGGCGACGCGGCCCTGGCCGTGGAGCGGGTCGAGCGGGCCCGGGGCTACGACCGCGGGGGCCGCGGCGACGTGCAGGTCGTGCGCACCCTCGCGCTCTCGGCCGCCGGCGAGCGGGACGCGGCCCTCGAGGCCGCGCGGCGCGCGCTCGAGACCCAGCCCGACGCCCCCGAGCTCGCGGAGCTCGCCGGCTCCGCCGAGTTCGCCGCCTGGCTGACGTCGATCGACCCCGGGGACATGACCCCCGCCGGCGCGCGGGCGCTGCTCGGCGACCGCGGCGAGCGCCTGGCCGAGCTCTGCGCCCCGATCCTCGACCCGCTGCCCGAGGAGGAGGAGGCGCAGCCCGAGGGCGCGCTGGACGTCGCCTGGCCGCTCGACGCCGTCCTCGGCGAGCGCCTGTCCCCAGAGCTCCAGGCGTTCTGCGCGCTGCGTCGCCAGGCGCGCCTGGACGCGCCCTACCGCGGCGCCTGGCTGAGCGCCGCCGAGAGCAGCCTCGGCGAGGCCGTGGCCGCCGAGGACGGGACCTGGGTCGCGCGGGTGCAGTCCGTGTTCCTCCCGGCGTCGGTGATCCTGTGCGAGGAGGAGGAGCTCTGGCTGGCGGAGTGGCACCCGAGCCCCGAGGGCAACAGCCGCGTCCTGCACCAGCACCAGGACGAGCCCGAGTACGCCCGCGCGGCGGAGTCGATCGTGGCCGCCGTCGTCTACCAACAGTTCGAGGGCGGCGGGGACCTCGAGGAGCGCGGCAAGGCGGCGGTCTCGACCGCGCGGCGGCGGCAGCTCCTGGCCGCGTGCCAGAAGGAGCTCGACGCCGAGGTCGAGCGCCCCGCGCACCTCGACGCCCTCGCCCTCGAGGAGCGCACGAAGTGGATCGTGACGCTCCTGGTCGAGCCCGTCGAGCTCGGAGGGCTCGAGACCGCTGCGACCTGGGAGGACTGGGAGCGCGAGCGCGAGCTGCTCGCGGCGTGGCCGCACCTCGCCGCCTACTGGCTGTTCCACCACGCGGTGTTCGGCAACCGCGAGGAGCTGGCCTTCGCCGCCGAGCAGGCCGACGCGCGCTACCCCGCTGCCCGGGAGCTGCAGCAGCTCGCGGCCGAGGTCCTCGCCGGGGAGCCCGTCCAGGCGCCGTTCTGGGACGACGCCCAGGTCCGCGGCCTGCGCGCCGAGGCCCTGGACACGGAGCGCACGACGCTCTTCTCCCCGGCCGCCCTCGCCGCCGCGCAGCAGGAGAACGAAGCCCGTTTGGGGCACAAGCGCCAGCTCGCCGAGGCCAAGGCGGCCCTCGCGGCCCGGGGCGAGGAGACCGCGCCCGGGCTCAGCGACTGGGACCTGCTCGAAAAGTGCGCGGGCAAGCTCGCCGCCATGGAGAACGCCATGGCCGAGAAGTGGATCGAGGACCGAGACGAGTCCCTGGCCA
>JAWKSZ010000091.1:0-23731 GCA_041402045.1 Planctomycetota bacterium | reverse complement strand
GACGAAGAAGCGCGCCGCCAAGAAGACCGCCAACAAGCGCACGACCAAGAAGACCGCCAAGAAGCGCGCGACCAAGAAGAAGGCCACGAAGCAGCGCGCGGCGGCGTCCCCCGAGGCCGGCGTCTCCGCCAACCGCGGCGGCGCGCGGCGCCGCCCGCGGGGCGGGCTGCGCGCGAAGCTGGCCGCGCTCCCCCGGCTCAAGGGCCTGGGGGTGGGCCTGGTCCTGGGGGTCGCGCTCCTGGCCTGCGTCCAGCAGGTCCAGCCGCCGCCGCCGGCGCCGGTGGTCGAGCCCGAGCCCGAGATCCGGGTCAAGCTCCTCGAGCGCACGCTGGCGTCCCAGGCCACGCTGAAGCTGACCCTCAGCGAGGCGCCCTGGGAGCTCAAGGGCGAGCGCGGGGCGACCGAGGGGATCGTGGCCCTGCGCACGAGCGAGCTCGAGGTCAGCCTGCAGAACGGCTCGCTGCACGTCTCGGGCTACGAGCCCCAGGGCACCTGGCTCGAGCTCACCCCCCAGGAGCCGGACGGGACCTTCACGCTCGAGGGGCGGACCTACCCCGGCCGGCTGCGGCTCGAGCCCGCGGCCAACGGCAAGGGCCTGGTCGCGATCAACAGCCTCGGCCTCGAGTCCTACCTGCTCGGCGTCGTGGGCTACGAGAGCCCGCTGAGCTGGGACGACGAGGCGCTCTGCAGCCAGGCGGTCGCCGCGCGCACCTACGCGCTGGTCGGGCTCAAGCCCGGGCGGAGCTACGACGTGGTCGACGACACCCGCGACCAGGTCTACCGCGGGCTCATGGAGCCCAGGTATCGCGCGCGGGTGCAGAAGCTCGTGGCGGCGACCCGCGGCGAGGTCGTGACCTACCAGGGCAAGCCGATCACGACCTACTTCCACTCGACCTGCGGCGGCGACACGGTCCCCGCGGAGTGGGTGTTCCCCTGGGTGCACGAGGCCTTCGAGCCCTGGTCCGGGGCCAGCGACTGCCCCTGCCAGGCCTCGAAGTACTACCGCTGGGAGGCGAGCGTCGACCTCGACCAGAAGCCCGCCCCGGGCGAGCAGACCGCGGTCCAGCAGCTCGTGCTCCAGCTCCCGTTGACGAAGGTCGAGGTCGAGCACTACCCGCGCGGGGGCTACGCCAAGACCTTGATCCTCACCGACCAGAGCGGCGAGGCCAGCGTGGTCCCGGCCTGGGAGGCGCGGCGCGTGTTCGGGCTGCGGGGCTACGCCTTCGACGCGACCCTGGGCGAGGGCGGGACCCGGATCGAGTTCACCGGCCGCGGCTGGGGCCACGGCGTGGGCATGTGCCAGTTCGGCAGCCAGGGCCGCGCCAAGCAGGGCTGGGACCACGGCAAGATCCTCGGCCACTACTACCCGGGCACCGAGCTGACCACGCTCCCCTACGGCGAGCTCGAGTAGGCCGCGCCCCGCGGGCAACCTGTCGCGCGCCGGCAGCCCATGCGACACTCCGCGCCGGAGGTGCTCCGTGATCGACGCCGAGCTGTTGGCGCTCGGGTCGACCCCGCGGTGGTAGAGCAGGTGCAGCCCGGCGTTGAACGCCTGCTGCCGCAGGACTCCCGCCGCCTCGAACCGTCGGGCCGAGGTCACCAGCGGCGGAGTCAGCTTGGCGATCGCGCCGCTGACCCGTCGCACTCGCGCGCGCAGAACTCCACGTCCTCGAAGGCGCCCTGGGTGGGAAGCGCCCGCGGCGCGGTAGACGCTGCGGCGCAGCACGAGCCCCTGGTCGCCGTAGGTGGTCAGGGGGTGATCGAAGCGGGTCAGCCAGCTCATGAACCGCAGCGCGGGGTGCCGCCCGGGGAACACCGCGCGGAACGCGCAGGCGCTCCGGGTCGGGTCCGCGAAGAACGCCGCGACGGGCGGCCCCCGCCCGCGGATCGACCCGGCTGTCGGCGTGCACGAAGGCGAGGAGCTCGCCCCGCGCCGCCTCTGCGCCGAGGGCCAGCTGCGCGCCGCGCGAGGGCCGGGTGAGCAGCACTCGCGCGCCTGCGGCGCGCGCGACCTCGCGCGTGCGATCGCGGCTGCCGCCGTCGACGACGAGCAGCTCGGCCCCGGGAAGGCCTGACCCAGCGCGCGCAGGGTGGCGGGCAGCGCGCGGGCCTCGTCGAGGGTCGGGATCACCACGCTCAGCTCGCGCACGCGCGCCTCCGCTCACCACCGGGGAAGGGGAAGGGCACCTTGCCGCAGCCGGACCAGCGCC
Source organism: Planctomycetota bacterium (assembly GCA_041402045.1). GTDB lineage: Bacteria > Planctomycetota > J058 > J058 > J058 > JAGQRJ01. The sequence continues at coordinate 21,521 of JAWKSZ010000091.1, read as the reverse complement.
CGTAGCCCCCGGCGGCGCGGTATTCCTCCCCAGCCGGTGCGGCTCGATCCGCCGCCGGTCGCTGAAGAACAGCTGCCCGCGAACCGCGGGAGCGAACGTCCATGGAGATCACCCAGGCGAACAGGCGCTCGTGCCACAGCGGGCGCACGCGGGTGCCGACGTGCTGCCGCGAAAGGCTCCCCGGCGCGGGCGCTGGGCGGAGCCGCGCGCGGCGGCCGCGCCGCAGGTCGCGCAGGTCCGCAGCCAGGCGCCGGTGATCAGGTTGACCGCGGGTAGGGCGAGGTGTTCCCCACAGCACCGGCTCGCGGGTGGGTCCGTTGCCGTTCGAGAACCAGAGGCGGCACGCAGCCCATGGCGTAGGCATAAGCCAGCGGGTCCACGCGCCGGGTGCGCAGCACGAGGGTCACCTCTCGCCGCTCGCGGCGCACGAAGCGCCGGAGGTCACGACGAAACGCAGGGGACGTGCAGTGCCGCACGAGGTCGTCGAGGTCGTCGAGGACCACGAACGCGCCGTTGGCCTGGACCGCGCCGTGGATGTACCCGATCGCGTGGGGCATGCGGCGCTTGGGCCCCTGAGGCAGGGCGGGGACCGGCACGGTGCGCGAGGCCATTTTCGCCAGGAAGCGCCCCACCGCGTCGACCACGTCGTCGTCGCTCGGCGCGTCGGGTCCGAGCCGCGAGGGCGAGGCGTAGACCACGTTCGAGCGCCAGGTGCGGGTCCCGTCGGGGCGCCGCCCACTGACCCAGGGGTGGTCCTCGGCGAGCAGGCCGGGGCCGAGCTCGCGCATGCAGGCGAACACGGCGGGGACCTCGACCGCGAGGGTCCAGGTCTTCACGCTCATGCCCCACCCGATCCGGGCGAAGGCGCGAGGAGCGCGCAGCCTGGGGGCTGCGGGGGCGGAGAGGGAGGGCGTCGGCATGTTCAGCGGCTCCTTGCGGCGCGTCCCCGGCAGGTCGCGCGCAGGACCAGGAGGCAAGGCGCGTGCCGACCGCAGGCGCGACGCTTAGGGTCGGCGCGCGTCCGATCGCGGTGGAACCTCGACGGGCTGCCTGACGGCGTGCGCCCCACGCACGCGCAGCCTGTTGCGCCCGGGCCGCCCATGCGACACTTCGCGCCGGAGGTGCTCCGTGATCGACGCCGAGCTGTTGGCGCTCCTGCGCTGCCCCGTAGACCACTCGACCCTGACCGAGGCCAGCGCGGCCGAGCTCGAGGCGCTCAACGCCGCCCAGGCGGCGGGCAAGCTCAAGACCCAGGGCGGCGCGTCCCTCGACTCGCCGCTCCCCGGCGCGCTGATCCGCGCCGACCGCGCCCGGGCCTACGCGCTGATCGAGGGGATCCCGACCATGATCCCCGACGAGGGGATCGTCGTCCCCGCGGGCACGCTACCCCAGTAGCCCTCAGTCCGCGGCGATCCCGCGGGCGAAGGCCGGCTCGAACACCTGGGCCTCCCAGGCCTGGGTCAGGCCGCTGTCGGCGACCACCACGTTCACCTCGCGGCTGTACTTCAGCGCCTGGGTGTCGTGGTTGGAGCTGCCCACGATCACGAGCTCGCCGTCGACGCTGAGGAACTTGGCGTGGTTCACCCCCGCGCCGTTGCCCTCCTGGGGCAGCTCCCCGTCCTGGGAGAACCAGCGCGGCTGGAAGCGCGCCAGGGCGCCGGGGTCGTCGGCCAGGGCCTCGCGCAGCTTGGCGACGTTCTTGGCGTTGGTCCCGCCCTGCCCGGGGAGGCTCGCGCGCAGCTTGCCCATGCCCTTGGAGACCACGAGCTGGACCTCGACTCCGCGGCGCAGCGCGGCCTCGAGCTCGGACCGCAGCGTCGCGTCCGCGAGGTGCGGAGTCAGGATCCGGATCCGGCGCTGGGCGCCGCGGATCGCCGCGGTGTAGCTCACACCGGCGGGGTCGTCCATGCGCCGCCGGAAGGGGTTCCCCTCCGACGGGCGCGAGACCAAGGCCACGGGGACTCCGTCGGGGAACGCCGCGGGCAGGGGCAGGCGCTGCCCGGGGAAGGCGTCGCCGGTCGCGCGCTCCCAGAGCTGAGCGAACTCAGCGCGCAGGCTGGCGCACACCGGCCCCGCGAGCTGGGCCCCGATCTCGTACCACGGCGTCGGCGCGTCCTGAGGCGGGTGCACGTTCGCGCTGGTGAGGATCGCGCGCTCGCCGTCGACCACGAAGGCCTTGGTGTGCAGATTGCCGAAGATCCGCTGCTTGAACGGCGCCACGCGCACGTTCAGGAGGCGCGGATCGAAGCCCGCCTGGGCCACGTCGCGCTCGAGGTTCTTCACGTTCGAGCGGGTGGTGAAGTGCTTGTTGATCACGAAGAACACGTCCACCGGCGCCTCGGCCTGCGCCGCGCGTCGGCGCTCCTCGAGCGCCTTCAGGCCCGCGAAGATCGCGTCGCCGGCCTGGCAAGGCGTCTTCCAGTAGTAGGTCTGGATCAGGACCTCGCGCTCGGCGCTCGCGATCAGCTCGCCGGCGGCTCCGAAGATCTCGGGCCCGCTCTCGAGCAGGTGCGGGTCGACGCGGTTGCCGTCGCTGACCATGCGGTCGGCGGGCACGACCCCGCGCTCCGCGGCGTCCACGGCCTGGGCGAACACGTCCAGGGCCAGGGGGTCCAGGTCGCGCGGCGTGGGCAGCGCCCCGCGCCACTCCTCCTCGCCGCGGTTGCCCTGGGGGTCGACCCAGCGCAGGCGATAGCCCTGCGCGGTCTCGGTGACCGTCGCCTCCAGGCTCGCGCCGCCGGTGTCCAGGAGCCGCCCGCGCGCGCCGGGGCCTCCGAGCAGCGGCCCGCGCCAGGCGCCGTCGGTCCACTGCAGGCGCCCGCGCAGCCTGCCGGAGTCGGTGGCCCGCTCGACGAGCAGGCCTCCCGCGGCGGGCCGCGCCTCGCCGCGACCGGCGTAGGACTCGCCGCGCTCGGTGGCGCCGGCGATCCGGTAGGGGGCGGCGTGGGCGAAGCCCGCGAGGGCGAGGCACAGAATGAGGGCGGTGTGGAGTCGAGTCATGGCCCCGTCCGTGCACGCCCCGTGCCCGGGTCTCGACCCCGCACGGGCGCGACTTGCGCGCGCTGCGACCCGCACCGGAGGCAGCGCGCGAGCCGCACCTGCCTCGGCGAGAAGAGCCTGAGAAGGAGTGTTAGGGTGCCCCGGCATGAGCCGGCGACTCGCTTGGATCTTCGTGTGGGGAGGCTGCATGGCCCCAGGGTGTGTTGGAAGCGCCGAGCCCAACGGCGAGGAGCGGGTCCTCGAGCGGCTGACGGCCCCCGAGCGCCTGGACCGTTCCTCCCTGGCTGCGGCTGTGCTGCGCGCCGAGGCGCGCCTCGCCGCGTTCGCTGCGGCCCATGGCTGGGACGAGCTCGGCCGCGCGTCCTACTACGACCGCGTCGAGGTGTGCGCGACCCAGGCCGCGCTCTGGGCGGGTGCTCGGCTGCACGACCTCCTCCCCGGCCCTGCCACCTCGGGCCTGGTGGCGGGCCTCGACAGCAGGTGCTCACTCGCGGTCCCTCCGACCGATGCGCCCGCCTGCAGCCTGCCTACGCGGCCGCCGGCGGCGACGCCTGGTCCCAGCTCTGACCCACGAACTCGTGCCGCCGCCTGCACGTCGCGATCCTCGAGGGCGACGAGGACGCCATGGGGCCGCAGTGGTTCTTCGAGGGCTTCGCGGTCCACGGGGCGGGGCAGGAAATCCTGGCGGAGGTCCCCCCGGGGCCCGTCGCGGACCAGATCGCCTGGGCCGAGGGCGCGCAGGAACACGCCTACTCACGCTTCGGAGGGCTCGTGGCCTCCCTCGCGGCGCGGATTCCCCTCCCCGAGCTGGTGGCCCATGCGGGCCAGGCGGACTTCCTGGACTGGCTGCAGGAACGCCTGGAGCGCTAGCCTGGTGCAGCACACCAGGCGTTCCGCTCTGGCGCGCTTGCCCTCGTCGCCCCGGGCTGTGTGCTTCCTCGGTCACCCTGGCCCGCCGTAATCCCTCTCGCGCCTTGCCAGGACGACGATCGCTGCGCGAGCTAGAGCGAAACGTCTGACGCACAGCACGAGCGGGTCCCCGAACGGCCCTCCCCCCCGGGTTGACTGGCCTCGCGCGGGCGCCGACACTCGCGCCTTCACCGAGGAACCCCGAGGAGACCTCATGCGACCGATCACCGTCTCGATCACCGGCGCCGCCGGCAACATTGGCTACGCACTCCTGCCCCGGATCGCTTCGGGCGCGGTGTTCGGCCCGGATCAGCCCGTGATCCTGAAGATGCTCGAGATCGAGCCCGCCATGAAGGCGCTCGAGGGCACCGCCATGGAGCTCTACGACTGCGCGCCCTCGCTGCTGCACGACGTGGTGTGCACCAGCGACCCGGAGGAGGCCTTCGGCGACGCGAACGCGGTGTTCCTCGTGGGCGCCATGCCCCGCGGCCCCGGCATGCAGCGCAGCGACCTGCTGCGCGCGAACGGCCCGATCTTCACCGGCCAGGGCGCGGCGATCGCCAAGGCCGCCGCCAAGGACGTGCGCGCGGTCGTCGTCGGCAACCCGGCCAACACCAACTGCCTGATCGCGATCCACGCGGCCAAGAAGCACGGCCTCTCCCCCGAGCACTTCACCGCCATGACCCGCCTCGACATGAACCGCGCCACCGCGCAGCTCGCGCTCAAGGCGAAGGCGAAGATCCGCGACGTGTCGCACATGATCATTTGGGGCAACCACTCGGACACCATGGTCCCGGACACGACCCACGCCCGGATCTACGGCATGCCGGCCCAGCAGGTGATCGGCGACGACGCCTGGCTCAAGGACAGCTTCAGCCCCACCGTGCGCACCCGCGGCAAGGCGATCATCGACGCCCGCGGCAAGAGCTCGGCCAAGTCGGCCGCCCACGCGGCGATCGAGCACATGCGCCAGCTGTGGGTGGGCACCGAGCCCGGCACCTGGACCAGCATCGCCGTCTACAGCGACGGCTCGCGCTACGGGATCCCCGAGGGGATCGTCTACTCGGTGCCCGTGACCTGCCCCGGGGACGGCAGCTACAAGGTCGTGGACGGCCTCTCGGTCAGCGCCGACGTCCAGGCCCTCATGCAGAAGAGCGCCGACGAGCTGGTCAGCGAGCGCGAGGCGGTCCAGGACCTGCTGTAGGGCTCGCTCCCGCCCCGACCGCGCGCGGACCCTCAAGGGGTTCGCGCGCTCGTCGTGGCCCCGCTGGACCGCCAGAGCCTCGAGGTGCAGGGTCCCGGACAGGCAATTCCCCAGGCGCGGCGCAACCGCCCATCAAGCGGGTCTTACGCCGGAGGCCGGCGCCACGCTCCGATTGACAGGCCCGTGGGCCAGAACTACGGTGAAGGCACGCGACGGGAAGGACTTCGCGGGATTCGCGACCCCGGAGACAGGCTTCGACGCGTGAGGCAGACCGCTTCCCGACGGGGAACGGCGCTCGCAGCGACCATGACGCCCGGGCGTAACGAGATCCAGGCGATGCGGCCGTCTCGCGGTGAGCCGTGGCTACGCCACGCAGACCCAGCTCCAGGAGTGCGCCCAGCTCCGCGCCCAGGGCGCCCAGGAGCACCTGGCGCGGCTCCTGGTGAGCAAGGGCTACCTCAGCGAGCCGGTCGCCCGCCAGATCTACGACGAGCTCAGCCAGCGCTCGGGGGCCCACCAACTCACCCGCAGCGACAGCCGCCCCGCCGCGCCGACCGCCGGCTTCGGCGCCCCACGGCTCAGCTGGCGCCCGCCTCGCTCCGGCTTCCGGCGCCCCGCCTCACGGCTCCGGCTTCGGCCGCCTCACGGCTCCGGCTTCGGCGCCCCGCCTCACGGCTCCGGCTTCGGCGCCCCGGCCCCCAGCTCAGGCTACGGCCAACCCAACGGCTCCGGCTTCGGCACCCCTCAGGGCTCCGGCTTCGGCACCCCTCAGGGCTCTGGCTTCGGCACCCCTCAGGGCTCCGGCTTCGGCACCCCTCAGGGCTCCGGCTTCGGCACCCCTCAGGGCTCCGGCTTCGGCGGCTTCGGCTCCGGCTCCGGCAGCCACGCCAAGCAGCTCCCGCCCAACGTCGCCCCCGACGACCCGATCGCCCACGCCATGGGCACGCGCACCAACGCCGACGGCTCGGTCGAGACCGTGTTCGGGCCCTACGACATCCTGGGTGAGATCGCCCGGGGCGGCATGGGCATCGTCTACCGCGCGCGTCAGCGCAGCCTGAAGCGGATCGTCGCGCTCAAGGTGCTCAAGGAGGGCGAGAACGCCTCCGAACGCCAGGTGCGCCGCTTCCGCCGCGAGACCGAGGCCGCGGCCAAGCTCCAGCACCCGAACATCGTCGCGGTGCACGAGGTCGGCTGCCACGAGGGCTTCCACTACTTCACCATGGACCTGATCGAGGGCGACCCCCTCGACGCGATCGTCAAGCGCAAGGAGAAGATGCCCGTCGAGCGGGTGCTGCACATGATCGAAGAGGTCGCGCGCGCGATCCACTACGCCCACGGCAAGGGGATCATTCACCGCGACCTCAAGCCGGCCAACGTGCTGCTCGACACCGACGGACACCCCAAGGTCACCGACTTCGGCCTGGCCAAGAACCTCGACCACAAGTCGCTCTTGACCCGCACCGGCACCGTGGTCGGCACGCCGTTCTACATGCCGCCGGAGCAGGCCCGCGGCGACGTGACCATCGACCAGCGCGCCGACGTCTACGCCCTGGGCGTGATCCTCTACGAGCTGCTCACGCTCAAGCTCCCGTTTCACGGCGAGACGACCATGGAGGTCTATCACAAGATCCTCGAGGACGAGCCGATCCCCCCGCGCAAGCACGACAGCCGCATCGACCGCGACGTGAACACGATCGTGCTCAAGGCCATGGAGAAGGAGGTCGCCACCCGCTACCCCAGCGCCCTCGAGCTGGCCGAGGACATTCAGCGCTACCTCAACGGCGACCCGATCAAGGCCCGCCCCCTGGGTCCGGTCGGCCGCCTGGTCAAGAAGGCCAAGAAGAACAAGCCCCTGGTGCTCGTGATCGCGGGCACCGTGCTGGCCTGCAGCGCGATCCTCTCGGTGGGCTACTACATTCACCGCCAAAACACCCTGGAGGAGATCGCCAAGCAGCAGGCCACCGAGACCACCGACTTCAAGGACGCGGTGCGCGCCGAGCTCGAGGCGGCCACGAGCAGCCTCGACGCCGGGATCAACCGCCTCGGCGACCGCGACGCCACCGGCGCCCTGGCCTCCCTCGGCGACGCCCTGGTCAGCCTCGACAGCCTGCAGGGGCTGGTCGAGGAGTACACCCGCTTCAACACCGAGGACATGAACCAGGCGACCCTCGGCGAGTTCTCCGAAGAGATCGAAGAGGCCTACCGCAAGAGCTACCTGCACCAGGCGCGGGCCTTCTCCACTCAGGACCAGTTCCCCGAGGCCCTGGCCAGCCTGGCCCGCGGGCTCGAGCGCAACGCCGAGGCCGCCGACCTCGAGCTCGAGCGCGGCCGGGTGTTCCTGGCTCAGGGTGACCTGGACCAGGCCGAGGCGACCTTCACCCGTCAGCTCAAGGCCGACCCCAACTACATCGACGCCCGCCTGGAGCTGGGCGTCGTCCAGGACCGCCGAGGTCGCACCGCCGAGGCGCTCAAGAGCTTCGCGTCGGTCGTGAACTTCCTCGACGCGCCCCTGGAGCGGCGCCAGCAGGTGCGCGCGCACCTCCTGCGTGGCCAAACCCTGTTCGGGACCTCCCGCTACGAGGAGGCCCTCGACGACTTCCACCGCGTGATCGAGCTGCAAGAGGACAGCTTCGAAGGCTACGTGTGGCGCGGCCGCGCGCAGCACATGCTCGGCAACTACGGCGAAGCGCGGAAGGACCTGCGCGAGGCCGTGGAGCTCGACCCGACCCGCCCCGAGGGCCACTACTTCCAGGGCCTCTTGAACCTCGACACGCGCAACTTCGAGGACGCGGCCAAGAACTTCGAGACCGCGAGCAAGCGCGAGCGCGACTACCACCTCGCGACCCTCGGGCAGGGCCGCGCGCTGGAGAGCGAGCTGAAGTACGAGCTCGCCGAGCGGCACTACGAGACCGTGGTCAACACCGACCACCCCGCCGCGCGGGCGATTCACGCCGAGGCCTGGGCCGCCCTGGGCGACCTCCTGCGCCACCGCGCGGACGAGGTCGAGGTGCGCCTCGAGGAGGAGGCGCGCTTCCGCCAGGACAACGCCAACCCCGACGGCGAGCTCGGCCCGCCGCCCCCCCTGGACAAGCTCCTGGCCACCACCGAGGAGGTCCTCGCCGAGCGGCGCAAGGACGCCGCGCGGGCCTACACCAAGGCCCTCGAGCTCGACGAGTCCTTGATCGCGGCCTGGATCGGACGCGGACGCCTGCGCCTGGCCGAGGGCGACCTCAAGGCCGCGCAGAACGACCTGCGCCAGGCCGACACGCTGTGCGAGGCGGAGGCGCTCGCGGACGTCGACAAGCCCCAGCAAAGCGACACCGGCGACGACTGGGACAAGGACGAGTGGGACCAGGAGCCGCAGTGGGAGGACGACGACGCCGTCGAGATCTCCAGCACGAGCCAAGCCACCGAGGCCCGGGCGCTGCTCGGCTTGCTCGCCCTGCGCGAGGATCAGCTCGACGCCGCCAAGCGCTGGTTCGAGCGCGCCGAGGACTCCGACCCCAACTCCGCCTTCGCCACCTTCGGCCTGGCGCGGGTGGCCCTCGCCCGCGGCAAGCGCGAAGAGGCGCAGGAGCTGTTCGAGGACGCGCGGAGCATGGTCGCCGAGGGCACCGACCTCGCGAGCTACTACTACAAGCAGGGCCTCGACCAGCAGGACCACGCCCAGCGCGCCAAGAAGCCCGAGTTCTACAAGACCGCGCGCCGCGCCTTCGCCCGCGCGGCCGCGCTCAACCCGCTGGACGGGCTGAGCCAGCTCCAGCGCGCGCGGCTCTGCGCCGACTGGGGGAGCCTCGACGTGGCCCTCGCGCTCTGCCGCGAGGCCGCCACCCGGGATCCGCTGCTGAGCGCCGCCTACGAGACCGAGGGCTTCCTCCTCGCGCGTGACCTCCCCGAGACGGCGGACCCCGAGACCGGTCGACCCCAGGCGCTGCGCGACCCCGTCGCCGCGCGCGCGGCCTTCGACCGCGCGATCGAGAGCGCCGGCGCGGACGCGCTCCCGCGGCACGCGCTCTACGGTCGGGCCCTGGCCCGCCTGGCGCTGGCCGCCAAGCAAGGCGACGACCCCGAGCTCCTCGCCGCCGCGCGCCAGGACCTCGAGGCCGCGGTCAGCAAGATCCCCGACGACTTCGACGAGGTCGATCCGGAGGAGGTCAACCGCCTGCAGCTCTACCTGCGGCGCCTGGTCGAGGTCTGCCGCGAGCTGGGCCAGGAGGACGCCGCCCTCGAGCGGGAACAGAGCCAGGAGCAGATCCGCAAGTCGGCCCTCGCCGCCGCGGCCCGCGAGCTCAAGGAGGGCGAGGACAAGCGCAACCAGCTCAACTACAACGACGCGATCGAGCACTTCGACCGCGCGATCGCCCTCGACCCCGACAACGGCGACGCGCACTTCAACCGCGGGACCTGCTACCTCAAGATCGGCAACTTCGTCCCCGGGATCCTCGACCTCTCACGGGCGCTGGAGCTCAACCCCCGGATCGCGGACGAGGTCTACAACAAGGTCTACCAGATCACCTACGTCGTCGACCTGCACCGCGTGATCACCGAGCTCAACAAGATCGTCTCGGACCACCCCAACGAAGCCCACGTGATCTTCCTGCGCGGGTTCTTCTACGTGGCCAAGGCCGAGTTCAAGGAGTACACCGAGGACGACCTGCTCAAGGGGATCGACGACTTCAACCACTGCCTCGAGCTGAACACGACCCACGTGACGGCCATGCTGTATCGCGGGTTCCTCCAGTTCAAACGCGCGAACCCCGACTACGGCAAGACCCCGGAGCAGATCGAGGCCTTCTACCAGGAGGCGTTGAAGGACTACCACGCGGCCCTCGAGCTCGACCCGATCTCGGGGATCAGCCACTACCTCCAGGCCCAGCTCTGGGCGCACCGCATGTGCGCCGAGGGGCTCCCGCCGGAGCGCGTCGAGGAATACAAGACCAAGTCCCTCGAGGAGCTGAAGCTGGCCCTCGACAACGGCTTCCGCGGCTACGACCGCCTCAAGAACGAGCCCGCGTTCCAGAAGCTGCGCGACGACCCGGCGTTCAACAAGCTGATCCGGAAGAAGTAGCGCGTTTCGTGGCTCAGTTGATCATCGTCGAGGGCGAGAACCGCGGGAAGACCTTCGAGCTCACCCGCAGCCGCGAGACCCTCGGCAGCTCCGACAAGAACACGATCGTGCTCAACGATCGCCGGCTGTCCTCGACCCACGCCGAGATCTTCCGCAAGAAGAGCGGCTACGAGATCAAGAACCTCGACCACTCCAAGGCGCTGACCGTCAACGGCGAGGTGTTCAAGAGCACCCGGCTGCAGCACGGCGACTGGATCCAGATCGCGGACACGACCTTCGTGTTCTCCGAGGACTCGGAGCCGCAACACGAGCAGCCGATCGAGTATCAGAGCATCGACACCGACGACCTCCTGCGCTCGCAGATCCAGGCCCGCCGCAAGGGCTTCATGGACGCCGAGAGCATGCTCGAGTCGCTGGACCGCAGCCACAGCGCCGACCACCGCGTGCGCACGCTGCTCACGCTCTCGCACAAGCTCAGCGGGACCCTCGACCTGCGCCGCCTGGGCGAGCGGGTGGTGGAGCAGGTGCTCGAGATCTTCAGCGCGGACCGCGTGTTCATCCTCACCATGGACGAGGACCAGCGCCGGCTGAAGCCCCTCGCCAGCCGCTCGCGGACCCCGGGCCGCGCCGGCGACGACCTGCTCTCGCGCACGATCTTCAAGGAGGTGCTGAACACCAAGGAGGGCGTGCTCTGCTCCGACGCCCTCGACGACGCGCGCTTCCTCAGCGGACAGTCGATCGTCGACTCCAACGTGCGCGCGTTCCTCTGCGTGCCCTGCGTGCAGCACGGGCGGATCGTGGCGATCCTCCAGGTCGACAGCAGCCAGGAGCGCTCGTTCAACGAGGACGACCTCGAGCTCCTGACCGCGATCGCCAACTTCGTGGCCGTGCACGTCGACAACTGCAAGGCCTACCGCCGGCGCCAGGAATACAACCAGCAGCTGTTCCACCTCGGCCGCGCCACCCAGCGCCTGTCGAGCTTCCTCGACCGCGAGCAGATCCTGAAGGAGGTCGGGAAGCTCGCCTGTCAGCTGATCAACTGCACCAAGGCCAGCGTGATCATTCAGAACCCCAAGGACGGGCGCCTGCAGCTGGCCTCGGTCCAGGGCATGACCAAGGAGGTGTGGGCCAAGATCCGCGGGAGCGAGATCGGCGAGCGCTTCTGCCGCAAGGTGATCGAGGAGGGCCGCCCGCTCCTGGTGCAGGACGTGCGCGACCACGGCTACACCCCGCACTCCCGCTACTCCTCGCACTCCTTCGTGATCGTGCCGATCGTGTCCAAGAGCGGGGGCAAGAACTCGCCGGGGGCGACCAAGGTCATGGGCACGATCTCGCTCGCCGACAAGGTCGGCGGCGGCTCGTTCTCGGGCAACGACCAGAAGATCCTGGACATCCTCGCCGGCCAGCTCGCGATCGCGCTCAAGAACGCCGAGCTCTACGAGAAGGCGACCGTGGACGGCCTGACCAAGGTCTACCTGCGCCGGTTCTTCGAGCAGCGCCTCGACGAGCAGCTGAAGGAGGTCAAGGACGCCGGGACCCCGCTCTCGCTGCTGATGCTGGACATCGACCACTTCAAGCACACCAACGACACCTACGGCCACCAGGCCGGCGACGAGGTGCTCAAGTCCATGGGCGCCGTGCTCAAGAAGTGCGTGCGCCCGGCCACCGACACCGTGGCCCGCTACGGCGGCGAGGAGTTCTCGATCATCCTCCCCGGCGCCGACGCGGCCCTCGCCGAGAAGATCGCGAGCCGGATCCTCAAGGCGGTCTCGGGAGAGCGCTTCCTCGTGGGCGACGACCTCGAGATCCGCAAGACCGTCTCGATCGGGATCGCGACCGTGCACGCCGAGAACGCCGAGCGCGAGAACCAGACCCGCCTGGTGAAGAAGGCCGACTACGCGCTCTACGAGGCCAAGGAGTCCGGCCGCAACAAGGCCGTGGGCTGGAGCGACGAGCTGCTCAAGAAGCTCCGCCGCGCCGCCAGCGGCCGCCACGGGGAGGCCGCGCCCTAGCCGAAGGCGCCGGCTCCGACGCGCGACGCGCGGGCGGCCTCTGACGCGCGACGCGCGGGCGGCCTCTGACGCGCGACGCGCGGGCGGCCTCTGACGCGCGACGCGCGGGCGGCCTCTGACGCGCGACGCGCAGGCGGGTCGATGCTCTTGAACCGCCGAGGCGCAGAGAGCGCAGAGGCTACGCAGAGGTCCTGCGCTACCTGGCGGCGCGGCACGAGGCCCGCCTGCGCGCGAGCGGGTCGATCGAGGAGGTGAAGGGGCTCCGCCCAGCGGTGGGCGTCTCGCAGGAGGGCGGCCCAGCGAAGCCACCTTCGACGATCCGTTCAGCACGGCCCCGCGTTCGCGGCTCTGCATGCCCTTTGCGGCCTCGGCGCCTCGGCAGTTCAAACAGCATCTGCCCGCCCTCCCACCGCCGCGCCACGGTGCGCCCTCCCACCGCCGCGCCACGGCCCGCCCTCCCACCGCCGCGGTGCGCTTCCCGCACGCCGCGCCAGCGCCGCCCACCCGCGCTGGGATCGCCCCGCGCGGAGAGTCAGGAGCTTGAGCCAGGCGGGGACGTGCTTGGGCGTGGCCTCGTCGGGCTGGGGCAGGGTGGGCTGGCCGGCGTCGGCGGCGGGGAGGGACTCGAGGTAGCTCGTGAGCTCGCGGCGGAAGGTGAGGGAGAGCTCGCCCTGGAGCACGTCCTGGATCCCGCGGCGGATCAGGTCGACCTCGAAGTCGACCAGGTCCTGGAGCTGGCGCAGGGACTCGAGGGAGCGGGCCTGGACCGTGGGGTTGAAGCTCGAGAGCCGGCCCAGGGCGCGGTCGATCGCGCCCTGGCGCACCCAGCGCAGCGCGAAGTCGAGGCCGGTGCCCTTGATGTTCTGCATGCCGACCACGTGCACCTGGGCGCGGGGCGGGCAGCGGCCGGCGATCAGGCGGAACAGGGCCGGGCCTGCCGCGCCGCGGGGGTGCGCCGCCTGCTCTACGCCGGCTCGGTCGGGATCTACGGGGGGACGGCGTCGCCCCTGCCGGTGGACGAGACCGGGGCGCCGAACGCCGAGCGCTACCACTCCTTCCACACCGTCTCCATGGCCCTCGCCGAGCGCGAGGTGCTCGAGGGCCTCGCCCGCGGGCTGGACGCGGTGCGCCTGCACCCCACCCTGTGCTTCGGCGAGGGCGATCGCAGCCAGCACAGCTCGTGGGTGCTCCTGGGCCTGGCCATGGGCCGCTTCGCGGTGTGCCCCCCGGGAGGGATCAACGCCGTCGCCGTCGAGGACGTGGCCCGAGCGTTCCCGATCGCCGCGGCCAAGGCGCCGCGCGGCGCGAACTACCTGCTCGGCGGCGAGAACATGACGAACCACGAGTTCTTGGACCTGCTGCGCGGGGCCCTCGGGTTCGGCTCGCTGCGGGTCGACCTGGGGCGCGGCGGCGCGGGGCTCCTGGGTCGCGCGGTGGAGGGCCTGACCTGGCTCTCGGGCGAGGACCGCGGCGACTACGTGACCTTCAACCGCAACCTGGCGCGGGCCATGTCGCTCTACTGGTTCGTGGACGATCGCCGCGCGGAGCGCGAGCTGGGCTACGCCAAGAGCCCCGTGCAGCCAGCGGTCGAACGTCAGGTCGCGTGGTTGCGCGCCGAAGGGCTGCTCCCGCCGCCGGGCAGCCGCCCGGACCCGCTAGGGTTCCTCGGTCGCTTCTTCCGCGCGCCGCGCGGCTGACCGTCCGCGGGGGTTCAGGCCCCCGCGCTGACTAAACCGGAGCAGGAGTTCAGCTCGCTGAGCACGGCGCGGATCTCGCGCCCGAACTCGGCGGCGGACTGGAAGCGGCGCTTGGGGTCGTAGCGCATGGCCTTCGCGCAGAGCTCGGCGACCTCCTGGGGGATCAGGCGACGGTTCATGGGCCGCTCGAAGTCGCGCTTGAAGCGCCCGCGCAGATCCTGCAGCGAGAGCGGCGCCTTGGGCTGGAGCCCGGTCAACGCCGAGGCCAACACGAGGCCCAGGGCGTAGACGTCGGCGCGGGCGTCGACGTTGCGGCTCTCGCCGCTGCACTGCTCGGGCGAGGAGTAGCGCAGGGTGCCCACCGCCACGCCCGAGGCGGTGAGCTGCATGTCGACCTCGCTCTGGTCGTGGGCCAGGCCGAAGTCGGCGAGCTTCGGGTTGCCGTCGGCGTCGAGCAGAATGTTGCTGGGCTTGACGTCGCGGTGCACGATCCCGCGCTTGTGCACGTAGTCGAGCGCCCGCGCGAGCTTCTCGGCCAGACGCAGCGACTGGCGCACGCTGAGCGCGCCGTGGATCAGGCGCGAGCCGAGGGAGTCGCCCTCGACGAACTCCATGGCGAAGTAGGGCCGCCCGCGGGCCCGGCCGCAGCGCAGGATCCGCACCAGGTTCGGGTGCTCCATGCGCTGCAGGATCCGCGCCTCGCGCTCGAAGCGCGCGACGGCGTTGGGGTGCCGCGCCACGGCCTCCTTGCTGAGCAGCTTGACCGCCACCAGCTTCTCGGCGGGGACATCCAGCGCGAGGTAGATCTCACCTGACGCGCCGCGCCCTAACTCTTTGAGCAGCTTGTAATGGTAGCGATCACCCATGCGTTAGCTGGTGCAAATCGAGAGCCAGCAACGCAGTGGGATTCATCGGACGAAACTAGGTGGGTTACGGTCCCCGAGCGTCTCGGAGTCTGGTCGGGGCGTGAATTCGTTTCACATGCTCCCCAGGTTTGGGTGGCACACCTAACCCCCTGCGGGGTCGGTCGGCGCCCGCAGGGTGTAGAGCAGGCCCAGCGCGTAGGCCACCGCGGCGCAGGCGAAGGGCGCCCGCGGGGACCAGCCGTAGAGCAGCCCGGCGCTGACCGGACCGATCACGCGCCCCAGGGCGTCGAACGCGCTCTGGAGCCCGAGGGTCACGCCCTGACCCAACGGGGTCTGCCGCGAGGCGAGGGCCGCCATGGTGGGGCGCCCGATCGCCAGCCCCGCCGCGACCAACGCGCAGGCCGCGCACAGCGTGGGCACCCCCTGGGCCAGGATCGTGCCCACGAAGCCCAGGATCCCCACCGCGAACCCGCAGCGCACCGCGCCGGGCTCGCCCAGCGCGCGGATCAGGGGCTGCAGCAGCAGGCCCTGACACAGGGCCGAGGACGCGCCGAAGCAGGCGAAGACCAGGCTCGCGTGCAGCGCCGTCCCGTGGAGCTGCTCCTCGACGAAGTAGACGATCAACGCGAACACACTCGAGGCGCCGAACATGACCACGAACGCGGACCAGAACCACACCGCCATGGAGGAGCGCGTGGCGTGGGCGAGGAGGGTCGCGATCCCGGGCGACGCGGGGCGCGCCTCGCCCTCGGGCCGCTCGGGCTCGGCCAGGACCACCGCCGCAGCGCCTGCGGTCCTGGGGCCAGCCCAGGGACACGAAGAACGGCGCGGATCCCCAGCGGGAGCAGGGACCGTGGACAGGATCGGCCCAGGACGAAGCCCAGGGCCATGGCCGCCCCCAGCCTGCCGAGGGGCGCGCGAGCGCTCCTCCCGGGGCTGACGAGGTCGGCGGCGAAGGCCTGCGCGGTGGGCGAGGTCGAGGCCGAGAGCACGCCAGCAACGCGCCCGGCGAGCCCGAGGTAGGGAGTCGGCGAGCCCCATGACCAGGAAGCTCGCGGCGAACCCGAGCAGCCCGGCGACGAGCGCCGGCTTGCGTCCGAAGCGGTCGGAGAGCTCACCCCACAGCGGCGCGAACAGGAGCTGGGCCAGGGCGTAGGCCCCGGTCATGACCCCCATTTCGAAGGACGACGCCCCGAAGCGCAGGGCCAGGTCGCCGAGGGCGGGGATCACGATGCTGAAGCCCGCCATGGCCACGAACAGGGTGGCCGAGAGCAAGAAGACCTGCAGCGCGCGCCGCGGCGGGGGGTGGGGAGGGGGAGCACTCACGCGTCGCGCGGACTGTAGCAACGGCGGGAGCGCGCGCGGATCGCCGTGTCGGAAACCAGCGAGGCGGAGCGAGAAGCGTAGCGTCCTGCCCCACCCTGCTCACGCCATGCCGCCGCGCCCTCGAGAAACGCGGTAGGCTCGGGGGCATGACCGACCTCGACTTCGCGCGGCCCGACGCCCTGTTCGACCTCGACGACTTCGCGCACCGCGACCTGTTCGCCGGCGTGACCCACGCCTGGGAGGCGCTGGGCGAGCGCCTCAAGCGCTACATCGACGAGCACGTCGAGCACGCGCTCCTGGGCGAGGTCGAGGAGGGCGCCCACGTGTTCGGCCCGGTCTACCTGGCCGAGGGCGCCAAGATCGAGGCCGGGGCCTACGTGCGCGGCCCGGTGATCCTGGGGCCGGAGACGGTGGTCCGCCACGGCGCCTACGTGCGCGGCTACGTGCTCGCGGGCCGCGGGGCGATCATCGGCCACTCGACCGAGGCCAAGATGTCCGTGTTCATGAACCTCGCCGCCGCCGGGCACTTCGCCTACGTCGGCGACTCGATCCTGGGCAACGGGGTGAACCTGGGCGCGGGGACCAAGCTCGCCAACTTCCGCGTGTTCCCCGGCAACGTGAAGGTGCGCACGCCCAGCGGCGAGAAGCACGAGAGCGGGCTGTTGAAGCTGGGCGCGATCCTCGGCGACGAGGTCCAGATCGGCTGCAACTCGGTCACCGCTCCGGGGACCGTCGTCGGCCAATACTCCCGGGTCTACTCGGTGGTCTCGCTGCGAGGCACGATCCCGCCCCACACCCTGGTGGGCACCGGCGAGGACCCGCCCCAGCGCGAGCTGAAGCCCGTCGGACCCATGGTGCGCTGAGCTCCGGAACGCGCAAGGCGGGGGTCGAAGCCCCCGCCCGCCCGAACTCCGCCCCGGCTACTTGCTCGGGTCGTAGTCGTAGGGGAGCTCCTCGAGCCACTCCATCCAGCGCTCCTCGAGCTCGAGGAACTTGTCGGCGCCGCCGCAGCGCTCCTCGACCATCTCCGCGGTCACCGGGCCCTTGCGCGAGTCCATCATCAGGCTGCTGAACCAGGTCTGGCAGCGCTTGCGGGTCGCCTTGTTCTTGCCGTAGTAGAGGACCATGTAGATCAGCGACCAGGCGTGGGCGTAGTGATACGCGGTGAACTGCGGCTGCGGGGTGCGGATCAGGTCCGAGAGCGGGATCAGGGTGTTGGTCTCGATCCCGCGCTTGAGCGACGCCAGGCGATCGTGGGGCACGAGCCCGATCACGATCTCGCCGTCGCGGTAGAACGCCGACTCGAAGAACACCGCGAGGCCCTCCAGGATCCAGATCGGGCAGTTGCCGAAGGAGCCCTGGAGCACGATGTCCTCGAACTGGTGCGTGCCCTCGTGGGCGAGCACGGTGCGGGTCGTGCCGTTCATGCCGAACAGGCCGTGGTAGCCGGTCACGCGCTTGTTCCCGGTGTTGTAGAACCCGCCGACGCCCTGGCCCATGCCGGTCGCGCCCTGGAACTCCTGCTGGCTGGAGTAGATCCAGATCGTGCTCTTGGGCAGGTCCCCGTTGGGGAGGTAGTCGGCGAACACCTTCACGAAGCGCTTGTAGTACTGGTCCATCATGGTCCCGTAGCGCTTCGCGTACTCCTCGCGAACGTTGGTCTTGATCTTGTAGAAGCGCGACTCGATCTCCGGCGCCGAGGCGAAGTCCCCGCTGCGGAAGTTGTCGCGATACCACTCCTTGTCCTCGTCGTTGTCGCCGCCCTCGGCCGGCTGGGGCTGAGGCTGCGGGCGACGCGGACGCGGCTCCGGCCGCGCGGGCTCCGGCTCCGCCTCGGGCTCCGGCTCAGGCTCGTACTTGCGCTCCGGCTCGCGCTCGCGGCGCGCGCTGGCGGGGACCGAGGCCACGGGGCTGCGGTCGATCTCGCCGGGGCGCGACCAGAGGCCCTTCTCGTCCTTGACGAAGCCTTGCTCGTAGAGCTCGCGCTCGCGGGGGGTCACCCACTCGCCGTTCCACTGCACGAGGCCGTTGGCGGCGCGCTGGTAGTCCTCGGGGGAGTACCACTGGCCCTGGTAGTACTTGTGGCCCAGGGCCTGACGCGCGTCCCGGTGGTAGGCGTCGACCTCGATCGCCTTCTCGAAGCAGTGCCGCGCGCCCTTGGGCAGGCCCTGCTGCTTGGCCCACTGGCCGAGCTGATAGAAGGCCTCGGGGTCGCGGGAGCCCTTGAGGGTCTTGAGGCGGGCGCGGAGGGTGTCCTCGGCGCTGGCCTCGCGCACGATCTTCATGATCTCGTAGCGCGCGATCCGTCGGTTCCCGGTCGCGGTTCGGATCACGACCTCGTTCGGAGACTCCTCGAGGATGTCCCCGGTGACCTTGCCGCCCTCGGCGAGGTGAATCACGTCGGCCTCGGCGCGCGTGGTCAGCCAGGCGCCGCACAGCACGAGCGCCACGAGTCCCACCGTCAAACGTTTCATGCCCTGTCTCCGCCTGGTTACAGTTGCAACGGGGGCTACCGTAGCCCAAGCCCCACGCAGCCGCGTCACGAGACTGCAAACTCCACAGCGCCCTTCTGGGACGCACGTTATGCCTGCGCGACGCTGCATGGCGCATGCCGTAAGCCTCAACGGTCGTTCGCGGCCTAAGTGCTTGCTCGCAGGATCGCGCGGTCTCACCCTGCGTCTCACGACGTAAGCCTCGAAAAGCCCTCCAAACCGGCGGCGGCTCCCCAGCCGACCTGGTATCCTCGACTCGATATGAACGCTCCCCAGGACAAGCCCACGTCCTCCGTTCCAGCCACCAGGACCCAGGGGTCCTCAGGCGTTACGCGCCTGACCCGGGTCGTCCACGAACCGCCCGAGGGGGAGGACTTGCCCAGTGAATCGCCGACCCCCGCGACCGCGCGAATCCAGCGCAAGGTGAGCACCGAGAACCCCCCCGTCAGCGAGGAGGGCGCCCTGGAGGACGACACGAGCTTCTCCGACGAGGCCCCCGCCCTCGAGCCTCGCCCCACCCGCTTCTTCGAAGACGCCACCGAGCTCCTGGTCAAGACGATCGAGGGGATCGAGCCCGAGGAGTTGATCGGCTGGGCTCACGACCGCGTCGACCCGGACACCATGGGGGCCAACGCGATCCTGTGGTACATCCTCCGCGAGAAGTTCGGGAAGCGGTACAGCTGCTTCTACAGCAAGCGCATGAGCTTCCTCATGAACCGCACGCTGTCGAAGAACTTCATGCCCAACGGCGTGCTGCGGCGCTGCGAGATCACGGAGAACCTCTCCGAGATCGCCCACAAGTCGCCGCTGATCATCGTCCTCGACGCGACTTGCCCCGAGATCATGCTCGACTTCCAGCAGCTCCTGAAGCGCTCGAAGCAGCTCCGCGAGAAGCCGATCCTGTTCTTCGACCACCACCGCAAGGGCGAGAGCGACATCGAGGACCTCCCCAACGCCAAGGGGATCCGCTACGAGAACGCCCAGGCCACGACCTCGATCCTGCTGCACGTCATGCTCAACCTGGGCCTGGACCTGCGCGGCCACGAGGAGGGCTTCCGCCTGGCGGTGATCGCCCAGGCCGGGATCGAGACCGACCTGATCGGCGTCGACCCCGAGGGCTACAGCGAGTCCACCCGCTCGGCCCTCGACTACCTCGACCTGGTGCTCGGCGAGCGCGGCCACGAGATCCTGCACAAGCTCAAGTCGATCAAGCACCCGCTGACCTGGACCAAGAAGCTGGGCCAGGCCCTGGCCCACGTCGAGCAGTTCGACTCCTCGATCGCCGTGGTCGGGCTGGGGGTGATCGACGACACCGGGATCGTGCCCTTCGTCGCGAACCAGCTGCTCAAGGTCGGGCCGTTCAAGACCACGATCGTGTTCGGGCTGGTGTTCGAGCGGGTCGAGGGCCAGATCGTCTCGGTGGACCTCGACGCCTCGGGGCGCTCCAGCCAGGACACCGAGGTCGTGCTCCCGGACCTGTTCCACGAGGTGTTCTTCGTGACCTCCCCCGACGGGCGCAAGACGTCCAAGGGCGGCGGCCGGGCGAACATGCTCCTCGGCGACTACTCCGGCGCCGGGGCCAGCGTGCCCCTCGACTACTGGCGCCAGCTCAACACCGGCAGCGCCGACGAGAAGATCGAAATGCTCGCGCGCTTCGCCTGGCCCGTCGAGTTCTATCGCCTGCGCACCTTGCTCGAGACCCGCGTCCACGCGCTCAAGCGCAGCGGCGTGGTGTCGGTCGACCCGATCGACGGCCTCGAAGGAATCTAGCGGCCGCTCCCCGTGACGCGTGAGGCGGAGGCGAGGACCGGCGTACACAGCGCGCCTACCCGTCTGCCTTGGTACTCCTTCCTGTATCGCCTGCTCGGCGCTCAGGGCACCTTCTGGCTGTGGATCGTGTGCGTCGGCGCGGTGTGGTGGACCCTCAAGCCCGCGCTGGTGCGGCTGAGCAACCGCCGGCCCCACGCGATCGCGATCCAGGACGTGACCCAGGAGGCCACCCGGCGCATGACGCGCTGGGTCTCCCTGACCGGGGTCGAGGTCACCGTGGACGGCGCGCTCCTGCGCAAACCCCAGGCGGTGCTGCCCCCGGTGCCGATCCTGCTCGACCCCGAGTCCCGGGCCGGGCGCTGGTGGCTGGAGACCCTGCGCTACGCCCAGCGAATCCACGCCGAGCGCGCCGGGGTGGCTCCGGTCGGCACCGACCTCGACCTGTCCACGGCGCTGCAGGAGATCACCGTGCGCATGGCCAAGCTCGACGCAGGCGAGGCTGGGGGGCTCCCGCTCCCCGACCGCGCCGTGCTGGTGCAAGACGAGCGCTTGCAGAGCTGGTCCAGCGCCGCTCCCACCGCGCCCTCCAAGGAGCCGTCGGTGCAGCACCCGGCCGCCAACGCGTTCATCGCCGATCGCGAAGCCTACGTGGAGCTGGTGCTGGAGCGCGTGCGCCCCGACGTCGACCTCGAGGGCGTGCTGGAGTGGACGCCGAGCGTCGTCCAACGCCGGCTGTCGGGGGAGCTGAGCTTCCCGGTGGCCGCGTACCTGCTGCAGGCCAACCGCGAACCCCACGACTGGGAGAGCGTGGTGTGCGCCACCTCGCTGATCCTCCTGATCTTCCTCGGCGCGGGCCTGATCGGCGCGGCCCGCGTGCGGCACCCCGACGAGCACCACGTCCCGCTGACCCCCGAGCTCGAGGCGGCCCAGGCCCACCAGGCGGGTGACGCATGAGCAGCGGCCGCACCACCCGCAAGAGCGCCAAGACCAGCGGCAGCCGCAAGGCCGCCAGCGACGGCGCGCGCAACGCCAAGGGCAGCGGCGCGCGCAAGGCGCGCAAGAGCGGCAGCCGCAAGGCCGCCGACGAGGACGAGCCGCAGAGCGCCCGCAAGAGCGGCACGCGTAAGACGGCGCGCACCAGCGGCAGCCGCAAGGCCAAGGACTCCGGCAGCCGCAA
>JAWKSZ010000090.1:0-25725 GCA_041402045.1 Planctomycetota bacterium | reverse complement strand
TTCGCGGCGCACCGCGAGACGCTGTGGGGCGCGGGCTACCGCCTGCTCGGCACCGCGGCGGACGCTGACGAGCTGGTGCAGGAGGCCTTCGTGCGCCTGCTCGAGTCGCCGCCGCGAGACCTCGACCGCCCGCTCCTGCCCTGGCTGCGCCGGGTGACCGTGAACCTGGCGCTGGATCGCCTGCGCCGGCGCAAGGCGCAGCCCTACGTGGGGAGCTGGCTCCCGGGGCCGGTGAGCTCCGCCCGCTGCGAGGAGTTGCTCGCGGCAGAGGAGCCCGGACCTGCGGCCCGGGTCGAACGCCGCGAGAGCCTGTCGCTGGCGTTCCTCCTCGCCCTCGAAGCCCTGACCCCGACCCAGCGCGGTGTGCTCGTGCTGCGCGACGCCCTGGGCCTCACGACTCGGGAGACCGCTGAGGCCCTCGACCTGAGCGAGGCCAACGTCAAGACGACCCTGCACCGCGCGCGCCAGGCGTTGGAGGCGCAGCCCGCGCGGGTCGACGCGCCCCTGGCGACGGCGGCGGCGCTGGGCGCGCTCTCCGCGGCGCTGCAGGCGGGGGACGTGCCGGCGCTGGTCGCGCTCCTCGCCCCGGACGCTCGCGCGCTCAGCGACTCGGCCGGGGAGTTCACCGCGGCGCGGCTGGAGGTGGTCGGGGCGAGCAAGGTCGCGCGGCTCCTGGTGGGGTTGGTGCGCAAGGACGCAGGGGCGACCGCGATCCTGCCCCTCGAGCTGAACGGGCAGCCGGCCTTCGGGACCCAGCTCCTCCAAGACCGCCCGGGGATCGCACCGCGGGGGGTGCTGCGCCTCGAGCTCGACCCCGCGGGTCGCGTGCGCGAGGTGTGGCTGCTCGTCGCCTCCGCCAAGCTGACCGGCGTCCCGGCGACCGTCTAGCGGCCGCGGGCCTGCCAGCGGGCGCGGGCCTTCTCGGCCTCGACGTCGCGGTCCTTGGGCGGCGCGCTGCTCACCAGGGCGTCCAGCAGGCGCTCGGTCGTGTGAGTGATCTCGCGGACCGCGCGCTCGAAGGGGGCCTGGTTCTGCTGCGAGGGCTTGCGGGTTCCCGCGATCTTGCGCACGAACTGCAGCGCCGCGGCCTCGATCTCCTCCCGCGTCGCCGGCGGCGCGAAGTTGTGCAGGGTCTTGATCGAGCGGCACATGGGTCCACCTCCGAGGGTTCAGCTTACCTGCTCTGGCTGGAGGTGAAACGGCATGAAACATGCAACACGCCGCGTTTCACCACGAACTACGCGATCCGCCTAAGCCATGTCCAGGCAAGGTGCGCAGCTCAGGAACGAGGGCACGACACGTGCTCTGGTCCGGGCGGGAGGTTCGCCATGACGACGGTCGAGGAGGTCTACGCGCGGCTCGACGGCCTCGACGCTCGCCTCGAGCGTCTGGAGCGCATGCTCGCGCCGCTGGGAGCGCTCCTGGCCCAGGCCCCCCAGGCGATCGCGACCGCGACCGACACCGTCGACGCCGCGGCGGGCGCCCTGGTCGACGCGGGGCTCGACCCCGACGCCTCGGCGCGGGAGCTCGGGCTCCTCGGTCGACGCCTGGCGCAGCCCGAGGCGCTGGCCACCCTCCGCCGCCTGGTCGAGCGCCTGGACCAGGTCGAGGCGTCCCTCGAGCTCGCGGCCCAGGGCCCGGCCTTGGTCGCGACCGCGGTCGACGCGGTCGACCACGCCCTCGCCCGCGCCGCGGCCCGCGGCCTCGAGCCAGACCGCCGGCTGTACGCCGTCGGCGAGCTGCTCGAGCAGGCCTCGAGCCCCGAGGTCCTCGAGGCCTTGAGCCAGGCGCTGGAGGCGCTGCAGCAGGCCCCCGGGCTCGCGGCGACCGCGGCGGACACCGTCGACGCCCTGCTCGGGCGCCTCAATGAACGAGGGATCGAGCTCGACGAGCGGCTGCGCAACGGGCTGCGCGCGCTCGAGCACTTGACCCACCCCGACCTGGTCGACGTGCTCGCGCACGCCCTCCAGCAGGGCTCCCTCAAGGCGCTGTTCGTCTCGACCCCCGTGTTCGCCCCGGAGTCGGTGTCGGTGGTCGGGTGCGCCGCGCGCGCCCTGGTCAAGACCCGCAGCGCCCCGCCCCGCGAGGTCGGGGCGTGGGGCGCCTTCCGCGCCCTCGGCCAACCCGAGGTGCGCCGCGCCCTGGGCTTCGCCCTGACCTTCGCCGAGCACTTCGGCCGCCAGCTCGAGACCCCCCTGCCCCTGGAGGCGCCCTGTGCCTGAGCCCGAACACCACTCGATCGTCGTCGCCGGCGGCGGGACCGCGGGCCTGACCGTGGCCGCCCAGCTCCTGGCCCACGACCCGTCCCTCGACGTGGCCGTGATCGAGCCCTCGGAGCACCACTACTACCAGCCGATCTGGACGCTGGTCGGCGGCGGCGTGTTCCCGCGCGAGGTCAGCCAGCGGCCCGAAGCAGACTACATGCCGCGGGGCGCGACCTGGGTCAAGGACCGCGTGGCGGGCTTCGCCCCCGACCAGAACCAGGTCACGACCGCCGGCGGCCGCACCCTGAGCTACGACCACCTGGTCGTCGCCCTGGGGATCCGGATCCGCTGGGACCTGATCCCCGGACTGCAGGAGTCCCTGGGCAAGGACGGGGTGGTCAGCAACTACAGCTACGCGTCGGTCGAGTCCACCTGGCGCGCGATCCAGAGCACCCGCTCCGGGCGCGCCGTGTTCACGCACCCCGACACCCCGATCAAGTGCGGCGGCGCCCCGCTCAAGATCTGCTTCCTCGCCGAGGAGCAGTTCCGCAAGCGCGGCGTGCGCGACCAGGTCGAGGTCGCCTTCTACAAGGGCGGCCCCGGGATCTTCGCCGTAGAGAAATACGCCACGGCGCTGACCGAGGTCGTCGAGCGCCGCGGGATCGAGACCCACTTCGACTGGGCCCTGCGCGAGCTGCGCCCGGCCACGAAGGAGGCCGTGTTCCGCTCCCTCGGCGCCGACGAGGAGCGGGTCGTGGGCTACGACATGATCCACGTGACCCCGCCCATGGGCCCCCTCGAGGTGCAGGCCCCGCTGGGGGACGCCGGGGGCTGGGTCGACGTCGACAAGCACTCGCTGCAGCACGCGCGCTACCCCAACGTGTTCGCCCTCGGAGACTGCTCGAGCCTGCCCACGAGCAAGACCGGCGCTGCCGTGCGCAAGCAGGCGCCGACCCTCGTCCAGAACCTGCTCGCCGCCCGGGAAGGGCGCGAGCTCGGCGCGCGCTACGACGGCTACACGAGCTGCCCGCTGGTGACCGGACGTGGGAAGCTGATCCTGGCCGAGTTCGACTACGACAAGCAGCCCGCCGAGAGCTTCCCCTTCGACCAGGCCCAGGAGCGTTACAGCATGTATGCGCTCAAGGCCTACGGCCTGCCCGAGTTCTACTGGAACGGCATGCTCCGCGGCCGAATGTAGCCCCCACAGGAGGAGACCCCCATGCAGATCAAGCACTTCTTCGACCCCCGCACCTGGAACCTGACCTACGTGGTCCACGAGGGCAAGGACGCCGTCGTGATCGACTCCGTGCTCGACTACGACCCCAGGGACGGCAAGGTCTTCACCGAGTCCTGCGACGCGGTCGAGGCCTACCTCGACGAGCACGGGCTGACCCTGCACTGGGCGCTCGACACCCACCCCCACGCCGACCACCTCTCGGGCCAGGCGCACCTGCGCCGCGTCCGCGGGTGCAAGACCGCGATCGGCGCGGGGATCGAGCGGGTGCAGGCCACCTGGAAGGGGATCTTCAACCTCGGCGACGAGTTCAAGACCGACGGCAGCCAGTTCGACCGCCTGCTCGCCGACGGCGAGGTGCTCGAGGTCGGCGCGCTGAAGATCGAGGTCCTGCTCACCGAGGGCCACACCCCGGCCAGCCTGACCTACAAGATCGGCGACGCGCTGTTCGTGGGCGACCTGGTGTTCATGCCCGACCAGGGCACCGCGCGCTCCGACTTCCCCGGCGGCTCCGCGCAGCAAATGTACGAGTCGGTGCAGCGGATCTACGCCTACCCCGACGAGACCCGGGTGTTCACCAACCACGACTACCAGCCCGGCGGGCGCGAGCTGCGCTACACCTGCACCGTGGGCGAGCTCAAGGCCTCCAACCAGCACCTGAACGCCGAGACGACCCTCGAGGAGTTCGTCCTGCGCAAGCGGCTCGGAGACGGCAAGCCCGCGCCGACCCTCTTGTTCCCGGCGGTGCAGGTGAACATTCGCGGCGGCGACCTGCCCTGCCCGAGGCCAACGGGGTCGCCTACCCAAGGTCCCGCTCAACGCGCTGTAGCCCGAGCGGCGCTCGCCCCGCCCCTACTGGGCGGCGGGGCGAGCTCCCGCAGCAGGAGCTCGCGGTGGAGCGCGCGGCTCCTCCTCTGCTGCGTCGGGGGGGAAGACGTGGCGTAGTCGACGCTCGTGCTCCAGAGCGAGCCGCCGCTCCTCGAGGGGCGACACCAGGCTCGACTGGATCAGCGTCCCGACCACGACCTCCTCCGGCCGCGGGAGCGCGCGTAGATCGGCTTGCCGGCGTAGTGGAACTCGACCACGAACTCGCTGCCGTAGCGCGGGCTGGAGCTGACGCAGCGCGCGGGCAGCGTCCGACGGCGACTCCGGCAGGTCGCCGTTGAGGTTCAGCCCGCGGTAGAACTTCTCCCACTCGAGCCCCTCCGGCCAGCCCTGCCGAATCACCCGCTCGCGGGTGCGCAGGCCCAGGGGGTTCTGCCAGCGCGGGGCGGGCGCGGCGACTCGGCGCTCGTAGCTCGACTGCACGAGCTCGCGGTGGGGCTCGACCTGCTCGTAGCGAATCGTGATCCCCAGCCGCTCCGGGGCGAGCTTCAGCGCGAGCTCGTGCATCTGGGGGTAGCGCCCCGGGGCCTTGAGCTCGAGGTAGACGAGGAACCGCACCACGTTCTCGCGCAGGCTCGCGTTCTCCGCGAGCAGCCGGTCTGCGAGCTTGGCCTGATAGCTCGTGGAGTTGATCCCGGGGTTCGCGTAGTTGGTCAACGCCGCGACCAGGGGGATCAGCACGTCGCCGGTGCGCAGCGCGTTCTGCGCCAGGCAGCGCCGCAGGAGGCGCTCGGACGCCTGCAGCGGCTCGAGCAACTGCTCGTGCTGCGCGCGACGCGTCGCCCCGAAGCTGCGGGCCGGGTCGTAGCCTGGCTGGGTCAGGGCCTCGAACCCAGGCAGCGCCGCCTGCCCCGGGACCTGGATCAGGCGGTAGGGCTGGAGCGCCTCCGCCGAGGCCACGACCTCCTCCACCAGGATCGGGTTCGTCGCGTCGCTCAGCGCCTCGTCGAGACCGAAGGCGGTGAAGGCCGCGACGAAGGGCGCCGAGGCCTCGGGGTCCAGGATCCGCTCGAGCTTGGCCACCAGCCCCGGAATGTCCCGGGCCGGGTAGGCCAACGAGCCCAGCACCCGCGAGCGCAGCTCTGGGCGCACGCACTGCTGGACGAAGGAGAGCAGCGCCGCGCTCTGGGCGTCCTCGGCCAGGACCTGGTCCCGCACCCACTCGGGCTTCTGCCCCAGGCTCTGGGCGATCGAGGCGCGGATCTGAGCGGCCTGCTCGTCGTCGGCGGCGACCTCGAGCACGCTCAGCGCCTTGCCGCGGAGCTGATCGTTGAGGAAGCGGCTGGCGGAGGTATAGAGCTCGCGCTCCTGGGCCTTGTTGAAGTGCGCGAGGAACTGCCCGTAGTCGGCGAGCCCCAGGTCCGGGCGCGCCAGCGGCTCGCCGCTGAGTGGGTCGGGGCGCACCACGGCGTAGAAGCGCTGGGAGCGCAGGAAGTCGCGGCAGTCGCGCAGGCCGAGGAGGTTCTGGTCGACCACGATCGCGTGGGTCGAGCGCGCGATCTGGTGCACCTGATGCAGCTCCATGTGCAGCTCTTCGACCTGCCGCGAGACCGCGCTCAGCCGCTCCTGGATCTCGCGCTGCCCCTCGGCGAGCGCGTCCAGCGCCTGCATGACCTGCTCGTGGCGGACCTCCTCCGGGCTGGGCGGCGGCTCCTTGCCGCACAGGAGGTAGCACAGGTCGGCCCCCGCCGAGATCGCGCTCAGGGGATCGCCCATGGCCACGGAGGTCACCAGGTCCAACCCGGCGTTGGTCACGTCCAGGCCCTTGTGAATGTCCCGGGCCGTCTCCGCCGGCAGGGCGTCGAAGCTCACCAGCAGGTCGACCACGTCCCCCGCGGCCTGGGTCGCCTTCCCCGCCTGAGCGAACGCGCTGTCGATCGCCTTGCGGCGCTCGGTCTCCTGCTTCAGCGCGAGCTTCATGCTCTGGCGGTCGGCGGGGGTCACGTAGCGGTAAGGACCCGCCTCGTCCTCCACCTCAGCCACGCGCTCGGCGACCGGGCGCCGGTCGTGGAGCGCCGACTCGGCGAACTGGAGCCGCGCCTTGCGCTGGGCCAAGGGCAGCGCGGCGTCGTCGTTGACGAAGCCGCCCACCTGCGCGGCGAAGCCAGCGCTCGCTCCGCGCACCCCCGACGCCACCTCGCGCAGGGCCGCGGTCACCTCGTCGAGCTTGCCGTCGAGGGCCGCGAGCCGTTCGCCGAGCCGCGCGAGCTCGGCGTCGAGGTCGCCCCGCGGCTTCGCGTGAGCGGCCTCCACGGCCTGGAGCAGGGGCTCCCCCAGCACCAGGGACTCCGCGTCGGGGCCGAGGGGGCTCGGGTCGACGCCCTGGGCGCGCAGCGCGCTGGCGAGGACGGGCGGGGTCTCCGCGGCGCGGGCGGCCGCGAGGGCCGCCTCGAGCTGGGCGGGGGTCGCGGGCAGGAGCACGGCGGCCAGCGCCGCGCGCTGGGTCGCGAGGGTGTGGCGCCCCGCCTGGGCCAGGCGCAGCGCGCGCCCCAGCCCTGCGTCGGCGGCGGGGCGCGGCGGCGCGACGTAGGTCGCGAAGAACTCCGGCGCGTCGGCGCCGCTGGCCCGGGCCAGCGCCGCGCCCGCGGCGTGACGGCGCGCCTCGAGGGCGGGAGCGAAGGGCTCGGTCCCGAGCGCCCCCGCGGCCCGGAGCTCGGCGCCGATCCGGGCCAGGGCCTCGCGGTAGGCAGGCAGCGCGTCGGCGCGCTGCGCCCGCAGCGCGAGCTCCCGCGCGAGCACCCCGCGCAGGGAGGCCGGGAGGTGCGGCGGGTCGCGCAGCAGCGCGCTCAGGCGGGCGTGGTCCAGGCCCTCCCCCAGGTCCAGGGTCGGCTCGGGGAGCGGCGCGGGGGGCACCTCGGGGGCGGGGCTGGGCGCGGGCTGCGGGTCGCTCTCGGGGCAGCCGCAGAGCAGCGCGCTCAGGATCAGGGTCGGGAGCAGGGCTCGACGCACGGGGCCTCCTCGGGCGGGCGGGCACGGTAGCAGGGACGGGCCCCCGCGACCCGTATTCAGCCGGCAACTCGTGGCAGGGCAGTCGCTTAGTCCAGGGCGCGGGGCGGCTCCGCGGGGCGGGCCCAGCCGGGCGCGACGCGGCTCAACCAGTGCCCGGCGCAGTAGGCGTGGAAGGTGCGCTCGTGCTCCCACTCGACCCGGGCCATGTGCAGGAGCGGCGCGACCCACGCCGCGCGGCCGGCGTCCCGCGCGTGCCGCGCGGCGACGACGTACTCCTCGACGTTGCGCGCCTCGAGCCGCCCCGCGCCGTCCATGGCGGCGTACCAGCCCAAGGGCCCCGTCCACGCGCCCAGGCGACACAGGACATGGATCACGAGGCCGATCAGGAGGAACACCCGCTCGCGCCAGGGCGCCGGCCCCGCGCCCAGCTCGGCGAGCATGACCCCCACGTCCCGGCGGTGCTCGAGCTCCTCCGCGGCGATCACGGCGATCCGCGCGCGCTGCTCGGCCCGCCACACCGCGCGCCGGTGACCCGCGTAGGCGTGGAACGCCGCGCGCTCCCCCGCGTGAGCCCGCCGCAGGAGCGCCGTGAGGCGCGCGCGGGCGAGGTCGGGGTCGACCGCCGTCGGGGGCTCGAGCTCGGAGGGGATCACGCAGGGCTCCGCAGGGCTGCTCCGAGTCTAGGCCCAGCCGGGCCGTCGCGCCCGGCGCCTCGCGCAGCCCGGCGGGCCCAGCTACCGTCGAGCCGTGAGGCTCCTGCTATGGCTCGGGCTCGCCCTGGGGGCGGGCTGCGTCGGACACGACGCGCGCATGCCTGCGCGCGCGGGCTTCGCCCTCGAGGTCCGACCGGCGCCCCAGCACGTGCCCCGGGATCCGACGGCGCTCCAGATCCGCTGGTTGGGGACGACCTGCTACGCCCTCGAGCTGGGCGGGCTGTGCGTGCTCACCGACCCCTTCGTGTCGACCGGGACGGTCTATCCCTGGAGCTTTGGCTCCCAGCCCGACGAGGTCGCGCGGCGGCTGGCCCCCTTGGATCCGGCGCCGCAGGCGCTGTTCGTGACCGAGGGCCACGTGGACCACGCCCTCGACGCCCACGCGGCGCTGGGCCTGTGGCCGCAGGCCCAGCTCTACGGGAGCCGCACCGTGCGCCACCTCCTGGCCGGCTTCGGCCTGGACGCGCGGGCCCACGACGTGGCCGCGGTGACCAGCGGCGAGCTGCTCGAGCCCGAGGCGGGTCGCTTCGCCGTGCGCTGGCGAGCGTTCCCGTCGGCGCACACGCCGCACTTCGAGAGCGGCTGGACCTTCCTCGGCGGCGTGCTCGACGAGCCGCTGGACGAGCCCCCGGGGTTCTGGGACTACCAGGCCGGCGAGGCAACCAACTACCTGTTCAGCTTCACCGGCGGCGCGCGCCCGCTGAACGTGTTCCTGCTCAACGCGCCCCACTCGCGGCGCTATCCGCTCCCCCCAGCGGACACCCCGATCGACGTGCTGCTCCTGCTCACGCCGTCCACGGCGACGGTGGAGGGGGACTACCCGGCGGAGTGGATCGAGCGGCTCCAGCCCCGGGTGGTGATCCTCGCGCACTTCGACGACTTCCTCGCGCGGCGGGACTACGACCGCGATCCGCCCGTGGAGGTGCTCTACGAGGCCGACGTGCTGGGGGTCCTGCTCGAGGCTCAACGCGCGGCCGAGCGCTACCCGGGCTGCGAACGGATCGTCGTGCCTGCGCTCTCGGATCCCACCGACCGGCGCGCGAACACCGTGGTGCGGATCGCGCTCCCCGAGTGAGCCCGGTGCGGCGGGGGCCCCGGCCCCCCTTTCAGGTGGCCCAGAATGGGCCGCCCTCAATTTAGGCCATTGCTTTCATGGACTTGAGGGTCGACTTCGGCGTGGGCTCCTGTTCGCATTGAGACGCACGGAGCGTGCCCACGAGGGGGGAGACGACCTATGTGTGAACAGCGTGTGGCGAGTCTGCGCCTGGACCTCGCCTCGGGGAACGTGGAGGTTCTGGCCGGCGACGTGCCGCCGAGTTGGCGGGGCGAGGCCAGCGAGGTGTTACGCCGCTTGCTGCAGAGGGGAGGTCGTGCCAAGCCGTCCAGCGGCGGCGGCGAGCCCGCCTACACCACCTGGGTGGAGGCCGACGGCCGGCAGTTTCAGGCGACCCTCGTGTTCGACGGGAGCGCGAGCGCCAGCGTCGCGCTGGTCGAGTCCAACGGCGGCCACGAGCTCGAACCCGCGCGGCCGCTGTCGGCGTGCCTCGACGGGGTGTTCGCCTTCCTGGAGGACTTCCGCCACGCCATGGGGAGTCCGCTGGGGTCGGTGACGTTCGCGCTGGCGGCGCTGCTCAAGCGCTTGGAGCGCAGCGCTCCGGCGGACCTGCGCCCGGCGCTGGAGGGGATCGAGGGCGAGGTCAACCGCCTGGTCGGACTGCTGCACACCCTCGAGCCCTTCGGTCGCCCGCGCTGGTCGCGCTGCGTGCCGCTGTCCCTCGACGGGCTCGCGAGCGAGCTCGTCGAGGGGTGGCGTCACCGGCTCTCGAACCAAGGCGCGGATGTCTCCTTGACGGCTCCAGCGCCGGTGTTCGTGTGGAGCGACCCCGACGTGTTGCGCGACGCCATGGAGATCCTGTTCAAGGCCCTGGGCCAGGACCTGGGCCTGCACCCCAGCGCCCTGGAGGTCACGGTCCGCGAGCACCCAGGCTGGGGCGAGCTGACGCTCGCGCTGCCCGGCGCGGCGCGGGAGTGCCTGCGCGTCGCCCTCGCAGATCCTTGCCGCGCACCTGGCCCGGGGGTGTTCGTGTGTCGGACCCTGGTCACGACCCTCGGAGGTGGCCTGGAGTTGGACCTCGACCCCGACGCCCCGCGGCTCATGCTGCGCCTGCCCGTCGCGCCGCCAGAGGTCGTGCGCGCCGCGCCCGAGACGCGCTGACCCGCGCGGCCCGGTCGCTGACTGGCTCTGGCTAGCTCTGAGCGTCCCGCCGCGCTTCGCGCTGCGCGGCGAGGGTCTTGAGCGTGGTCGTGGTCGACTGCCGCAGCTTGCGCTTGAGGGTCGAGCGCGAGATCCCCAGCGCCCGAGCGGTCTGAGTGAGGTTCCCGTCGAGCCGGGTGAGCACCTCGTCGATCCACGCCTGCTCGATCTGGGCCAGGGTCGGGATGCGCTCGCTCCCCTGCATGTGCTCGGCGGCCCAGCTCTGCGCGACCTCCTGGCGGGAGTCCTGTCCCGCGGGCGTGCGCGGGGCGGGCGCCGGCGCGGAGGCTCGCGCGTGGGCCCCCTTGGGGAGGTGCGAAGCGGGGTTCAGCTCACCGTCCGGAGTCGCGAGGATCAGCGCGCGCTCGAGCACGTTGTGCAGCTCGCGCACGTTCCCCGGCCAGTCGTAGGCCGTGAGCTGCTGCATGTCGGCCGGGGGGATCTTCAGCGAACGCTTGGGCGAGAGCCGCGCCAGGATATGCCCGCACAGGGCGGGAATGTCCTCGCGCCGCTCGCGCAGGTCGGGGAGCGTGATCGCCAACACGCCCAGGCGGAAGTAGAGGTCCTTGCGGAACCGGCCGCGGGTGACCTCGCGCTCGAGGTCGCGGTGGGTAGCGGCCACGATCCGCACGTCGACGGGGTGGAAGGTGTCACCGCCGCTCCGGCGCACCGTGCGCTCCTCGAGCACGTGCAGGAGCTTCGCCTGCAGCGCCAGGGGCAGGTCCCCGATCTCGTCGAGGAGCAGCGTGCCCCCTTCCGCCATCTCGAGCGCGCCGCGGCGGTTGGCGATCGCGCCGCTGAACGCGCCCTTGACGTGACCGAAGAGCTCGGACTCGATCAGGGACTCGGGCAGCGCGCTGCAGTTGACCGCGATGAACGGCCCCTCGGAGCGATCGCTGGCCTGGTGAATGCACCTGGCGACGAGGCTCTTCCCTGTGCCCGTGGCGCCGGCGATCAACACCGTGGAGCCGCTGCCCGCCGCGCGCAGGATCAGCCGGCGCGTCTCGGGCAGCGTGCCCACCAGCTCCGAGGCGCCCTGCTGGCGCGCGCGCAGGTAGTCCTGGAGCTTCTCCAGCCGCTCGAGCTTCTGGATGCGCAGGGCGCGGTCGAGGGCGAAGTCGAGCTCGTAGGGGTCGAAGGGCTTGGTGAGGTAGTCGCAGGCGCCTGCCTGCAGCGCCCCGACGGCGTGACGAAAGGTGGGGTAGGCCGTCATGAGCACGACCTTGGCCTCCTCGCTCCGCTCCAGGAGGCGGCGGCACACCTCGGTGCCCTCCGAGTCCGGCAGGCGTTGATCGAGGAGGATCACCGCTGGATTCACACTGACCGCTTGCTCGAGGCCCGAGGCCGCGCTGTGCGCCACGACGACCCGCAGGCCGCGCTCGTTGCGCCGGTAGTCGGCCAGCGTCGCGCAGAAGCCCTGATCGTCATCGATCACGAGCACCGTGGCAGAGGTCTGTGGTTCGGGAGACCCGCTCATGAGGAGGCGCCGGTCAGGATGGACCTGACGGTGTCCGCGAGTTGTTGCAGATTGAAGGGCTTGTTCAGGACGCGCACCTGGCTCTGTTGCCCGCCGACGGTGTTCAAGGCGCGGGGGGTGGCGCCGCTGCAGACGAGGATCGGTAGGTCCTGCGCGAGCTCCTGGAGCTGACGGAGCACGTCGTCGCCGCGCATGTCTGGCAGCCCGAGGTCGAGGAGCACGAGCGACTGGCCGCCCTCCCGCACGGCGGTCAGCGCCTCGGCGCCCGTGCCCACGCCCTGGGCCTCGTACCCCAACGCAGCCAGCTGCTCGATGAGGTTCACCCGCAAGAACTCGTGGTCCTCGACGACGAGGATGTGCACTCCCAACGCCTCTTCTCTCCAGCACAATCTTGACGTGCACGCGCGTGATTTCAAAACGGTTGTTGGCTCACTTTTTAGGAGGTTGCGCCGCCTGCTTCAGGTTCGTACTGCACGGCTGGCCTGATTCGAGCCACTCGGGTGGAGCTCCAACGATCGTGCATACCTGGTGGATCGAACTGTGAATTTAGTGGTCCATTTCGAGCCACCCTGTGCCCAGCGCCCCCCCCCGGGGGGGGACAGCTGCCCCAGGCGCTCGCCGCAAACAAGGGTCCTGCTCTCGCTCACCCTCGTCGCCGCCCTGCGTGTCGGCTCCCGCCTCGTGGGGCGGACGACTACGTCACGACCGCCGAGCGCCGCAGCGTCTCGAGCACGAACGCCTCCGGGGCTTGATCGCTGCGCGCTCGGGCGTAGCCGATCTGGTGCCGCACGCACAGCGCCTCGAGCTCAGCGCAGAACTCGGCGAAGCGCGCCTTGTAGGCCGCCAAGGAGGCGCGGTCGAGGGGCAGGGTGTGCACCACCCCAGTCTCCACGTCGACGAGGTCCACGTCCGGGCCGAGCTGAGGCTCCACCTCGTCCGGCGCGACCACGTGGATCACGTGAGGCTCGAAGCCCGAGTAGCGCAGGCGCTCGAGGGGCTCCTTGAACCCCAGCGGGTCGAGGAAATCGCTGAACACGACGACGACGCCAGGGGCGGGTCGCCGCGCGAGGAACCCGCGCACGGCGCGCGCGAGGTCGGTCCCCGCGCTCGGCTCGGGCTGCGCCTTGAGGAACCCGAGCAAGCGGGCCAGGCCGCGCCGGCCCTGCAGCGGCCCCAGCCGCGCCAAGGCCCCCGCCTCAGCGAAGAGCTCGAGCCGCACGCGGTCCCCCGCCGCGAGCCCGACGTAGGCCAGGGCCAGGAGCACGTGCCAGGCGAAGCCGAGCTTGGGGGGGGTCCCCGTGCGCATGCTCGCGCTGTGGTCGCACACCAGGTGGACCTGCAGGTCCTGCTCGGCCATGAACAGCTTGAGGTAGAGCTCCTCGAAGCGCGCGTAGGCGTACCAGTCGATCTGGCGCGGGTCGTCGCCCGGCGCGTAGGCGCGGTAGTCGGCGAACTCCACCGCGCCGCCGGCGCGCTTGCTCCGCCGCGCGCCGTGACCCAGGCCCTTGAGGGTCTTGCGCGCCACGATCGCCACCCGCTCCAGGCGGTTGAGGAAGCCGGGGTCGAGCTCGAGGCTCACTCGCGCGCGAGGTCGTGCTTCTGGATCTTGTAGCGCATGGCGCGGAACGAGATCCCCAGGAGCTTGGCGGCGTTGGTCACGTGGCCGCCGGTGCGCTCGAGGGCGGCGACCAGGTAGCGGCGCTCCACCTCGGCCAGCTCTCGCTCGAGGTCCACCCCGCTCGGAGGGATCAGCTCCACGTGCGGGACCCGGCGGCGGGTGCTGAGCAAGAGGTGCTCGGTGCGCAGGGTGTCCCCCTGAGCCAGGGTCACCGCCCGCTGGATCACGTTGTGCAGCTCGCGCACGTTCCCCGGCCAGTCGTAGGCCATGAGCTGATCCTGGACGACCGGGCCGAGGGTCAGCTCCGGCTTGCCTTGGCGTCGCGAGCAGCGCGCGAGGAAGTGCGCGGCGAGCAGCGGAATGTCCTTCTTGCGCTCGCGCAGCGGGGCAGGTGGATCGGGAGCACGTTGATCCGGTAGTAGAGGTCGGCGCGGAAGGTGCCGCTCTCGACCATGTCCTCCAGGTTGCGGTTCGTCGCGCAGATGAACCGCACGTCGATCGTGCGCTCGGCCGTGTCGCCGACCCGGATCAGCGTGCGCTGCTCGAGGACGCGCAGGAGCTTGACCTGGGTGTTCAGGCTCAGCTCGCCGACCTCGTCCAGGAAGAACGTGCCGTTGTGGCACACCTCGATCAGGCCCTGCTTGTCGTGGCTCGCGCCGCTGAACGCGCCCCGCTTGTGTCCGAACAGCTCGCTCTCGAGCAGGGTCTCGGGGAACGCAGCGCAGTTGACCGAGAGGAACGGGCCGCTCGCGCGGGGGGAGCGGTAGTGCAGCGCGCGGCTGAGCAGCTCCTTGCCGGTGCCGCTCTCGCCGGTGATCAGCACGGTGCTGTCGGTGGGCGCCGCGCGCTCGACGAGCCCCAGCGCCTCGCGGATCGACGGCGAGTTGCCCAGGATCTCGCTGGCGCTCGGCACCCCGCTGGGGGTGTCGCTGGGCGCCGCGCGCTGGGCCAGCGCGCGGGACACGACCTCGCGGATCTGGTCGTTGTTGGCGAAGGGCTTCTTTATGAAGTCGAAGGCGCCCAGGCGCATGGCCTCGAGCGCGTTGTCCCAGGAGGAGTGCGCCGTGATCACGATCACCGGCACGCTGGGGTCGATCCGCTTGAACTGCGCGAGCAGCTCCAGGCCGTTGATCGAGGGCATGTGCAGGTCGAGGAGCACGATGTCCGGGGGCGAGGCGCGGAACGCCTCCAGCCCTTCCTCCGGGCGGTCCCGCGTGATGACGTCGTAGCCCGAGCGCTGGAGCACGATCTCCAGCACCTCGAGCAGGCTCTGCTCGTCGTCGACGACCAGGACCCGCCCACACCGCTCAAGGGTTTGAGTCAACGCTCCCGCCTCGCTTCCCCGCACCTCCAGCCTAGGCAGCTCGCTCGGATGGCGCAATGCTCGGCCCCACAGCGAGCTACACGCCGGCCTGGGTCGGCTCCAGCGCGGGCGCCTGGTGCGCGGGCAACAGAATCCGGAAGCGGGTCCCGCCGAGGGGGCTGGCCTCGCAGTGGATCTCACCCTCGTGCAGGCGCACGATCTTGTCGCTGAGCGCCAGCCCCAGCCCCAACCCGCCTGGCTTGCGGGTCACGAAGGGCAGGAACACCCGGGCGCGCTCGTGCTCGGGCACGGGCTCGGGCCCGTCGTCGTCGACGATCAGCTCCACCCCGGGCTGGGTCTGGAGCACGCGCTCGGGTCCCTCGCTGCGCCGGGTGAGCTCCACCGAGCGACTGCTGAAGCACAGCCGCCCCTTGCCGCTCAGGGCCTCCAGCCCGTTGCGCCCGATGTTCAGCAGCGCCTGGCGCAGGAGGTCGGGGTCTGCCCACACCTCGACCCCCTCCGCGCGCTCGCTGCTGATCTCGACCCCCTCGGCCAGCGGCAGCCGGCGCAGGAGCAGCACCGCGTCCTCTACCAGCTCGGCCACGAGCACCTCCTGCGCGCGCAGGGGGGGCATGCGCGCGAAGTCGAGGAACTCCTGCAACAGCCGGTCGAGCCGGCTCGACTCGCGACGCACGATGTCGGCCAGCCGCTGGTCGGTGGAGTCCTCGAAGGTCGAGCGCGTGAGCTCTTCGACCGCGCCGCGAATGCTCGCCAGGGGCGTGCGCAGCTCGTGGGCCAACCCCTGCGCCATTTCTTCGGTGCCCGCCAGGCGATCGAGGCGGGTCTGCAACGCCTCTAGCTGCCGCTCGAGGGTCAGGTCGCGGAACACCCCGACCACGCCCCGCACCTCCCCCCGCGGGCCGCGGACGACGGCGGTCTTGACCGCCAGGGGCTGGGGCGGGCGGTCGCGGATCTCCAGCTCGATCTCGCAGTCCTGGTCGGTGTCCCGGGCCAGGAGCCCGAGCACCTTGTGGTCCTCCTCGCGGCGCAGGGTGTGCTCGAAGGTGCGCCCGATCAGCTCGTCGGGCCTGCGCCAGTTGAGCAAGCGCGAGGCCTCGGGGTTCACCAGCACGAAGCGCCCGCCGCGGTCGATCGCCACCAGCCCGTCGCGCATGCGCTGCAAGGCGTCGTCGAACAGGAGGTGGATCCCGCCCACCCGCTCGGGGAGGCGGGTCCCCAGGAAGGCCACCGCGTGCAGGCCGAAGGTGAACCCGATCAGGTTCGCGGTCACCCGGCCCCAGCGCAGGTCGACGTCGACGTAGAGCGCGTCCGGAACGAGGGGCAGGTGCAGCGTCGACTTGGCGGCCCACCAATAGGCGAGCGCGATCACCCCCAGGGCCACGCTGGCGCTGGAGGCGAGCACGAACGCGGCGCGGTCCGAGACCAGGAGCACCGCCGAGAGGATCGTGCCGAAGAACAAGAACGCGAAGCCGACGGTGTAGATCCCGCCGCTGAGGTAGGTCAGCGCGGCCTCGAGCAGGAGGTCGCCCACGATCGTGTAGCGCACGAAGCGCTCCAGGTCGGTGACCCAGCGGAACCACACCAGCTCCAACACCGAGACCAGGAGCCCGAGCACGAGGGTGGCGTAGGCCGACTGCAACAAGCGCGGGTTGCCCTCCTCGTAGACCAGGAGGATCACCAGACCCAGCAGGATCACGAGGACCCGGGCCACCCCCAGCCACCCCGCTTGACGGCGGTAGTCCTCGCGATAGCGCTGGAGGAACGACGAGCTCTGCGACGCGGTGTCCATGGCTGGATCAAGGGTAGTGCCCCGGCCCCGATC
This sequence comes from Planctomycetota bacterium, assembly GCA_041402045.1. Lineage (GTDB taxonomy): Bacteria > Planctomycetota > J058 > J058 > J058 > JAGQRJ01. Next base: position 9,245 of record JAWKSZ010000090.1, on the reverse strand, counting down.
GCGCACCCGCGTGGCGACCGTACACGACACGGGCCGGCGTGTGGCCGGCCCGTGAGGTGCGTGCGTCGCGCGGAGGCGCGCTACTGCTGGAGCTGCTTCTGCAGCTCGAAGATCGGGAGGAAGATCGCGATGACCATGCCGCCCACGATGATGCCCATGAAGCAGATCATGAGCGGCTCGATCAGCGAGGTCAGCTGCTCGACGGCCTGCTCGACCTGCTGGTCGTAGAACTCCGAGATCTTGAGCAGCAGGGCCTCGAGAGCACCCGACTTCTCGCCGATCGCGATCATGCGCGTGACCATGGGCGGGAACAGCTTGGGCCGCAGCGCGAGCGGCGAGGCCAGCGTGTCACCCTGGCGCACGCTCTCGGAGGCGTCGAGCACGGCCTCCTCGATGTGCACGTTGCCCGAGGTCGAGGCCACGATCTCCAGCGCGCCGAGGATCGGGACACCGGAGGAGATCAGGGTGGCGAAGGTGCGGGTGAAGCGGGACAGCGCGACCTTCTTGAACAGGCCGCCGAAGATCGGCATGTTCAGCTTGACCCAGTCGAGCTGCCGGCGGCCCATGGGCGTGCGCTTGTAGAGCACGAACAGCACGCCGATGCCGACGCAGCCTGGGATCCACACGTACCACTGGTCGCGCACGAAGAGCGAGATCGTGAGCAGCAACTGGGTCGGCCAGGGGAGGTCGACCTTGAGGCTGTCGAAGATGTCCTTGAAGCTGGGCACGATCACCCACAGCAGGAACAGCACGATGCAGAAGATCAGCGCCAGCGACACGACCGGGTAGGTCATGGCCGAGATGATCTGCGAGCGCAGCTTGGCCGTCGCCTCCTGGTATTCCGCGAGGCGCACCAGGATGTCGTCGATCTGACCGGAGACCTCACCGGCCCGGACCATGTTGACGTAGATCTCCTCGAACACCTTGGGGTGCTCGGCCAGCGCGCTGGAGAGGTCGTTACCGCCGCGGACGTCGGTCACGACCACCTCGAGCACCGCGCGGAACCCGGGGTTCTCCGTCTGCTCGCAGAGGATCTCCAGCGACTCGAGCAGGGGGATACCGGCGGAGATCATGGTCGCGAGCTGGCGCGTGAAGAGCACCATCTCCGCGAGCTTGACCCGCGCCCGCCGGACCTGTCCGCTCCCCGCCACCGCGCGCCGGACTGGTTGGCTGACTCCAGCCTGATTCTGTTCCGCCATGTCCCTGCTCTCTGCTTCCCGCCCTTAGGAGTAGTGAGTGTGCCTGGTTGTTCTAGCTCTTACCGCCGACGCGCGCCCGGGGCGCCGCCGCGAGGCGCACCCGGCTTGCCGCCGGTCCGCGGCTGGACGCCGCCGCGCGGGGTCACGCCCGCGCTCTGGAAGGTGCGCTGGAAGTCCTCGACGTCGGTCGAGCGCTCCTTGGCGTCCTCGTAGTCCACGAGGTGCTTCTGCACCAGCTGGAACAGCGACTGGTTCATGGTGCGCATGCCGTACTTGCCGCCGGTCTGAATGATGCTGTAGATCTGGTGCGCCTTGTCCTCGCGGATCAGCGACTTGACCGCGCTGTTGGCGATCATGATCTCCGCGGCCATCACGCGCCCGCGGCCGTCCTTGCGCGGCAGGAGCTGCTGGCAGAACACGGCCTGGACCACGAACGAGAGCACGGTGCGGATCTGCTGCTGCTGGTAGGCAGGGAACACGTCCACGATGCGGTTCATGGTCTGCACGCAGTCCGAGGTGTGCAGCGTGCCGAAGGTGAGGTGACCCGTCTCGGCCAGCGTCAACGCGGCCTCGATGGTCTCCATGTCGCGCATCTCACCCACCAGGACCACGTCCGGGTCCTGACGCAGCACGGAGCGCAGGGCCTCCTTGAAGCCGTGGGTGTCGCTGCCGACCTCGCGCTGGTTGACCAGGCAGGACTTGTTCTTGTGCACGAACTCGATCGGGTCCTCGATGGTCACGATATGTTCGCTGCGGCTGCGGTTCACGTAGTCGACCATGGCCGCGAGGGTCGTCGACTTGCCCGAGCCGGTTGCGCCGGTCACCAGCACCAGCCCCTTGGGGGTGGCGCAGATCTGAGCGCAGAGGTCCTCGGGGAGGCCCAGGTCGCGGAAGCCCTTGATCTCGTAGGGGATCACGCGCAGCACCGCGCCCACCGCGCCGCGTTGCATGAACACGTTGGTGCGGAAACGGCCCAACCCGCCGATACCGAACGACATGTCCAGCTCGAGGTCCTTCTCGAACCGCGCGATCTGGGTGTTGTCCAGGATCGAGTAGATCAGCTTCTGGGTGGTCTCGGGGTCGAGCACGGCGTGCTCGGTGTCGATCAACTTGCCGTCGATCCGGATCTTCGGGGGCGCCCCCGCGGTGACGTGGAGGTCCGAGCCCCCGCGCTCCACGAGTTGCTGCAGCAGTTCTTCGACGCTGATCACGAGGGGGCTCCTTCCGCCATGTCCTGGCGGCAGCCAGGGGCTGCCGCGCCGCCTCCGGCGGCGCCGGACTTCACGCTCGCGCGCATGGTTCGGGACCCACCCGCCACGCTCGCCTGCATGATTCCGGCACCGGGTTTTGTAACCGCTTACGCGGGAACTTGCCAGCACCCGCGGTCAGCCCCCGAGCACCCCTAGCAGCACGCCTCGCGGCGCGAACAGGCACACCCCGGCGGCCAGACAGAGGAAGGGCGCGAAGGGGACGTGGGCGGCCCCGGTGGCCAGGCGCGCACGCCACCCCTGGGCGCCAGGACCCCCCGCCAGCCACCGGCGGGTCGCGCTCAGGCCGTCCCACTCCCCTGGCTCGAGGGCTTCGCGTCCGCTGAGCGCGAAGTAGGCGATCCCCGCCCCCGCCCCCAGGAGCACCGCCCGCGCGAGGGTCCCCAGGGCCGCCTGCCAGCCCAGGTAGCCCCCCAGGAAGGCCAGGAGCTTGACGTCGCCGGCTCCCATGCTGCGCACCCCGAACACCCCAAACGCCGCGTTGATCGCGACGAGCGAGCCGCCCCCCGCCAGGATCCCCAGGAGCGACCCCGCGAGTCCCCCCAGGTGCGGCGCCCAGTCGCTCCCCGAGAGCCCGATCAGCCAGCGCGCCGGGCTCGGGCCGCCGTCGAGCCCCCACCACGCGCAGGGCGACTCGAAGCTCGCGCTCAGCGCTCGCCCCCACTCCGGGAGGTCGGGGAGCGGGGAGCCCAGGGCCCCAGGGACGAGGGTCAGGGCCACGGGCGCCAGGAGCACCCCCGGGATCGTGATCGCGTCGGGCACCAGGCGCAGGTCGAGGTCGGTGGCGGCGCACACCACCAGGGCACAGGCCACGAGGCAATGGATCGCGTACACCCCCCAGGCCTGCGGCGTCACCAGCAGCGCAGGGCTCAGGTGCCGGAAGGCCAGGGCCAGGAACAGGACGAAGATCACCCCCTCGACGAGGGGGTAGCGCCAGGAGATCGGCTGCTGGCAACCCCGACAGCGCCCGCGCTGAATCAGGTACGAGAGCAGCGGCACGTTCTCGCGCCACGTGAGCTGCCGCACGCAGGTCGGACAGAACGAGCGCGCCGGCTTCGACACGCTCAAGCATCGCCGCGGCAGGCGGAAGATCACCACGTTGAGGAAGCTGCCCACGCACGCGCCGGTGGCTCCCAGCCACACCAGCACGATGCACCACAGCCCCGTCGTGGGATCCATGGCGCAAGTCTACCAGGTCCGACTCACCTCTCCCGCGTGCGCGCTCCAGATGCCCTCCCGACCGCACTACGGAGCCCCCGCGCCCCGACGAAACGACGGGAGGGCGTCGCGCTAAGGCCCGCGGGGGCCAGGAGCGCCGCGAACCAGGCGAGGGAGAGGAACACGGAACCACGGGAGGCTGTGTGCAGGGCCTCGGGCCGTGAGCGCCGCGTAGGCGGCGCGAACCAGAAAAATGTACCCTCTGGCCATGCACGAACCCGGGGAGGGTGACGAGGACGAGGCGACCTTCCTCGATCCGGCGCGGCGCAGCGAGCGCGGCGACCTGCGCGCTGCGCTGCCCGGCGGATCCCGCGGGCCGCGGGCGCCGGGCTCGGACCCGGGCTCACGGATCGACTCCGGCCCCGCGCTCCCGATCGAGAGCACCCTGCGCGCGGTCCCGGCGCCGGAGAGCGAGCCGCAGCGGATCGGGCCGTTCGAGCTCAAGCGAATCCTGGGCAAGGGTGGCATGGGCGTGGTCTACGAGGCCCACGACCCGGACCGCGGGGTGACCCGTGCGCTGAAGGTGATCTCGAGCGCCGACGTGGACCGCGAGGAGCTCGCGCGCTTCGACCGCGAGGCGCGCGCGGTGCAGAAGCTCGTGCACCCGGCGATCGTGGCGATCCACGACGTGGGCCTCGACTCGGGCCGGCCCTACTTCACCATGGACCTGGTGGAGGGGACCACGCTCCAGGCCCAGGCGCGGAGCGAAGGCGGGGTCCCCCCGCGCCGCGCCGCCGAGCTGGTGGCCCAGGTCGCGGGGGCGATCCACTACGCCCACGAGCAGGGGATCATTCACCGCGACCTCAAGCCCGCGAACATTCTGTTGGACCTCGAGGGCCAGCCCCACGTCACCGACTTCGGGCTGGCCAAGGACCTGGGCGAGGCCTCGGTGGGCAACCTGACGCTGACCGGCGTCGCCATGGGCAGCCCGCCCTACATGCCGCCGGAGCAGGCCCGGGGCTTGTTCCGCCAGGTCGACGCGGTGTCCGACGTCTACGGGCTGGGCGCCGTGCTCTACGAGTGCCTGACCGGGCGCCCTCCGTTCCGCGGCAAGAGCCTCTACGACGTGATCGCGCAGGTCCTGACCCGGGAGCCGACGCCGCCCAGCAAGCTGCGCGAGGGAGTCCCGGCGTCCCTGGAGACGATCTGCCTCAAGGCGCTGGAGAAGGAGAAGTGGCGGCGCTACGCCAGCGCCCAGGCCATGGAGCGCGACCTCGAGCGCTTCCTGCGCGGAGAGCCGGTGCGCGCGGTGCGCGGCGGGCTGACCACCCGGATCGGGCGGCGGGTCGCCCAGCACCGGCACGTGGTCGCGGCGTTCCTCCCGCTGTTCGTGATCGCAGCGCTCCTGACCTACGCCCTGGGCCCCCAGCCGCGCCCGCCGCTGGCCCCGGCCGCGAGCGCGAGCGAGGCCCCGGCCCCCGGGCCGCTGCTCGCTGCGGCCTACGCGATCCCGCGCGGACAGCCGGGCTACGGACCCCTGGCCGAGGCCTTGGGCCCGCTCCCCCCGAGGGATTGGCGCACGCTGCTCCCGAGCCCCGACGAGCTCGAGCGTCCGACCTGGGTCCAGCTCCAGGGCGAGCTCCCCGACGCCGACGCCCCGGTCAGCCCCCGCCAGCTCGTGGAGATCCTGGACCTCCTGGCCCGGGACCGCCGGCTGGCGCCGGCGCGCGCCGCGGAGCTGCTCGAGGGCCTGCTCGCGGACGCGGGGGGCGAGCTGACTCCGGCCCTGCGCCAGGCCTTCCTCGCGCGGCTGGGGGTCGCCCGGGGCGAGCCCGGCGCGTTCGAGCTGGCCCTGGCTCACGCCAAGACCCGCGCCACGCCCCTGGACCTCGCGGTGCTCGAGGCGGCCTACGAGGTCCTCGACCCCGACGGCCGCCGCGCGCTGCAGGCCCTGGTGCCCCGCAGCCTGGCGAGCTCGGCGGAGTCCTTCCGCGCGCCGGTGCTGCGCCCGGGGGGGTTCATCCAGGCGCGGCCGGTGAGCGCGAGCGCCCACGCCTGGCGCTGGCCGCCGGTCGGCCAGCGCGAGCTCTGCGCGGACTGGGGCGGGACGACGCACCCGCTGCTCAGCCTCGACGGACGCTGGGTCTACGTGGGGTGGCTGCGCTTCGTCTACACCCTCTCCAGCAACGACGGGCGGATCTTCGCCCGCGCGCGCCTGCCCGGGTTGGCGCGCCGCCTGAGCTACCGCGGCGCCCAGGGCCTGGTGGCAGAGGTCGAGGTCGCGGGCGCGCGCCGCGAGGTCGGGCTGCGGGTGGGCGCCGGCCCGGAGCTGACCCTCGAGCACGCCTTCGCCCCGAGCCTGACCCCCGAGCCCGAGCGCGTGCCCCACGACGAGCTGCGCTGGCTGGCGCGCGCGCGCTTCGCCGCCTGCGACCCCGGGTTCGAGGTCCAGCCGCGCTCGCCGACCTCGCCCTGGCGCTTCTACCCCTACGTCCCGCCCCAGGGGCCCGCGCGCTGCGGGCAGGCAGACCTGGGCGTCCAGGGCCCCCGCGGCGGACGGCTGGTCCTCGGCGGCGGGCTGGTGGTGGGGCCCGAGAGCTTCGCGCGCAAGCGCCTGCGCTCCGACGACCGCCTGCTGCACTTCACACCGCAGGTCCCTGGCGTCCAGGGGGACGTGCTCCTGACCCTCGAAGGTCGCCCGCGTCCGGTCCCCGTCGAGCCGCGCTTCGTGCGCGCGGACCCCCACGACCCGCGGCTGAAGGTGCTGCTCGACGACGCCGCGCTGATCGACGAGAGCAACCCCTGGGTCCTGGCCTACGCGGCGGCCTGGCGCTCGGAGGTCGAGGGCGCCCCCCCGACCGAGGCGCTGATCGCCCGCGCCTTGAGCGCCCCGCACCTGACCGGACCCGGGCGCCTGGCTCTGCGGGACTACCTGCGCGCCCACGGGCTCGACCCCGCGGCGGCGGGGATCGCGCTCGCGCTGCGCGACCTCGACGCCGCGGGCTGGGCCGCCGCCTGGAGCGGCTCGGGCCCCCTCGACCCCTGGGTCGTGGCCGAGGACGACCCCCGGACGCGGGCCGAGCTCGTGACCCTCGGAGCGCGCGAGCCCGCCGCCCCGGGAGGCATGAGCCCCGAGGGCCTGGTCTACGCCGAGGCCGGCCACGCGTTCCAGCAGTCCTTGATCCCGGGCGCGGTGGGGCTCCTGCTCCTGCTGTGGATGCGCTACCGGCGCCAGACCCGGCGCGACCTGGAGCGCAGCGGCGTCCGCGGACGCTGGGCCCGGCTGCGGCTGTGGGTGAAGAACCCGCGGGTGCGCCTGAGCTTCGCCTGGCCGAGCTACGTGACCCTGCACGACAAGGCGGCGGTCGTGGGCGTGCTCGCGCTCTACTTCGTGCTCGTGGGGCTCAACGACGCGGCCCGCGAGGCCCTGACCGCCGCCCGCCGCGGACCCCAGACCCTGTGCGGGGGCTACCCCACCGCCCCCGCGAGCTCGACGGCCCTGGACCAGGCCTTCCGCAGCTACCGCCGCAGCGAGGTCGCGCGGATCGCCGCGGGCTCGACCCCGACCCAGCAGGCGGTGTTCGCGGCGCTGCCCATGGAGGTGCCCCTGGACGCGGCGACCGCCGCCTCCTTGTGCGGCCTGAGCTTCTCCGAGACCGAGCTCGCCCTGGACCAGCTCGTGGGGCAGGGCGCCCTGGAGCGCAGCGAGTTCCTCGAGCCCGCGCTGGCCTACGCCCGGGCCTGGGCCAAGCAGCGCGGGCGGCGCCCCGACGACGAGGTGCGCGCGGCCTACCGCGACGCCCTGGCCCTCGAGCGCAGCGCGCCCGCGCTCCTGGGCCTCGCGCAGCAGCTCCCCGAGGCCGACGCGCGCCCGCTGCTCGAGGAGGCGCGCCGCGCGGACCCGGCGCTGGTCGACGCCTCGCTCACCCCACCCGTGCCGCCGCGGCTGGCGCGGGACCAGGCGCTCCTCGGCCGCGAGAGCTGGTGGAGCGCCTGGCCGGCGCGCACCCTGCGCGCGCTGTTCGTCCCGGTCCCCGGGCGGATCGACGCCTCGCTCCTCGCCTTCGAGCGGGTCTACGACCGCCCGCTGCGCGAGCAGCGCGCGCGCAACCGCTGGTTCTGGGTGGTCCCCTTCGTGCTGTTGTTGATGCTCGGCTCGCTGCTGCTGCCGAGCCCCCGCTACTTCGAGCCGGTGGGCGTCGACGCCAAGCCGGGGTTCGTGGTGCGCCTGGTGGGCCCGCTGATCCCAGGGGTGGCCCAGGTCATGACCGGGCGCCCGCTGCGCGGCTCCGCCTTCGTGCTGGTGTGGCTGTTCGCCGTGGACGAGCTCCTGCGCGGCGGCCCGGCGTGGAACGTCTCGCTGTTGGGGCTCGACCTGGCGGAGGCCAGCGCCGCGACCGGGCACTCGCCCCAGGCGGTGCTCGCGGCGATCGAGCGCTGGACCTGGCTCCTGGGCGCGTGCCTCGGCGGGGTCTACCTCTTGCACGTGTTCGACCTGCGCGGGCTGCGGCGTCGGCTGCGGGTCGCGTTCGAGGAGGACGTCGCCAGCCGAGTCGCGTCGGTCTACGAGATCCCGCTGGACTCGACCCTGGCCTCCAAGCACCCCGCGCCCGAGCAGCTCGAGCGCGAGGAGCCGGGGCCCTTCGACGACTCGTTCGGGGTGGGAGGTGAGCGGTGACGGCGTGGGGCGTCGCGGCGTTGGGAGCCGGAGGCCTGGCGTTGGTCGTCGGCACCGTCGCCCGCGGGCTGGGGGCCCGGGGCGCGCTCACGGACGAGGAGCGCCGCGGCGCGGCGCGCCTGGCCAAGGGGCTCTACGCCCTCGGCGGACTGTTGCTCGTCGGCGGGCTGGTGTTGCTCGGCTTGGCCGGACCTGCCCGCTAGGCGAGGAACACGTGGGCCGCGTCCCCGCGCACGTCGCGGGTCGCGTTGCGGGTGTCGACGAGCAGCTTCGAGTGCTGCACGACCTGGGACCAGTCCATGCTCGAGTGGTCGGTGACCACGACCACGAGGTCGTAGCTCGAGAGGGTGTTGGCGTCGAGGCTGACGCTCTTGCGGTCGATGCTGTAGTGCCGGCCGCGACCGAGGACGGGCACGTGGGGGTCGTGGTAGTCCAGCTCGGCGCCCTTGGCGCCGAACAGCTCCCACAGGACCAGGGCCGGCGACTCGCGCACGTCGCCCACGTCCTTCTTGTAGGCCACCCCCAGGAACAGGACCTTGGCGCCCTTGAGCGCCTTCTCCTGGCTGTTGAGCGCGTCCATGCAGCGCCCGAGCACGTACTCGGGCATGGAGGTGTTCACCTCCTGCGCGAGGTCGATGAACCGGGTGCGGACCCCGAACTCCTTGGCCTTCCAGCTCAGGTAGACGGGGTCGATGGGGATGCAGTGCCCGCCCAGGCCGGGCCCCGGCCAGAACGGGGTGAAGCCGAAGGGCTTGGTGCGCGCGGCGTCGATCACCTCGAAGATGTCGACGCCCATGCGCGCGAAGCAGACCTCGAGCTCGTTGACCAGCGCGATGTTCACGCAGCGGTAGATGTTCTCCAGGAGCTTCGAGGACTCGGCGACGCGGGTCGAAGACACCGGGATGATCTCGGCCACGGCGCCGTCGTAGAGCGCCTGGACCG